>JBQDDG010000015.1:15324-57290 GCA_052093225.1 Actinomycetaceae bacterium
CCGAACGACGCCGTCGAGCCTGACGACGCCGGCGTCGGCGGTGCCGAGCGCGGCATGGCGACGGCGGAGCTGGCGATCGTGCTGCCCGCCGTCATGCTCGTGCTGCTCCTCGTGCTCTCAGCCATCGCGACCGGTGCCTCGCAGCTGCGTGCGACCGACGCGGCCCGGGCCGGTGCCCGGGCGGCGGCCGCGGGCGAGAGCCACGCCGTCGTCGTCGAGCACGCCATGCGGCTCGCCCCCGACGGCGCCGACGTCGCCGTCTCGAACGAGGGCGGCCTGGTCGTCGTCACCGTCGTCGCTCCGTGGCCGGGGGCGCTCGCCGTCACCAGCGGCGAGGTGTCCGCGACCGCGCGTTCGGTCCCCGAGGACGAGCTGGTGGGGGAGGTGGCTCCGTGAGCGGCACCCGGACGGCGGTCAGCCGTGGCGGCACCGACGGCGAGCGGGGCGGCGCGACCGTCGTCGTCGCCGGAGTCATCGCCTCGATGCTCCTCGTGCTCGTCGCCGTCCTCGCGCTCGCCCAGGTGCAGGTGGCGCGCCACGAGGCGCAGGGGGCGGCCGATCTCGGGTCGCTGGCCGCCGCCGGGGCGATCCAGCGCGGCGTGAGCCCTGTCGAGGCCTGCGCGGAGTCCGGACGCGTCGTCCTTGCGAACCGCGCCGTCACGGCCACGTGCGAGGTGGACGGGGAGGAGGTCGTCGTCACCGCGACGGTCAGCGCCGCGCTCGGGGCGCTCGGCACCGTCGAGACCCGGGCCAGCGCGCGGGCGGGCCCGGCCGGGTGAGCGCCGGCGCCCGGTCAGGGCATCGCGTCGGCGAGCACCCTGAGCACGGCGACGGCCCCGGCCTTGTCCAGCGGGGAGTTGCCGTTGCCGCACTTCGGCGACTGGACGCAGCGCGGGCATCCCGACGCGCAGGGGCAGGTCGCCACGGTCTCGAGCGTCGCTGCGACCCACTCGGCGGCGGTGTCGAACCCGCGCCGCGCGAAGCCCGCCCCGCCGGGGAACCCGTCGTGCACGACGACGGTGGGCCGGCCGGTCTGGTCGTGCACCTCCGTCGACAGGCCGCCGATGTCCCACCGGTCGCACGTGGCGAGCAGCGGGAGGATGCCGATCGAGGCGTGCTCGGCCGCGTGCAGCGCGCCGCCGAGCCGGCCGGCCTCGACGCCCGTCCGCTCGAGCGCCTCCGCGCCGAGGGTCCACCAGGTCCCGACGGTGCGGAACGTGCGCGCGTCCATCTCCAGCTGCTCGACCCCGATCTGCCGCTGGTCCGGCACCCGGTAGCGGATGAAGGAGTCGACCTGGGAGGTGATCTCGACCTCGCCCGTCACCCAGCGGACGTCGCCGTGCTCGGCCACCGTCTCCTCGGACAGGAACCGCACGCTCGAGCTGCTCCGTGCCCGGGTCCGGTAGGGGAGGTGGGCGCCGTCGGAGACGATCGCGACGTCGTCGACCCGGTCGTCGACGAGCAGCACCCGGCCCTGGTGGACGTAGACCGCCCCCGGGTGGACGGTGGCGTCGGCGTTGCCCGCGTCGACGGTGCCGAGGACGGCCCCGGTCGCGGCCTCGACGATCTGGACCTGCCGCTCAGTCGTGCCGCGCAACGAGGTGAGGTCCTGGGCGCGGACGTTGTTGGCGACGTCCCAGTACCAGCCGGTCGGGCGGCGCCGGAGCAGGCCGAGCGTGCTCACGAGGTGGTCGAGGAGGGCGTGACCGCGCTCGTCGTCGAGGCCGAAGAGCGGGAGGTCGCCGTCCGTCAGCGGCAGCTCCGCGGCCGCCGCGCACAGGTGCGGGGCGAGCACGTGGGGGTTCGCGGGGTCGAAGACGGTGGCCTCGACGGGCTCCCCGAGCACGGCCTCCGGGTGGTGGACGAGGAACGCGTCCAGCGGGTCGGCGGAGGCGACGAGGACCGCCACCCCGTCGGCGCCCGCGCGGCCCGCCCGCCCCGCCTGCTGCCACATCGACGCGCGCGAGCCCGGCCACCCGCACAGCAGCACCGCGTCGAGCCCGGAGACGTCGATGCCGAGCTCGAGGGCGTTCGTCGTGGCCATCGCGAGGACCTCGCCGGAGCGCAGCTGCGCCTCGAGCGCGCGGCGCTCCTCGGGCAGGTAGCCGCCCCGGTAGGCCCGCACCGTGTCCGCGAGCGCCGGGGAGACGAGGGCCAGCTGCCGGCGGGCGGACTCGGCGAGTGCCTCCGCGCCGCGCCTGGACCGGACGAAGGCCAGCGTGCGCGCCCCGGCCGGCACGAGGTCCGCGACCAGGTCGGCGCACTCGGCAAGCGCCGACCGCCGCTCGACCTCCTCGGCCGAGCCCTCCTCGTCCGCGCCCGCCCCGACGTCGTCCGCCCCGCCCCGATCGACCTCGACGAGCGCCTCTTCGGCCGCCACGGCATCGGCCGGGACGGCCCACGGGTCCGCATCGCCGCCGCCGGTGGGGGCGACGTCGATGAGTCCGCCCGCCGTCGGGTCGTGGACCGCAGGGGCGCCCGCGGACGCGCCGCCCGCGGAGGCGCCGCTGGTGACCGCGCCGGAGGACGCGTGCGCCCCCCAGCGGTCCGCCGGTGCCGGCTGCCACAGCGCGAGGTAGCGGTGACCGGCGGGCGAGGCGTCGTCGTCGACGACCACCACGTCGGCCGGGTCCGCGCCGATCATCCGCGCCGCCGAGACTCCCGGGTCGGCGCTCGTGGCGGACAGGCACACGACCGCCGGCTCGGCGCCCAGGTGACGGGCCACCCGCAGGAGGCGGCGCACCACGAGGGCGACGTGCGCGCCGAGCACCCCGCGGTAGGCGTGCGTCTCGTCGAGGACGATGACGGACAGGCCGCGCAGCACGCGCTCCCACCGGCGCCGCGACGGCAGCACCGAGTAGTGGACGAAGTCCGGGTTGGTGAGCACGACGTCGGCGTGCTCGCGCGCCCAGTCGCGCTCGGCGTCCGGGGTGTCGCCGTCGCACGTCGCGACACGAACCGACCGCAGGCCCGCCGAGCCGAGGAGGTTCTCCAGGGCCGTGGCCTGGTCGTGCGCGAGCGCCTTGGTCGGGGCGAGGTAGAGCGCCGTGGGGCGGCGGGTGTGCCGGGCGATCGACCCGGCGTCGGGCCCGACCGCGGCGAGCGCCCCCGCCCGGACCGCGGAGAGCACGGGCAGCCAGACCGCCATCGACTTCCCCGACCCGGTGCCGGTCGCCACCGCCGTGTGCCGGCCCGCGTGGACGGCCTCGGCGGCGTCGACCTGGTGGCGCCAGGGCTGCGGCACGCCGAGCCGGCGGTACCCCGCCACGAGATCCGGGTCGGCCCAGGCGGGCCAGTCGGCGGTGCGCGCAGGCCGCGCCGGCAGGTGCTCGAGGTGGACGAGCCGGTCGTCCTCGGCGCCCACCCGGCGCAGGAGGTCGACGAGGGAGGTCATCGCGCCATTGTGCGACGCCGGCGGCCGCCCGCGCCGACGCGTCAGCCCGTCCGCCGCGCGACGAGCGCCTCGATGCCGTCGAGCAGGAGCTCGAGGCCGAACGTGAAGTCCGTGTCGACGACCCAGTCCTCGCCGCCGACGAACACGTCCCCCGCGGCGACCTGCGCCACCTCGCTGTACCCGCGTCTCGCCGCGAGGGTCGCGAGGAGCCGGCCGTAATCCTCGACCTCACCGAGGCCGGCCTCCGCCCGCGACCCGGCGGCGCGGCCCATCGTGACGGTGAGGGTCGCCTCGTTGAGCGCGTACCCGGTGAGCGTCGTGAGGATGTTGATCTTCTCGCCGCCGTCCAGGGGGGTCTCGCGCAGCGCGAGAAGCGCGCGGTCGAGCCAGGCGATGCTGCGTGGCCCGGTCGGTGGTGCGCCCCGCGGCACGTCGACCATCCAGGGCCGCGACACGTAGAGGTTGCGGTTCGCCCGGGTCCACGAGGCGAGGTAGGCGCGCCACCCGCCGGCGGCGATCTCGGGCGGCTCCCCGGCGACGGCGTCCAGCATCGCCTCGACGAGCTGGTCCTTGCTGTCGACGTGGCGGTAGAGCGACATCGTGGCGACGCCGAGACGACGGGCGACGGCGGCCATCGAGACCCCCGCCAGGCCCTCCTCGTCGGCCAGGGTGACGGCCGCCCCGACCACCTGGTCGAACCCGATCCGGGGCTTCGGCCCGCGCCTGGTCGGCTCGGCGAGGTTCCACATCCGGGCGACCGCGGGCGGGAGGCCCTGGACGTCGTCGGGACCGATGCTGTCCATGACCCTCCTCACGTCGTCATCACCCTAGACGTCCGGTCGGCCCTCCATTAGCGTACAACGCACACTGTAGTTCATACGCAGAAAGGAGACGCCATGACCGCACCGGCCATCGAGGTCACCGGCCTCACCCGGTCCTTCGGCGCCACGCGCGTGCTCGAAAGCATCGATCTCACGGTCCCCGAGGGCGGCCTGCTCGCCCTCCTCGGCCCGAACGGTTCGGGCAAGACCACCACCGTTCGCATCCTCGCCACCCTTCTCCCCCCGGGCGCCGGGACCGTACGCGTGGCGGGGTACGACGTCGTCACGCACGGCGGCGAGGTCCGGTCCCGCATCGGGATCACCGCCCAGCAGGCCACCGTCGACCCGCTCCTCACGGGGGAGGAGAACCTCCTCCTCTTCGGCGGGCTCAGCGGGCTCGGCCGCGCCGGTGCGCGCGCCCGGGCTGACGAGCTGCTCGAGCGGTTCGACCTCACCGGTGCCGCGCGCCGGACGGCCGCCACCTACTCCGGCGGCATGCGCCGCCGGCTCGACCTCGCGGCCTCGGTGGTCGCCCGGCCGAGCATCCTCTTCCTCGACGAGCCCACCACCGGCCTCGACCCGCGCAGCCGCGCCGACCTGTGGGACGTCGTGCGCGAGCTCCGCGCCGAGGGCACCACGATCCTGCTGACCACGCAGTACCTCGAGGAGGCCGACCAGCTCGCGGACCGCATCGCGGTGATCGACGGCGGCCGGATCGTCGCGGACGACACCGCCGCCGCCCTCAAGCAAAGGGTAGGCACCGACCGCCTCCGGCTCGTGCTCGACCCCGCCGACCTCGACCCCGCGGCCGCCCTGCTCGGCCCGGACGCCGTGGTCCGCGAGGACACGGTCGAGGTGCCGCTCGCGGACCCCGACCACCTGCGCCGTGTCCTCGACGCGCTGCACGGCGCCGGCCTCGAGGTCCGCTCGACGGAGCTCGACCGGCCCACCCTCGACGACGTCTTCCTCACCCTGACCGGAGCCTGCGCATGACCACCACAGCCGCCACAGCCCCCGCAACCACCACCACAGCCACCGCCCGCAGCGCGCCGATCGCCGACCTCGCGCTGCTCACCCGGCGATCCCTCACCCGCGAGGTCCGGCAGGTCGACGGCATCATCCTCGGCCTCGTCCTGCCGATCATGATCACGCTCGCCTTCGTCTACGTGTTCGGCGGCGCGATCGACCTCGGCGACTCACCGATCACCTACGTCGACCACGTCGCCGCGGCGATCGTCGTCCTGGCCGCCGGGTACGGCGCGGCCAACACCGCCGTCGGGGTCGCGGAGGACATGACGGGCGGGATCGTCGACCGGTTCCGTACCCTCCCGGTGGCCACGTGGACCGTGCCGTCGGCCTACGTCGTCGCGTCCGTGGTCCGCAACCTCGCGACGACGGTCGTCGCCGTCCTCACCGCGGTCGTCGTCGGTTTCCGGCCCTCGATGTCCCTCATCGACGTCGTGGCGGTCCTCGCCCTCGTCACCGGCTACATCGTGGCGATGTCCGCCCTCGGCGTCGTGTGGGGCCTGCTCGTGCGGTCGGCACAGGCCGCCGGTGCGTTCGCCTTCTTCGCGCTGTTCGTGCCCTACGCCTCCGACGCCTTCGTCCCGGCGGAGACCATGCCCGGGGTCCTCGGGACCTTCGCGGAGCACCAGCCGATAACGCCGCTCGTCCAGGCACTGCGCGGCCTGATGCTCGACCTGCCGGTCGGCGACGCCGGCTGGGTCGCCGCCGCATGGCTCGCGGCCGGCGCGGTGCTCGGGATCGTGGCGTCCGCGATCCTGTTCCGGCGGCGCACCCGCGGCTGAGCCGGTGGCATCCGCCGGGCGCGCCGCGGTCACCAGGGAGGACGCCCGGCCACGCGTCGGTTACGCTCCACCGACAAGTGCTGGCCCCGGGGCCGGTCGCGCTGCTGCGGCCGCCACCCGTGGCCGTCGCCGTCACCGCCCGTCCGGGCGGCCCTCAACGTGGAGGATCCGTGGAGCTGTCGACCTCGTCGCTCGTCATCGCCGTCGCCGTGGGTGTGCTCGCCGTCGGGGCGCTCGCGTTCGCGCTCGTGCTCCGACAACAGGTGCTCAGGGAGGAGACGGGCACCGCGTCCATGGTGGAGATCGCGCGCGCCGTCCAGGAGGGCGCCTCCGCCTACCTGCGCCGCCAGTTCCGCACCCTGGGCGTCTTCGTCGTCGTCATCACGGGGCTCCTCCTGTTCCTGCCGGCCGACCTGGACGTGCGGATCGGGCGCTCCGTGGCCTTCCTCGTCGGCGCGGTGTTCTCGGCGGCGATCGGCTACCTCGGCATGTGGCTGGCCGTCCGGGCCAACGTGCGCGTGGCCGCCGCCGCCACCCGCGCGGGCGGACGCGCCGACGGCGCGCGCATCGCCTTCCGCACGGGCGGGGTCGTCGGCATGAGCGTCGTCGGGCTCGGCCTGCTCGGTGCCTCGCTGACGATCCTCGTCTTCCGCGCCGACGCCCCCACCGTCCTCGAGGGCTTCGGGTTCGGCGCCGCGCTGCTCGCGATGTTCATGCGGGTCGGCGGCGGCATCTTCACCAAGGCCGCCGACGTCGGCGCCGACCTCGTCGGCAAGGTCGAGCAGGGCATCCCCGAGGACGACCCCCGCAACGCCGCCACGATCGCGGACAACGTGGGCGACAACGTGGGCGACTGCGCCGGCATGGCCGCCGACCTCTTCGAGTCCTACGCGGTCACGCTCGTCGCCTCCCTCATCCTCGGGCGCGCCGCCCTCGGCGAGCACGGCATGATCCTCCCGCTGCTCGTCACCGCGGTCGGCGCGGTCGTCGCGGTCCTCGGCGTCCTCACCACCCGGGTCCGCGGGGCGGAGTCCGGCCTCAAGGCCATCTACCGCGGCTTCTACACCGCCGCGGTCGTCGGCGTCGTCCTCGCCGCGGTGGCCGCGTTCGTCTACCTGCCGAGCACGTTCGCGGACACGGTCGGCACCGCCGGCGCCGTCACCGACGTCCCGATCGACGACCCCCGCGTCGTCACCTCGCTGGCCGTCCTCATCGGCGTGGCGCTCGCCGGCGTCATCCTCTGGCTCACCGGTTTCTACACAGGCACCGGGACGAGCCCCACGCAGCGAGTCGCCGCCACCTCCCGGACGGGTGCCGCCACGGTGGTGCTCGCCGGCATCGGCGTCGGCTTCGAGTCCGCCGTCTACACCGCGGGCGTCATCGCCGCCGCCATCTGCGGCTGCTTCCTGCTGTCCGGCGGCTCGATCTGGCTCGCCCTCTTCCTCGTGGCGCTCGCCGGCTGCGGCCTGCTCACCACCGTCGGCGTCATCGTCGCGATGGACACCTTCGGCCCGGTCTCCGACAACGCGCAGGGCATCGCCGAGATGTCCGGTGACGTAGACGAGGCCGGCGCGCAGATCCTCACTGACCTCGACGCCGTCGGCAACACCACCAAGGCCATCACCAAGGGCATCGCCATCGCGACGGCGGTCCTCGCCGCGACGGCCCTGTTCGGGTCCTACGCCGACGTCGTCAACACCGCCGTCGGCGACCTCGCCGCCGAGGGCCGCGCGCAGGCCGACGGCATCGTCGGCGCGATGATGAGCTACGAGCTCATCAGCCCGGTCACCCTGGTGGGCGTCATCCTCGGCGCCGCCACGGTGTTCCTCTTCTCCGGTCTGACCATCGACGCGGTCACCCGGTCCGCCGGCGCGATCGTGCGCGAGGTGCGCCGCCAGTTCCGGGACATGCCCGGCATCATGACGGGCGAGCAGCGCCCCGAGTACGGCAAGGTCGTCGACATCTGCACCCGCGACTCCCTGCGCGAGCTCGCCACCCCGGGCCTGCTCGCGGCCCTCGCCCCGATCGCCGTCGGTTTCGGCCTCGGCGTCGGCCCGCTCGCCGGGTTCCTCGCCGGCACGATCGCCACGGGCGTGCTCATGGCCGTCTTCCTCGCCAACTCCGGCGGCTCGTGGGACAACGCGAAGAAGATCGTCGAGGACGGCCACCACGGCGGCAAGGGCAGCGCCCAGCACGAGGCCGTCGTCATCGGCGACACCGTCGGCGACCCGTTCAAGGACACCGCCGGCCCCGCGATCAACCCGCTCATCAAGGTGATGAACCTCGTGGCGCTGCTCATCGCCCCGATGGTCGTCCAGTGGTCGGTCCCCGCCGACGCCAACCACACCCTGCGTGTCGCTCTCGCGGCCGTGGCCGGGCTCGTCGCCATCGGTGCGGTCCTCCTCTCCCGCCGCCGCGCGGTCCGCGAGGAGGCCAGGGAGCTGGCCGCAGCCGACGTCTCGTAGCCTCGAGGGGTGCCCCAGCTCCCCGAGGAATCCCTGGCCGGCGTCTGGCGCCGGGCCGGCTTCACCCCCGACGGCGTCGCGCGGCTGCTCGGGCCCGTCGCCCAGGCGCTGCTCGCCTCGGGCGACCGGGCGCCGGCGCTCCGGGCGCTGGAGGGGGCCACGGGCCCGGCGGCCGCGTGGACGCGGCTGTTCGTGCTCGGGCAGGGCGTGGCCGCGGCCGACCTCGTCCCGGCCGGCGCGCCCGTCCAGGAACAGGACCCGCAGGACGGACCCGACCCGGTCGTGGTCCTCGTCGCCCTCGGCATGGCCGCCTTCGACGGCGAGCGGGTCGAGCCCCTCGTCGGCGTCACACCGGCCGAGCTGGGCGACCGTGCCGGATGGGTGCTCGCCGACCTCCTCGTCCCCGGGCGCGAGCCGGCGCACGAGCACGTCATCGGCGTCGGCGCCGCCACCCGCACGCTCGACTCGCTCGCCGTCCGGCCGGCGCCGGGGGAGCGGTTCCTCGACGTCGGTACCGGCAGCGGCTACCTCGCGCTGCGCGCCGCCGCGCTCGGCGCCGAGGTTGTCGCCACCGACGTCAATCCCCGGGCACTCGCTCTGACCGGCCTCGGGGCGGAGCTGTCCGGGGTGTCGGTCGACGCCCGGCTCGGCTCGCTGCTCGCACCCGCCCACGGCAGGTTCGACACGATCGTGTCCAACCCGCCGTTCGTCATCTCCGGCCGGGCGGGGGAGGACGGTGCGACCTACCGCGACGGGGGAGCGGCGGGCGACGGACTCGTGGCCGAGCTCCTCGCCGGCGTCGGCGACCACCTCGCGCCGGGCGGCACCGCCCAGCTGCTCGCCAACTGGGAGCACGTCGAGGGCGCGGACTGGCGCGACCGCGTGGCGGGCTGGGTCGACCCGGCGCTCGACCTGTGGGTCGTCCAGCGCGACGCCGTCGACCCCGCCACCTACGTCGACACCTGGCTGCGCGACGGCGGCGCGCACCCGGCCGCCGGCCGCGACTCCTTCGAACGCGCCGCCGACCGCTGGCTCGGCGACCTCGAGGCCCGCGGCGTCACGGCGATCGGCATGGGGCACGTGACGGTGCGACGCCGCGGCGAGGAGGACCCCGGCGGCCCGGCGTGGCGACGCCTCGAGGAGGCGACCGGCCCGGTGCGGCAGCGCCTTGGGGAGCACGTCGCCGGGGTGCTGGACGCCGTCGCCCTGCTCCGACCTGCGCTCGGTGACGACGCCGCCCTGCTGGGGTCCCGGCTCGCCGTCGCCCCCGACGTCACCGAGGTCCGCCACCACCGCCCCGGGGCCGCGGAGGCCGAGGTCATCGAGCTGGTCCAGGGCGGCGGCTACGGCCGCACGGTGCGCGCCTCGACGGGGCTGGCCGCCGTCGTCGGGGCGTGCGACGGCGAGCTGACCCTCGGCACCCTGGTCACCGCCGTCGCGGGACTGCTCGAGGTCGACGCCGACGCACTGACCGCCGAGCTCGTCTGGTGGCTGCGCGAGCTTCTCGCCACCGGCATGCTCGTGCCCGCCCCGTCGAGCTCGTCAGCAGGAGATCCCATCACCGTCCAGAAGGAGACCCCATGACCGCCCCGGCCGGCCCGACCGCCGTCGACCAGCACTACGACCTCGTCATCATCGGTACCGGCTCGGGCAACTCGATCCCCGGCCCCGAGCTCGAGGACCGCTCGATCGCGATCGTCGAGGAGGGCCGGTTCGGCGGCACGTGCCTCAACGTCGGCTGCATCCCGACGAAGATGTACGTCTACGCCGCCGATGTCGCCCACGAGACCGCGGCGTCCGGCCGGCTCGGGCTGGAGGCCCAGGTGACCTCCGTGGACTGGCCCGGCATCGTCGATCGGGTCTTCGACCGTCGGGTCGACCTCATCGCGGCGGGCGGCGAGGAGTACCGCCGCGGCCCGCGCACCCCGAACATCGACGTCTACGACCGGCACGCGGTCTTCGTCGGCGAGCGCACCCTGCGCACCGGTCAGGGCACGGAGCAGAAGGTCATCTCCGGCGACCAGGTCGTCATCGCCGCCGGCTCGCGCCCGTTCGTCCCGGAGGCGATCGAGGCCTCCGGCGTGCCCTACCGGACCAACGAGGACGTCATGCGGCTGCCCGAGCTGCCGCGCTCCATGGTCATCCTCGGCGGCGGGTACATCGCCATGGAGTTCGCCCACGTCTTCGAGGCGCTCGGGACGAAGGTGACGATCGTGGCGCGCTCGCCGCTCCTGCGGCACCTCGACACCGAGCTGACCGACCGGTTCAACGAGCTCGCGAAGGCGCGCTTCGACGTGCGGTCCGGCCGTGCCGTCACCGGCGTCGACGAGTCCGGCGGCGAGGTGCACCTCCGCCTGGACGACGGCACGACGGCGTCCGGCGAGGTCCTCCTCGTGGCCACCGGACGCGTACCGAACGGCGACCGGCTCGACCTCGGGGCCGCCGGCGTCGCCATGACCTCGGACGGCCGGGTCGCGGTCGACGGGTACGGCCGCTCGACGTCGGCGGAGGGGGTCTGGGCGCTCGGGGACGTCTCCTCGCCGTACATGCTCAAGCACGTCGCCAACGCCGAGATGCGGGCCGTGCGCCACAACCTCCTCCACCCCGGCGACCTGCGGGCGATGCCGCACGAGCACGTCCCAGCCGCCGTCTTCACCCACCCCCAGATCGCCACGGTCGGGCTCACCGAGGAGGAGGCGAGGGCGCAGGGCTACGACCTGGCGGTCAAGGTCCAGGACTACGGCGACGTCGCCTACGGCTGGGCGATGGAGGACACCACCGGGATCTGCAAGCTCGTTGCCGACCGGGCCACCGGCAGGCTGCTCGGTGCGCACTACATGGGGCCCCAGGCGTCCACGCTCGTCCAACAGATGATCACCGTCCTCGCCTTCGGTCTCGACGTGCGCGAGGTCGCGAGCAACCAGTACTGGATCCACCCGGCGCTGCCGGAGGTCACGGAGAACGCGTTGCTCGGTCTCGACCTGGACTGAGCCCCCCGCGCCCGGCGAGGTCGAGGGGCGCGACGAGGCGGCGGGCGAGAGACGAACGGTCGGGTATCGGACTACCCGTGTAGGTGGCCAGGAACGCCTCGTGGAGCGCGGCGCCCGTGAGGAGACGCGCAACCGCGTCCGTGTCGACGTCGGGCAGTCGGCCGAGCCGTCTCTCCTCGTCGAGGTACCGGGCCACGGCGGCCGCGGGTGCGTCCGGGCCGGCGCCCCGGGCGCTCATCGCCTCCCGATGGGCACGCAGCAGCGCGGCACTGCTGAAGATGGATGCCGCGATCGGGAAGCCCTGCTCGTAGAACTCGAGCAGGTCGGCGACGAGGTGCTCGAGGTTGGCGACGACCGTCCCGGCACCGGCGCGCTCCACAGCGAGGTCGAGGCGGGGCGAGCGGTCGACCAGCACGCGCAGGAAGATGTCGCGCTTGTCGGGAAAGTGCTTGTAGAGCAGCGCCTCCGAGCACCCGGCCTCGCGCGCGATCTGCCGGGTGGTCGCGCGCACCAGACCGTCGCGGCGCATGATCGCCGCCGCCGCGTCGAGGATGCGTTCGCGCGCCGGCGGCACGGCGTCGCGTGCTCCGGGGGTTGACGGGGGTGAGGGCATGACCCGATCCTAAGGGGTAAGTAAACGCTCACTCACCCTTGGATCCGGGAGCATCATGCCCACGCTCGACATCAGGCGTCTCCTCCTCAGCTGGCCGGCCGTCGCTCTGGTCGTCCTCGTCGTCGAGCTCGGTGCCACCCTCGGGGCCGCCTCGGGAGAACCGTTCACCCCCGTCGACGGGTGGGGGCCGACCACACCGGTCGACGGCGCCACCTACGTGCTGGTGGTGCTCGGGTGCGCGGCCCTCGCGCTCCTCGGCCGGTTCCCGCTCGTCGGCGCGACGATCGCGACCGGTTCCTACGTCCTCTTCGCGGTGCGCGATCACGAGCTGGGCATGTTTCTGTCGCCGATGGTGGCCGTCCTCGCCCTGTCCGCCGTACGAGGTCGGCGTCCGGCTGCGATCCTCTGCGCCCTCGTGAGCCTCGCGGCGGCGCTGGTCTGGGTGGGACGGCGTGCGGTCACCGTCGTCGACCCCGGGGCGGCGCTGCTCGGGTGGGTGGCGTTCGGCACCGTCCTCGCGGTGTTCTTCCTCGGACCGCTCCTGGTCGGTGAGGTCGTCCGCGCCCGGCGTGAGCTGCGCGCCCTGCGTGCGGCCGGGCCCGGGAACATCGGCGCGGGCCCGGTGTTGCACCGGGCGTGAAACGCATCGGGTTCCTCTCCTTCGGCCACTGGCAGCCCCTGCAGGGCAGCGCGGTCCGCACCGCCGCCGACGCCCACCTGCAGTCGATCGAGCTCGCCGAGGCGGCCGAGGAGGTCGGCATCGACGGCGCGTACTTCCGGGTCCACCACTTCGCCCGGCAGCTCGCCTCCCCGTTCCCGCTGCTCGCGGCGGTCGCCGCCCGCACGAAGCGGATCGAGATGGGGACCGGCGTCGTCGACATGCGGTACGAGAACCCCCTGTACCTCGCCGAGGAGGCAGCGGCCACCGACCTCATCGCGCAGGGGCGCCTGCAGCTCGGCATCTCCCGCGGCTCCCCCGAGCCCGCCCTCGACGGCGCAGGCGCGTTCGGCTACCGCGCCCAGGAGGGCACGACTATGTCCGACGTCGCCCGGACCAAGACCGGCCTCGCGCTCGCGGCGATCAAGGGCGCCGGCGTGGTGATGTCCGACCCGCGGCAGAGCGGCGAGAGCGTGCCGCTCGCGATCGAGCCGCGCTCGGAGGGCCTGGAGCGGCGCATCTGGTGGGGCTCCGGGTCCCGCGACACGGCCCGCTGGACTGCCGAGCAGGGGCTCAACCTCATGTCCTCCACCCTGCTCATCGAGGACACCGGGGTGCCGTTCGACGAGCTCCAGGCCGAGCAGATCCAGGTCTTCTGCGACGCCTGGAAGGAGCAGGGCCACGGCTGGGAGCCGCGCATGTCCGTCACGCGCTCGGTCATCCCGGTCGTCTCGGACCTCGACCGCCGGTACTTCGGCGCGCGGGCGGAGGACAGCGAGGACCAGGTCGGCCTGCTCGAGGGCGTGCGCTCCCGGTTCGGGCGGACCTACGCGGGCGAGCCGGACGTCGTCGCGGCCGAGCTCGCCGCCGACGCCGCCGTCCAGGCCGCCGACACGCTCCTGGTCACCGTGCCCAACATGCTCGGGGTCGAGTACAACCAGGCGATCCTCGCGAACATCGCCGAGCACGTCGCTCCCGCGATCGGCTGGAAGCGCCCCGAGGACCGCGGCCCGCAGGACTGAGCGCGCGGACCGGGCGGCGTGGCCGGGCCACTGCCGTCATGTGAGAGCCTCGCCCCGTGGGACCGAGGCGCCGCGGGGGAGCCGGCGCAGGGACGCCGGGGACGGGTGCGTACCTCCTCGCCGTGTCGGCGATCCTGCTGCTCGCGCTCAGCCTGCGGATCCCCACCACCGCGCTCGGCCCCCTGCTCCCGACCATCGGTGCGGACACCGGGCACGGCGAGACGTTCCTGTCGCTGCTGACCTCGGTCCCGCTCGCCCTCACGCTGGTGGTCGCACCGTTCGCCCCGCGTCTGGCCGCCCGGTTCGGCCTCGGCCGGGTCGTCGCGTGCGGCCTGGTCGGCGTCGTGCTCGGCACGCTCCTCCGCTCCGTCCCGGGTGACGCGGCGCTGCTGGGCGGCACCGCGGTCCTGGGCTGTGCGATCGCCGTCGGCACCGTGCTCGGGCCGGCTGCCATCGCGGCCGAGCACCCGCTCCGGCGCGGCGGCCTCACCGGCGTGTTCACGATGGCCCTGAGCCTCGGCCCGGCGCTCGCGCTCGGAGCGACGGTGCCGATGATGCGCGCGACCGGCCTCGACTGGCGCGGCACCCTCGCGCTGTGGTCCCTGTGCGGCGTGCTCGCCCTCGCCGCCTGGGCCGCGCACACGAGGTCCGCGGCCGCGTCCTCCGGCACCGAGCGGGCCACGTCGCCCCGCGGCCCCGCGCCGGCGGTGCGCGACGGGCGGGTCTGGCTCCTCGCGATCTACCTCGGCCTCACGTCGCTCACCTTCTACACGACCTCCGCGTGGCTGCCCACGGTGTTCGCCCACGGTGGCGTCGACGAGGGAGCCGCCGGGGGCTACGCGGCGCTGCTCAACGTCGTCGCCCTGCCCTTCTCCTTCCTCGCACCCGTGGCCGCCCGCCGCGGCCGGCCGGTCCTCCTCGCCACCCTCTCGCCGCTCGTCGCGGTGGGCGGGCTCGCGGTCCTGCTGCTCGGCGGGTCCGGCCCGCTGCCGGTCGCGCTGCTCATGGGCGTCTCCCAGGGTCTCTGCCTCGGCGTCGCCTACGACCAGGTGATCCGCTACGCGCGCTCCGCCGAGCACGCCGCGTCGGTGTCGGCCGTGACGTCGACCGTCGGCATCGCCGTCGCCGCCGTCGGTCCCTTCGCGTTCGGGCTCGGCCTCGAGGTCTCGGGCTCCGCCACCGTGCCGACGGCGGCCCTCGCCGTCCTCGTCCTGCTCCAGGCCGCCGTCGGGACCCGGACCGGCCGCGCCTGACGCCGCGGGCCCCGCCTAACTCCGCCGGCTGCGCGCGCGCCGCCCTCAGGCCCGCTCGAGCAGGACCATCACCTCGTCGTGCGCGGTGTGCGGGAACATGTCGAACAGCCGCGCGGCGACGGGCCGCAGCGACGGCATCCGGTCCAGGTCCCGCGCGAGCGTCTCGGCCCGGCACGAGGAGTAGAGGACGTGGCCGACGCCGGAGGACTCCAGCCACCCGGCCAGCTCCTCGGACAGGCCGCGCCGCGGCGGGTTGACCACCACGAGATCGGGGACGCCCGCCCGCTCCGCGGCGAGCGCGTGCTCCGTGGCGTCGCCCGCGCGGAACGAGACCCGGCTCCCCAGTCCCGCCCGCGCGGCGGCGGCGCGTGCGCCGTCGATCGCGTCGGCGGAGGTCTCGATGCCGACCACACGCGGACCGGACGCGGCCGGCGCGACCCGGGAGGCGCCGTCGGCGGGCGGGACCCCCGCGACCGCGAGGGCGAACCCGCCCACGCCGCAGTACAGGTCCCACGCCGTGGCCGGCCCGATCTCGCCCGCCCACGCCGCGGCCTGGGCGTACATGGCGGTGGCGATCTCGGTGTTCGTCTGGAAGAAGGACCGCGGCGGCAGCTCGAGCCCGAGGGCACCGAGCCGCATCGGCAGTACCGAGCGCTCGGTGAGCACGATCTCGTCGGCGCCCTCCAGCAGCGCCACGTGGGTGGGCAGCAGGTTGACCGTCACCACGGCGAGGTGGGGCAGCGCCGCCTGCAGCGCCGGCACCGCGCGCCGCACGCGCCCCAGCTGGTCGCGCGAGCGCAGCACGAACCGGACCATGAGCTCGCCGTCGGGAGAGACGGTGACGAGGACGTGCTTGAGCTCGCCGCGGCGCCCCGGCACGTCGTACGGGACGAGGCCCGCCGAGGTGATCGCCTCGGCCAGGACCGGCAGCGCCTGCGTGATCGGCGACGGGTAGAGGTGGCAGCCGCGCAGGTCCACGCCCGCGCCCGCCGGGTCGAGGATCCCCAGCGTCGGCGCCGCCGTCGTGCCCGCGACCACCATCTTCGCCTTGTTGCGGAACCCCTCGTCCGCCGACGCCACCGGCGCCAGCCAGGCGTCGCCGGGGACGGAGCGGAGCAGCTCGCGCCGCGCCGCGTCCTTGCCGGCGAGCTGCTCCGCGTAGGGGGTCGCGAGGAACGTGCAGGACCGGCAGCGCCCGTCGTCGAAGTACTCGCACCTCACGCCACGAACGGTAGCCCCGCAGCGGGCCGTGGGCGCGGTCGCCTACCATCCGTCGGACCGGCCCCGCCCGCAGCGATGCGCGGCGTCGCTGTTACCGTCGGCGGCAGACCCCCCGGTCGCCCGCCGTCACCCCTCGACCCAAAGGACCCTCCCGCGCATGCCCCGCAAGCTCGTCATCGTCGAGTCGCCCGCCAAGGCCAGGACCATCGGCGGCTACCTGGGCCCCGACTTCGACGTCGAGGCGTCGATCGGGCACGTGCGCGACCTCCCGCAGCCCTCGGAGCTCCCGGCGGACATGAAGAAGGGGCCGTACGGCAAGTTCGCGGTCGACGTCGACGGCGACTTCGACCCCTACTACGTCGTCGACGCCGACAAGAAGAAGAAGGTCACCGAGCTCCGGCGCAAGATGAAGGACGCCGACGAGCTCTACCTCGCCACTGATGAGGACCGCGAGGGCGAGGCCATCGCGTGGCACCTGCACGAGGTGCTCAACCCGAAGATCCCCGTCTACCGGATGGTCTTCCACGAGATCACCAAGGACGCCATCGACCGGGCGCTCGCCAACCCGCGCGAGATCGACGCCCCGCTCGTCGACGCGCAGGAGACCCGCCGCATCCTCGACCGCCTCGTCGGCTACGAGGTCTCGCCGCTGCTGTGGCGCAAGGTGGGCTCCGGGCTGTCCGCGGGCCGCGTGCAGTCGGTCGCCACCCGGCTGGTCGTCGAGCGGGAGCGCGAGCGCATGGCGTTCCGCTCCGCCTCCTACTGGTCGGTCCAGGGCACCTACACGGCCGAGGGCGCCCCGGAGTCGTTCGACGCCAAGCTCCTCGAGCTCGACGGCGCCCGCGTGGCCACGGGCCGCGACTTCGGCGACGACGGCGCGCTGACCGAGCGGGCGCGCGACGTCGTCGTGCTCGACGAGACCTCCGCGACCACCGTGGCGACCGCCCTGCGCACGGCGACCACCGCCGTCGAGGGCGTGGAGACCAAGCCCTACCGCCGCCGGCCGGCGGCCCCGTTCACCACCTCGACGCTCCAGCAGGAGGCCTCCCGCAAGCTCCGGCTCGCCTCGCGCGAGACGATGCGGGTGGCCCAGGGGCTCTACGAGAACGGGTTCATCACCTACATGCGGACCGACTCGACGAACCTCTCCCAGGAGGCGATCGGGGCGGCGCGGCGCCGGGCGAGCGAGCTGTACGGCCCGGCGAGCATCCCGGACAAGCCGCGGTTCTACGCGAGCCGGTCGAAGGGCGCGCAGGAGGCGCACGAGGCGATCCGCCCCGCCGGCGACCAGATGCGCACCCCGGACGAGGTCGCGAGCCAGCTCGACCCCTCGGCCCGCCGCCTCTACGAGCTCATCTGGAAGCGCACCGTCGCCTCGCAGATGATCGACGCGACCGGCTCGACCGCCACCCTGCGGATCGCCGCCGACCTCGCCGGCTCCGACGCCGAGGCCGAGCGCGCGCTGCTCACCGTCTCCGGCACCGTCATCACCGAGCGCGGGTTCCTCGCCGCCTACGAGGAGGGGCGCGACGCCGAGCGCCACGGCGACTCCGACGGCGACACCCGCCTGCCCGACGTCTCCTCCGGCGACCTGCTCGACGTCGTCGGGTCCGAGGCCTCGGGTCACGAGACCTCCCCGCCGCCGCGCTACACGGAGGCCTCGCTCGTCAAGGCGCTCGAGGAGCGGGGCATCGGCCGCCCGTCGACCTACGCCGCGACGATCGGCGTCATCACCGACCGCGGCTACGTCACCCGCCGCGGCCAGGCGCTCGTCGCCAGCTGGCTCGCGTTCTCCGTGGTGCGCCTCCTCGAGGAGAACCTGCCCCGCCTCGTCGACTACGACTTCACCGCCGAGATGGAGGGCGACCTCGACAAGATCGCCTCCGGCGAGCTCGACCGCACCGACTGGCTCGCGGGCTTCTACCGCGGGCGCGAGGACAACCCGGGCCTGCGCGCGCTCGTCGAGGGGCTCGGCGACATCGACGCCCGCGCCGTCAACTCGATCGACATCGGCGAGGGCATCACCGTGCGGGTCGGCCGCTACGGCCCCTACGTCGAGGAGGCGCCGGCCGCCGACGCGACGCCCGGCGCTGACGGCGCCGCCCCCACCGGGCGCCGCGCGTCCATCCCCGACGACGTCGCCCCCGACGAGCTCACCGTCGCCAGGGCGAAGGAGCTGCTCGACGCCCAGGCCGACGACGGCCGCGAGCTCGGCGAGGACCCCGGCTCCGGGCACACGATCATCGCGAAGAACGGCCGCTTCGGCCCCTACGTCACCGAGGTGCTGCCCGAGCCCGAGCGCACCCCGTCCGGGCGGAAGAAGCCGGGCCAGCCCAAGCCGCGGACGGCGTCCCTGTTCAAGGACATGGACCTCGCCACGATCACCATCGACGACGCGCTCAAGCTGCTCTCGCTCCCGCGCGTGGTGGGCCAGGACCCCGCCAGCGGCGACGACATCACCGCGCAGAACGGGCGCTACGGGCCCTACCTCAAGAAGGGCACCGACTCGCGGTCGCTCGAGACCGAGGACCAGATCTTCGGCATCACGCTGGAGCAGGCGCTCGAGATCTATGCCCAGCCCAAGCGCCGCCGCGGGGCCACCGCCCGGCCGCCCCTCAAGGAGCTGGGTGTGGACCCGGTCTCCGAGAAGCCGGTCGTGGTCAAGGACGGGCGGTTCGGCCCCTATGTCACGGACGGCACGACCAACGCGACGCTGCGCAAGGACGACCCCATCGAGACGCTGACGAACGAGCGGGCCTACGACCTGCTCGCCGAGAAGCGCGCCAAGGGGCCCGCCAAGAAGCCCGCGGCCAAGCGGTCGACGGCGAAGAAGCCCGCCGCCAGGAAGCCCGCCGCGAAGAAGACGACGGCGAAGCCCGCGGCGAAGAAGTCGAGCTGACCGGCGCGGGGGCGCGCCCGGCGGCTCGCCGCGTCCGCGCGGGGTCCGGAGTCCGGCGCGGCCGACGGTTCCGCGGTGGGTGCATCCGCGGCGGGCTGTCCACACCCGCGGCGCCCGGCGCTCCCGTGTCCGCCCGCGTCGTTACCCTGGCCCGGTGACCACGCCCCGCGGACTGCTCATCTCCCTCGAGGGCGGCGACGGCGCGGGCAAGTCCACCCAGCAGGCCAGGCTCGTCGAGGCGATCGCCGCGACCGGGCGCGAGGCCGTGGCGACGCGCGAGCCCGGTGGCACCCCGCTCGGCGCCGAGATCCGCCGGCTCATCCTCCACGGCGAGCACGTCGACCCGCGGGCGGAGGCGCTGCTGTACGCGGCGGACCGCGCCCACCACGTCGCCACGCTCGTCCGCCCGGCGCTCGCGCGCGGGGCCGTCGTCGTCACCGACCGGTACATCGACTCCTCGGTCGCCTACCAGGGCGTGGCCCGGGACCTGGGGGCGGACGAGGTGCGCGAGCTGTCGGCGTGGGCGACGGACGGCCTGACGCCCGACGCCACGATCCTGCTCGACCTCGACCCGTCCGCCGCCGCCGGGCGTCGCACCGGCGACCCGGACCGCCTCGAGCGTGCGGGCGACGCCTTCCACGCGCGCGTGCGCGAGCAGTTCCTCCGGCTCGCGGCAGCCGAACCGGGGCGGGTCCGCGTCGTCGACGCCCTCGGCACCCCGGGCGAGGTGCACGCCCGGGTCCGGGCCGCGCTCGCCGACCTCGTCGACGTCGGTGGGGAGGCGACGGCATGAGCGTGTGGGACGGCCTCGTCGGCCAGGACCAGGTGGTGGGGACGCTGGGTGCGGCGGCCCGCGCGGCGCGCGGCGGCGAGGACTCCGCGCTCGCCGGGATGACCCACGCCTGGCTCGTCACGGGCCCCCCGGGGTCGGGGCGCTCCGTCGCCGCGCGCGCCTTCGCGGCGGCGCTCATGTGCACGTCCGACGGCGAGCCCGGGTGCGGCGAGTGCGCCGCCTGCACGACGGCGCTCGCCGGCACCCACGCCGACGTCACCGTGCTCGCGACCGAGAAGGTGACGATCTCGATCGACGAGGTCCGCGAGCTCGTCACCCTCGCCCAGCGTGCCCCCGGGTCCTCGCCGTGGCGGGTCGTCATCGTCGAGGACGCCGACCGCATGGTCGAACGGACGTCGAACCTCCTGCTCAAGTCCATCGAGGAGCCGCCGCCGCGCACCGTCTGGCTGCTGTGCGCACCGAGCCCGCGCGACGTCGTGACGACGATCCGCTCGCGCTGCCGCTCGATCCACCTGCGCATCCCCGCCCCCCGCGCCGTCGCCGACCTGCTCGTCCGCCGCGACGGCGCCGACCCGGAGATCGCGCTCGAGGCCGCCTACGCCGCCCAGTCCCACATCGGGCTCGCCCGCCGTCTCGCCCTGCACGAGGACGCCCGTGAGCGGCGACGCGAGCTGCTCCGGGTCCCGCTCGAGCTGCGCTCGGTCGGCGACGCCGTGCTCGCGGCGGCCCGCCTCGTCGAGATCGCCGCGGCGGACGCAGCCGCCGGGAGCGAGGACCGCAACGCCGCCGAGCGTGCCGAGCTGCTGCGCACCCTCGGCGCCGAGGAGGGCGGCCGTCTCCCGCCGGCCCTGCGGGCCCAGGTCCGCCAGCTCGAGGAGGAGCAGAAGCGCCGGACGACGCGCGCCCAGCGGGACGTCCTCGACGGTTCGCTGCTCTCGCTCATGTCCCTCTACCGCGACGTGCTGCTGCGCCAGCTCGGCTCGACCGTCGACCTCGTCAACACGTCCGCCGCGGACACCGTGGCCGCGCTCGCGAGCGGCTCGACCGCAGAGACGACGCTGCGCCGCCTCGACGCCGTCTCCACCGCCCGCACCCGGCTCACGCTCAACGTGCCGCCGCTGCTCGCGACCGAGGCCCTCATGGTCGAGCTCTGGTCCGGGACGGACCTCACGCGGGTCTGACCGAGGCCCGCTCCGGGTGTGGATGCCCAGGTGGCCGGGGGAGGGCTCCCCGCCCACAGGCACCCCACGTGGGGCTCCACGTGCCTTAGGTTGGGCCGTATGCCGAGGTTGACCAGAATCGTGCCCGCGCTCGCCGCCGCAGCGCTCGTCCTCACCGCCTGCGGCAGCGGGGAGGCCGAGACCCCGACCGCCGACCCGGGCACCGGCGGCGAGACCGGGTCGGAGAGCGGCTCGGGCTCGGGCTCGTCGGCGGGCAGCCAGCCCCAGAGCGGCGAGGGCGAGATGCCCCCCGCGCCCGAGGGCCTCGAGACCTACTACGAGCAGGACGTCAGCTGGACCGACTGCGGCGGCTTCGAGTGCGCGGACATCGAGGTGCCCCTCGACTACGACGCCCCCGACGGCGAGACCATCACGCTGGCGGTCAACCGGCTGCCCGCCTCGGGCGGCGAGGCCGTCGGCTCGATGCTCATCAACCCCGGCGGGCCCGGCGGGTCCGGCGTCGAGTTCCTCGAGTTCGCGACGCAGACGATCTCCCCGGAGGTCACCGAGGCCTACGACATCATCGGCTTCGACCCGCGCGGCGTGCAGAACTCCACGCAGATCGACTGCGTGGACGACGCCGAGCTCGACCGCGTCATCTCGGCCGACTACCCGGACACCCCCGAGGGCGACGCCGAGTGGGACGCCGACGCGCAGCTCATCGGTGAGGGCTGCGCGGCCGAGTCCGGCGAGCTCGCCGGCAACGTCGACACCGAGTCCGCCGCCCGCGACATGGACATCATCCGCGCGGCGCTCGGCGAGACCCAGCTCGACTACCTCGGCTTCTCCTACGGCACGTTCCTCGGCTCGACCTACGCCGACCTGTTCCCCGAGAACGTGGGCCGCATGGTCCTCGACGGCGCGCTCGACCCCACCTCGAACGGCTTCGACGTCACGCTCGGCCAGGCCGGCGGCTTCGAGGGAGCCCTGCGCGCCTACATCGAGGACTGCCAGTCCGGCCCGCTGTGCCCGCTGTCGGGCTCGGTCGACGACGGCGCGGACCAGATCGTCGAGCTGCTCGAGTCGGCGGAGGCGAACCCCCTGCCGACGAGCGACTCCGACCGACCGCTCACACAGTCGCTCGCGTTCACCGGCATCATCACGCCGATGTACGACGAGTCCAGCTGGCCGATGCTCACCGCGGCACTCCAGGAGGCCATCAACCTCGGCGAGGGCACGATGCTCCTGCAGTTCGCCGACATCTACAACACGCGCAACTCGGACGGCTCGTTCGCGGACAACTCGACCGAGGCCAACTGGGCGATCAACTGCCTCGACTACCCGGCCGAGGAGCTCTCGGAGGCCGAGCTCGACGAGCAGCTCGCCCAGCTCGAGGAGGTGGCCCCCTCGTTCGGCCAGTTCTTCGGCGGGACCAACGACCGCCTGTGCCTCAACTTCCCCTACCAGTCCGAGCGCGAGCCCGGGCCGGTCACGGCTGAGGGTTCCGGCCCGATCGTCGTCATCGGCACCACGGGCGACCCGGCGACGCCGTACGAGTGGGCCGTCGGCCTGGCCGACCAGCTCGACGAGGGCGTCCTCGTCAGCTACGAGGGCGAGGGGCACACCGCCTACGGGCGTTCCAACGACTGCGTCCAGGGCGCCGTCGACGAGTTCTTCCTCGAGGGCACGGCCCCCGAGGACGAGCTCTCCTGCTGACCAGATCGGGGATGAGGGGACCACGCTGGGGAGCGGGTCCCAGGGACGGGCGTCGACCTCGGTCGGCGCCCGTCCCGCATGCCCGGGCCCCGATGGCGACGTGCCCGGTGTGACGCATGGCGCGTCCGACCGGTTCTCGACCGCACGCCCGGGCCGCTAACATGGACGGCGCTGCTCACGGGCAGCAGGCCGCCTTAGCTCAGTCGGCAGAGCGATTCACTCGTAATGAATAGGTCAAGGGTTCGATTCCCTTAGGCGGCTCCACCGGCGTCATCGCGACGTCGAACACCCGGTGTTCTCACGCCGAGGTCCGACCATCGTCGGCACGGCGCAGACCGTTCCTTTTGGAGCGGTGCGCCCGCGGGGTGCGGCACCGTGATGGCCCCGTCGCGCCGAAAGATTGTCCTTCGGTCGCCGAGCGGCCGATGTTCCGCCGGGCGCGCGGCATCGTGGTTTCGCGCGAGTCCGTTCCGCGGCCGCCGCACTCGGCGGCGGAGGACCGTTTCCCTCCGTCGCCGCCCGCGCACTACCCTGGAGAAGTGATGGACTACGTGATCGCACTCGTTCCCCCGATCGGGCTGCTCCTCATCCTCGTGGTCATCGTGCGGGCATTTCTCGGCGCTGACCGCGCCGAGCGGGACGCGGAGCGGAAGTTCCGCGCCGAGCACCCCGAGCTCGACCTCGCCCCGCTCCCGCCCGGACGCTCCACCGTGGCCGGCGCGACGGCGGCCGACGACGCCTCCTCGGCAGGACGGCCCGCAGCGCCCGCGGCGCGCACGGGTGCAGCCGAGGACGGCCAGGACGTCGGCGGGACCGGGTCGGGCGCGGACGCCCCGCCGGTCGGCGCGTCCGACGCCGCCGGTGCCGAGCATCCCGACGGGACCACCGCGCGCTGATTCACGCCTGCGGCAATACCCGCGACCCGTGATGAATGGGGCGCGCGTCGAATGGATTCGGCGGAATATCTGCCGATCGTCGCCCCGAAACTTCGGGACACCTTGTCGCGATCGATGTGTGCGGTCTCATAAAAATGGCGCCGAACAACAATGCCCGCCGTATCGGCGTGACAAGACGCGTGAATGACTCATAAGGTATGCGCAGCCGATGAACGAACAGTTGTCGGTCTTCATACCCGGGGAGGGTCAACATGGTACGACAGACCATTACCAAGCTCATCGACGACATCGATGGTTCGCCGGCTGACAGCACGGTGACCTTTGCTCTCGACGGCGAGCGTTTCGAGATCGACCTCTCGGACGCGAATGCGGCCAAGCTGCGCGAGTCGTTCGCGCCGTGGGTCGCCGGTGCGCGTCCCGTGCGCGGCCAGCGCCGCACCGGTGGTTCGCGTCCGGCCGCCGGCCGTCGCTCGCGCAGCACCAGCAGCTCGGAGGCCCAGGCGATCCGCGAGTGGGCGCGCGAGAACAACATCGAGGTCAGCGACCGCGGTCGCATCAAGGCCGAGATCGTGGAGCAGTACAACAACCGCTGATCGACCGGCGGCAGGCGGCCCGCGGACCGGAAGGTCCGCGGTCCGTTCCATGCCCGCCGGGCGGTCGCGTCGCCGACGCCCGGAGGTGGAAGGATGACGGCATGAGCTACCGACTTGTGCTGCTCCGTCACGGCGAGAGCGAATGGAACGCGAAGAATCTCTTCACCGGCTGGGTGGACGTCCCGCTCTCGGAGAAGGGCGTCGAGGAGGCCCGCCGGGGCGGTGCGCTGCTCACGGACGCGGGCGTGCGACCCGACGTCCTGCACACCTCGCTGCTGCGCCGCGCGATCATGACCGCCAACCTCACGCTCGACGCCGCGGACCTGCACTGGATCCCCGTCAAGCGGCACTGGCGTCTCAACGAGCGCCACTACGGCGCGCTCCAGGGCAAGAACAAGAAGGAGATCCGCGACGAGTACGGGGAGGAGCAGTTCATGCAGTGGCGCCGCTCCTACGACGTGCCGCCGCCCCCGATCGAGCTGGGCTCCGAGTTCAGCCAGGACGCCGACCCGCGCTACGCCGGTGAGCCGATCCCGGTCTCGGAGTGCCTCAAGGACGTCCTCGAGCGCGCGCTCCCGTACTGGGAGGACGAGATCGTCCCCGACCTCAGGGCCGGGAAGACCGTGCTCGTCGCGGCCCACGGCAACTCGCTGCGCGCGATCATCAAGCATCTCGACGGCATCGACGACGCGACCATCTCCGGCCTCAACGTGCCCACCGGTATCCCGCTGCTCTACGAGCTCGACGAGGACCTCAGGCCCCTGACGCCCGGCGGCACCTACCTCGACCCCGAGGCCGCGGCCGCGGCCATCGAGGCCGTCGCCAACCAGGGAAGGTAGCCCCGGCCTCTGCCGCTCGGACCGACGACGACGGCGCCGCTCCCCCGAGGGGAGCGGCGCCGTCGTCGTCGGTCGGCCCGCGTACGGCGCGTCCGCGCCGCCGCGCAGGTCAGAGGCCGCCGGAGGCGGGGTCCTCGGTGACGAGCGAGGGCGTGCCGGCGTCGGTACCCGAGGTCTCCGTGTTGGTCGTGCCGGTGACGAGGTAGTTGATGCGCTGGGCGGCCGAGACGCCGTGGTCGCCGAAGCGCTCGAGGTAGCGGCCGAGCAGGATGACGTCGACGATCTCCTGGCGGGTGAGCTCGATGGAGTCGTCGAGGACGGTCTCGAAGGTCCGCAGGTGCAGGTTGTCGAGGATGTGGTCCTTGTCCTCGAGCTCGCGCGCCTTGTCGAGGTCCGCGCCGCGGACGAGCTCGACGACGTCCTGGGAGACGCGGACGGCCTCGTCGGCCATCTGCACGAGGAGCTCGTGGCCGGCGCCGCCGACCACCTGGTCGGGGAACCGACCGCGGGCGACGAAGGCGACGTGCTGGGCGAGGTCGCCCATGCGCTCGATCGTCCCGGACAGCCGCAGCGCGGAGATCACCTGGCGCAGGTCGCGCGAGACGGGGGCCTGCAGGGCGAGCAGCGCGATGGCCTGCTCGTTGAGCTGACGGTCGAGCTCGTCGATCCGGTCGTCGGCGTCGATCACCTGCTCGGCGAGCTGGAGGTTCGCGGTCCGCAGCGCCTCGGCCGCCTTGGTCATCGCCTGGTTGGTCGCCTCGGCGAGCCGCACCAGGTTGTCCTGGAGCTGCTCCAGGTCGTGCGTGAAGATCTTGCGCATCAGTTGGCCTCCGCCGCGTTCGTGATGGTGGCCGCGTCGCGGCCGCACGGTCCAAGGGTAGCCAAGACGCCCCCGGTGAACTCCCGGTGGACAGCCGGTAGCAGGGCGGCGTCCCGGTGGGGGTCGGTCGGTGAACGGTCCGAACACGGCCTAATCTCGACGTGTGCACGACTCCTGGCAGCTGTGGGTGGTCGCTCTGCTCGGCCTTCTCGCCGGGCTCGGGGCGGGCCTCGCCCTGCGCGCGTCCGACCGGGCGCGCGCCTCCGAGCTCGACGCGTCCGCCGGTACGGCGGGCCTCGAGGAGGACGTCATCTCGGTCCTCACGGTCCTCCCGCAGTCGATCGTCGTCCTCGACGCCGACGACGACGTCGTGCGAGCCTCGTCGGCCGCCTACGGGTTCGGCCTCGTGCGGCACGACCGCCTCGCCCACGCCCCGCTCGCCGACATGGTGGCCCGGCTGCGGCGCGACGGTCAGATCCGGGACGTCGAGCTCGCGCTGCCGCGCGGACCGGTCGACGGTGCCGGGACCGTCCACCTCCAGGTCCGTGTCGCCGCCCTGAAGGACGACCGCGTGCTGCTGCTCGCCGAGGACCGGACCCGCGCCCGGCGGGTGGAGGACATGCGCCGGGACTTCGTCGCCAACGTCTCGCACGAGCTGAAGACGCCGGTCGGCGCGATCGCGCTCCTCGCGGAGACGATGGACGACGTCGCCGACGAGCCCGACAGCGTGCGCCACTTCGCCGCGAAGATGGAGACCGAGTCGCACCGCCTGGCCGAGCTCGTGCAGGACATCATCGACCTCTCGCGCCTGCAGGAGCCGGACGCGCTCGTCGACCCGGTCGTCGTCGAGGTCGACGAGGTGGTCGCCGAGGCCGTGGACCGGGTCCGCGTCGAGGCGGAGGCGCGCGAGGTGACCATCCGCTCGGGCGGCACCGAGGGTCTGCGCCTGTACGGCGACCAGGGCATGCTGACGACGGCCGTGCGGAACCTGCTCGACAACGCCGTGCGGTACTCGCCGGCCGGGTCGACGGCCTCGGTCGGGGTCTCCCGCTCGGGCGGGCTCATCCGGATCGCCGTCGTCGACCAGGGGGCGGGCATCCCCGCGGACGCCCGCGACCGCGTCTTCGAGCGGTTCTACCGCGGCGACCTGGCCCGCTCCCGCGAGACCGGGGGATCGGGACTCGGCCTGAGTATCGTCAAGCACGTGGCCGCCGACCACGGCGGCCGGGCCGAGCTGTGGTCCACCGAGGGGCGCGGCTCGACGTTCACCCTCGTCCTGCCCGAGGCCCAGGAGCCCGGGCCCACCCCCTCACCGACCGACGGGGCCGGCGCCGCAGGCGTCGACCCCGAGACCGTGCCACCACACGAGGAGCGTTGATGACGAAGATCCTGCTGGTCGAGGACGAGCAGACCTACCGCGAGACTCTCACGTTCAAGCTCGAGCGTGACGGCTTCACCGTGGAGGCCGTCGGCGACGGGACGGCGGCGGTGGCCGCGTTCGACCGCCACGGCGCGGACCTCGTGCTCCTCGACCTCATGCTGCCCGGGCTGTCCGGCACCGAGGTGTGCCGTCAGCTGCGCCAGCGCTCGCAGGTGCCGGTCATCATGCTCACCGCGAAGGACTCGGAGATCGACAAGGTGGTCGGCCTCGAGCTCGGCGCCGACGACTACGTGACCAAGCCCTACTCCTACCGCGAGCTCGTCGCCCGCGTCCGCGCCGTGCTGCGGCGCGGCCCCGCCGTCGAGGAGGGGGAGTCGTCGGTGCTCACCGTCGGACGGGTCCGGATGGACGTCGACCGGCACGAGCTCACCGTCGACGGCGAGTCGGTCGCGATGCCGCTGCGCGAGTTCGAGCTGCTCGAGCTGTTCCTGCGCAACCCCGACCGGGTGCTCACGCGCGGCCAGCTCATCGACCGCATCTGGGGCCCGAACTACCACGGGGACACGAAGACGCTCGACGTCCACGTCAAGCGCGTGCGCGGGAAGATCGAGCTCGACCCGGCGCACCCGCAGATGCTGCACACCGTGCGCGGGCTCGGCTACAAGCTCGTCACCGACGCGGACTGACCGGGGCCGTCGCTCCGGCCGGTCGGGAGCCGAGCTCCCGGTCGGTCAGGAGGAGGACTCGGGGGAGTCGGCCTGCTCGAGGAACTCCGAGTACTCGGCGAGCGTCCCGTCGAGGACCGGGATGCTGAGGACATCGGAGAAGCCGTCGGGACCCTGGACCGCCGTGCCGAGGGTCGCGCCGGGCGCGGCGCCCACGGACTCGACCGTCACGTTCGCCTCGTGCAGCGAGATGTGGCTGTCCGCCGGCACCTCGAAGGGGGCGGGCGCACCGGTCTCGCCGACGTCGATGAGCACGGTCGCCGGCTCGGACGAGCCGTTGACGATCGTCCCGACGACGTGCCCGACCTCGCCCTCACCCTCGGTGAGGACCATGAGGTTCTCCACCGAGACCCGGTCGCCGACCTGGACGCGGGTCCCGTCCGACGGCGCGTACTGGTTGAGCGTCGTCACGTCGGCGGCGAGCATGCACGACGAGAGCAGCGCGGCGGAGGAGACGACGAGACCCGCCTGGGTCATGCGCCGGACAACGGACATGGTCGTGCTCCTTCTACGCCGAGGTGGGACCTTCGCCGAGGGTACTAGACCTGCGGGGACGCGAGTCCCGAACGGCTGCGCCCACGCCGTGGGACGTCCGCCACGAGGCGCGGAATCACGCCGTTTCACCGTGTTAGAATGATCCGTCGCCAAGCCTGAGGGAGCACTTCACACATGACGTTCGCAGTGGGCGAGACAGTGGTCTACCCGCATCACGGAGCCGCCCTCATCGAGGACATCACGACCCGGAAGATCAAGGGCGAGGAGAAGACCTACCTCCACCTCCGGGTCGCGCAGGGCGACCTGAGCATCCAGGTCCCCGCGGAGAACGTCGACCTCGTCGGCGTCCGCGACGTCGTGGGCGAGGAGGGGCTCGAGCGCGTGCTGGAGGTCCTGCGCGCCCCGCACACGGAGGAGCCGACCAACTGGTCGCGCCGGTACAAGGCCAACGTCGAGAAGATCGCGTCGGGCGACATCAACAAGGTCGCCGAGGTCGTCCGCGACCTCTCCCGCCGGGACACCGACCGCGGCCTGTCCGCCGGCGAGAAGCGCATGCTCGCCAAGGCCCGGCAGATCCTCTCCTCCGAGCTCGCGCTCGCGAAGGACGTCACCGAGGAGGAGGCCGAGGGCCTGCTCGACGAGGTGCTCGCCTCCGGGGCCGCGGCGGCCGAGGCCGCGCAGTCCGAGGCCGCCGCCGCCGACGCGCCGGCCTCCTGACCGCCGAGACGGCCGTGACCCGCGCGCACTGCGTCCTCGTCGCGGCCGGATCGGGTACCCGGCTCGGCGCGCGCGGCCCCAAGGCGCTCGTCGAGCTCGACGGCGAGCCGCTGCTCACCCACGCCCTGCGGGGGCTCGCCCGTGCGCGCGTCCTCGACGCCGTCGTCGTCGTGGCCCCGGCCGACCGGCTCGACGAGGTCCGCGCCCTGGCGTCCGCCGTGCTCGCGGCCGAGGGGTTCGCCGGCGCGCGCGCCGTCACCCCCGGCGGGGCGACGCGGCAGGGGTCCGTCGTCGCGGGCCTGGGTGCGCTCGAGTCGCTCGCCGCCCCGGCCGACGACGACGTCGTCCTCGTGCACGACGCCGCCCGCTGCCTCACGCCGCCCGAGCAGGTCCGCGCCGTCGTCGACGCCGTGCGGGGCGGCCACGGCGCCGTCGTGCCCGCACTGCCGGTGACGGACACCCTCAAGCGCGTGCGTCCGGCGCTGCCCGACGGCGTCGAGCCCGTCGACGCGACCGTCGACCGCTCCGAGCTGCGCGGCGTGCAGACCCCCCAGGGCTTCTCGGCGCGCGTCCTGCGGGAGGCGCACGCCCAGGGCTCGCACCGGGCGGCCGACGAGTCGCTCGCCGCCTCCGACGACGCCGGTCTCGTCGAGGCGCTCGGCGGCGAGGTGGTGCTCGTCCCGGGGTCGACGGCGGCGCTCAAGGTGACGACCGCGTGGGACCTGCGGGTCGCGAGCCTCGTGCTCGCCGACCGCGCCTGACCGCCGGGTAGCGTCGCGGGCATGGAGCTGCCCCGCACCGGCATCGGGACCGACGTGCACGCCGTGTCCGACGACCCGGGGCGCCCCATGATGCTCGCGTGCCTGCACTGGCCCGGGGTGGTCGGCCTGGCGGGCCACTCGGACGCCGACGTCGCCGCCCACGCCGCGTGCGACGCCCTCCTGTCCGCCGCCGGCATGGCCGACCTCGGCACCCAGATCGGCACGAGCGACCCGCGGTGGAAGGGCGCCTCCGGCGCCGACCTGCTCACCGAGATGTCCGCCCGCGTGCGCGCGGCCGGCTGGGTGGTCGGCAACGTCGCCGTCCAGGTCGTCGGCGCGTTCCCGCGGGTCGGCCCGCGGCGCGCGGAGGCCGAGGCGGCCATGACCGCGGCGCTCGGCGCCCCGGTCTCGCTGTCCGCGACGACGACCGACGGACTCGGGTTCACGGGTCGCCGCGAGGGGGTCGCGGCCGTGGCGACCGCGCTCGTGGCGCGGGCGAAGGGCGGCGACCGTGGCTGAGCGGGCGGGGACCGCGATCGTCGTGGGGGCCGGCATCGCCGGCCTCGCCGCGGCGATCTCCCTGGCCGACCAGGGGTGGCGGGTCACCGTCCTCGAACGCAGCGACGAGCCGCGCGAGGTCGGCGCGGGCGTCGCCCTGTCCCGCAACGCCGTCGCCGCCCTCGGCGGGCTCGGCATCGGCCCGGGCGCCGTCGCCGGCCTCGGGTTCCCGACCCGGGCCGCGGGGACCTGGACCTCGGACGGACACCCGATCCTCACCATCCCCGACGCGCCGGCCACGCGCGAGGCGGTCGGGCTGGTCGGGGTGCACCGGCGGCGCCTGCACGGGGCGCTCGCCCGGCGCGCGGCCGACTCCGGCGTGGAGGTCGTGGCCGGCACCCGGGTGACGGACCTCGAGGCGGGCGACCCCGACGGGGAGCGCGCCGTCGTCGCGGGGCGCGAGGCGGACCTCGTGGTCGGCGCGGACGGGATGCACAGCGCGGTGCGCGCGGCGCTGTTCCCGGACGCCCGGGCGGTCTACAGCGGGTTCTCGAGCTGGCGGGCGATCATCCCCCGGGCGGCCGACGAGACGACGCTGCGCCAGTTCTGGGGCTCGCGCGCCGAGGTGGGGGTGATGCCCGTGCACCCCGACGAGACCTACTGGTACGGGTACGTCGCGATGCCGGAGTGCACCGAGCTCGCCGACGAGCTCGCCGCCGCCCGGCGCCGGCTGACCGGCTGGGCGCAGGAGGTCACGGACCTCCTCGACCGCACCGCGCCCGCGGACGTCCTGCGCCACGACGTCCACCACCTCCCCGGCGGCCTGCCCACCTACGTGCGGGGTCGGGTCGTCATGATCGGCGACGCGGCGCACGGCTTCCTCCCCACGATGGGGCAGGGCGCGGCGACCGCGCTCGAGGACGGCCTGTGCGTCGGTCTGCTCGTCGGGCACCCCGTGGCCGCCGGCGGCTCCCTCGCGCCCGCGCTGGCCGGCTACGACGCCGAGCGCCGCCCGCGGTGCCGCGCGCTCGGCCGCGCCGCGCTCGCCTCGGCGCGTATCGGGGCCCACCTCACCGACGGCCGCCGACAGGCGGTGCGCAACGCGCTCATGCGCCGCACGCCGGCATGGGCGCTCGGCCGCGGGGCCGACGCCGCGATGGGCTGGCGCCCACCGGCCCCCGCAGCGCCGACCTCCTCGCGCTGACCCCGGACGCGGTCACCGCACCGCGCGCGTCGGCCGATCTCACATCATGACCAAGGTAAGGCTTGCCTTGCTGCAATACTGTTAGTGTCCTTTCATAATCCGATGGTGGGCGCACGCGCCCCCGAGCACCCGAGGACGCCCCCCCATGCGCACAGCCACCTCCTGCCCTCCCGCACGCCGGTACCGCACCCTCGGCGCGGCCGGCCTCCTGCTCGTCACGGGGCTGCTCGCCGCGTGCGGCGACGACGACCCGACCGAGGCCGAGGACCCGGCGGGGGGCGGGACCGAGGCGACGTCGGGCGAGCCCGACGCCGACGAGGCGTCGACGGACGAGGCCGGCGGGTCCGGCGACGCGACGGCCGGCGCGGCCGACGAGGCCGAGGACGGGGTGTCGGAGGGCGGCACGCGGACGGTGGCGACGAGCCTCGGCGACGTCGAGGTCCCGGCGGACCCCGAGCGCGTGGTGGTGCTCAACGTCCAGCAGGCCAGCATGGCCGTCTCGCTCGGCGTGGAGCCCGTCGGCGTGGCCGGCGAGACGTCGAGCTACCCGTGGCTCGAGGAGGACATCGGCCCGCTCATCGACGCCGACCTCCAGGACGCCGCCTACACGATCTCGCCGGAGGCCGTCGCCGAGCTCGACCCGGACGTCATCCTCGCCGGCAACTGGCAGCTGACCGATCCCGAGCTCACCGAACGGTTGGAGTCCGTCGCCCCGGTCGTGACCACGGACAGCGAGGAGGTCGTGCCCTCGTGGCAGGACTCGCTGACCACCGTCGGCGACGCACTGGGACTGGTCGACGAGGCCGAGACCCTGGTCACCGAGATCGAGGCGGAGTACGCGGAGCTCGGCGACTCGACGGGCACGGTCGGGATGACGTACCAGTACATGGCGCTCGCGGACGACAACCTCACCTCCGGCAACGCCCTCCTGCTCCAGCTCGCCGGGCTCGAGCCGGGGCAGCACCAGGACGTCGACGGGGTCGTGAGCAACAACGAGATCTCGCTCGAGCGCGTCCCGGACCTCGACGCCGACCTCCTGCTGCTGTGGAACGCCTCGAGCCACGTCGTCGAGGAGCTGCCGGGGTTCGACTCCCTGCCGTCGGTGCAGTCCGGCAACTACCACGAGATCGACCTCGCCCAGGCGACGGCGCTCACCGGGCCGGAGCCGATCGGCCTGCGCGGCTACCTGCTCGACCTCCTCACGCCGATGCTCGAGGAGCTCGGCGGCTCCGGGTCGTGACCTCCCGGCGCCCGGTGCGTCGCGGCGGTCGGCGCCGCGGTGGCACCGCGGGCCGGCCGGCGCGCCCGGTCGGCAGGCCCCCGAGCGTCGACGCCGACGCGATCGGCCGCGCCGTCGTCGAGATCGGCTTCGACCGGGCGACGTTCGCGGAGGTCGCGCGCCGGCTCGACGTCGCGGAGACGACCCTGTACCGGCACGTCGAGAACCGTCGCGGGCTCATGGCGGCAGGCCTGGAGATCGCCTTCGGCGACCGGACGTGGCCCGCCCCCGACGGCGACTGGCGGCAGTTCCTGCGCACCTATGCGCTCGAGACCTGGTCGGTCTGGGCGGCGCACCCGGGCTCGGCCGCCGCCGTCGCCGGCGGCGCGTTCCCCTCGGGCTTCGTGCGGCTGTGGGCGGACGTCCTCGACGCGCTCGTCGTCGCGGGCTTCGACGCCGCCGACGCCACCCTCGCCGCGGACCTCGTGTTCGACCTCGCCGCGACCGACCGCCGGGGCGCCGACGAGCTCGCCGGGCTCCCCGAGAGCGAGCAGGGGGCGCTCGTGGCCGCGGTGACGCGGGGGTGGGAGGCCGACCTCGCCGGGCGCGATCCGCAGACGCGCGAGCGGGTGCAGCGGGCGCGGGACGAGGCGGAGGCGGCGTTCGACCTCGAGCCGCGCGAGTGGTTCCTCCTGCGGCTGGACCTCGTGCTCGACGGCATCGCGGCGCGCGTGGGGCGCACGCGATGAGCGCGCCCTCGCCCGGCGCCGACGCGCTGGCCCGGCTGGTCGCGCCCGTCCGCGGCCGGCTGCTCGCCGCGCGGGCGCTGCAGGTCCTGGCCTCCGTCGCGACCGTCGCCCCCTACGTCGCCGTCGCCGAGCTCGCCCGCGGCATGCTCGCCGGAGCCGGCGGCCGGGCCGACGCCGGGACCTGGGTACTCGTGGCCGTCGTCGGTCTCCTCGTCCGGGCCGTCGCCGGGCAGGTCGCCTACGGTGTCGCGCACGTCGCCGACCTGCATCTCCAGGCGGGGCTGCGGCGTGACCTCACGGCCCGACTGGCCACGTTGCCGCTCGGCTGGTTCGGGCGCCGCGCCTCCGGGGTCGTGCGCTCGCACCTGCAGGACGACGTGGGGGCGCTGCACTCGCAGGTCGCGCACGGCGCGGTCGAGCAGACGGCTGCGGTCGCGACCCCGCTCGCCGCGTTGGCCTACGTCGCCGTCCTCGACTGGCGCCTGGCCCTCGTCGCCGCCTTCGTCGTCCCGGTCCACCTCGCGGTCCAGGCGGCCGCCATGCGCGGGCTGGGCGACGACCTGGCCGCGATGGGACAGGGGATGCTGCGGCTCAGCGCGGCGGTCGTCGAGCTCGTGGGCGGCATCGCCGTCGTCAAGATGTACGGCCGGGCGGGGGTCGCCCACGAGCGCTACCGGCGCGCGGCGACCGACTTCGGGGACGGCTACGCCTCCTGGGTCGGCCCCATGACACGGCGCAGCGCCCTGGTCTCCGTGGTGCTCAGCGCGCCCACGGTCCTCCTGGTGATGCTGGCTGCCGGGAGCTGGGCGGTCTCCGCGGGGTGGACCGGCCCGGTCGAGGCCGTCACGGCGGCCCTCGTCGCGGCCACCGTCCCGCCCGCCTTCGTGGCGGTCTCCGCCGCCGCCCAGTCCCGCCGCGAGGCCGAGGCCGCGAGCCTTGCCCTCGTCGCGCTGCTCGACGAGCCCGCACTGGGCGAGCCCGACCACCCCCTCGACCCGGACGGGACGGACCTGCGGCTCGAGGGCGTGTCCTTCGGGTACGAGCCGGACCGCCCCGTGCTCGAAGCCATCGACCTCGAGCTGCCGGCGGGCACGCTCACCGCGCTCGTCGGCCCCTCCGGTGCAGGCAAGTCCACGCTCGCCGGCCTCGTCGCGCGCTTCCACGACCCGGATGCCGGCCGGGTGCTCCTCGGCGGGGTGGACCTGCGCGAGATCGGCTCCGCCGGCGTCGCCCGCACCGTCGGGCTCGTCCTGCAGGACCCCCAGCTGGTCGCCGTCAGCATCGCCGACAACATCCGACTGCCCCGACCCGGCGCCTCGGACGCCGAGGTCCGTGCCGCGGCGGTCGCCGCACGTGTCGCCGACGAGATCGACGCCCTGCCACGGGGGTTCGACTCGGTGATCGGGACGGACGCCCAGCTCTCGGGCGGCCAGGAGCAGCGGGTCGCCATCGCCCGCGCGCTGCTGGGCGACCCGGGCGTCGTCCTGCTCGACGAGGCGACGGCCTACGCCGATCCCACCGCCGAGGCCGACATCCAGCGTGCCCTCGGCGAGCTGCTCCGCGGCCGGACCGTCGTGGTCATCGCCCACCGCCTCGAGACCGTGGTCGCGGCCGACCAGATCGTGGTGCTCGACGGCGGCCGGGTCGTCGAGCGCGGCACCCACCCCGAGCTCCTCGCCGCCGACGGCACGTACGCGCGGATGTGGGCCGCCGGTCCCGCCCGCCACTCGGCGCGCGGTGCGGGCACCGCGGGCGCCGCCGGCACCGAGAGCGGAGCCGGTACCGAGGGCGGGTCCGGTACTGCGCGCGGGCCCGCCTCCGCGCAGGGGCACGCCTCCCCACAGGTGGCCGGCACGGCTCCGGAGGGCGCGCGATGAACGTGTTCCGCGGCCTTGCCGCCGTCCTCGAGCCGGCCGACCGGCGCACCCTGCGCCGGGTCACGGTGCTTGCCGCCGTCCACGGCCTCGCCCAGGGGGTGACGATGGTGCTCGTCGTCCCCGTCGCCCGCGCACTCGCCGCCGGGGAGACCGGCAGCGCCTGGACCTGGCTCCTCGTGCTCGGCATGAGCGTGCTCGTCACCGGTGTCGTCGGCTACGCGCAGGCCATGGGCGGCTTCCGGCTTGCCGTCGCGGCCATGCGCACCCTGCACCTGCGCGTCGGCGACCACCTCGCCCGGCTCCCGGTCGGCTGGTTCACCGGCCGTACGGGCGAGCTGTCCGAGCTGCTCTCCCGCGGCGTGCTCACGGTCGGGGGCTCGCCGGGCTACCTCCTCACCCCGCTCGTCACCCTGACCACCTCGGCCACGACCGTCGCCGCCGGCCTCCTCCTGATCGACGTCCGCCTCGGCCTGATCGCACTCCTCCTCGGCGCGGGCGTCCTCGTCGTCGCCCGGGCGGCCACCGCGCTCGGGAGCCGGGGCGACGAGGCCCAGCACCGCGCCGTCGTCGAGGTCGACGACCGCATCGTCGAGTTCGCCCGCTGCCAGGGGGCGATCCGGGCGTCGGGCGCCTCGGCCCGGTACGAGCCGCTCGGGCGCGCGCTCGCCGACCACGAGGGCAGGGCGCGGCAGGGACTGTGGTCCTCCGTCGTCGCCCTCGGGCTCAACGGGCTGGCGGCGCAGACGGCGTTCAGCCTCGTCGTCCTGGCCCTGGTCGCGCTCGCGCTCCGGGGGACGCTGGACCCGGTCGAGATGGTGGCGACGTTCGCCCTCGTGTCCCGGTTCGTCGAGCCGATCAACGAGATCGGCGCCTACCGCAGCGGTGTGCGCTCGACCGGCCGGGCGATCGACCGGCTCGGCGCGGTGCTCGGCGCGCCGACGCTGCCCGAACCGGCAGACCCCGTCGACGGGCGCGGCGGCGCGGTCGAGCTCGACGGCGTGACGTTCGCCTACGAGCCGGGCCGACCCGTGCTCACCGATGTCTCGCTGCGTGTCGGGCCCGGCACGACGACGGCGGTCGTCGGCGCCTCCGGGGCGGGCAAGACGACGCTGCTCAGGCTCGTCGCCCGCGAGCGCGACGTCGACGCCGGGCGGGTCCTCGTCGGCGGGGTCGACGTGCGGGACCGCTCGAGCAGCGGCCTCGCCGCCGACCTGACCGCCGTCCTCCAGGACGTCTACCTCCTCGAGGGCACGCTGCGGGAGAACGTGCTCATCGGGAACCTTGCCGCCACCGACGCCGAGCTCGGCGACGTGGCGCGTTGCTCCGGCGTCGACGAGATCGTCGCCCGCCTGCCCGAGGGGTGGGACAGCGAGGTCGGCGAGGGTGGGGTGCGGCTCTCGGGCGGGGAGCGGCAGCGCGTCGCCGTCGCACGCGCGCTGCTCAAGCCCGCGGAGATCCTCCTGCTCGACGAGGCGACCGCCGCGCTCGACCCGGTCAACGAGCACGTCGTCACCACCACGATCGACGGGCTGCGGGGCAGGCGCACGGTCCTCGTCCTCGCCCACCGGCTGCCGACGATCGCGGGCGCCGACCAGATCGTCGTGCTCGCCGACGGCCGCGTCGCCCAGCGGGGCACGCACGCGCAGCTGCTCGCGCAGGACGGGCCGTACGCCGCGCTGTGGCGTTCCCGCCTCGAGGCCGAGGGCTGGGTGCTGGGTGCGGGCTGACCCGGTCGAGGCGCGGCGCCCGTCGAGCGCAGGTGCACCGACCACCGGCGCGTCGGCAGGCGTGCGCGCCCGCGCGCGGGGCGCTTCGGTGGGCGTCGATCACGCGCGGCGTCTCCCGCGGAGCCTCGTGCTGTCGGTCCTCGGCGTGCTCCTCGTCGTGGCGGTCGCGGCCAGCCTCCACCTCGGGTCGCAGCCCGTGCCGGTGCCCGACGTGTGGGCGGCGCTGCTCGGCCACGAGGACACCTACGCCCAGGAGCTCGTGCGCGCCCAGCGGATCCCCCGCACGCTCGCGGGCATCGTCGTCGGGGCCGGTCTCGGGGTCGCCGGCGCGCTCGTCCAGTCGCTCACGCGCAACCCGCTGGCCGATCCCGGTCTCGTCGGCATCGCCGGCGGCTCCGCCCTCGCGGTGGCGCTCGCCGTGGCCCTGGGCCTCGCGGGCACCGGTCTCGGGCTCGTGGTCCCCGCCTTCGTCGGGGCGCTGCTCGTCACCGTGGCGGTGACGGCGATCGGCCTCGGTGGCGGTGGCCGCGTCGACCCCGTCCGGCTCGTCCTCGCCGGCGTCGCCCTGACCGCGGTCTTCAGCGGCATCACCACCGGCGTGGTGCTCACCGACCCCAACGCCTTCGACGCGCTGCGCGCCTGGAACGTCGGCTCGCTGCTCGTGGCCCGCACCGCCCAGATCGGCTGGTTCGTGCCCCTGGTGGTCGTCGGGGTCGTGGCCGCGCTGCTGCTCGCCCGGCCGCTGGACGCGCTCGCGCTCGGCGAGGACGTCGCCGCGGGGCAGGGCGTGCGGGTGGGGGCCACCCGCACGGCGGTGGTGGTCGTCGTCGCCCTGCTGACCGCCGCTGCGACGGCGGTCGCCGGCCCCGTCGCCTTCGCGGGCCTCATCGTCCCGCACCTCGCCCGCCTCGTCGTGGGCACCGCGCACGTGCGGCTCCTGCTCGCCTGCCTGCTGCTCGGTCCGGTGCTGGTCCTTGCCGCCGACGTCCTCGGCCGTGTGGTCGCGCCGCCGGGCGAGATCGGCGTCGGCGTGATGACCGCGCTGGTCGGCGCCCCGGTGCTCGTGCTCCTCGTCCGCAGGCGCGGGGCGGTGGAGCTGTGAGCGTGCGCGTGGACCTCGGTCGGCGCGTCCTCCGGCCCCGTGCGGGCCGGCTCCAGCTGCTGCTCGAGGTTCGCCCGCTCGTCGTCAGCGGCACCCTGGGGGCGCTGTCGGTCGCCACGCTCCTCGTCGTGCTCACGAGCGGCGACTACACGCTCACCCTGGGCGAGCTCGCCCGCGCGGTCGCCGTCGACGACGGGTCGTTCGACCGCACCGTCGTCCTCGAGTGGCGCATGCCCCGGGCGCTCGCCGCACCGCTGTACGGGGGCGCGCTGGCCCTCAGCGGACTGGTGTTCCAGCGGCTCACGCGCAACCCGCTCGCGAGCCCCGACATCATCGGGTTCGGCACCGGCGCCTACACCGGAGCCCTCGTCGCCCTCACCGTCCTCGGCGGGTCCCTCGCCGGGGCGACCGTCGGCGCCCTCGCCGGGGGACTCGCCACCGCGGTGGCCGTTCTCGTGCTCGCGCGGGGTGGCGGGAGCGGGTCGCGGCTCATCGTCGTCGGCATCGCGGTCTCGGCCGCGCTCGGCGGTGTCAACACCTGGCTGCTCAAGACCGCGGGGCGCGAGCAGGCGCTCACCGCGACCGTGTGGGGCTCCGGCTCGCTCAAGGAGGTCACCGGGACCGAGGTCGCCCTCACCGCGGCCGCCGTCGGCGCGGTCGGGCTCGTCCTCGCACGGCACCTGCCTCGGCTCGCCCAGCTCGAGCTCGGGGACGAGGTGGCCGCCGCCCAGGGCGTGCCCGTGCCGCGCACGCGGATCGCGCTGGTGGTGTGCTCGGTCGCGCTCATGGCGCTCGTCACCGCGGTCGCCGGGCCGATCTCGTTCGTCGCCCTCGTCGCGCCGCCGATCGCGGCGCGGCTCACCGGGTCCGTGACGGCCGTCTGGCCGGCGGTGGCGGTCGGCGCGCTGCTGCTGGCGGTGGCCGACGCGCTCACCCTGCTCGCCCTCCCGACGGAGCTGCCGGTCGGGCTCGTCACCCCCGTGGTCGGGGGCGCCTACCTCGTCCACCTGCTCGTGCGCGGGCGGCCCGGGAGGGTCGCATGAGTCGGTCGGGATCCCGCAGGACCGGGTCGTCGGGGTCGGCCAGGTCCTCGGGGACCGACGTGCCGGCGGCGGGTCCGGCAGTGCCTGTGCGGTCGGTGCCGCCGTCGACGGCGCCCGCCGGGCCGGCCCCGCTGCGGGCGGCGGGACTGACCGTCGCCTACGGCGAGCGGGTCGCCGTCGCCGATCTCGACCTCGAGGTGCCACCGGGCTCGCTCACGGTGGTGCTCGGGCCGAACGCGTGCGGGAAGTCGACGCTGCTGCGGGCCCTCGCGGGCGTGCTGCCCCGGCGCTCGGGGACGGTCCTCCTCGACGGACACGAGCTCGACTCGCTCGCTCCCCGGGCGCTCGCCCGGCGCGTGGCGCTGCTGCCGCAGTCCGCCACGGCACCCGACGGGCTGCGGGTCGCCGACCTCGTGGCCCGCGGCCGGTACCCGCACCGGACGCTGCTCGGCCGGTGGACGGCCGAGGACGACCGGGCCGTGCACGACGCGATGGCCGCCACCGGTGTCCTCGACCTGTCCGCGCGCGAGGTCTCCGCCCTCTCGGGCGGCCAGCGCCAGCGCGTGTGGATCGCGATGACGCTCGCGCAGGAGACGCCGATCCTTCTGCTCGACGAGCCGACGACGTTCCTCGACCTCGCCCACCAGGTCGAGGTCCTCGAGCTGTGCGCGGAGCTGCACGCCCAGGGGCGCACGCTCGTCGTCGTCCTGCACGACATCGCCCAGGCCGCTCGCTACGCGACCCATCTCGTCGTGCTGCGTGCGGGGCGCCTGGTGGCGCAGGGACCACCGGCGGACGTGCTCGACCGGGCGCTCGTCGCCGAGGTCTTCGGCGTGGACAGCCTCGTGGCCCCCGACCCCGTGACGGGGACCCCGGTGGTCTACCCGCTGCGCCCCGCGCGCTCGGACGGCTGACGCTCGGGGCGCTCGGGCGTGACGTCCTGCGCGCGCACGGGGAGCAGCAGCGCCAGCCCGACGGCGAGGACGAGGACGATCCCGAGGATGCCCCAGTACTGGACGTCGTTGCCGGTCAGGCCCGTGACGGCGGTGCCGGCGGCGATCGCGAGGGCGAACATCGACGGGGCGAGGAACGAGACCGCCCGTCCGGTGGTGGCGTAGAGGCCGAAGACCTCGCCGTCCTTGCCCGGCGGGATGAGGCGGGCGAGGAACGTGCGCGACGCCGACTGGGCCGGCCCGACGAACACGCACAGCGCCAGGCCGAGCACCCAGAACAGCCCGGCGCCGAGGTCGTGGAGGAAGAAGATGCCGGTCCCCGCGACCACCATGGAGACCAGCGAGAGGATGATGACCCGCTTGGGGCCGAGGGCGTCGTCGAGCAGGCCGAAGGAGATCGTGGCGACGCCCGCGACGACGTTCGCCGCGACGGCGAAGATGATGACCTCGCCGGCGCTGAAGCCGAACGTCCCGGCCGCGATGATGCCGCCGAACGAGAAGACGCCCGCGAGGCCGTCGCGGAAGACGGCGGACGCCAGCAGGAACCAGACCGTGCGCCGGTCGGTGGCCCACAGGTCCGCGATCGAGCGCAGAAGCCGACGGTAGGAGGTGGCGACCGACTCCTTCGGGGCCTCCGCTGCGCCCCCGGTCGCGGCCCGCACCCGGCGCGCGTCCCGCAGCGACGTGAGGACGAGCGGGGCCGAGAAGATCGCGGTCCAGGCGGCGGCGACGAGCGTCGTCACGCGCACGTCCATGCCGTTCTCGCTCGTCACGCCGAAGATCCCGACCTCGGGGTTGATGAGGCCGAAGTAGACGACGAGCAGCAGGACGATGCCCCCGACGTACCCCATGCCCCAGCCGAAGCCCGAGACGCGGCCGACGGTGTGCGGCGTCGAGAGGTCGTTGAGCATCGCGTTGTAGTTGACGCCCGCGAGCTCGGAGGCGATGTTGCCGACGGCCAGCAGGATCAGCCCCAGCCACAACCACTGGGCCTCGAAGCTGCCGTCCGGCCGCACCGCCGGCTGCACGAGGAACAGCGCCGCCGTGACGAGGACGATGACGCCCGTGTAGAGCGCGAGGTTGAGCGCCCGGTTGCCGGAGCGGTCCGCGCGCTGGCCGGTGACCGGGGCGATGAGGGCGATGAGCACGCCCGCGACCGCGAGGACCGTGGCGAGCGTGCCGTCCGCACCCTCGCCGAACAGGTCCTCGTTGGTGAGGTAGACGGAGAAGACGAAGGTGGTGATCACCGCGTTGAAGGCGGCCGACGCCCAGTCCCACAGCGCCCACGTGAACACCTTGGACCGGGTGGCGAGCCCGCGGGCCTCCTCGCGGGCGGCCGCGGCCGCGGGCGTGGGCGGCTCTGTCGAGGGGTCGATGGGCGCGGAACGACGACTGCCGTGCGGGGGCTTGTCGAAGGGGCCGTAGGAGTCCGGGGTGGTCACCGGGGCAACCTAGCCGCACCGGGTGTCTGCCAGGTGACTTTCGGCGCGGGTACCCCGCCCGACCGGGGACCCCCCCCCCCCGCGGTATTAGGGGGACGGGTGCCCCCCCCAG
>JBQDDG010000015.1:57300-66626 GCA_052093225.1 Actinomycetaceae bacterium
TGGGGGCGTTGTTTTGGGGGGTTGTCCCGGGGGCACCCCCCCCCCCCCGGGTTGCTGGCGTGTGGCATTCCGGGGCGTTCCCCCGGCCGGACGGGGAACCGCGCCCGTCGTCGTTAGTCTGGGACGGTGAGCCTCCACCTGCACGACACCGCCTCCCGACGGGAGATCCCCCTGACCCCGGTGACCCCGGGCAAGGTCGGCATCTACCTGTGCGGTGCGACCGTGCAGGGCTCACCCCACGTCGGCCACCTCCGCTCGGCCATCGCGTTCGACGTGCTCGTGCGCTGGCTGCGCCGCAAGGACCTCGACGTCACGCTCGTGCGCAACGTCACCGACATCGACGACAAGATCCTCGTGAGGTCGGCCGAGGCGGGCGTGCCGTGGTGGGCGTGGGCCTATCGCTACGAGCGGGAGTTCGAGGCGGCCTACAGCGCCCTCGGCGTCCTGCCGCCCACCTACGAGCCGCGCGCCACCGGGCACGTCACCGAGATGGTCGCGCTCATGCAGCGCCTCGAGCAGCGCGGGCACGCCTACGCCGGCGACGCCGGGAACGTCTACTTCTCCGTGCGCTCCTTCGAGGACTACGGGGCGCTGACCAACCAGCGTGCCGGGAGCTCCGCCGTCGACGAGACCGACGCGGCGCCCGACAAGCGCGACCCGCTCGACTTCGCCCTGTGGAAGGCGCCCCGGCCGGGGGAGCCGGAGACCGCCGCCTGGGACACCCCCTACGGCCGCGGCAGGCCCGGATGGCACCTCGAGTGCTCGGCGATGGCGCACCGCTACCTCGGCGAGACGTTCGACATCCACGGCGGCGGCATCGACCTGCGCTTCCCGCACCACGAGAACGAGCAGGCCCAGTCCCGCGCCGCCGGGTACGGGTTCGCCCAGATCTGGATGCACAACGCCTGGGTGGTCGTGGCCGGGGAGAAGATGGGCAAGTCGCTCGGCAACGCGCTCACCGTCGACGCCGTCCTGCAGCGGGCGGAGGCGCCGGTGGTCCGGCTCGCGCTCGCGTCGGTCCACTACCGCGGGGCGGTCGAGTTCTCGGACGTCTCGCTCACCGAGGCCGCCACGCAGTGGGAGCGCGTCGGGTCCTTCGTCGCGCGCAGCGTCGAGGCCACCGGCGAGGCGGGCGCCGACGAGCTCGGCGCCCCGGGCGCGCTGCCGGAGGCGTTCGTCGCCGCCATGGACGACGACCTCGGGGTCTCGGCCGCGATGGCCGCCGTGCACGCCGAGCTCCGCGCCGGCAACACCGCCCTGTCCGAGGGGAGGCCCGCGGACGCCCACGCCGCCCAGGCCCGCGTCCGAGCGATGCTCGACGTCCTCGGTCTCGACCCGCTCGCCGATCCCTGGCGCGGCGCTGCGACCGGCCGGGCGGGCGGCTCCGGCGGCGACGCGGCCCGCGACGCGCTCGCGGCACTGGTCGAGGGGGCGCTCGAGGAGCGCTCCCGGGCCCGGGCGGACAAGGACTACGCGCGCGCCGACGCCGTGCGCGACCGACTCACCTCGGCCGGGATCTCGGTCGAGGACAACGCGGGCGGAGCCCGCTGGCAACTGACAGGAGGCGCATGATGGCCGGGAACTCCCAGCGCCGCGGCGCCGTGCGCAAGGCGGGCACGAAGAAGGCACCCACGAAGGGTTCCGGCGGCCAGCGCCGCCAGGGCCTCGAGGGACGTGGCCCGACCCCGAAGGCCGAGGAGCGCAGCTACCACCCCGCCGCCAAGCGCGCCGAGGCGGCCAAGAGGCGTGCCTCGCGCGACCCGAAGGCGCAGGCCGCGCTCGCCGCCGACCGCGCCGCGAAGCTCCGCAACAAGCTGGGCCTCGCCGCCGACTCCGAGCTCGTCGTCGGGCGCAACCCGGTGGCCGAGGCGGTGCGCGCCGGCGTGACGATGTCCCACGTCCTCATCTCGGGCGCCGCCGCGTCGGACGACAGGCTCGCCGAGCTCGTCCGTACGGCCACCGCGCTCGGCGCCCCGCTCATCGAGGCGACCCGCGTCGACCTCGACCTCCTCACCGACGGCGGCGTGCACCAGGGCGTGGCGATCGCCGTCGCGCCCTACGAGTACCTGGACCTCGCGGACCTGCTCGAGCGGGCCGAGGGGTCTGGGCACGCCCCGCTCGTGGTGGCGCTCGACTCGGTGACCGATCCGCACAACCTGGGCGCCGTGCTGCGCTCGGCCGGGGCGTTCGGCGCCGACGGCGTCCTCCTGCCCGAGCGCCGCTCCGCCGGCATCACCTCCACCGTGTGGAAGGTGTCCGCCGGGGCCGCCGCCCGCGTGCCCGTGGCCCGCGCGACCAACCTCACCCGCGCGCTGACCGAGGCGAAGAAGGCGGGCCTGTTCGTCGTCGGCCTCGACGGCGAGGGCACCACCTCGGTCCGCGACCTTCACCTCGCGACCGAGGGCCTCGTCCTCGTCACCGGCTCGGAGGGCAAGGGCCTGTCCCGGCTCGTGCGCGAGACGTGCGACGTCGTCGCCTCCATCCCCATCGGCACCGCCGTCGATTCGCTCAACGCGGCCGTCGCCACCGGGGTCGCCCTCTACGAGGTCTCCCGCAGGCGCGCCGAGGCCGCGCCCGGGCAGGGGGCATGACGGGCGTGAGCGTCGAGAGCTACCTGGACCGGGCCACGGAGGCCGTCCTCGCCGGTGACGGCCTCGTCGTCGACGAGCGCGACCCCGACATCCCGCTGCCGGTGCGCGACCTGTGGGGCTTCTACAGTGCCGTCGCCGTCGAGCGTCCGTGGATCCTCAGGTCGTTCGTCGCGGCCGAGCTCGGCGGCGCGCTCCTGCTGCTGCGGCGGGGCTCGGCGCTGTCCAGGTTCGCCGGGGTCCTGCTCGTCACCGACGCGGTCGGCGAGCTGTTCGCGCAGGCCTACGCGCGCCGGCACACGGACGACTCCGGCCGCCTCGTCCTTCCTCCGCGGCCCCGGGACCGCTCGGCGGAACCTTCCTCCCAGCGCTGAACGGCCCGCCGTCAGCGGTCCTCCGGACCGACGGTGTCGATGACCCGGCGCTCGTCCATCCGGTGGCGGAGCACGTTCTGGATGTAGGACGCGACGGCCTCCGGCGTGGGGACGTCGCGGCGCTGGGCCTGCGACATGTACCAGCGGTGCTCGAGGATCTCGTGGAAGATCTCCGCCGGCTCGAGCTTGCGGCGCAGCTCCCGCGGCACGGCCCGCACGGTGGGCTCGAAGACCTCGGCCAGCCAGTCGTGCGCGACGACGACGAGGTCCTGCCCGGGCTCCCCGCGGGTCGCCCGGAACTGCTCGAGGTCGTTGAGCATCCGCCGTCCCTGCCCCTCCTGGACGTCGAGACCGGTGAGCCGCATGACCTGACGGTGGAAGTGGCCGGCGTCGACGACCTTGGGCTGGATCGAGACGTTCGTGCCCGAGACGTCGGTGGTGATGTCGATCTCGTCGACGTCGTAGCCCAGCTCGTTGAGCCGGTTCATCCGGGCCTCGACCCGCCACAGCTCGCCGGCCGCGAAGCTCTCCCGCCGGGTGAGCTCGGCCCAGAGCGACTCGTACCGGGACACGATCTGGTCCCCGACGGCGATCGTGTCGATCTCCTCCGGCGCGAGCTCGCCGGCCTGGAGATCCATGAGCTCGCCGATGATGTTCGTCCGTGCGAGGTCGAGGTCGTAGGAGCGTTTCGAGGCCGAGAGCGGCGGGTGCAGCTCGCCCGTCTCGGCGTCGACGAGGTAGGCCGCGAACGCACCGGCGTCGCGCCGGAAGAGCGTGTTGGACAGGGAGACGTCGCCCCAGAAGAAGCCCAGCAGGTGGAGGCGCACGAGCAGCACGGCGAGCGCGTCGATGAGGCGGCCGACCGTCTCCGGGCGCATGTGCTGGCTGAACAGGGCGCGGTAGGGGAGCGCGTACTCGAGGTGACGCGTGACCAGGGCCGAGTTCAGCGGCTCGCCCCGGACGTCGGTGCGGCCGGTGACGACGGCGAGCGGCTCCACGGACGGCGCCTCGAGCCGGTCGAGCGCCCGCAGCATCTCGTACTCGCGGTGCGCCACCGACGCGCCGATCTCCTTGACCGCGACGAGCCCGCTGGAGGTGCGGACGAACCGGACCACGTGCCGCGAGAGGCCGCGCGGGAGGGCGGCGAGGACGTCGTCGGGCCAGTCCTCGAGCGCGACGTGCCAGGGGAGCGCGATGAGCCCCGCGTCCACGACGGCCGCGGTGATCTGCCGCTCCTGGGGCACGCGCGCTCCTCGGTTGTCGGTGGGCGCTGGTCGGTGACGGCCGGGTGCGGCGGGCACCGACCGGAGCCCGCCGCCGGCGGTCAGTCGGGCAGGCGCTCGCCCGTGCTCGGGGAGAAGTCGTGCTGCTCGTCGGGGCGGATGGTCACGTGGATCGTCGAGCCCTTGTCCGGGACGTCGCGCGGGTCGATACGGATGACGACCTGGTCCGGGTCCTCGCCGGAGCCGACCGACGCCGCGGAGGCGCGGCCCGTGAGGCTGCCGTAGACGTACGCGTCCGAGCCGAGCTCCTCGACGAGGTTGACCGACACCGGCAGGGCGCCCGGGGTGCCCTCGGAGACCCGTTCGACCGACTCCGGGCGGAACCCGACCGTCACGGTGGTCGCGCCCTCCTCCCGCAGCGCGGCGGCGCTCGCCGGGCGCAGGGGGATGCGGGCGTCGCCGAGCGTGGCGGTGTCACCGTCGAGCGTGAACTCGCCGATGTTCATCGCGGGCGAGCCGATGAACCCGGCCACGAACACGTTCGCCGGCCGGTCGTACATCTCCCGGGGCGTGCCGACCTGCTGGAGCACGCCGAAGTTGAGGACCGCGATCCGGTCACCCATCGTCAGGGCCTCGGTCTGGTCGTGCGTGACGTAGACCGTGGTCACCCCCAGGCGGCGCTGGAGCGACGCGATCTGCGTGCGCGTCTGCACCCGGAGCTTGGCGTCGAGGTTCGACAGCGGCTCGTCCATGAGGAACACGCGGGGCTGTCGGACGATCGCCCGCCCCATCGCCACTCGCTGCCGCTGCCCGCCGGACAGGGCCTTCGGCTTGCGCTCGAGGTAGTCGGTGAGGTCGAGGATCTTCGCCGCCTCGGCGACCCGGGAGGCGATCTCCGCCTTGGGTGTGCCGGCGATCTTCAGGGCGAAGCCCATGTTGTCCGCGACGCTCATGTGCGGGTAGAGCGCGTAGTTCTGGAACACCATCGCGATGTCGCGGTCCTTGGGCTGGACGTGCGTGACGTCGCGGTCGCCGATGAGGATGCGGCCGGCGTTGACGTCCTCGAGTCCCGCGAGCATCCGCAGGGAGGTGGACTTGCCGCAGCCGGAGGGGCCGACGAGGACGAGGAACTCGCCGTCGGCGACCTCGAGGTCGAGGGCGTCGACGGCCGGTCGGTCCGAACCGGGATAGACGCGGGTGGCCTGGTCGAAGGTCACTGAAGCCATGGTGGATGAATCCCTTCACCGGCAGGTACGTGCCGGACGATCCGTAGTGAAGAGTGCGGGTGTGTTTGCCCCGACACGCGCGGACGGCACGTCGCCGGGCCGCGCCGCAATCATGGCACGGCGCGGCCCCCGCCGGGAGGGCTGTCAGGCGCGTGATGCAGCCGTCCAGTCCGGGAGCGTGGTCCAGCCACTCGTGTGCGTGGTCCGGGCGTGCAGCTCGGGAGGGAGGTTCATCCGCGCAGCTCCGCCAGACGGTCGAGCACCACCGCCACCTCGTCCGGGTCGCCCACCCGGAAGCGGGCGGCCGTCGGGCCGTCGCCCACCTTGAGCGAGAGGTCGGTGCCGGTCAGCACGGCGAACGCGTCCTCGTCGGTGCGGTCGTCGCCCGCGTAGAGGACCGCGTCGGCGCCCGTCTCGGCACGCAGGTCGAGGACGCCGTCGCCCTTGGTCACCGTGAGCACCGCCATCTCGATGACGTCGTGCCCCGAGATCACCCGGACGCCGGGCAGACCGGCCGGACCGGAGAGGAGCTCCGTCGTCGCGGCCCGGGCGCGGTCCTCGTCGAGGCCGCGCGTGTGCAGGGTGACCGACGCCGGCTTGGCCTCCGTGCGGGTGCCCGGGTGGGCGGCGACGATCCGCTCCGTCTCGCGCAGTACCTCGGCCCGCAGGTCGACCAGCTCCGGGGGAAGGTCGATCGGGTCCGCGACGAGGGTGCCGGCGCCGCCCTCGCCGTCGGCGATCCGCCCCCGCTCGGCGCCGTGGGAGGCGACGACGAGGGTGCCCGCCGGGAGGTCCGCCAGCGAGGCCAGCGTGGCGGCGTCGCGGCCGGACACGACGGCGATCGTCACCCCGTCGAGGCGGGAGAGCGTGTCCACCGCGAGGACGGCGCCGTCGGTCATCCGCGAGCTCGTCGGGTCGTCGACCAGCGGGGCGAGCACGCCGTCGAAGTCGAGGGCGATCAGGAGGGAACCGGCGCCCGCGAGTTCGCCGAGGGCCCCGTCGAGCTCGTGGTCGAGTCGCGCGGTGAACATCGGCGCGTCGATACCGGGGCCCGGGACCCCCGCGTCGAACCCGCCGGCGGGGTGCTCGTCGGTCATGACTCCTCCTGGGTGGTCTCGTGCTCCGACGCGTCGTCGGACCTGTCCTCGGCGCCCTGCGGCGTGGCCATCGCGAGGTAGCCGAGGAAGTCGTCGGCCCACCGCTGGACGTCGTGGTTCATCACGCGGCGCCGCATCGAGCGCATGCGCCGTCGGCCCTCCTGCGCGGTGACGTGCGTGGCCTGGACGATGGCGGCCTTCATCCCGTCGATGTCGTGCGGGTTGACGAGGAACGCCTGCGGCATCTCGTCGGCGGCCCCGGTGAACTCCGAGAGCACGAGGGCGCCCCCGAGGTCCTCGCGGGCGGCGATGTACTCCTTCGCCACGAGGTTCATCCCGTCGCGCAGGGAGGTGACGAGCATGACGTCGGCCGCGAGGAAGAGCGCCGCCATCTCCTCCTTGGGGTAACTCTGGTGGAGGTAGTTGACCGGTGCGGTCCCGAGCCCGCCGTGGTCGCCGTTGATCCGCGCCACCGCCATCTCGACGTCCTCGCGCAGCTCCTTGTAGGACTCGACGCGCTCGCGCGACGGCGAGGCGACCTGGACGAGCACCGTCTCGTCCGCGCGCAGCAGCCCGTCGCGGACGAGCTCGCCGTAGGCCTTGATCCGGTGGAGGATCCCCTTGGTGTAGTCGAGCCGGTCCACCCCGAGGAGGAGCACGCGCGGGTCCCCGAGCTCCTTGCGGATCCCCTGGGCGCGCGCCCGCACCTCCGGCTGCGCCGCCGTGGCCGCGAACCCGTGGGAGTCGATCGAGATGGGGAAGGCCCGGGCGCGCACCGTGCGCTCGTCCGGCAGCAGGGAGCTCGGGCGGACGCGCACCTGGTCGCGGCGGACGGGGTGGTCGGTGAGGCGCCGGACGACGCGCATGAAGTTGCCGGCGTCGGCCTCCCGTTGGAAGCCGACGACGTCCGCCCCGAGCAGCCCGTCGATGACCTGCTTGCGCCACGGCAGCTGCGTGAAGAGCTCGACCGGGGGGAACGGGATGTGGTTGAAGAACCCGATCCGCACGTCCGGGCGCCGGCTGCGGATGAGCGAGGGGACGAGCTGGAGCTGGTAGTCGTGCACCCAGACCGTGCCGCCGGGGGCGACGGTCTCGATGGCCGCCTCGGCGAAGCGCTGGTTGACCCGGCGGTAGGCGTCCCACCACTCGCGGTGGAACTCCGGCGGGACGATGACGTCGTGGTACAGCGGCCACAGGGTCCCGTTGGACATGCCCTCGTAGTAGCGCTCGACCTCGTTGGCGTGCAGCGGCACAGGCACGAGGTGCATGCCCTCGGCGTCGAACGGCTCCGGGGTGTCCTCGTCCTCGGCCGTCGCGCCGGTCCAGCCGATCCAGGCGCCGTCGACGGACTGCATGATCGGGGCGAGGGCGGTGACGAGGCCGCCGGGCGACCGGCGCCAGGTCTGCGTGCCGTCGGGTCCCTCGACGGCGTCGACGGCGAGCCGGTTGGCGACGACGACGAGCTCGTAGCCGTCGTCCCGGGGCTCGGTGCTGATCGAGGTGTCGGTGCTGGTCATCGGTGTGCTCCTCCTCGGGCGCCACCCAGGCGCCCCCGCCCACCGTATGCCCCCGTGTGACGCGGTGCACCCGGCCGGCCCCGACCGCCCGGTCCGGCGCCGCGCCCCGGGGTGCGCCGGTCGTCGGCGTCCGGGCGCCGGCGGCCCCACCCGGATAACCTCGGCCCCGTGGACAGAGGACCGGACGCCGGGCACGTGGATGCGCGCGAGCCACTGCGCGCCGGGGACCACGCGCCGGGCGCGCCCCGGACCCGGCCCGACGACGTCTCCCGCCACCAGGACGAGCGTCGCCTCGAGCCAGCGGTCCAGGAGGCGGCGCGGGCGCCCGTCCGCGAGGTCGGCGGCTACCGCCTCGTGCGGCGGATCGGCTCCGGCGGCATGGGCGAGGTCCACGAGGCGATCGACGGCGACGGCCACCGCGTGGCCCTCAAGCTCCTCCACCCGCACGTCGCCCGCGAGCCCGCGTCGCGCGCCCGGCTCGCCCGCGAGGTCGCCCTCCTCCACCGCGTGAAGGACCCCGGGGTCGCCCGGGTCATCGACGCCGAGGTCGAGGACTTCGAGGCCTTCGTCGTCACCGAGCTCGTCGACGGCCCCACCCTGGAGGCCGACGTCGCCGAGCACGGCGCGTTCTCCGGCGAGGAGGTCGTCATGCTCGCCCACGGCCTCGCCGACGCCCTGCGCGCCATCCACGGGGCCGACATCGTCCACCGCGACCTCAAACCAGGCAACGTCATGCTCTCGCGCAACGGGCCGGTCCTCATCGACTTCGGCATCGCCCAGGTCGTCGACGACGAGCGGCTCACCCAGACCGGCCTCGTCACCGGCACGCCCGGCTACCTCGACCCCGAGGTGCTCGCCGGCGCCGAGCCGTCGCCGGCCTGCGACTGGTGGGCGTGGGCCGCCGTTCTCGTCCATGCGCTCACGGCGCGCCCGCCGTTCGGGAAGGGGCCGACGGCGGCCGTCCTCGGCCGGGTGGCCACCGGCCGCGTCGACCTCGAGGGCGTCGAGCCGCTGCTCGCCCGCGCCCTCGGTGCCGCGCTCAGCCCCGATCCTGCCCACCGGCTCGACCCGGGCACGGTGCTCCGCGTGGTCGACGGCGAGATCGACCCCCGCGAGCTCGACGGCCGGATCGCCGACCTCCAGGGCCGTTCGCCGGGCTCCGCGGTCCACGGAGTGCTGCCGGCCGACGCCGCCACGGGTGTCCTGCCGGCGGCGGGCGCCGCGCCCGGCGCGCCCCACGGCCACGGGGCGGGGGCCCCGGGGGGGCACGGGCAGCCCGTCGACGGCCACGGGCTGGCCCC
>JBQDDG010000016.1:0-64388 GCA_052093225.1 Actinomycetaceae bacterium
GACGAACCGCAATCTCGACGACGACGAACCGCAATCTCGACGACGACGAACCGCAATCTCGACGACGACGAACCGCACCCTCGACGATCCCTCCCGCAGGCGCACCGACGGTGCGGCGTTTTGCGGTTGCCCCGCCCACGGTGTCCTGGTTTACTGCGTCATAACTCGGTCCCGCACGTGTGCCCGGCGGGACCACCGGCGCACCACCCCGAGGCAGGTAGACGCGTAGATGCGTTCACGGACCACGAGCACCACCGCAGCCCACGACCCCTCCCGCTTGAGCGGCCCCGCGCCACGACGACGATGGCGGAACCTGACCTCCCGGACCGCCGCCGCCCTCGCCGGCGCCGCGATGCTCGGCACGATGGCCGTCGCGCCCGCCGGTGCGCGGTCCACGGGCGGTGAGGTGGGCGGCACGGGCGAGGAGTACTTCCTGTCCAACAGCATCACGACCGTCGGCGAGATGGAGTTCGCCTACGGGCGGTCGGGCGACCGGCTCTACGTGGGCGACTGGGACGGCGACGGCAGCGACTCGCTCGCGGTGCGGCGCGGACGCCAGTACTTCCTGCGCAACTCGCTCGACGCCGGGCCCGCGCACCAGGTCGTCGCGTTCGGGACCGCCGACGACACCACGTACGTCGGCGACTGGGACGGCGACGGACGGGACTCGCTCGCCGTCCGCCGGGGCTCGGTGTTCTACATCCGCAACGCTGCCGGCTCGGGAGGCCACGACGCCGCCGTGAGCTACGGCCGCGCCGGTGACGACGTCCTCATCGGTGACTGGGACCGCAACGGGCGCGACGACATGGCCGTGCGCCGCGGCAACACGTACTTCTTCCGGACCACGCCCGGGGACGGTCCCGCCGACCGGGTGGCGACGTACGGGCGGGTGGGCGACGAGGTCCTCGTCGGCGACTGGAACGCCGACGGGTTCGACACCCTCGGCGTACGGCGCGGTAACTCCTTCTTCCTGCGCAACGCCATCAGCACCGGCGTCGCCGACATCACCGTGGACTACGGGCGGGCGAACGACGTCACGCTCGTGGGCGACTGGGACGGCAACGGCACCGACACGCTCGGCATCCGCCGCCCGCCGCCCCCGCCCCCTCCGCCGCCGCAGCCCACCCAGTACCCGATCGCGTCGTACGGGACGCTGCGCACCGGCCAGCCGGCGCACCACGTGGTGCACTCCGACGCCGTCCGGGAGCGGACGCTGCGCCTGCCGGGCTTCGACCTCTGGCTCACGCCCCGCACCGAGTTCGACTGGCCATGGGCGGTCCCGAACTCCGGCAACACCGCCGGGATCGTCGCCGAGGCGTTCTGGTTCGCGCCAGGTGACTACAGCCGGATGGTCGCGAAGGTCGACCGGTGGGAGGGCTACGACCCCTCGCTGCCGCTGAGCCGCATGAACTACACGCGCCAGCTGCGGGGCACGGACGTCGCCGGCCAGAACGCGTGGGTCTACGTGGCCACGCCCTGGCGGGTGGCGTACGCGCACGACATCGGGTGGATCGTCCGCAGCGGCGACTACGTCAACAGGTACTGAGGGGCGAGACATGCGATCGATCACCAGGACCCTTCTCGTCGGCGGAGCCGCGCTCGGCATCGGCCTCCCGGCCGGATTCGCTCTGACCTACGACGCGGGCCCCGCCCGCACCACACCGGTGGACGACGCCGGCGACCCGGTGCCGCTCTCGCTCGCCGAGGACGTCCCGGACGCCGCGGGGTCCCTCCTGCCCGACGGCGTCGCGACGACGACGGGCGACCTGCCCGCCGCGGCCGGGTCGGCACCGGACAGCTCCACCGACGGCGCGGACGCCGCCGACGGGCTCGTCGGGGACCACCTGCTGCGCGACGTGGGCGAGGTCGCCGGCCTCTCCGACGACGCGGGCGAGCCCCTGTTCGAGATGGTCGTCAGCTCGATCGAGACCACCGAGACCTGCCCGAGCCGGATCGAGGAACAGTTCGAGCCGGTCAACGGGCGCTTCCTCGTCGTCGAGGTCACCGCCGCGATGGCGCAGGCCGCGGGCGCGGAGCACGCGAACCCAGAGGAGGTGTTCGTCCCGCTCGCCGCGGACTTCTTCACGGTCCTCGGTCCGGACGGCGCCGAGCAGCCCGGCACGCTGACCGAGGCGTCCTGGTCCTGCTTCACGACCGACGAGCTCGTCGCCCCCTCGCTCGTCCCGGGGGAGACCGACTCCGGGTACGTGGTCCTCGACGTCGCCGAGGAGCACGGGACGCTCGTCTACGACCCCTCGGGCACCGGCAGCGGCTGGGCCTGGGAGTACTGACCTCCCGCCCGTCGCTGCGTCAGAGCCAGCCGCGCTCCTGCGCGGTGCGGGCGGCCTGTGCCCGCGTGCTCGTCCCCGTCTTGCCGATGGCGGAGGACAGGTAGTTGCGCACGGTGCCGGGGGAGAGGAACACGGACTGGGCGATCTCGGAGACGGGGGCGCCGTCGAGCGCGGCGCGCAGGATGTCGCGCTCGCGGTCGGACAGCGGGTTGGCCCCGGCGGCGAGGGACTCCGAGGCGAGCGACGGGTCGACGACGCGCAGGCCGTCGTGGACCTTGCGGACGGCCTCCGCGAGCTCGCCGGCCGGCGTGTCCTTGACGACGAAGCCGCTCGCCCCCGCCTCGAGGGCGCGCCGGAGGTAGCCCGGGCGGCCGAAGGTCGTGACGATGAGCGACCGCGTGGTGGGCAGGTCGCGGGCGAGCGCGCGGGCGCTCTCGATGCCGTCGAGCCCGGGCATCTCGATGTCGAGGAGGCAGACGTCGGCCACGGAGTCACGGGCCGCCTCGACCACCTCGTCGCCGCTGCCGACCTGGGCGACGACCTCGATGTCCGGCTCCAGGTCGAGCAACGCCGCCATCGCGCCGCGGACGAGGGCCTGGTCGTCGGCCAGCAGCACGCGGATCACAGCCGCACCTCCAGCCGGGTACCCGTCGCTCGGGCCGCTCTCTCGTTCGCCGGCCCGAGATCGACGACGGCGTCGACCGCGCCGGGACCGCTTGCGCCCGGACCGCTCGCCCCGGTCCCGTTCGCCCCGGGACCGCTTGCGCCGGTGCGGGCGTGGACGGCGCCGTCCGGGGCGGGACCGAGCTCGACGGAGCCGCCCGCCTGGGCGACGCGCTCACGCAGCCCGCGCAACCCGTTGCCCTCGCGGCCGCCCGAGAATCCCCGTCCGTCGTCGGTCACGGTCAGCCAGTCCTCGCCCCACGCCACCGTGCAGCGCGACGCCCCGGAGTGCCGCACGACGTTCGTCACCGCCTCGCGCAGTGCCCAGGCGAACGTGATGCGGTGGCGCGGGTCGACGACGTCGTGGTCGTCCGGGAGGTCGGCCTCGATGCCCGCGCCGGCGAGCGCGGTGGCCGCGGCCTCGAGCTCGTCGGTGAGCCGGGCCACCCGCAGGCCGGCCACGGTCGCCCGGATCTCGGCCAGCGACTGCCGGGACAGGGAACGCACCTGGGCCATCTCCTGCTTCGCGCGATCCGGGTCGAGGTCGACGAGCCGCTCGGCCAGCTCGGACTTCACGGTGATGACGGTGAGCGAGTGGCCCAGCACGTCGTGGACGTCGCGGGCCACGCGCTCGCGCTCCTCCGTGAGGGCGAGCTCCGTGCGCAGCCGGCGCTGGCGGGCGGACCGTTCGTCCAGGACGGCGGGGATGAAGCAGGCGACGGCCACGAGCATGATGATCGGGCCGTAGATCCACCAGGGGCCGTCGTCCGGATCGGTGAGTCCCGGCACGATCAGGGGCGGGACGGTGGCCACGAAGACTGCGGCCGCCGTGACGAGTACGGCCGCCAGGCGCGGCAGGCAGAAGATCGACAGTGCGACGACGTAGGTGTTCATCGCCATCGTGTTGTAGCCGAGGGAGGGCGTGACCGCGGCGATGATGGCCACGAGGACGACGAGATAGCGGATGCCGTGGCGGCGGCGCGTCAGCCCGGGCTCGACCGGCAACGTGCGGAACGCCCACCCGTAGATGAGGGCGAACGCGCCGATGAGGACGAGATCGAGCGCCTGCAGCCAGACCGGTCCGACGAGCTCGAAGACGGCGATGACCGGGAAGACGAGGAAGATCAGCCAGATCACGGCCATGAGCCAGCCGATGTTGTCCCACGGGTCCAGATCGTCGGAGTCGGAGTCCCGGTCCGCGGACGTCGTGTCGTCCGGACCGGTGAGGTCGGCGCCGGACGGCAGGTCGCTCGCGCGAGGGAGGTCCGTGCCCGTGCCCGCGTCCGTGCGGTCCGTCGCCTGGTGGGTCACTGCCGCGCCCGACCGCGTCGGACGCTCCACACCGCCAGCGTCGCGAAGATGATCGTCCACACCACGAGGTTAACGATCGGCACCCAGAGGGGCTCGGCAGGGCCGGGATCCGCCCCGGTGGTCGCGAGCGGCACGCCGTCGGTGACGGGCCACCGTGCGAGCGAGACATAGCCGTACATCGGGGTGAACTTCGCGATCTGCAGCATGATGCCGGACAGCGGGAAGAAGACGTTGCCGAGGAAGGCGAGGACGACGAGCAGGCCGGAGGCCGCGCCCACCGCTCCCTCGCTGCGGAAGATCTGGCCCACCGTGAGGCCGAAGAACGCGAACGCCACGGCGCCGACGACGATGACGAGGGCGGACAGTGCCCACGCGGCCGCTTCGCCCTCGGCGCTGGTGAGCGCGCCGAGCACGTAGATGATCGCCACCGGGACGAGGGAGAGGGTCAGCGCGACCGACGACTTGACCGCGACGAACCCGGCGTCCGTCATCGGGGTGAGGCCGAGCTGGCGGCCCCAGCCCTGCATCCGCTCGACGGCGGCGGTGCCGCCCAGGCTCGTGGTGGCCGTGACGGCGCCGTAGGCCGCCATCGCGATCATCACCGTCATCGCGACGTTCCCGCGCGCGAGCTCGAGGTCGCCGTACGCCTGGACGGCACCGAAGATGACGTAGAGGACCGCCGGCAGGACGGCGACGAAGAAGATGGTGGTGACGTCGCGGGTGAGCCGTGCCATCTCGATGCGGTAGTACGTGGCGTTCATCGTCTCGCTCCGATCTCGTCGGTGGGGGTGGCCGACCCCGCCGCGGCATCGTCGGTCCCACCGCCCCCGCTGCCGGGGGCCGCCGCTGCGTCCCCACGTGCTGATCCGTCCGCGCGTGCTGCCGAGTCCGCGTCGGTGATGGTGACGAACGCGTTCTCGAGCGAGCCGGTCGTGATCTCGAGATCGTGTCCGCCGAGCTCGGTGAGCAGCAGGAGCGCGACGGCGTCGGAGTCGGCGGCAGTCACGGTGAGGCGACTCCCGTTCGTCCGGACGGCGGAGACGCCCGGACGGGAGCGAAGGTCGGCCGCGACGGTCTCGAGCCGCTCCGGGGCGACGTCGGCCGTCACGGTGCGCCCGCTCGCTCGCGTGCGGATCTCCGCGGTGGTGCCGTCGGCGACGATCCGGCCGGCGTTCACCATGACGATGCGGTCCGCGAACGCGTCCGCCTCCTCGAGGTAGTGGGTGGCGAAGAGGATGGTGCGCCCGGCGTCGGCGTCGGCGTGCATGGTCGCCCAGAACTCGCGGCGCGCGGTGACGTCCATCCCCGCGGTGGGCTCGTCGAGGACGATGAGGTCCGGGTCGGGCAGGAGCGCGAGCGCGAAGCGGAGGCGCTGCTGCTCGCCGCCGGAGCACTTGGCGATCTTGCGCCGGGCGATCGCGGCGATGCCGGCTCGCTCCATCACGTCGTCGACGGGCTCGTGCACCTCGAAGGTCGACGCGATGAGCGTGACGGTCTCGCGGACGGTGAGGTCGCGCAGGAGCCCGCCGGACTGGAGCACCGCGGAGACCCGCCCCGCCGCGACCGCCTGGCGGGGCGTGGCCCCGAACACGCGGGCAGTGCCGGCGCTCGCCTCGGTGAGGCCGAGGACGATGTCGAGGGTCGTCGTCTTGCCCGCCCCGTTGGGGCCGAGGAAGGCGACGACCTCACCCTGACCGACCGTGAGCTCGAGGCCGTCGACGGCGCGGACGAGACGGTCACCGGCCCCGAACGCCTTGTGCAGCCCGGAGATCTCGACGGCCGGCGGTGGTGCGGCGGTGGCTGGTGTGCTCATGCGGTCAGCATCGCCGGGCCGGGCGCGCGTGCACGAGGGGGCGTTGTCACGAGCCCGGTGTGACACCTGTCAGTGCGACTACCTGGTGCGGGGCCGGAACTCGATCCAGCAGCGCTCGCTGCCACGGACGAGCAGGCCGTGCCGGTGGCGGGGGTCGGCGGCCGGCGCGGCGTGGAGCCACCAGCGGCCGGAGGGAGGGAGTCGGTGCGACCTCCCCGAGGTGTATCCGTTCTTCGTCGTGCGCACCACGGTCCTGGGTCGGGCGGTCCAGGCCGACCCGTCCGCGCCCGTCCAGGTCATCCGTGCTTCCCCCTTGATCGCCAACCCCACGTTCACCGGGACGGCGGGACCGAGCGAGCCGGTGTCGGCCTCGCGCAGGCGGCGCCGCCTATTCCTGGACGGGACCGGGGTCAGCCCCCCGACGCCGAGGGTGGCGGCGGCCAGCGCGAGGCCGACGAGGCCGAGCCCGGTGCGCACGAGGGCGGGCGACTCGTCCGTCACGTGACCGTCCGCCGTGACCCAGGCCTGGATGCTGGCCCCCACCTGGGGGGCCTCGCGGCACTTCTCGAGCGTGCCGCTCCCGGGTGGCACGTCCGACGACCAGGCCAGGGTGACCTCGTACCGGGGGATCGCGTCGCGCCGGCAGCTCCCGATCCGCTCCACCCGGTCCACCTGCGCCGTGACCTCCTCGACGCGGCCGAGCAGATGGTCGGCGCCCGTCTTCTCGAACGCCGCCCAGAGACCGAGCGGGAGCACGGTGAGCAGGACGGCCACCGCTGCGGCCACGAACCACTGGCGGCGATCATGGCCCCCGGCGTCCGCCGCCCGCAGCGCGGCGATCTCGTCGGGGTTCATGCGTCCGGCATGCGTGGCGTGGCGGCGACGCGCACGCCGGCAGGGAGTGTCACGCCGGATATCCTACGAGCGCGGCGACCGTGCTGCGCCGTCCTCACCGGGCTGGGTGGGCGCACCGTGCCGCGGCCCGTCGGTCGCGCCGGGCCGGGCGCCGTCGCAGGTGGCGCCGTCAGTCGGCGGGGCCCTCCAGCAGGTCGGTGAGGATCTGAAGGAAGCGTGCGGGCCGCTCCAGGTGGGGGCTGTGTCCGACCCCGGTCAGGACGATCGCCTCGAGCTCCCCGCCGGCCTCGGCGAAGGCGGTGAGGACCGCGCGGGTCTGGGCGACCATCGGCTGCGGCGGGTAGACGTCCTCGCCCGGCCAGCCCGGCACGGCCCCGAGCCGGCCGAGGGTGCCGAGATCGAGCAGCGAGGTGTCGGAGACGATGACGTCGGCGTCCCCGCGCACCCACACCAGGGGGCCCACGCCCCGTACGGCGGCGAACGTCGAGAGGTCGTAGTACCTGGGCGAGAGCGCGTTGTTCATGCCGGACGTGCCCGGTGCGGTGCCCGGCCAGTTCTGTGACGGTCGCGTGTCGCCCGGGTAGTGAGCATCGCCGATACGGGTGGACAGGACGGAGTCGAGCAGGAGCTCCTCGTCCTCGACGACGGTCCCGGCGGCCACGTAGGTCTGCCGGAAGACGTTGAGCGGGGAGACGGGCGTGTCCGTCGAACGATCGCCCGCGGCGATCGCCGCCGCGAAGTCGGGGTTCGCCGTCCCGCCGCCCGAGCCGGCGAAGTCCGGCCAGTGCGGGGTGCCTGCCGCGTCCCTGGTCCCGCCGAACCCGTACGGGGACGCCGGAGCCTCGAGCAGCAGGCGGCCCACCCGGCCGGGGTGGTCGACGGCGAGCTGCATGACGACGCCCGCGCCGGCGGAATGGGCGACGACGTCGACCCGGTCCAGCCCGAGCGCGTCGAGCAGGGCGAGGAGGTCCTCGGAGAGGTTGCGCATGCCGCGCGTGGCGTCGATGGGCGCCGGCTCGGTGTCCCCGTACCCGCGCAGGTCCGGGGCGATGCCCCGCCACCCCGGCGGCAGCCGCTCGAGGAGGTGGTGGAAGAACGCCGAGGACGAGCAGTTGCCGTGCACGAGCAGGACCGTCCCGGCGCTCGCGGACCTCCCGCCCGGGTCCGTGTCCCGCACGTGGACGCGCAGACGGTCGGTCCCGACGTCGTAGCCGGTCACCTCGTTCATCGGGGTACCGCCTCCAGCAGCGGGACGAGGACGGCGGCGATCTCGGCCGCCCCGGCGTCGGACATCACCACCGTGTAGTGGTTGCTGTCCTCGCTCCACACCACACGCAGGCCCGGGACGTCCTCGGCCCGGCGCCGCACCTGCGCGGGCGAGTACATCGGCGCGCCGTCGAGGAGCCCGCGCGGGGAATGCACGAACGTCGTCGGGATCGTCTCCGTGCCGGGCGCATTGACGGCCGGCAGCAGCGTGTTCCCGCCGACGATCTCCGCCTGGTCGCCGAACAGCGCCTCGACCCGCGTGGCCGGCTCGAGCAGGCCGTCGGGACGCGCCGCGAGGTCGTGGTCGCTGTAGGCGTCGAACCGGGGGTCCTCGACCGACCCGAACACGGGGTGGGTCCGCCAGAAGTCCCGGTACTGCGCGGGTGTGGCGTAGGTCTGGGTGAGCCGTTCGGCCGCCGGGCCGAGGATCACGCGCATCGTCTCGTCCGGGTCCGCGCCGTCCGGCACCTCGAGCGGGAGGCCGCCGTCGACGAGCACGAGCTCCCGGACGAGCCCGGGGTGCCGGTGGGCGAGGACGACCGAGACGAAGGCGCCCATCGAGTGGCCGAGGACCAGCTGCGGGCCGCCGCCGAGGGAGTCGACGAGACGCGCGACGTCGTCGGCGTGGGCGGCCAACCCGTAGGGCGCGCCGAGGTCGCGCGAGCGGCCGCGGCCCCGCAGGTCGGGGGCGACGACCCGGACCCCCGGCAGGGCGTCCGCGAGCCATGCCCAGGCCGCGTGCGAGGACGTGACGCCGTGCAGCGCCACGAGCGTGGGGGCGCCGCCCGGGGCCTCCCACGTGTAGACGGCGAGCGGCCCGCCGGTGACGGCGACGTCGCTGCGCACCGGGTACCTGCTCACCTCGCGTGCCACCCGCCGTCGAGGACGAACGAGGACCCGGTGGCCATCGACCCGTCGGGGCCCACCAGCCACGACACCAGGGAGGCGACCTCGTCGGGCTCGACGAGCCGCTTGATCGCCGACTCGGCGAGGAGGACCTTCTCGAGCACCTCGGACTCGTCGATGCCGTGGGTGACGGCCTGGTCGGCGATCTGCTTCTCCACCAGGGCGGTGCGGACGTACCCGGGGTTGAGGCACACCGAGTTCACACCGTGCTCCGCTCCCTCGAGCGCGGTGACCTTGCTCAGGCCCTCGAGGCCGTGCTTGGCGGTGACGTAGGCGCTCTTGAACGGTGAGGCGACGAGACCGTGCACAGAGGAGAGGTTGACGACGCGTCCCCAGCCCCGGGCGTACATGTGGGGCAGCGCGGCGCGGACCAGCAGGAAGGGGGCCTCGAGCATGATGCGCTGGATGCGGCGGAACGCCTCGGGGTCGAACTCGTGGATCGGCCGGACCACCTGGATGCCGGCGTTGTTGACGAGGATGTCGGCCTCGAGCGCGAGGTCGTCGAGTGCGCGGGTGTCGTCGAGGTCGACGACCCAGGCCTCGCCGCCGATCTCGCCGGCCACCGCCGTCGCCGCGGCCTCGTCGAGGTCCGCGACGACGACGGTGGCGCCGTCGGAGGCGAGCCGGCGGGCCACCGCGGCACCGATGCCGGATCCGCCGCCGGTGACGACTGCGCGCTTGCCGATGAGGGTGCTCACGGGTGTTCTCCTTGGGTCGTGGGTGCGTCGGGGCCGGCGGGTGGCCGGAGTGCTCGTTCGATGAGGGCCATGGTCGAGTCGAAGACGTGGTCGGGCAGGCCGCTCTCGGTGCCAGGGTCCGAGCCCTCGGCGCCGTCCCGCTCCCACATCACCCAGCGCATGCCGACGAGCTCGCCGATGCCCATCAGCGCCCAGGCCACGGCCTCGACGTCGAGGTCGGCCGCCACCTCGCCGGAGCGCTGCGCGGCGGTGAGGCCGGTGGCGTAGCCGCGGGCGATCGTCTCGTAGTGCATGTGCAGCACGTCCGAGGCGACGAACTCGGCCTGGCGCATGATCCGGTAGAGCGCCGGGTTCTGTGCGGTGAACCGGAAGAAGGCGGCGAAGCCGGCGCGTTCGGCGGCGATGCGGTCGGTGTGCGCGGACGAGGCGGTGAACATCGCTCGGCGCACGCGCGAGTTGAGGTCGCGCACGACCTCCTCGAACACCGCGAGCTTGGTGTCGAAGTACAGGTAGAACGTGCCCTGCGCGACCTTGGCGCCCTCGGTGATCTTCGTGATCGAGGCGTCGTGGTAGCCGTGCTCGGCGAACACGTCGGTGGCCGCCGCGAGGATGGCCGCCCTCGTGCGGGTGCCTCGCGCGGTCGTGGGTCTGCTGCTCATGCCTGTGTCCTTCCTCTGTGCCGGTGACCGTCGATCCCCGACGGTGCGGGCAGTCTCGCGACGTCCACCTTGAGCAGTGTGAGCCGGGGGAGCGCGTCGACGAACGTCACGTGGCGCGGGCACTTGAACGAGGCGAGGTGGGCGCGGGCGTGCGCGACCACGGCGGCCCCGTCGATGACGGAGCCGGGCCGGCGCACGACGACGGCGTGCCCCACCTCTCCCCACGCGTCGTCCGGGACACCGACGACGGCGACGTCGGCGATGCCCGGGTGCCCGCGCAGCACGGACTCCACCTGGGCGAGGGAGACGTTCTCCCCGCCCGTGATGTACATGGCCGAGAGGCGGTCGACGATGCGGACGTAGCCCGCCTCGTCACGCTGGGCGACGTCCCTGGTGCGCAACCAGCCCTCGTGGAACGCGGCCGCCGTCGCCTCCGGGTCGTCGGCGTACCCGGCGAAGACGTTCGGGCCGCGGACGAGGAGCTCGCCCGAGCCCGCCCCACCGTGCACCTCGCCGTCGCGCAGCAGCGCGATCTCCACGTGGGAGTAGGGCCGCCCCACCGAGCCGACGTGCGCGCCCGCCTCGTGCGCCGGCAGCACCAGCACGTTGGGCCCCGCCTCGGTGAGCCCGTATCCCTGGAGCACGCGCACGCCGCGTCCGCGCCACACCGCGAGGAGGTCCGGCGGCATCGGCGCGCCGCCGACGATGACGTGGGTGAGCCCGTCCAGGTGGGCGTCCGCGAACCCGGGCTGCTCGGCGACCCGCCGGTAGTGGGCCGGGACGCCCATCATCGTCGTCACCCGGCGGTCGGACAGGAGCGCGAGCACGTTCGCGGCGTCGAACTCCGGCTCGAGGACCACGGTGGCGCCCGTGCGCCAGGCGAGCAGCGGCTGGATGTTCCAGCCGCCGGAGTGGAACTGGGGCATGACGCCGAGCACGACGTCCTCGCTCGTCATGCCCGTGGCGTCGCCGAGGGAGGCGTTGGTCCAGTAGCAGTTGGCGTGCGTGAGGAGCACGCCGCGGGGCTGGCCGGTCGAGCCGGACGTGAAGATGAGGAGGACCGGGTCGTCGTCGGAGGGCGCGCGTGGCTCGTCCCGGGCGGCCGGGTCGGAGTACCCCGCGGGGGCGGGCACCGCCCGCTCGACCCCGTCGCTGCCGAGCAGGGCGAGCGGGGGACGGGTGGCGCCGTCGGGTGACGCACCGCCGTCGGGGGAGGGGACGGCGTCGGACGCAGGACCGACGCCGGACGAGGCGGCGGACGCCGGGGCGGACCCTCGACCCAGCGCCTCCTCGGCCGCGTCGAGGAGCTCGGCGGAGGCGAGCACCAGGGCCGGCCGTGCCCGCACGAGCAGCTCGCCCAGCTCGGCGTCAGGGAGCCGCCAGGACAGCGGGGCGAGCACGAGCGCGGCCTTCGCGCAGGCGAAGAACGCGACGACGTGGTCGGTCGAGCTGCGCGTGAGCGTGGCCACCCGGTCGCCGCGCCGGTATCCGGCGGCCACGAGGGCCCGGGCGAGCGCGGTCGAGCGCTCGTCGAGCTCGCGGTAGGTCGTCAGACGTCCGCGCTCGTCCACGGCGATGCGGCCCGGCGCGAGGCGCGCAGAGTCGCTCACCCAGCGGCCCACGGTGTGGCCGCCGGGAGCCGGCGCGGACAGCGAGGGCATCAGGCGACGTCCTCCAGGCGGGCGCGCGCCGCCCGCCGCCCGCCGGCGGAGCGACCGGTGACCGTGGCGAAGAGGCGCGTGAGGCCGCCGGCGATGCCGCCGGGCGTGAAGATGACGACGAGGACGAACAGCGCCCCGAGGATGAAGTTCGGCTCCGAGAGCGGGATCCGCAGCCACTCGGGCAGCGAGGCGATCGCGTCCGTCGCCGCGAGGGTGGAGAGCCGGTTGACGAGCAGCGTGTAGATGATCGCGCCGACCACGGCGCCCCACCGCGAGCCCACCCCGCCGAGCACCACCATGATGAGGATGGAGATCGTCATGTCGGCGCTGGTGGTGTGGGGCGTCGCCGTCGACTGCAGGAGGACGTAGGCCATCCCGACGATCGACGCGAGCGCGCCCGCGAGCCCGAACGTGAGGACCCGGATCGGGTAGGGGCCCTGGCCCATGACGCGCACGCGCGTCTCGTTCTCCCGCGTGGCCTCGACGACGTGGCCCGCCCGCGAGGACTGGAACCACGTGACGACGACGTAGATGAGGACGAGGATCGCGAGCGCGAGCCAGAAGAGGTGCTTGGTGTTGACGACGCCGACGAGAGCGTCCGGCACGCCGTCGCTCGTCAGCCGCAGGCCCTCCTCGCCGCCCGTGACCTGGGAGCCGCGGCGCACCGCGACGTTCCCGGACTGGGCGAAGGCGAGGGTGACCATCGCGAAGGAGACCCCGGCGACCCGCAGCGAGATGGCCCCCACGAGGTGGGCGATCACCGCCACCGCCAGCACCACGAGCACGATCGCGAGGTAGAAGTTCACCTCGTACTTCAGGAGCAGGGCGAGGCCGTATGCGCCGGCGCCGAAGTACAGCGCGTGGCCGAAGCTCAGCATGCCCGCGACCCCGTAGACCAGGTGGTAGGTCAGGGCGAGGGCCGCGTAGAGGAAGCACAGCGCGAGCAGCCCGAGGGCGCCGGGCATGTAGGTCGGGCCGGGCAGGACCCCGGGCAGCGAGAGGTTGAGCAGCGGCAGGAGCGCGGCGAACACGACGAGGACGACGCCGACGAGCGCGGGGACGGCCCGGCCCGGGCGCAGCAGACCCGGGCGCGCGGGTGCGGCGGCCGCCGAGGCGCCCGTACCGGACGGTCCTGCGGATGCCGGCACGGCGCCGTCGTCGGCGCGGCCGGACGTGGGTCCGGTGGCAGCCGGGGGAGCGGTGGTGGTGTCGTTGGTCATGCGGTCCTCCTCCCGAGGAGTCCGGCCGGTCGGACGAGCAGCACGACGGCGAGAAGGAGCACGGCGACGAGGTCGCCGACGCCCCAGTACGAGTTGGCGAGCTGCTGCAGCACGCCCACGAGGACGGCGGCGATCGCCGCGCCCATGAGGGAGCCCATGCCACCGATGACGGTGACGATGAAGGCGAAGATCAGCATCGTCTGGCCCAGGTGCGGCGAGGTGTACTGGTAGAAGTGCGAGGCGAGCACGCCGCCGAGGCCCGCCGCGGCGCCGCCGATCGCGAACATCAGCGTGAACGAGCGCCGCACGTCGATGCCGAGGGCGGTGACCATCGAGCGGTTCTCGACGCCGGCGCGGATGACGAGCCCGTAGCGCGTGAAGCGCAGGAACAGGACGAGGGCCGCGAGCACCAGGGCGGCCGCGATGATGAAGACGAACATGGCGTTGGGGACGTGGGCGCCGAGGATCGTCGTCGTGCGCCCCATCCATGCCGGTGACGTGAGCGAGAAGTCCGCGTTCGACCCCCAGATGCCCTCGAAGAGGGCGATCCCGCCGAGGCCGAGGCCGACGGTGACGAGGACCTGCTCGATGTGCCGGTTGTACAGCGGCCGGATGAGCAGGAGCTCGGTGAGCGCGGCGAAGACGGCGCCGACCAGGATGCCCGCGAGCAGGGAGGCCAGGAAGCCGCCCCACGTGCCGGCCCCGACGATCTTGGCGACCTCCCAGCCCACGAGCGCGGAGAGGGAGAGGAACGCGCCGTGGGCGAAGTTGAGCACGCCCATGAGCCCGTAGATGAGGGAGAGCCCGGAGGCGGCGAGGAAGTAGAGCGCCCCGAGGCCGAGCCCGGTGAACAGCAGGAGGACGAAGGTGTCCATCAGGCGCCTTCCGTCGGTGCGTGCGTGGAGGTGGCGAGCGCGCGGCGCTCGTGGCCCGGCCGGTCCTGGCCGGGCTGCCCGTGGGAGCCGACGCCGAGCAGGCGCGAGACGGCCTCCGGGTCTGCGAGGAGGTCGGCGGCCGGGCCGGTGTGCACGACGTGCCCGGAGTCGATGACGATCGCGTCGTTCGCCAGCTGCTCGATGACCGGGAGGTTCTGCTCGACGAGCAGGATCGGGACGGTCTGCGCGGTGATCGCGAGAGCCTCCGCGACCTCGCCGACGATCTTCGGGGCGAGCCCCTTCGTCGGCTCGTCGACGAGGAGGAGGCGGTTGTCGTTGAGCAGGGCGCGCGAGGGAGACCATCTGCTGCTGCCCGCCCGAGAGCGTGCCGGCGCGCTGCCCGGAGCGCGCGACGAGGTCCGGGAACAGCTCCTCGACGAGCGCGCGGCGCTCGGCGGGCACCGTGCCGCGCTCGGCGAGGCGGAGGTTCTCGGCCACGGTGAGGGAGCCGAAGATCTCGCGGTCCTCCGGGACGTAGCCGATGCCGCGCCGGACGATCGTGTACGTGCGCTCCTTGTCGATGCGGTGCCCGTCGAACGTGATCGTGCCGGTGCGCTGGATGAGCCCGAGGATCGCCTTGATCGTCGACGTCTTGCCGACGCCGTTGCGGCCGAGGACCGCCGTGACGCCGACCGGGGGCACCTCGAGGGACACCGACTCGACCACCTGCTGGCCGCCGATGTGGGCGCGGAGGTTCTCGACCGTGAGAAGGGCGCTCATGCGGCACCGCCCAGGTAGGCGGCCTTGACGCGTGCGTCGTTGATGATCGTCTCCGGTTCGTCGATGGCGAGGACCGAGCCCTGGTGGAGGACGGCGACCCGGTCGACGAGGCCCATCACCACGTCGATGTGGTGCTCGACCATGAGCACGGTGGTCCCGTGCGTGCGGTGGAGCCGGCGGATGACCTCCACCAGCGAGGGGACGTCAGAGCGGGAGACCCCGGCCATGGGCTCGTCGAGGAGGATGACGCTCGGTTCCATGGCGAGCAGCACGGCGATCTCGAGCTTGCGCTTGTCGCCGTGCGAGAGGCCGCCCGCGGGGACGGCGGAGCGGTGCCCGAGGTCGACCTCCTCGAGCCGGCGGCGGGCGATCGTCGTGGCCTCGTCGGCGCGCGTGGGGAAGCGGAGGACGGACAGCCCGCCGCCGAGCTTCGTCTGGGCGGCCAGGCGCACGTTCTCCAGCACGGTGAGCGCCGGGAAGAGCGTGGAGGTCTGGAACGTGCGCCCGAGCCCGGCCCTCGCCCGTGCGTGGACGCGGGCCCGGGTGATGTCCTTCCGGTCGAGCACGATGCGGCCCGCGGTGGGCCGGTAGATCCCCGAGATCATGTTGAAGACGGTGGTCTTGCCGGCCCCGTTGGGGCCGATGACGCCGAGCATCTGGCCGCGCGGGACCTCGAGGTCGACGTCGGTGAGGATCTTCGCGCCGCCGACCTGGAAGGACAGGCCCTGCACGCTGAGCGCGACGTCGGTCGCGGGTGCGCGCCCGGCGGGCGGGCGCTGGTCCGACATGGTGGACATCTGGTGCCTTTCGGGCGTGCTGCGGGGAGCGGGGGCGGCGTGGTGCGGTGGCGGCGTGACGGGTCGCGCCGCCCCCGCACGGGTGCCAGGAGCTGCGGTCAGGAGCCGGACGCGACCGGCGGTGCGGCGTCCTCGGCGGCGATCGTGTCGACGAGCTCGGGCACCCACTCGCCGCCCTCGTCGACCAGGCGCACGTGGAACATGGGCTGCAGGAGCGCGTGGTCGTCCGCACGGATCGTGTAGTCGCCCTTCGGGCCCTCGAACTCCCAGCCCTCGAGCGCCGAGACCATGGCGTCGACGTCGTCGGCCGAGCCCTCCTCGATCGCGTGGACGATCATCTGGGCGGCCGTGAAGCCGTCCGGGGTGAACAGGTCGACGTTGCCGCCCGCGGCCTCGACGTGCTCGATCATCGCGGCCTCGATGTCGTTCTCGCCCGCGCCCGCGAAGTAGTGGTTGAGGAAGTCGATCTCCCCGGAGCCGTCGCCGAACGCGTTGTAGGTGGAGAGGTCGCCGAGCCCGGTGACGACCGTGGTCGACTCGAGCACGCCCTGCTGGGACAGCGACTGCCACATCGAGCCCGAGGTGGCCCCGGCCCAGGCGACGAACACCATGTTCGGGTCCTCGTCGAGGATCTGGGCGGTGAAGGGGGTGAACTCGGTGACGTCCTCGGGGACGAGGACCGGCACGACGTCCGCGCCCTGCTCGCCGAGGACCGCCTCGACGGCGGCGACGTTGCCCTGGCCGAACGCGTTGTCCTGCGCGAGGACGACCACCGTCTGGCCGTCGACGTCGGTGAACTGCCCCGCCGTCGCCACGTCCTGGAGCGACTGACGCCCGGAGCGGAACGTGTAGTCGTTGATGCCCGTCACCGGGTCCGCGGCGGCCGGGCCCGAGACGTAGAGGACCTGGTTCTGCTCGGCCTGCTCGGCGAGCGCGAGCGCGATGCCCGACGACGCGGTGCCGGTCATGATCTGCGTGCCCGCCCCGATGGCGTCGCGGGCGTGACCGATCGCGGTGTCGACGACGCCGGCGTCGTCGAGGATCTCGATCTCGATCTCGTGCCCGCCGGCGATCCCGGTCCCGTCGGTGGCATGGTCGAGCCCGGCCTCGAAGCCGTCGACGAACGCCTCGCCGTAGGCGGCGAGCGGTCCGGTCGTGGAGGTGATGAGGGCGACCGGGACGGGGTCGCCGGTGGCCTCGCCGCCGCCGTCGTCCGAGCCGGAGTCGGAGCCGCTCTCGCCGCCGCCGTTGTCGGAGCTCTCGCTCGCGTCGTCGTCGCCCTCGGAGGGGCGCAGGCGGCTAGCGCCGCCATCGTGGAGATACCGGCCGCCACGGCCAGGAACTTCGTGCCTACTCGCATGGTTCCGCCTTCGTTGGAGGAGTTGCTGCTGGCGGCCGGGGGGATCCGACCTCGTACCTGACGAGTGATTCAGGTGTCAGTATGGTGCGGACCCGTCGTCCTCGTGTCAAGTGCGACGCGCGCCGGAGGGCGTCGGTGCGTGGGGTGTCGGGCGGTCCGGGCGGTCCGGGTGGCCGGTGGTCCGGGAGCCCGAGGTCGACGGCGGTGCGGCGCGCGGCCCGTGTCGCGACTCACGTCCCGAGGGTCCCGACATGGCGTGAGTCCGGTATCTGCCGCGTGTTAAGATTTCCGTCGTTGTCCAGACGTCCCGGGGTCGCTTCGGGAGGTCGGGCAGACACCCTGTCCGGGTGGCGGAATGGCAGACGCGCTAGCTTGAGGTGCTAGTGCCCGTATTAGGGCGTGGGGGTTCAAGTCCCCCTCCGGACACCGAAGGTCGAGAGGCCCGGATCCCACGTGGATCCGGGCCTCTCGCGTTCCGTGGCCGATCCGTTCCGGAGGTCGACGGGGTTCAGTGGCCGAGCCAGATCTCCGTGACCGGGTCCGCCGGGCAGAGCCTCGCCCACTGCGCGTAGAGGTCGGCGTGCTCCTGCTCGTCGGCCGGCCCACCGCCGAAGCCCCGGTCGTCGCCGTCGAACGTGGTCCTCCCGCCCTGACCGGCGATCTCCCACTGGACGACGTCTCCGTCGTCGGTGTGCCGCCCGGTCGCGTTCGGCAGGGCGATACCCGTCGTGCCCCCGCCGCCCGCGAACACGGGACACCCGTCCTCCGTCATGGTGACGGTGCCCATGGCGAAGGACTCCATCACCGGGTCGTCCGGCCCGAGCGGGTAGGTCGGCACCTCGTAGTACCCCCGCTCCTCGGGCGTCCCCACGCGGTCCGGGAGGTCGGCCGTCACCGGTGCGGGCTCCTCGGTCGCCGGGCCGTGGGCCGGCTCGTCGTTGATGTAGGTGGCTGCCAGGAACTCGTCGCCCCCGCACGGCTCCGTCCAGTCCTCGTCCGCCGGCACCGCCCCACCCGCGTAGGCGAACTCCTCGCCCTCGACGGCGAAGACCTCGCCGCTCGACTCGTGCGCCACGCCGCGCACGCCGTTCTCGAACTCGATGCCGACGGCGTCAGGGAAGACGACGGGCCGGCCGAGCTCGTCCCCCTCGAAGGAGAGCAGTGTGCAGCCGTCGTCCGTGAACGACAGGCGCCCACTCACGCGGGCCTCCATCGCCGAGGCGCCGTCCCAGTCGTAGGTCGGGACGTCGAAGGACGTGGTGGACGCGGGTGTGTCGCCGCCGGTACTGCTCTCGGTGGTGTCGCCGGATGCGCAGCCCGCGAGCAGGAGGCCGAGCACCGCGGCAGCTGCGACGCGGTGTGGAAGAGGCATACCGTCCTCCCTGGGTCGGGGTGCCAGCATCCCCCGTTCGCGCCGCGGTCGCGGCGTCCGGGCGGTGATCGTTACGCAGTCGTGGCTCGTCCCGCGGCCATGGCCCCAGGACCGGGCGCGGTTCGCGGCACCGGCTGCCCGGTGCGCCGCCACGTGCGCGGATAGCCTGTCGGGGACGCCCCGCACCCGAGAGGACCTCGTGAGCACACCGCTGGAGAACTACGCCCTGCTGTCGGACCAGCGCACCGCGGCACTGGTCGCCACCGACGGGAGCATCGACTGGCTCTGCTTCCCGCGCTTCGACTCCTCGGCGATCCTCACCGCGATCGTCGGCACCCCGGACGACGGCCGGTGGCTGCTCGCCCCGACCGGCGGGACGCTCGTCGATCGCGCGTACGTCGAGGACACCTTCGTCCTCGAGTCCCACTGGGAGACCCTGACGGGGACGCTCACCGTGCGGGACTACCTCCCCATCGACGAGGACCCCTACCAGCCGACCGCCGACATCGTGCGCACCGTCATCTGCACCTCCGGGACGGTCGAGGTCGCCCACGACCTGCGGCTCCGGTTCGACTATGGCTCGGCAACCCCCTGGCTGGACGTCGTCGAGACGGACGACCGCGCCGAGATCCACGCTGTCGCAGGCCCGGACTCCCTCGTGCTGCGCGGGCCGCTGCTGGACCTGGTCGACGGCACCTGCACCGGCACGTTCGAGCTCTCCGACGGCGAGCAGCTCACCTGGGTCCTCACCTGGTCGCCCTCCTACATCCCGGACGCGCAGCCGTCGCCAGAGAAGCTCAGCCCCGTCGCGACGATCGCGTTCTGGCGCCGCTGGGCCGAGCGGATCGACGCCTCCGGGACCTATGCGCGCCAGGTCCGTCGCTCCCTCCTGGTCCTGCGTGCCCTCACCGAGCGGCTGACCGGCGGCATCGTCGCCGCCCCGACGACGTCGCTGCCGGAGGAGTTCGGTGGCAGCCGGAACTGGGACTACCGGTTCGTCTGGCTGCGCGACTCCGCCCTGACCATCGAGGCGCTGCTGAGCCACGGGTTCGTCAACGGCGCGGAGGCCTGGCGGACCTGGTTGCTGCGCGCGATGGCCGGCGACCCGCAGGACCTGCGGATCATGTATGGGCTCGACGGGTCTCGGCACCTGCCGGAGTTCGAGCTCTCACACCTGTCCGGCTACAACGGTTCCACGCCGGTGCGGATCGGCAACGGCGCGGCGGGGCAGTACCAGGCCGACGTCGTCGGGGAGGTCATGGTCGCGCTCGAGCAGGCCCGGGACGCGGGGCTGGACGAGGGTGAGTTCTCCTGGGGCCTGCAGAAGGCCCTCCTGCAGTACGCCGAGAGCCGGATCGCGGACAAGGACCACGGCATCTGGGAGATGCGCGGGGAGCCCGCCTTCTTCACGCACGGCCGGGCCATGATCTGGGCCGCGTTCGACCGTGGCGTCCGTGCCGTCGAGCGCTACGGCCTCGACGGCGACGTCGAGACGTGGCGGCGCCTGCGCGACCAGATGCGCGAGGAGGTCCTGCGCGAGGGGTGGGACGACGAGATCGGGTCGTTCACGCAGACCTACGGCAGCACGGAGGTCGATGCCTCGCTCCTCCAGCTCGCCCACGTCGGGCTGGTCGACTACGACGACCCGCGGATGCTGTCCACCGTGGCCCGGATCGAGCGCGACCTCCTCGACGACCACGGCTTCCTGCACCGCTACCGCACGAGGTCGGGCCTGGACGGTCTGCAGGGCGACGAGTACCCGTTCCTCATCTGCTCGTTCTGGCTGGTCGAGCAGTACGCGCGCTCGGGTCGTACGGACGACGCACGGCAGATGATGGACCGCCTCGTGGCGGTGGAGTCCGACCTCGGGCTCCTCGCGGAGGAGTACGACCCGGTCTCGGGTCGCCTCGCCGGCAACTTCCCGCAGGCCTTCAGCCACCTGGGCCTCGTCCGGGCGGCCGACGCCCTCGAGGGGGTCGGCCCGTACAGCATCGGCGGCTGAGGGGGAGGGGTCAGACCTCGCCGCCGGGCAGGGCCCGGCGCACGGCGCGCGCGGCGTCGTCGAACGATGCTCCGGCGCCGACGGCGAGGCCGACGAGGTAGGCCGAGACCGGCGCCATCGAGCGCTGGACCCCGCTCGCGACGTCGGTGGTCAGCCGGTGGACGGCGTCGACGTCGACCTCGCCGGTGAGGCCCAGCTCGGCGCAGGTGGCCTCGAGCCACGGCCGCAGCACGGTGGGCCAGTCCTCCTGCTCGGTCACCGGCGGACGGGACCGGGAACGGGCGCGTGCCTCCCAGGCGTCCCGGTCCGCCCAGGTGTCGACGTCGTCGGCGTGGCTGCCCGGCGCTGCGTGGGCGCGGAGGTCGAGGGGCTCGAGCAGGGCGCGCACGGAGCGGTCGCGGGGGTCCCCGAGCAGGTCGAGCGCCCGCCGCAGGGCGCGTTCGGTCACGCGCAGGGCGAGCCATTCGCGGCGCCCGTCCGGCCTCACGAGGACGACGCCGTCGTGCCCGTCGAGCGGTCCCGCGGCGGTGAGCGCCTCGACGATGCGGCCGGCGCCGGGCAGGTCGCATGCGAGGACGAGCACCTCGCGCGCGGGATCGGCGCCCGCGGCGTCCTGGCGCGCCGCGACGAGAGCGTCCAGACCGGCGGCGATGCCGGCCGCGGGGCCGCCGAGCGGCGGGTCCTCGAGCGTGCGCACGACGTCGCCCGGGAGCGTGAGACCGGTGCCGGCGACGACGACCCGGAGCCCGCAGACCGGGGCCACGGCGTCGAGCACGAGGTCGACCAGGCGACGGCCACCGACCTCGACGTCGGGCTTGGACACGCCGCCGAGGCGGCGCGCCGCACCGCCCGCGAGGATGATGGCGGACCTCGTCTCCGTGCCCGTGCCCGTGCCGGTGCCCGTCCCCGTGCCGGTGGACGGGCCGGGTACCGCTGCCGTCACCGGTGCCGCCGCATCAGAAGTTCACCCGTTCCCACCCGCGCCGTTCGGCGGCGGACCGCCTGCCCTTGGAGCGGTAGACGATGTAGGGCCGCCAGAGGTAGCCGACCGGTGCGCTGAACACGTGCACGAGCCGGGTGAGCGGCCACAGGGCGAACAGGAGGATCGCCGAGAACACGTGGACCTGGAACAGCAGCGGCGCCCCGGACATCAGCGAGGGGTCCGGCTGCAGCGTCCAGAACTGGCGGAACCACACCGAGATCGTCTCCCGGTAGTCGTAGCTCCCGATCGCCGAGTCGACCACGGTGGCCCCCACGCCGGCGACGATCGTGATCGTCAGCATGAGGTACATGGCCTTGTCCATCACCGTGGTCGCCCCGAACACGCGACGGTTCGTGCGCCTGCGGTAGATGAGCAGGAAGAGCCCGCCCACGCAGGCGACGGCGGCGGCCAGCCCGATCGTCACCGCCATGAGATGGTAGGTGTGGTTGCTCAGCCCGACGGCGTCGGTCCACGACTTGGGGATGCCGAGCCCGACGGCGTGGCCGAAGAAGATCCCGATGATCCCGAAGTGGAACATCGGTGAGCCGATGCGCAGGAGCTTGGACTCGTAGATCTGGCTCGACCGGGTGGTCCAGCCGAACTGGTCGGTCCGGTAGCGGTAGATGTGGCCGAGCACGAACGCCGCGAGCGCGACGTAGGGGACGATCACCCAGAGGACGACCTCGAGGGTCGAGCTGTCGTTCATGTCAGCGGTCCCTTCGTCACCGTCGGCCGTCCACGGCCGTGAGCGGCAGGAGCGGGTGGCCGGCCGCGGACAGCGCCGACCCGTCGGTGGCCGCGTGGTCGTGGCCCGAGCAGCCGTCGTCGTGCAGCAGCGGCGGCATGTCGTGGTCGCCGTACCCCGACAGCCCCACGGTCTCCTCCGGCGGGCCCTGCTCGACGAGCCGGGCGACCGCCTCGCGGTCCTCCCCGTCCAGCGGCGGCAGCGTGCTGCACACCGCATCGACCACGCCGTGCCAGGGGGAGTCGATGTCCGACAGGTGCAGGCGCAGCAGCTCGAGCCCCGCCCGGTTGTCCAGGAGGATCTTCTCGGCGGCCGCGTGGTCGTGACCGGCGCCGAACTCGAGGACGAGCGTGAGGTGGTCCGGGAGCTCGGTGTCCTCCACGAGCAGTCCCGCCCGGCGGTAGGTCTCCTTCACGCGCACGAGCGCGAGCCCGCGGCGCCTGGTGTCGCCGTGGCTGAAGTACGTGAGGTGCAGGCAGCCCTTGCGCCGGGTGTCGAACGTCTCGACGTACTCGGCGCGCAGCCTGTCGACCGCGCGGGCCGAGAGGGCGTCGAGGACCGGGTCGAGCCGGGTGCGGAACGTGCCCGGGAGCTCGGAGACGAGCCGGCGCAGCTCGGGCAGCCGCTCCAGCGTCTCGTCGCCGGGGTAGTCCACGAGCCACGACGACGCCGCCCACACCGCGCGCACGTCCGCGACCTCGTGGCCGGCCGCCGTCCGGTCCGCGCCGGACCTGGTCCGCGACCGGGCGGCGGGCGACGGACCGCCCTCCTGGCCGGAGCGGTCGAGGACACCGGGGAAGGCCCGGTCGATGAGCCGGGCGAGCGCACCCATCAGGCGGTCCCCGCGGCCGGCCTGCGCGAGGGGAACAGGCCGCTCGGTATCCCCTTGCCGTCCCAGTTGAGCAGGTTGATCCGTCCCGGCTCCTCCGGCCGGGTGGACTGCGCGCCGGACGGCGTGGCCGACCGGGTGCCGATCCCGGCCATCCCCATGTCCTCCTCGGGCAGGTGCATCATGCCCGGCCCGCCGTCGGAGTTGAGCGGGCACTCGGTGGCCACGCCCTCGAGGTCGTGGGCGGACTCGGAGTGCCCGACGGGGATGACGTAGCGCTCGTCGTACTTCGCGATCGCGAGCAGCCGGTACATCTTCTGCATCGCCGCCCCGGTCATGCCCACCGCCTCGGCGATCTCCTCGTCCGGCTCGTTGCCGAGGTTGATGTCCCGCATGTAGGAGCGCATCGCCGCCATCCGCGCGAGGACGCGCTGGACGGGGACCACGTCGCCCGCCGTGAACAGGTTGGCGAGGTACTCCACCGGGATGCGCAGCTTGTCGATCGCCGCGAACAGCGTGACCGCGTCCTCGGCGTCGGCGCCCGTCTCCTTGACGACGTCGACCACCGGGGACAGGGGCGGGACGTACCAGACCATCGGCATCGTCCGGTACTCGGGGTGCAGGGGCAGCGCGACCTCGAACTCCTTGATGAGGCGCCACACCGGCGAGCGGCCGGCGGCCTGGACCCAGTCGTGCGGGATGCCCGCGCGCTCGGCGGCGTCCTGCACCTCCGGGTCGTGCGGGTCGAGGATCACGTCCTTCTGCGCCTCGAGGAGCTCGTGCTCGTCCGTCACGGACGCCGCGGCGGTGACCCTGTCCGCGTCGTAGAGGACGAGCCCGATGTAGCGCAGCCGGCCCACGCACGTCTCCGAGCACACCGTCGGCTCGCCCGCCTCGATGCGGGGGTAGCAGAACGTGCACTTCTCGGCCTTGCCGGTCTTGTGGTTGAAGTAGATCTTCTTGTACGGGCACCCGGAGACGCACATCCGCCAGCCGCGGCACTGGTCCTGGTCCACGAGGACGATGCCGTCCTCCTCGCGCTTGTAGATCGCGCCCGAGGGGCAGCTCGCCGCGCACGAGGGGTTGAGGCAGTGCTCGCAGATGCGCGGCAGGTAGAACATGAAGGTGTCCTCGAACTCGAGCCGCACCTTGTCCTCGAGACCCTTGAGCATCGGGTCCTTGTCCTTCTGCGCGTACGTGCCACCGAGGTCGTCGTCCCAGTTGCCCGACCACTGCACCTGGAGGCGCTCACCGGTGATGAGCGACTTCGGGGGAGCGGTGGGGATGTGCTGCTGCTGCGGCGAGTGGAGCAGGTTGTCGTACTCGTAGGTCCACGGCTCGTAGTAGTCCTCGATGCCGGGCAGGCGCGGGTTGTTGAAGATGCTGAGCAGCTTCGACACGCGTCCGCCGGCCTTGAGCCTGAGCCGCCCGTTGCGGCCGAGCTCCCAGCCGCCCTTCCACTTCTCCTGGTCCTCGTAGCCGCGGGGGTAGCCCTGTCCCGGCCGCGTCTCGACGTTGTTGAACCAGATGTACTCGGTGCCCTGCCTGTTGGTCCACGCCTGCTTGCAGGTCACCGAGCACGTGTGGCAGCCGATGCACTTGTCGAGGTTCATGACCATCGCCATCTGCGCCATCACTCGCATGTCATTCCTCCGGTTCCTCGTGCCATGGTCAGTACTCGACGTCCTGGGAGCGGCGGCGGATGACCGTGACCTCGTCCCGCTGGTTGCCCGTCGGCCCGTAGTAGTTGAACGCGTAGGACAGCTGTCCGTACCCGCCGATGAGGTGGCTCGGCTTGAGCATGATCCGGGTGAGCGAGTTGTGGATGCCGCCCCGCTTGCCCGTCGACTCCGTCAGCGGCACGTTGACCGTCCTCTCCTGGCCGTGGTGCATGAACGCGGTGCCCCGCGGCATCCGGTGGCTGACCACTGCCCTGGCCGAGACCACGCCGTTGCGGTTGACCGCCTCGATCCAGTCGTTGTCCGCGATGCCCACCGACTCCGCGTCCTCGACGCTCATCCAGATCGTCTGCCCCCCGCGGGAGAGGTTCATCATGAAGAAGTTCTCCTGGTACATCGAGTGGATCGCCCACTTGTTGTGCGGTGTCAGGTACCGCACGGCGATGCCGTCCCCGTGGCGCTCGCCGACCCGCACCTCGCCGAACAGCGCCGTCATGTCGAGCGGCGGACGGAAGACGGGCATCGACTCGCCCATCTCGAGCAGCCAGTCGTGATCGAGGTAGAAGTGCTGGCGGCCCGTGAGGGTGTGCCACGGCTTGTTCCGCTCGACGTTGATGGTGAAGGGGGAGTACCGCCGTCCCCCCGTCTCCGAGCCGGACCACTCCGGCGAGGTGACCACCGGAACCGGCGCGGAGCGGGTGTCCGCGAACGTCACCTTCCGGCCCGCGTTCTCCTCGGCGAGGTCCGCGAGCCTCGTGCCGGTGCGCTTCTCGAGCGTGCGGAAGCCCTGCAGCGCCATCTCGCCGTTGGTGGTCCCCGAGAGCCGGAGGATGAACTCGGCCGCCTTGAGGTCGGTGGCGATGCTCGGTCGGCCGGCGGCCACGCCGTCCTCGACGAGACCATTGAGCTGCCCCAGCTCCTCGACGAACTCGTGCACGTCGTAGGTCAGGCCCTTCGTCGTCATGCCGAGCTTCTCGAGCAGCGGACCCACCGCCGAGTACTTCTCGTGGATCTTCGTGTAGTCCCGCTCGACCTCGACGAGGGTCGGCATCGTCCTGCCCGGGACCGGCTCGCACTCGCCCTTCTTCCAGTCGAGGACCCGCCCGTGGGGGGTCGCCATCGCGCTCGCCGTGTCGTGCTGGAGCGGGAACGCGACGACGTCGGTGCGGGTACCGAGATGGGTCTTCGCCAGCTCGCTGAACTTCTCGGCGATCGTCTGCCAGGTCTCCCAGTCCGTGCGTGACTGCCACGGCGTCGAGATCGCCGGGTTGAAGGAGTGGATGAACGGGTGCATGTCCGTCGTCGAGAGGTCGTGCTTCTCGTACCAGGTGGCGGCCGGGAGGATGACGTCGGAGTGCAGCGTCGTCGACGTCATCCGGAAGTCGAGCGTGAGCAGGAGGTCGATCTTCGCCGTCGGAGCCTCGTCGCGCCAGCGCACGTCGCGCGGTCGGAACTCCGGCGGCGTCTCCTCCGCGCGCACGTCGTGGTCCACCCCGAGCAGGTGCTTGAGGAAGTACTGGTCCCCCTTGGCCGAGCTGCCGAGCGTGTTGGCCCGCCACATCGACCAGATGCGCGGGTAGTTGTTCGGCGCGTCCGGGTCCTCGGCCGCGAAGCTGATCCGGCCATGCTTGAGCTCGTCGACGAGGAACGGGATGGTTTCCTGCCCGGCCTCCTTGGCTCGGTCCGCGACGTCGAGGGAGCTGATGTCGAACTGGGGGAAGTAAGGCTGCCAGCCGAGCCGTTGGGACAGGGCGACGGCGTCGGCGGTCGTGGTGCCGGCGAACGAGCCGGCGCCCGTGCGGGCGGCGAGGCGGTCGGCCCCGAACTGGTCGTAGCGCCACTGATCGGTGTGCATGTACCAGTACGTCGTCTGCGTCATCTGCCGCGGCGGCCGCGACCAGTCCAGCGCGTTCGCCAGGTGCATCCAGCCGGTGATCGGGCGGACCTTCTCCTGCCCCACGTAGTGGGCCCAGCCGCCGCCGTTGACGCCCTGGCAGCCGGTAAGGTTCGTCAGCGTGAGGAACGTGCGGTAGATCGTGTCCGAGTGGAACCAGTGGTTCGTGCCCGCGCCCATGATGATCATGGAGCGGCCCTTGGACTCGCGCGCGTTGACCGCGAACTCGCGTGCGATGCGCGCCGCCGCCGACGCCGGGACCCCCGTGATCGCCTCCTGCCAGGCCGGGGTGGCGGGCTGGCTCGCGTCGTCGTACCCGGTGGGCCACCGGCCCGGCAGACCCTCCCGGCCGACGCCGTAGCGCGCCAGCAGGAGGTCGAAGACGGTGGTGACGGTGCGGCCGCCCACCGTGCGGACCGGGACCCCGCGCAGCACGTGGGCGACCTCGCCCTGCTCGGCGGTGTCGAACCGGGGGAGCTGGACCTCGACCGCACCCTCGGCGTGCTCGGCCATGCTCAGCGCCGGGACGACGTCGCCCAGCTCGAGGTTCCACCGTCCCTCGCCGTCGGCGGCGAAACGGTGCCCGAGCGTGCCGCCGGGCACGGCGGGCCGGCCGGTCGCCGAGTCGACGAGGACCGGCTTGAACACGGCGTGCTCGGTCGCAGCCTCCGCCCCGACCTCGTCCTCACCGAGATCGGCGGCGACGACGAACTTCCCCGCCTGCCACGTGCCCTGCTCGTCCCGGGAGACCTCCACGAGGAACGGGAGGTCGGTGTACCGGCTGACGTAGTCGCGGAAGTAGTCCGTGGTGGTCTCGACGAAGAACTCGCGCAGGATGACGTGGCCCATCGCCATCGCGAGCGCGGCGTCGGTGCCGGGGTGCGGGGCGAGCCACTCGTCGGCGAACTTCACGTTCTCCGCGTAGTCCGGCGCCACCGAGACGACCTTCTGGCCGCGGTACCGGGCCTCGGCCATCCAGTGGGCGTCCGGCGTGCGGGTGAGCGGCACGTTCGAGCCCCACATGATGAGGTACGCCGCGTCCCACCAGTCGCCGGACTCCGGGACGTCGGTCTGGTCCCCGAAGACCTGTGGGGAGGCCGGGGGAAGGTCGGCGTACCAGTCGTAGAAGCTGAGCATCGAGCCGCCGATGAGCTGGTGGAAGCGGGCGCCCGAGGAGAAGGACACCTGGCTCATGGCGGGGATGGGGGAGAAGCCCGTGGCCCGGTCCGGGCCCAGGTACTTCACCGTGTAGACGTAGGCGGCGGCGACCAGCTCGACGGCCTCGTTCCAGGTGGCGCGCACGAGTCCGCCCTTGCCGCGCAGCGACTTGTACCGGCGCGCCTTCTCGGGGTCCTCGACGATCGACTTCCACGCGAGCACGGGGTCGCCGCCCTCGACCTGCGCCTTCGCCTCGCGGAAGAGACGGACGAGTTCGCCGCGCACGTACGGGTAGCGCACCCGGGTGGGGGAGTAGGTGTACCAGGAGAAGGAGGCGCCGCGCGGGCAGCCGCGGGGCTCGTACTCGGGGCGGTCGGGGCCGGCGGAGGGGTAGTCGGTCTGCTGCGACTCCCAGGTGATGATCCCGTCCTTGACGTAGACCTTCCACGAGCACGACCCGGTGCAGTTGACGCCGTGCGTGGAGCGGACCACCTTGTCGTGGCTCCACCGGTCGCGGTAGAAGGAGTCCCCGGAGCGCCCGCCCTCGAGGTGGACCTCGCGGTTGTCCTCGCTGACGCGGGCGCGGGAGAAGAACTTGCGGGCACCGATGAGGGCGTCGGTGAGCGACCCGTCCGGCCCGGGGGCGGCGGGACGCTCGGTGTCACGGATGGTCATGGGTCCTCCTGACGCGTGCCTGGTCGCTCGACGGCGGCGCGCCGGCTCGCGGCGCGGCCCACCATGAGCGTGATGACGATGGCGACGGCCGCGGCGCCCGCGAGGGCGAGGAGACCGAGACCGTAGTTGGACTGCCCGATCCAGAGCTGCCCGAGGATGAGCGGCGGGACGAAGCCGCCGAGACCGCCCGCCGCACCGACGAGGCCGGTGACGGCGCCGACCTTCGCCGGGTCGCTCGCCTGGCCGACGAGTGCGAAGACCGCGCCGGTCCCGAGGCCGAGCCCGATCGCGAGGACGAGGAAGGCGGCCGTGCCGATGCCGTCGAGCGAAGGGTTGAAGCTGAGCGCGACCGCCATCGCGGTGACGAGCCCGTAGGAGACGAGCAGGGTGCGGACCGGCCCGATCATGTCGGCGAGCTGGCCGCCGATCACTCGGCAGACCACCGCGAGGATGACGAACCCGCCCATGCGGAACGAGGCGTCGGAGGCATCGAGCGCGTACTCGTTCTGCAGGTAGGTGGGCAGGTAGACGGAGAACGCCACGTAGCCGCCGAACGAGATGGCGTAGAGGTACATCGCCTGCCACGTGAGCGTGAGTCCCGCGGCCGCCCGGACCTTCGTGAGCATGGGGACGCGCGACGGCGTCCAGCCCGGTGCGTCGCGCATGAGGAACCAGGCCGCTGCCGCGTAGCCGGCGAGGACCACGGCGGCGGTGAGGAACGGGGCCGGCTCGCCGATGTTCGTGAAGAGGGGGACGGTGATGAAGGCGGAGATCGCGGTGCCCGCCATGCCGGCGCCGTAGATGCCGAGCGCGAGCCCGCGCTTGGCGGGCGGGAACCAGGCGTTGACGTAGGGGACGCCGACGGCGAACGACGTGCCGGCGATCCCGAGGAAGAACCCGCCGACGAGCAGGGCGGGGTAGCTGTCCAGGCCGAACAGCCCGAGGAAGAGCACGGGGACGATGGTGACGACGGAGATCAGCGGCATCATCACGCGGCCGCCGAACCGGTCGGTCAGGGCGCCGACGGGGATGCGCCCGAGCGAACCAACGAGCACCGGGACCGCGACGAGGAGCGCGGAGTCGGCCGTGAGACCGCGCTCGACGAAGATCGAGCCCAGTGGGCTGAGCAGCGCCCACGCCCAGAAGTTGAGCATGAACCCGAGGGTCGCGAGCACGAGCGCCCGCGTCCGCGCACCCTGATCGCTCTTGCCCTCGTCGGCTGTCCGATCAGCGGTCATGCGGTCCTCCGGAGGCCCGTGCTGCGACTTTCTCGGAGCATAGACCGAAATTTTTAAGTGAGTCGTACGTCACGAAATTCGGGGTCTCGCCCCCGTCGAGCGACGGCGCGACGCGGTGCCCCGTATGCGGTGACACGACCGGCGACTGCCAGGACGTCTCGCCCCCGTCGAGCGACGGCGCTACGGTGCGCCAGACGCGCTGCCCGCCGGCGCCTCGCCCGGCCCCGGTGGTCGGGCCTCTCCGACCCCGAGCGAACCAGCGAGCTGCCCGTGACCGTTCCGCCGGTGCCCCGGCGCCAGCGCGCGCTGCTCGACGCGCTCCTCGGGCGCAGCGAGCCGGCGACCGTCCAGGACCTCGCGGAGCTCACCGGCCGTCATCCCACGACGGTGCGCGCGCACCTGCAGGAGCTCGAGTCCGCGGGGCTGGTTCGGGCGATGCCGCAGCGCGACGGTGCCCGCGGCCGACCACGGCTCTTCTGGTACGCCGTCCGCCCCGTGGAGATCGCCCTCGCGGACCTGGCCACGGAGCTCGTCGCCGACCTGCGCGCGAGGGACGGCGGCCTGGGTGACGCCGCCTATCAGGCGGGGCGGCGGATGGTGCGGGGGACGGTCGACGACGTCGACGACCTGCGCGTGCTCATGACCAGGCTGGGGTTCGACCCGGTCGAGGACGAGGAGACCCCGACCACCATGTGGTTCCGGTCCTGCCCCTACGCGCGCGTCGTCGCCCACGCCGGGACCGAGGTCTGCGCGATGCACGAGGGACTAACCGACGCCGCGCTGGAGTCCGGCAGCGGGCCGGCCGACCGGCGGGCGGTCATCGACCCGCTCGTCGAGCCGGGCTTGTGCCGACTCCGTCTTGTCCCGCGCGACGGATCCTGACCCGGGCCGCCCCTGCGCGGACCTACCATCGCGACCATGGAGCCCTTCACGCTGTCCGACGGGGTCGTCGAGCTGGTCGTCCCGGGCGAGGCCGACATCGACGCGATCCACGACGCCTGCCAGGACCCCGCGATCCAGGAGTGGACGACGGTCCCCGCCCCGTACTCGCGTGCGGACGCGGAGTACTTCGTGCGCGAGGTCGCGGGCCCGGGCTGGGCGGAGGGAGCCCCCCACTGGGCGGTCCGGGAGGTGCGCGACGGCGGGTCGGCCCTCGTCGGGATGCTCTCGCTGACCGGGGCCGAGCCGGGCGGCCGGGCCGAGCTGGGGTTCTGGATGGCGCCCGGTGGGCGCGGCCGGGGTCTGCTCGCCCGGGCGGTCGCCCTCGCCCTCGACACCGCCTTCGCGCGCGGGGTCGCCGCCGTCGGGTGGGCGACCGAGATCCACGACGGCGAGCTCAACTGGGACTCGTGGCGGGCCGTGTGGCGGCACGGGTTCCGGCTCGAGGGCCTCGCGCGCGCCGCGCTGACGAACAAGGGCCGGCTGCACGACGGCCTGCGCGCCACCCTCCTCGCCGGCGAGCCCCGCGAGCCCGTCGCCCCCTGGGACGGGCCTGCCCGCGGGGCCGGGACGGCCAGTGGTGCAGCACCGAGCACGGCCGCCGCGCCGACGGACCTGAGCTCGGCTACCGCGCCGACCGACCTGAGCACGGCCACCGCGCCGACCGGGCCGACCTCCCGGGCCGAGCCCGAGGACGGGACCCGCGTCCCGGCGTCGGGCGGGCCAAGCACGGCCGCCGCACCGACCGGAGCGCCCTCCCGGGCCGAGCCGGAGGACGGGACCCGCGTCCCGGCGTCGGGCGGGTCGGAGGGACGACCGGCCACGGACCTGCCCGACCCGCGTGACCCCGAGGCGCTCGTCCGCCAGTTCCACGCGACGTACGACCTGCCGGTGATCACCTCCGGCGCCGACTCCGACATCGCCCGCGTACACATGCGCACCGGCCTGGTGGTCGAGGAGGCGGCCGAGCTCGTGGGCGCCGTGTACGGGGAGCGCGCCGAACAGATCCTCGTGGAGGCCTTCGCGCGGGCCGTCGCCGCGGACGACCGGACCCGCGACACGGTGGAGGTGGCGGACGCGCTCGGCGACCTCGTGTACGTGGCCTACGGGATGGCGCTCGAGTGCGGCATCCCGCTGCCGGCCGTCCTGGGGGAGATCCAGGCGTCGAACATGTCCAAGCTCGGGGCCGACGGGCTGCCGATCTACCGCGAGGACGGCAAGGTGCTCAAGGGGCCGGGCTTCTTCCCGCCCGACATCGCCGGCGTGCTCGACCGGGAGCGCCTCGCCGATTGACGGGCTGACCGGGCGGTGCGGTCTCGACCGGCCGCGCCCGCCGGGAGAGAGCCGTGGGCATGGCGGCGGGAGGCGGGATCGAGCCGTGGCCAGGCGCGCCCGCCGGTAAAGAGCCGTGGGCAGGCGCGCCCGCCAGGAGAGAGTCGTGGGCATGGCGGCGGGCGGCGTGCACGGGCCGTCGCCGCGGTGCGACCATGTCCGGGTGACCAGTGCCGACGCCGTGACCCTGCCCGACGACAACCCGTTCGCCCGCCCCTCGCCGCTCCCGTTCGGGATGCCCGAGTTCGAGGCGATCAGGCTCGAGCACCTGATGCCTGCGCTCCGTGCCGGGCGTGCGGCGCAGCGGGCGGAGTGGGAGGCCGTCGCGTCCGACCTCTCCGCGCCGACGGTGGAGAACACCCTCCACGCGCTCGAGCGCTCGGGCGAGCTCCTACAGCGGGCGGCCGTCGTGCTGTCGACCCTCGCGGGCTCGGTGGGCGGCGACGAGCTCGACGCGATCTCCACGGAGAACGCGCCCGAGTCCTCCGCACACGGTGACGCCTTCTGGCTCGACGCCCGCATCTACGACCGCTTCCGCGCGCTGCAGGGCGCCGGCGGGATCGACGAGCAGGACGCCTGGGCGGTCGATGAGTACGTCCGCGGCTTCGAACGACAGGGCGTCGGTCTCGGCGAGGCGGAGACCGCGCGGCTGCGCGCGCTGAACTCCGAGATCTCCGAGCTGACCACGGACTTCCGCAACCGCGCGGCCGCCGGCATGGCGGCGGCCGCCCTGCCGGTGCGCGACGAGGCGTCGCTGGCAGGGCTGGACGAGGGACGTCGTCGGACGCTCGCCGAGTCCGCGTCCTCGAGGCCGGAGGCGGCGGACGGGGCCGACCACCTCATCACCTACGTGCTCCCCACCCAGCAGCCGCTGCTCACCGAGCTCACCGACGCCGCCACGCGCGCCGAGGTGCTGTCGCGCTCCGTGGCACGCGGCACCGGGGTCGACCCCGCGACCGACACACGCTCCCTCGTCCGCGCCATCGCCCGGGCCCGCGCCGAGCGCGCACGCCTGCTCGGCGCGGAGCACCACGCCGAGGTCGTCGCACGCGGTGCTACCGCCCCTGACGCCGACGCGATCCAGGCCATGCTCGCCCGCCTCGCGGCCCCGGCCGTCCGCAACGCGGCGCAGGAGGGCGAGGAGCTCGCGGCACTGGCCGCAGCCGATCCGGAGCGGCCCGCGGACGCCGGCGAGCTGGCCGCCGGCGACTGGGCCTACTACTCGGAGCGGCTGAAGACGCAGCGCTACGCCGTCGACGACGCCGTCCTGCGCCCCTACCTCGAGCTCGACCGTGTCCTCGACGACGGCGTCTTCCTCGCTGCCCATCGCCTGTACGGCCTCACCTTCACCGAGCGGCCGGACATCCCGGGCTACGCCGAGGGCGTGCGCGTCTGGGAGGTCGCGGAGGAGGACGGCACCCCGCTCGGGCTGTTCGTCGGCGACTTCTACGCGCGCGAGCACAAGCGCGGAGGTGCGTGGATGCACGACCTCGTCACAGGCGCGGAGCTGACCGGGACGTCGCCGGTCGTGGTCAACAACGCCAACATCACGCGCCCCCCGGCCGGCGAGCCCACGCTGCTCACCTGGGACGAGGTCCGCACGTTGTTCCACGAGTTCGGGCACACGCTGCACTCGCTGCTGTCCATGGCCCGCTACCCGGGCTTCGCCGGCACCGCCGTCCCGCGCGACTTCGTCGAGTTCCCCTCGCAGGTCAACGAGCAGTGGATGGAGCACCCCGAGGTGCTCGCCTCCTTCGCCCGGCACCACGGGACCGGTGAGCCGCTGCCCCGGGAGACGGCCGAGCGCCTGCGTTCGATGGGGGCCTACGGCCAGGGGTTCGCGACCTCGGAGTACCTCGGAGCGGCGATCGTCGACCAGGCATGGCACCGGATCGGCCCCGACGAGGTCCCGGCCGACGACGAGGGTGTGCTGCCGTTCGAGGCCGCGGCCCTCGCCGACGCCGGGCTCATCGACCCGCGCGTCCCGCCGCGCTACCGCACCACGTACCTCAACCACTCCTTCGGCGGCGGGTACGACGCCCAGTACTACTCCTACATCTGGTCCGAGGTGCTCGACGCCGAGACCGTGGAGTGGTTCCGGTCCCACGAGGACGGCAACCTCGGGCTCACGCGGGCGGCGGGGGACACGTTCCGTGCCGAGCTGCTGGCGCGCGGGAACTCGCGCGACCCGCTCCGCTCGGTCGAGACGCTGCTGGGCAGGAAGCCGTCGATCGACCCGCTGCTCAAGCGCCGCGGCCTGACCGACTGACCCGGGCCGGGCCGGGCTGGACCGGGCCAGGCCGAGCCAGGGAGCGGGGGCGGGGGCGGGGCGACTTGAGCGCCCCTGCCCGTTTCCCCCGCCCTGCCCGCGCCTTGCCCTCTCGTGCCCCATGCGGTGCCGCGCGGCGACGGCCTGCTGCCTGGACAGGTGAGTCGTACCTTCCCGCGCCGAGTCGTACCTTCCCGCGCCGAGTCGCACTTTCCTGTGCCGAGTCGTATCTGTGTGCTCGAGTCGTACGTCCTGGACGTACGACTCGAGCTGGGAGGTACGAGTCGAGACCTCAAAGTACGACTCGCCGATTTCCCCGTGTGGGCTCGGAAGGCAGGCAGGCAGGCAGGCAGCAGGTGGGCGGGGACAGGTGCATCAGGTCGGTCCGGCGCGCAGGCCTCGGCGGCGCCCGCGCACAGCCCGCCAGGACGGAACTCCGCGCACAACCCGCCAGGAAGGAACTCCCGGCACAGCACGACGACGGGGCCCCACCTCGCGGTGGGGCCCCGTCGCGCTCAGCGGCCGAGCCGCTCAGCTGATCAGCGCTGGACCGTCAGCGTGTCGGTCCCGTTGCCGTCCCAGTCGCCCACGTGGACGACGTCGTCGGGCCGGCCGTAGCGGATGGTCTGCTCCGCCCAGCCGTCCGTGAGGGAGTTCCGCAGGAAGTACTCGTTCCCACGGCGGACCAGCAGCGTGTCGACCTCGTCGCCGTCCCAGTCACCGACGTAGATCTCGTCGTCGGCGTACCCGTAGTTGAACTCCGAGTCGGCCCACCCGTCGCGCATCGAGTTCGCCACGAAGTACGTGGCGCCACGGCGCACGGTGATCGAGTCGGTGCGGTCGCCGTCGAAGTCACCCACGACGACGTCGTCACCGGCGCGACCGTAGGTCACCTCGGCGTCCGCCCACCCCGTCTGCATCGAGTTCGCGACGAAGTACTCCGCACCGCGACGCACCGTGAAGGTGTCGAACCCGTCGCCGTCCCAGTCACCGACGAGCACGACGTCGTCGGCCCGCCCGTAGTGGATCTCGTCGACCGCCGCGTTGCCGAGGCGCTCGTTGTTGATGAGGTACTGGTTGCCGCGGCGCACCGCGATCGTGTCGACGCCGTCTCCGTCCCAGTCACCGACGAGGACCTGGTCGCTCGGGCGACCGAACTCGTAGGTGTACTCGGCCGGACCGTCCGCCCAGCTGTTCGCGGTGAAGAACGTCGACACCGGGCCCGAGGGCGGTGCCGGCGGGTCCTCGCCCGGACGGTCGATGGTGAACGGCTGCGAGGTCCAGCGCTCGAACTCGCCCGCGGCCTCGGTGCCCAGGGCGCTGACGGCCGTGAGCTCGAAGACGTAGTCGCCGTCCGGCAGGGCCACGCGGCCCGTCCGGTCGTCGGTGAGGACGCGGCCGTCCCAGCTCCACAGCTCGATGCCTGCGGAGAGGCCGACGGTCTCGTCGGTGCGGACGATCCCGCCGCCCGTGCGCGCCTCGGCCTGGTCGGCCGGGAACACGCGGAGGGTGACCTCCTGGGCGCTGTGCTCGAGCGTCCAGACGGCAGCGGGCCGGTCGAGGGGCTCGAGGCTGAAGGTCGTGCCCGGGTCGACGAGCGCGTACTCGCCGCCGCCCTCGCACTCGTCACCGACGAACACCTCGCAGGCGACGAGCTGGCCGAGTCCGCCGTCCTCGCCCTCGGTGATCTCCTCGAGGAGGTTGACCGACTGGTAGTCGCCGGCGAATCCGTAGAACGGCAGCGAGATCGGCTCGACGGACTCGTCGGTCGGCGTGAGGACGACGTAGCCGCCGTACTGGGCGCCGAGCTCCTCGAGCTCCGGGTCCGGCGAGATCGCGTAGGAGAACGTGGCCGTGCCGCCCGCGGGGACGGTGACGGTGGTCGGTCCTGCGTAGGTCGACCCGCCGGCGTAGACGCCGTAGTCCCACGAACCGGTCGTGGAGATCGCGTCGACGGTCGTGATCTCGTAGGTGACGTCGTTCTCCGACGTCGACGTGAGCGTGACGTCGCCCGTGCCGGGGCCGGACTCGGACTCGCCGAGGACGAGCTGACCCGGGCTGGCGACGACGCCGGCGAGGATCGACTCGTCGATCTGGACCATGCCGGCGCCCTGACGGTGCACGGCCTCGAGGAGGCCGAGCTCCGGGTTGCCGTTCCAGAGCGCGGGCTCGGAGTAGTTCTGCAGGACGTCGCGGATCACACCGGAGTCGGTGCCGGGGTGCGCCTCGAGGTAGAGGGCGACGGTGCCCGCGACGTGCGGTGCCGACATCGAGGTGCCGGTGAGGGTGGCGTAACCGCCGTCCTCGAGCGGGTAGGTCGAGTAGATCGACCCGCCCGGGGCGCCGAGGTTCGGCTTGAGGTCGAGCGACGCCGTGCCGCCCCACGACGAACCGGTGTTGATGAGGCCACCGGTCGGGCTGGCGACCTCGATCTGCTCGTCGGTGAACGTGATCGAGAAGCCGTCGGTGCCGATGGCCTCGACGAGGGCGCGACCGTCCTCCTGGGAGACGAACGTGGCCGGGATGGTGATCGCCGGGTCGCCGGCGACCGTGGCGCTCAGCAGGCCGGGCGCGTTGTTGTAGATGATGACGCCGGTGGCGCCGGCGGCCTGCGCGGCGGCGGCCTTCTCGTGGAACGTGCAGTTCCCACGCTCGACGAGGACGAGCTGACCGGTGAGGTCCTCCTCGTAGGGCAGGCAGCCCTGCGCATCCGCCGTCCCGGGCTCTCCGGCCGAGGCGATCTGGTCGAAGGTGGTGCCGGGCTCCGCGGCGGGGGCGCCGGTGGCGGGCATGTGCGCGACGAGGTCGCCGTTGGGGCCGATGCCGAGCGCGTCGGAGGTGACCGCCACGTTGTCGTACATCGCGACGCCGATGACGCTCTCGCCGTTGCCCGGCGCGCCGCCGGCCCAGGGGCCGTAGTCGCCCTCGTTGCCGATGGAGGCGGTGACGACCATGCCGAGGTCGTGCAGCCGCGAGGCGATGACGGAGGTCGGGTAGTCGCTCCAGCCCGCGAACGCGGAGCCGATCGACATGTTGAGGACGTCGGAGCCGTCGGCGAACGCACGCTCCATCGCGAGGTTCATGATGTCGGTCTCGGTCGAGCCGTCGCAGCCGAAGACGCGGTAGGCGCCGAAGGTGACGCCGGGCGCGACGCCCTGGACGCCGCCGGCGGCCGTGTCACCGCTCGCGCCGACGATGCCGGCCACGTGCGTGCCGTGCCCCTGGCAGTCGTCGGGGTCGTTGTCCGGCTGGGGGACCGGCTGGTAGGCGGGCGAGGCCGGGTCGGCGTTGTAGGTGTCGCCGACGAAGTCGTAGCCGGTGGTCACGCGGGCCGTGGGGAAGGTGTCCCCGCCGGGCTCGCCGGAGCCGCCGAAGTCGGGGTGGTTGTAGTCGACGCCCGTGTCCATGATCGCCACGTGCACGCCGGTGCCGTCGAAACCGAGCTCGCTGACCGCGACGTCCGCGCCGGTCATCGTGACGGCGGAGTGCATGTCGGGCGACTCGTTGGGAAGCGTCTGGGGGGAGTCGACGATCTCGACCGGCCAGGCTCCGGTGACGCCGGGCATCGCGAGGATCGCATCGATGTCGGAGTCGGCCACGTCGATAGACAGGCCGTTCCAGACCGTCGAGTACTCGTGGCGGACGTCGATCGACACGCCCGCGTTGGCGGCGGAGCTGAGGAAGCTCGACTGCTGGGCGTCGACGCTGCTCAGGCTGCCGCCGAGCGCGGTGGCGGTGCGGTCGAGCCCGACGAACCAGGCTCCGGTGGGCGAGCCGATGGCGAGCGCGGACGCGGTGTCGATCGACATGGACCGACGTGTGGCGTCCGGGTCCGGAGGATCGAGCTCGGTGACGTCGGCCGAGGCCGGCGCGGCGAGAACGCCGACGAGGAGCGCGGCGGATGCCGCGGCGACGCCGATCATCCGTCCACCTCCCCGTCGTGCTCGTGAGAATGGCAAGGTGGACACGCGTTGAACCTCCGGTACCTAGACGATGACGGTCGACATCGAGCCTCATGGTGCGCATCACATCATGCCCTTGATCTGTCGCTCACGGACGGGTCTCGGTCCGTCACAGCCGGGTATCTGGTTGCGAAAAGGTAACGGTGGGGTCATGTCGTCCGCGCAGGTAGGTTCGTAGGCATGAGTGCTGACATCCGCCCGGAGGACGAGGTCCTCCAGATCTGCCGTGACCTCATCCGTATCGACACCTCCAACTACGGCGACGGGTCCGGGCCGGGCGAGCGCGAGGCCGCCGAGCTCGTGATGTCGCTGCTCACCGAGGTCGGTTTCAGCCCCGAGCTCATCGAGTCCGAGCCGCGTCGCTCGAGCGTGCTCCTGCGGATCCCGGGCACCGACCCCTCGCGCGGGGCGCTCGTGCTGCACGGCCACACCGACGTCGTCCCGGCGTCGAAGGACGACTGGAGCGTCGACCCCTTCGGGGCCGAGGTGAAGGACGGGATGGTGTGGGGCCGCGGCGCCGTCGACATGAAGAACATGGACGCGATGATCCTGTCGGTCGTGCGCTCGATGGGCCGGGACGGCTGGCGCCCTCCGCGGGACCTCGTCATCGGCATGCTCGCCGACGAGGAGGCGGGCGGCCGCAAGGGCGCGCACTGGCTCGTCGACCACCGCCCCGACGTCTTCGAGGGCGCGACCGAGGCCATCAGCGAGGTCGGCGGTTTCTCCACCGAGCTGGGCGGGAAGCGCGTCTATCTCCTGCAGACGGCGGAGAAGGGCCTGGCCTGGCTCCGGCTCGTCGCCGAGGGGCGCGCTGGCCACGGCTCGCAGGTCAACGAGGACAACGCGGTCGCCCACCTCGCGTCGGCGATCGCCCGCATCGGTGAGCACGAGTGGCCGCTCCACCTGACCAAGACGGTCCGGTCGCTGCTCGACGGCGCCGCCGACCTCACCGGCACTCGCTTCGATCCCGAGGACCCGGCGAGCGTCGACGCCCTGGTCGACGCGTTCGGCCCCGTGTCGAAGTTCGTCGGCTCGACGATGCGCACGTCCGCCCACCCCACGCGGCTCGACGCCGGCTACAAGGAGAACGTCATCCCCGGCAGGGCCACGGCGTCGCTCGACGTGCGTCCGCTGCCCGGTCAGGAGGCCGAGGTCCGCAAGAAGCTCGAGGAGCTCGCCGGCGACCGGGTGCGCATCGAGGACATCCACACGGACGTCGGGCTCGAGGTGCCCTTCTCCGGCGACCTCGTCGACTCGATGGTCGCGGCGCTCGGCGCCGAGGACCCGGAGGCCTCGGTGCTGCCGTACATGGTCTCGGGCGGCACGGACAACAAGGCGCTCTCGCGGCTGGGCATCACGGGCTACGGGTTCGCCCCGCTGCGGCTGGACCCCTCGCTGGACTTCGCGGGGATGTTCCACGGCGTCGACGAGCGGGTGAACATCGACGCGCTGGCGTTCGGGACGCGCGTGCTCGAGCGGGTGGTCAGGACGAGCTGAGCGGCTGCTCGGCGGCCCGCGAACTGGTGCTGCGCCTGCCTGGCGGTCCGGGAGCCCTGGCGGTCCGCTGGACCGGCGGTTCGGGCGCTCAGTAGTCGGTGAGGGTGGAGACCACCCGCATCGCACGGCGCCTGAGCACGACCTTCCGGCTCCCGCCCTCGTACAGGACGCTGCGCGCCAGCTCCCACCGCCCGTACTCGGCCTCCGCCGTGATGAGCCGACGGGCGTCGCCGCGGCCGACGTCCGGGGGGATCGTCACCGTGCGGAACTCGTAGAAGGTGTCGCCGGCGTACGCCGCGCGTGCTCGAGCCATACCTGCTCCTCCTCGTCGTGGGCCGGACCGCGCCGGTCCGGTCGGCCCATCCTGTACCAGGCTGTCGCATCGCGCGCGCACCGCTAGGCTCGGTCTCATGTCAACCGACCCGCGTGCAGCCCTGGACCGCCTCGTCGCTGCGCTCGAGGAGCATCACCTCGCCGCCCAGTCCGCACAGGACCCCGACTCGCCGCGCGTCGTCGCCGCGGCCACGACGATCGAGGAGGTCTTCGTCACGTACGACGACGCCCTCTTCACCGCGTACGGGGTCGACCTCCCGTTCGACCTCTACGACGACGAGGACGACGACGACTACGACGATGATGACGACATCGACGACGAGGAGTACGAGGACCTCGACGACGACGAGAACGGCCACGACGACTGAGGCGCGCGCCGCGATCATGACCCGCGACGGTGACCTGCCCGGGTTCGGTCACCAGGACTGACGCACGACCGACGCCGACCGGTGGGACCGACCGGTGGGACGGACCGGCGAGATCGACCGACGAGACCCATCGGCGACGCCGGACCGGCACCTCACAGCCGTTCGGGGTACCCGGTGGTGATCGCACTGACCTCGTCGAGCGCGACCTCGATCGACTCCGGCAGGTCGAGGTCGGCGCCCTTGAGCGTCTGGCGCAGCTGCGCGACGTTGGAGGCGCCGACGAGCGCGACGTCGACGCCGGAGCGCACCGACCAGGCGAGGGCGACCTCGGCGGGGGAGACCCCCAGGCCGTCGGCCGCCGTCGCGACGGCCTCCGCGATCGAGGCGGCGCGCGTGTCGAGGTAGGGCTCGACGAACCCCCGCAGGTGGGCCGATGCCGCCCTCGACGACGGCGGGATGCTCGACCGGTAGCGGCCGGCGAGCACGCCGCGGCCGAGCGCCGACCACGCGAGGACGCCGAGTCCGAGCCCGTGGGCGGCGGGCAGCAGCTCGCGCTCGACGCCGCGCTGCAGCAGCGAGTGCTCGACCTCGACGGCGGCGAGGTGGGGGGCCGGCAGGAGCGACTCGGCGAGGGTCGCGGCCCGCGCCGTCAGCCACGCCGGGTGGTTGGCGAGCCCGACGTACCGGGCGCGTCCCGTGCGCACAGCGTGGTCGAGTGCCCCGAGGGTCTCCTCCAGGCTCGTCGCCGGGTCGGGTCGCTGGACGAGCCAGAGGTCGACCCGGTCGGTGCCGAGCCGGGCGAGGGAGGCGTCGAGCTCCGTGAGCAGCGCGGCGCGTGACGCGTCGACGACGCCGCCGCCGTCCCGCACGCGGGTCCCGGCCTTGCTCACCACCACGACGTCGTCGCGCACGCCGCGCGTGGCCAGCTGGGCGCCGAGGATCTCCTCGGCGGCGCCGTCGGCGTAGGAGGCGGCCGTGTCGACCACCGTCCCCCCGGCGTCGAGGAACACCTCGAGGTGCTCGGCGGCGTCGTGCTCGTCCGTGTCCCTGCCCCAGGTGAGGGTGCCGAGGCCCACGGCGGAGACGGCGAGACCGGTGGCCCCGAGACGGGAGATGCGCATGACGTCACGGTAATCGCTGCCGCGGGGGCCCGGTCGATGTGGGTACCGTGTCGACCCGTGACCTGGTGGGAGACGATCGTCCTGGGGATCGTGCAGGGACTCACCGAGTTCCTCCCGGTCTCCTCGTCCGCGCACATCCGCATCGTCGGTGAGCTGCTCCCGACGGGCACCGACCCGGGCGCCGCCTTCACGGCGATCACGCAGCTCGGCACCGAGGCCGCGGTGATCGTCTACTTCCGCAAGGACATCGCGCGGATCATCGCGCACTGGTTCAAGGCGCTGCCGTTCGGGCCGTGGAAGAGACAGCTCCCCGCGAGCGACCCGGACGCCCGGATGGGCTGGTTCGTCATCGTGGGGTCGATCCCGATCGTCGTCCTCGGGCTCCTGCTCGAGAGCTGGATCGACACGACGTTCCGACACCTGTTCATTACCGCCGCGATGCTCGCCCTGTTCGGCGTGCTGCTGCTGGTCGCCGACCGCACGGGGCGCCAGACCAAGGGGCTCGACCAGACGACGTGGAGCGACGCGATCCTCCTCGGGCTCGCCCAGTCGCTCGCGCTCGTCCCCGGCGTGTCCAGGTCCGGCGGCACGATCACCATGGGCCTGTTCCTCGGACTCACCCGCGAGGCGGCGGCGCGGATCTCGTTCCTCCTCGCGGTCCCGGCCGTCGTGGGGTCCGGCTTCTACAAGCTGCTCTCGGACGTCCTGCTCTCCGACGCTCCGCCCGCGCCGGGGGAGCCGAGCCTGTTCGCGACGTTCCTCGCGACGGTGGTCGCGTTCGTCGTCGGGTACTGGGTCATCGTCTGGTTCCTCAAGCTCGTCTCCACCCGGACCTACCTCCCGTTCGTGGTCTACCGGCTCGTCCTCGCGGCCGTCGTCGTGGCCCTCGTGGTCGGCGGCGTCATCTCGGCCACACCCTGATCGCCCGTGGCGGACGGGTGGCGTCCGCCGGCGGAGGGTGACCTACGCTCGGCCGGGTGAGGTCTTGGTCCGCTCCCGTCGTCCCCCAGCTCCCCGACCGCGGTGGCGAGGTCCTGCTCGCACCCACAGCGGGGCTCCCGCCCGCGCCGCCGTCGGGTGACGACGAGCCGGGGGTGCGCCGCCTCTACGTCTGCGGGATCACGCCCTACGACGCCACCCACCTCGGTCACGCCGCCACCTACGTCGGCTACGACCTCCTCGTGCGCGCCTGGCTCGACGCCGGTGCCGACGTCCGGTACGTCCAGAACGTCACCGACGTCGACGACCCGCTCCTCGAGCGCGCGACCGCCACGGGGACCGACTGGCGCGAGCTCGCCACCGAGCAGACCGACCTGTTCCGCTCGGACATGGAGTCGCTTCGGGTCGTCCCGCCCACGGAGTACGTCGGCGCGGTCGAGTCGATCCCGCTCGTCGTCGACGCCGTCGCCAAGATGCTCGCCTCGGGTGCGGCCTACCGCGTCCCCACCCCGGACGCCCTCGATCCCGGCTCGGTCGGTGACGTCTACGCCGACCTGTCGGCGGACCCGGCATTCGGCAGCGTGTCGGGCATGTCCCGGGCGGAGATGCTCGTGGTCTTCGGCGAGCGCGGCGGTGACCCGGAGCGGGCCGGCAAGCGCGACGCGCTCGACCCGCTGCTGTGGCGCGTGGCGCGCGAGGGCGAGCCGGCCTGGGACGGCGACGACCTCGGCCGGGGGCGCCCCGGCTGGCACATCGAGTGCGCGTGCATCGCCGCGTCCCACCTCGGCCTGCCGGTCGACGTCCAGGGCGGGGGGAGCGACCTGGTCTTCCCGCACCACGAGATGTCGGAGTCGCACCTGCGCGTGCTCACCGGCCGCCCCGGCGCGGTCCGGCTCCACGCGCACGGCGGGATGGTCGCCTACGAGGGCGAGAAGATGAGCAAGTCGCTCGGCAACCTCGTCCTCGTCTCCCGCCTCGTCGCGGCGGGGGAGGACCCGGCCGCGGTCCGCCTCGCCCTCCTCGCCGGCCACTACTCCGCGGACCGCGAGTACTCCGACGACACCCTCGCCGCCGCGAAGGAGCGGCTCGCCACCTGGCGGGCGGCGCTCGAGGCGGTGCCGTTCTCCGGCGGACCGGACGAGCGTGCCGTGCTCGACGGCGTGCGGGCCGCGGTCCGTGACGACCTCGACTCCCCGCGGGCGCTCGGCGTGGTCGACGCGTGGGCGCGCGCGGTGCTGGACGGCGCGGGCGCCGAGCAGGCCGAGGGCCGGCGTGCCGACGCCGGACAGACCCGTCCCGACGGCGCTGCGCAGACCGTTCCCGACGGCGCCGGGCAGGCCGGCCCCGACGGCGCCGCGCAGACCGTTCCCGACGGCGCCGGACGGGAGGGTGCCGGACGGGAGCGGGCCGCCGTGGCCGGGCAGGACGCGGCTCCGGGCGCCCTGGTGCGCGACACGGTGGACGCCCTCCTCGGCGTCGCGCTCGAGGTGTGACGCGCCGCTCGGCCCGGGCGCGTCGTGGCCCGCAGGAATAAGTTGAGGCTTCAACTAGTTTTACCGGCATGACGACGACAGACCTGCTCCCCGACACCACCGCCATGGGTACCGTGCGCCTGCGCGTGCGCGACCTCGACGAGGTCACCCGCTTCTACGAGGAGGGGGCCGGGCTCACCCGGGTCGGCGAGCACGCCGGCACCGTGCAGCTCGGCCTGCCCGCCACCGACGGTGCCCCCGCCGAGGTGCTCATGGAGATCGCGCACGCCCCGGAGCTGCCCGTGCGCCCCTCGGGCTCCGCCGGGCTCTTCCACACCGCGATCCTCTACGCCTCGCAGTCGGACCTCGCGGCGGCCGTCCTGCGGCTCGCGCGCGCCGGCGCCCGGTTCACCGGCTCGTCGGACCACCTGGTCTCCGAGGCGTTTTACTTCGACGACCCGGACGGCAACGGCGTCGAGCTCTACGTCGACCGCCCGCGCGAGACCTGGACCTGGACCGACGGTCAGGTCGCGATGGACACGATCTTCCTCGACCCGAACCGGTACCTCGCCACCCATCTCGATCGCGAGCACGGCGTGCCCGTGGGTGCGCGGGTGGGTCACGTCCACCTCCAGGTCGGCGACACCGCGACCGCCCGCAGGTTCTATGTCGACACCCTCGGCTTCGAGGCCACCTTCGAGATCCCGGGCCAGGCGCTGTTCGTCTCCGCCGGCGGCTACCACCACCACATGGCGATGAACACCTGGGCCTCGCGCGGCGCCGGGTTCCGGGCGCCCGCCATCGGCCTCGGCACCGCGGACATCCAGATCGGTGACGCGGGCGCGGTCGGCGCCACCGCGGAACGGCTGCGCGCCGCCGGGTTCACGCTCGACGACGACGGCGACGCCCTCGAGGTCGACGACCCCTGGGGCAACCGGCTCCGCCTCACCGCCTGAGGGTGCTGGTCAGGGCCCAGGCCCTGATCTTAATGTGGCTGTGGCTGTGGCTGTGGCTGTGGCTGTGGCTGTGGCCGCGGTCGTCACCGTTGGCCCTGGCCGACGCCCGCGCGACGCCCGCCCGACGTCGTCCCGGCAGCGACGCGGTGCCAAGGCCTGACGCCTCCCGCCTACATCCCGCCGGGAGGCGCCGAGCCGCCGCCCTTGTCGGGCGACCCGTCGTCGCGCCGGCGCAGGTAGCGCTCGAACTCGCGGGCGATGGCCTCGCCGCTCGCCTCGGGCAGGTCGGCGGTGTCCTTGGAGTTCTCGAGCATCTCGACGTACTCCTCGACGTCCGAGTCCTCCTGGGCGAGCTCGTCGACGGCCTGCTGCCACGCGGCGGCGTCCTCCGCGAGATCCCTCGTCGGCAGCGACATGCCGACGAGGTCCTCGAGCGCGACCAGCAGCGCGAGGGTCGCCTTCGGCGACGGCGGCTGGGAGACGTAGTGGGGGACCGCCGCCCAGGTGCCGATCGCGGCGAGCCCGCGGTCCTGCCCGAGGGCCGTCAGCACGCCGACGATGCCCGTGGGCCCCTCGTAGTCGGGCGCACCGATCCCCAGCGCCTCCCGGATCGCCTCGTCGTCGGAGGAGGACTGCACGGGGATCGGCCGGGTGTGCGGCACGTCGGCCAGCAGGGCGCCCACGGAGATGATGGTGGCGACGCCCGCGGCCTCGAGCGCGTCGAGGATCTCGGCGCAGTACCGCGACCAGCGCATCGACGGCTCGACGCCCTGGACGAGGACGAGCTGCGCGCCGGTGGTCGGTGACGTGGCAAGACTGACCTCGGTGGTCGGGAACGTGAGGCTGCGCCGCCCGTCCGGGCCGCGCTCGACCCGCGGCCGGTTGACCTGGAGGTCGTGGTACTCCTCCGGGTCGAGGCTGACGAGCGTCTCGGTCATCCAGTCCTCGGCGATGAAGGTGAGCGCGGTGCTCGCCGCCGAGCCCGCGTCGTTCCAGCCGTCGAACGCCGCGAGAGCGATGAGACCGTCGCGGGGCGGCGGCACCGCGTCCTGCGGGCTGCGCGCGGTGCTCGTGCCGTCCTCGTCCGGTCGGGGGGTGTCGTCCTGCATACCCACCAGCGTAGGTCGGCGCACCGCCTGGCCCGGGTATCGTGCCGGGCGTGACACTTCCTGACCTGCCCGAGGCCGTCCTGTGGGACATGGACGGAACCATCATCGACTCGGAGCCGCTGTGGTTCCGGTACCAGCGCGGCATCATCCTCGAGCGTGGTGGGAGCTGGGAGGACGAGCAGTCCTACGAGATCGTGGGGGTCAACCTCCCCGACGCGGCGCGGATCATGATCGAGCGCAGCGGCATCGACGGCGAGCCGGAGGAGTTCCTCGCCGAGCTCGTCGGACGGGTCGTCCGCCACGTGAGCGAGGAGGGCGTCGAGCGCCGCCCCGGGGCGTTCGAGCTCATCGCCCAGCTGCGCGACGCCGGCGTTCCGCAGGCGCTCGTCACCGCGTCCTACGCCTCCTTCGCCGAGGTCGTCGCCGAGCTCGCCGGCGGCTTCGACGCCGTGGTGCCCGGTGACCGGGTCGAACGCGGCAAGCCGGACCCGGAGGGCTACCTCCTCGCCGCCCGGCTCCTCGGCGCCGACGTCGAGCGGTCCGTCGCCATCGAGGACTCGCCGACGGGGCTGCGCGCCGCGCGTGCATCCGGCGCCCGCTGCCTCGGCGTGCCGCACATGGCCGACATCCCGGCCGCGCCGGGACTTTCCCGGGTGGCGAGCCTCACCGAGGTCGACCTCGGGACGATCCGGGAGATCGGGCTCGGCAACGCCGTGGACCTCCTGGCTGCGTGAGTCTCAGGCACGCCGGACGGTGAGCAGCCGCTCGACCCCGACGGTGGGCAGCTCCGGGGGCGTGCCGCCGAACTGCGGGCAGTGGTCCTGGAACGAGCACCACGGGCACAGCTTGGACGGGCGCGGCGCGAAGATCCCGGAGAGCGCGGCCTCCTCGATCCGCCCCCAGATCTGCTCCACGCGCGCCTCGGCGGCGAGCAGGTCGGACTCGGTCGGGTCCACCGTCAGCGTCCGGCCGTCGGCGAGGTAGACGATCTGCAGCCGGCTCGGCGCCACGCCCGTGGAGCGCCACAGCACGAGCCCGTAGAACATGAGCTGGAACGTCGCCTCCGAGGCGAACCGCGGGGACGGCGACTTGCCCGTCTTGTAGTCCACGACCCGGGTGGCGCCCGTCGGGGCCTCGTCGAGCCGGTCGACGATGCCGCGCAGCAGCACCCCCGACCCGAGCTCGGCCTCGACGTGCATCTCGCGCCCCGCCGGCTCGAGTCGCCGCGGGTTCTCCATCCGGAAGTACTGGGTGACGAGCGCGCGCACCTGGTCCATCCACGCCTCGGCGTCCTCGGGCGAGGTGAACAGCTTGTCGAGGCGCGCGTCCGCGTCCCGCACCTCGGTCCAGGCCGGTTCGACGAGCGAGAGCGCGGTCTCCTCGGTGCGCAGCGCCGCCTCGTGGTCGAAGAGCTTCTCGAGCACCGAGTGCACCACCGTGCCGCGCGTGGCGGCCTGCGACGGCGGCTCGGGCAGCCGGTCGACGACCCGCAACCGGAACATCAGCGGGCACTGCTCGAAGTCCTTGGCGCGCGAGGGGGACAGGGCGGCCCGGTAGGGGGCGCGGGGGCGCGCCGGGTCAGACGTCATGGCTCGAGGCTAGCCACGGGGGCCGACAGCCAGGGCGGACGCGCGCCCGCGGCTGTGGACAAGGTGTGGTGGGCTGGGCCCGTGCATACCGAGCCGTCCCGGACGCCCGGCCTCGTCGTCGCGCGCGTGGCGGGCGCCCCGGTCGTGCTCACGTGGAGCTGGCTCGTGCTCGTCGGCGTCGTCGCCCTCGTCTACGGCCGCATCCTCGAGACCCCCGACGCCTCGGGGCTCGTCATGGGCCTGCTCGCCGCTGCAGGGGTGACGCTCGCCGTCCTCGTGCACGAGCTCGGGCACGGCGTGACGGGTGCGGTCGTCGGCATGCGACCCCGGGAGTTCGTCCTCACCTTCGTCGGCGGCCACACCTCGTTCCACGAGGAGGGGCGCGGTCCCTGGTCCGCGGCCGCCGTCACCGGCGCCGGCCCGGCCGCGAACCTCGTGCTCGCCGGCCTGCTCCATCTGCTCTCGCCGCTGGTCCAGGGGCACCCGCCCTGGGACGCCGGCGTCGGCGTCGCCGTCGTGCTCAACATCGTCCTTGCCGTGTTCAACCTCGTCCCGGCCCTCCCGCTCGACGGCGGCCGGCTCTGGCTCGAGATCGGGGAGGGCCTCACCTCGCGGCCGCTCGCGGGCCTGCGGGCGCTCGGCCACCTCGGTCGGGTCCTCGCGGTCGGGCTGGTCGTCCTCGCGCTGCTCGCCTACCGGGAGGTCGGCGGATGGGCGGGGCTCGTCATGGTCGTCGCCGCGGCCTCGGCGGGCGCGACCCTGTGGTCGGGCGGCTCGCTCGCCCTGCGCGACGCCCGCCGGGTGCGTCGCGAGCGCGAGGGCGGGGACGCCCCGCCCGCGTAGACTTCCCCGCCGTGACTCCCGAACCCTCCGCGACCCGGCACCCCGAGGGGCCCGACCGCCGTCGGGGCCCGCTGCGCGCCGGCGAACGCGTCCAGCTCACCGACGTCAAGGGACGCCACCACACCGTCCTCCTCACGCACGACGGCTACTTCCAGTCCCAGCGGGGCTCGTTCCACCACCGCGAGCTCATCGGGCAGCCGGAGGGCACGGTGATCGCCACGGAGTCCGGCCACGACGTCCTCGCGCTGCGGCCCGTCCTCGCCGACTACGTGATGTCGATGCCCCGCGGCGCCGCCGTCGTCTACCCGAAGGACTCCGGCCAGATCGTCCAGATGGGTGACATCTATCCCGGCGCCCGCGTGGTCGAGGCCGGCGTCGGGTCCGGCGCGCTCAGCATGTCGCTGCTCTCCGCCGTGGGGGAGTCCGGCTCGCTGCACTCCGTCGAGCGGCGCGCGGACTTCGCCGAGATCGCGGAGGCCAACGTCGACTCCTGGTTCGGTCGGCGGCACCCGGCGTGGACGGTCTCGGTCGGCGACCTCGCCGACGTGCTCGACGCGAAGGAGGCGGGCAGCGTCGACCGCGTGGTCCTCGACATGCTCGCCCCCTGGGAGAACGTGGCGCCCGCGGCCCGCGCGCTCGCGCCCGGCGGGCTGCTCATCGCCTACGTGGCGACCACCACCCAGCTGAGCCGGGTCGTCGAGGAGCTTCGTGGCAGCGAGCGGTTCACCGAGCCCCAGCCGTGGGAGGCCATGGTGCGCGGGTGGCACGTCGAGGGCCTCGCGGTGCGCCCGAACCACCGGATGGTCGCGCACACGGGGTTCCTCGTCACGGCCCGGACCCTCGCACCCGGCTCGCTGCCGCCGCAGCGCACGCGCCGCCCGGCCAAGGGCGCCGGCCCGCTCGGGGCCGGGGCGCTCGGGAGCCCCACCCCTGCGACCGCCCCCGGTACCTCGCGCCACGCCCCGCCCATCGGCGTCGACTCCGGCTCCCACGAGGGCGACGAGGGCCGGGAGGGCACGCTGTCGGCCAACGAGCGCACGATCTCGGTGAAGAAGCTGCGCCGGGTGGGGCGCGACGTGCGGCGTCGGGCCGAGATCGAGCAGACCGGGCTGTCCTCGGTGCCGTCCGGCTCGACGCCCGCCGGCGACGCGGGTGTGGCCGACACGACGCACGCCGACGACGCGACCTCTCCCGAGGAGTGACCCGCGCCCTCGCGTCCTCACGCATTCGGCATACGCTGGATGTCTGCCAGATGACGGGAGCCAGATGACGCAGGAGATGTACGGCGAGGCGCGCGCCCGCGAGCTCGAGCAGCAGGCGATCTCGCTCGCGGCGAAGAACGAACGACTCTCGGAGTCGCTCGGCAAGGCCCGCCAGCGGCTCGCCGAGCTCCAGGAGCAGCTCGAGTCGCTCACCGCGCCGCCCAACACGTACGGCACGGTCGTCGAGGTCCAGCCCGTCGACCGCGTCGCCGACGTGCTCGTCGGCGGGCGCCTCATGCGCCTCCACATCTCGACGGTCGTGCCGGTCGGCGCACTCCTGCCCGGGCAGCGGGTCGTGCTCAACGACCAGCTGGCGATCGTCGCCGCGTCCGGCTACGAGCAGACCGGCGAGGTCGTCCACGTCAAGGAGATCCTGCCAGGCCAGCGGGTGCTCGTCGGCGCGCGCGGCGAGGACGAGCGCGTCCTCACCGTCGGCGGCGTGCTGCGCGAGACGCGGCTGCGGCCCGGGGACCTCGTGCGCGCCGACCTGAAGGCGGGGTTCGTCCTCGAGCTCGTGCCGCGCGCGGAGGTGGAGGACCTGCTCCTCGAGGAGGACCCGGACACGGAGTACGCGGACATCGGCGGGCTCGGTCCCCAGATCGACCGCATCCGCGAGGCCGTCGAGATGCCGTTCCTGCACCCCGAGCTCTACGCCGAGCACGGCCTGAGGGCCCCGCGCGGCGTCCTGCTGTACGGCCCGCCGGGCAACGGCAAGACCCTCGTCGCCCGCGCCGTCGCCACCTCGCTCGCGCGCTCGGCCGCCGAGGAGTCCGGGGCGGACCGGGCGCACTCCTACTTCCTGTCCGTCAAGGGCCCCGAGCTGCTCACCCGGTACGTGGGGGAGACCGAGCGGCAGATCCGCGTGATCTTCTCGCGCGCCCGGGAGAAGGCGCGTACCGGCGTGCCGGTCATCGTCTTCTTCGACGAGATGGAGGCCCTGTTCCGCACGCGCGGCTCGGGCGTCTCCTCCGACGTCGAGACGACGATCGTCCCCCAGCTCCTCGCAGAGATCGACGGCGTGGAGAAGCTGGGCAACGTCATCATCATCGGCGCGTCGAACCGCGAGGACATGATCGACCCCGCGATCCTGCGGCCCGGCCGCCTCGACGTGAAGATCCGCATCTCCCGTCCCGACGCCGAGGGAGCACGGGAGATCGTCGCCAAGCACCTCACGGCGGACCTGCCGGTCCACGACGACGAGCTCGCGCGGCACGGCACCCCGGAGGCGGCGGTGGCCGCCATGGGAGCGGCCGTCGTCGAGGCGATGTACGCCGTCGAGCGGTCGACCGAGGTCATGGAGCTCACCTACGCCTCCGGCGACCGCCGCGTCCTGCACGTCGGCGACCTCGCGTCGGGTGCGATGCTCGCCTCGATCGTGGACCGCGCGAAGAAGCTCGCGATCCAGGACCTCGTCGCGGGGCGTGGGCGCGGTCTGCGCACCGCGCACCTGCTCGACGGGCTGCGTATCGAGATCGGCGAGAACGAGGCCCTGCGCACCTCCATCAAGCCGGCCGACTGGGCGCGCGTCTCCGGCGCGGACGAGGAGCCGGTGACCGCGATCCGCCAGCTCCACGGCGGCACGACGAGCCGGGCGGCGTCGCCCTCGGCCGCGGCGCTCGCGTCGCACGGCGAGGCGGGCCGGCACGGTGCCCGGCCCGCCGGGGCCGAGGACGGCCGCGGCGACGGGGACCGACCGGCCGACGCGGCCCGACCGGCTGACGCGGGCCGCGCGGCCGGCGGGGGCCGCACGATCGAGGACGTACCGACCACGGGCGGCTACCTGTGAGCGCCGCATGACCGTCCGCCGCGTCATCGGGACCGAGACCGAGTTCGGGGTCCTCGACCACGAGGACCTCGCCGCCAACGCCGTCCACCTCTCCACCCGGACCGTGCACGCCTACCAGCGCGCCGAGGGCGGGGCCGCGCACCCGCACGCCCGGTGGGACTACGTCACCGAGGACCCGCTCAACGACCTGCGCGGGCACCGCGTCCCGCGCGCGTCCGCGCACCCCTCGATGCTCACGGACGACCCGGACCGGCCCGCCGCGACGGGCCCGGCCCAGCAGGTGGCGCGGCCGAGCGCGGAGGAGCTCGACCTGCCCGCGGCCGCCAACGCGCTGCTGACCAACGGCGCGCGGCTCTACGTCGACCACGCCCACCCCGAGTACTCCGGGCCAGAGACGGTCGGCCCCCTCGAGGCCCTCGTCCACGACCGCGCCGGCGAGCGGGTCGCGGTGCGGGCGATGCACGCCGACGGGGGGAGCGGCCTCACGCTCTACAAGAACAACGTGGACGGTAAGGGCGCGAGCTACGGCACCCACGAGAACTACCTGCTGGACCGCGACGTCGACCTCGGCGACCTCGTCCGCTACCTCACGCCGCTCCTCGTCACCCGGCAGGTCGTCGCCGGTGCGGGACGGGTGGGGCTCGGCCAGCGCAGCGAGCGGCCCGGCTTCCAGATCGCCCAGCGCTCGGACTACGTCGAGAACGACGTCGGCCTCGAGACCACGTTCAACCGCCCGATCATCAACACGCGTGACGAGCCGCACGCCGACGCGCACCGCTACCGCCGCCTGCACGTCATCGGCGGGGACGCCAACCTCTTCGACGTCGCCTTCGTCCTGCGGACCGGCACCGTCAGCCTGCTGCTGTGGCTCCTCGAGCGCGGCGCCGTCCCGCTGGGGCTCGACACGGTCGCCATCGCCAGCCCGGTGCCCGAGGTGCAGCGCATCAGCCACGACCCGACGCTCACGCACCGCATCGCCATGCGCGAGGGCCCCGACCGCACGGCGCTCGACATCCAGCGGATCTACCGGGACATCCTGGCCGAGGCGGTCGAGGAGTCCGGGGGTGCCGACGCGGAGACGGCCCAGGTCCTCGAGCTGTGGACCCGGGTGCTCGACGCCCTGGCGACGGACATCCCCTCGGCGGCCGCCGACGTCGAGTGGGTCGCCAAGTTGGGCCTGCTCGAGCGCATGCGCGAGCGCGGCGGCCTCGGCTGGGACAGCCCGCGCCTCGCGGCCCTCGACCTCCAGTGGCACGACCTGCGCCCTGAGCGGTCGATCGTCGCGCGGCTCGACGCCGCCGGCTCCGTCACGAGGCTCGTCGACGCCGGGGCGGTGCGCAGCGCCGAGCACGTGCCGCCCGACTCGACGCGCGCCTACCTGCGCGGCGAGGTCCTGCGCCAATACCCGGACCAGGTGGCCGGCGCGGGCTGGGCCTCGGTCGTCCTCGACGTGCCCGGCCGGGACTCGCTCGCCCGGGTCACGCTGCCCGAGCCGCTGCGGGGCACGCGGGACCTCGTCGGCGACCTGCTCGACGCGAGCCCCGACGCCGCCGACCTGCTGGCCGCCCTCACCGGCGACGGCTGAGGACGCAGCCACCCACGACCCGGACCGGAGTCCTGACCGGCCGACCTCCCGCCGGGCGACCGGCGACCACCAGGAAGGAAACACATGTCCGAGCAGGACCAGACCCAGCGCCCCCGCCCCGAGCCCGCCGGCGACGACGGGCCGGCACCCGTCCCCGCGGCGCGCGCGGAGCAGGTCTCCCGCGTCGACGACATCCTCGACGAGATCGACTCGGTCCTGGAGACGAACGCCGAGGAGTTCGTCCAGGGCTTCGTGCAGAAGGGCGGGCAGTGACGGCGCCCGACGCCGCGCCCGACCACCCGCTGCGGCGCCTGTTCGGCGTCGAGACCGAGTACGGGCTGGCCTTCTACCCGGACGACCCGGGGCACGCGCTCACGCCCGACGACGTCGCACGGCACCTGTTCCGGCCCGTCGTCGAGCGGGGCCGCTCGACCAACGTCTTCCTGCGCAACGGTGCGCGGCTCTACCTCGACGTCGGCTCGCACCCGGAGTACGCGACCGCGGAGTGCGACGACGTCACCCAGCTCGTCGTCAACGACCGGGCCGGGGAGAAGATCCTCGCCTCGCTCGCGCAGCAGGCGGAGGACCGCCTGGCCGAGCTCGGCACGCCGGGCACGGTGCACCTGCTGAAGAACAACCTCGACTCCGTGGGTGCCTCCTACGGCTGCCACGAGAACTACCTCGTGCGGCGCCGCCGGAACTACCGCGCCACGGCGGAGGCGCTCGTCACCTACTTCGTCACCCGCCAGGTCCTCACCGGGGCGGGGCACCTGCGGCGGCGCCCCGACGGCCGGGTGACCTGGGCGTTCTCCCAGCGGGCCGACCAGACCTGGGACGCCGTCTCGGCCGCCACCACCCGCTCCCGGCCGATCATCAACACCCGCGACGAGCCCCACGGCGACGCGGACCTCTACCGCCGCATGCACGTCATCGTCGGCGATTCCAACGTGGCGCCGGCGACGACACTGCTCAAGGTCGGCTCCGCGGAGCTGCTCATCGCCTGTGTCGAGGACGGGCTCGACCTCGACGACCTCGCCCTCGCCGAGCCCATGCGGGCCATCCGCGAGATCAGCCACGACATCACCGCGGGCGTCGACGTCGAGCTCGCGACCGGCCGCCGGCGCACCGCCGTCGACCTCCAGGCCGAGCTGCTCGCCCGCGTGCGCGCCCACATCGACCGCCGTGGCTGGGGCGAGCTGCTCTCGCCCAGCCGGCTGCGCGTCCTCGACCTGTGGGAGCGGGGCGTCGCCGCCCTGCGCACGGGCGATCTCGCGCCGGTCGTCACCGAGCTCGACATCGCCGCCAAGCGCGCGCTCATCCAGCGGTACTGCGACCGCAACCGGGTCGCGCTCGACGACGCCCGGGTCGCCCGGCTCTCGCTCGCCTACCACGACATCACCGGCCACGGCCTCGGCCGGCGGCTCCTCGACGGCGGACTGCTCGCACCGGTGGGGACCGACGCCGAGGCCGAGGAGGCACGCGAGACGCCGCCGGCGACGACGAGGGCGCACCTGCGCGGCCGGTTCGTCGCCGCCGCCGAGGACGCCCGCCGGGACGTCGCCGTGGACTGGGTGCACGTCAAGCTCGTCGACGGCGTCCACCATGCCGTGGCGCTGCGGGACCCCTTCGCCGCGACCGACGAACGGGTGGACGCGCTCCTCGCGGAGATGGCATGAGCCGGGCCTCGCGGCGGCTACCGGGAGGGGCCCCGGAACGGGCCGCACGCCGGGGCGCAGGCCGGGTCCCGCGCCGTGCGGGCGCCCCCCTCGTCCTCGGCCTTTCGCTCGTCCTGGCCGGGTGCGGCGGGGCCGACGGCGGGAGGGAGGCCGGCGCGACGACGACCGGTCCCGAGACCGCCTCGGAGGATGCGGACGCCGATCCCACCGAGGTGCCCGGGGTGTCGGTGGCGGGCGCACCCGGCAGCCCCGTCGTCGTCATCGACACGCCGCTGACGGTGACGGACCCGCTCTCCGCCGTCGTGGCGGAGGGCAACGGGCGGGCGCTCACCGCGGGCGGCCCGGCGCTGCTGAGCGTGTCGGCGTGGGACGGCACCACCGGGGTGAGCTCGTCCGGCGGCGAGGCCGTCGAGGCGCAGCTGCTCACGGTGGACGAGGCCGAGGTCGGGGCGACCCTCGCCGAAACCCTGCCCGGCGTGCCCGAGGGCAGCCGGCTCGTCCTTGCCGAACCCGTCGACGTCGAGGGCGTGATGACGATGCAGGTCGTCGTCGTCGACGTGCTGCCGACCGTCGCGCGCACCGGGACCGCTGCGGCGGGGGAGTCGGGCACGGACGATCCCGAGCCGGGTGCGGGGGAGGTGCCGTCCGGCGGGGAGAGCCCGAGCGCGGGCGAGACCCCGTCGTCGGGCACCGCGCCCGACGGCCTGCCCACGGTGGGCAGGACCGGTGACGGTGCGCCCGTGGTCGGTATCCCGCCCGGGGACGCGCCGACGGACCCGGTGAGCAGCGTGGTCGTGCCCGGGAGCGGCGCCACCGTGCGCCCCGGGCAGGAGCTCGTGCTGCAGACGCTGACGCTGGACTGGGAGACGGGCGAGGTGATGTCGTCGACCTGGGCGGACGGCGCCCCCACGTCCGCGGTCGTCGACGAGCTCGCCGAGGGGCTGCGGCTCGCGCTCCTCGACCGGCGCGTCGGCTCGCGGGTCCTGGCCGTCGTCCCGCCGGCGCTCGGGGACGGCGAGCACACGCTCGTGGTGGTCGTCGACGTGCTCGCGGCGACGGGCGGCACCGACGTCGTCCGCTGATCAGGCAACCGTCGCGGTCCGACCGCCCGACTGCGTGACCGCCCGCCCCGGGGCGCGGACCGGGTGAGGGGCGGGGGCCCCGGTCCGCGCCCGTCCGGGCAGGTCAGTGGTCGCCGGGCACGGCGGTGACGTGGCAGATCATCCACTCGCCGGGGGCGAGATCGGTGGCCGGGCAGTCCACGTGGGCGCCCGTGCTGTCCGTGAGGACGAGGTCCGTGACGTCGACGTCGCCGTCGTTGGTGACGAGATAGTTCCAGGTGACCTGCTCGTCGTCGGGCACGAGCTCGGGCAGCAGGTCGTGCGCCTCGATGGACAGCGATACCTCGCCGGGCTCGTCCGCGGCCGGCTCCTCGGGCGGAGCGGCGGCGGGAGACTCGGCGGGGGCGTCGCCCTCCTGGCCGACGCCGGGCGCCGGACCGCCGTCTTCGGGGCCGTCGCCGGGCGCGGGGGCTGGCGCCGGTTCCGTCCCGACGGCGGGGCCCGGGTCGGGTGCGGAGGTCTCCTCGGCGGCGGGCCCAGGCTCCGTCGCCTCAGGATCCGTCACCTCCGGATCGGCGGCCGCGGTCGGCGCGACGGCGCCCAGGACGAGCAGGGAGGTCGCGAGCAGCCCGTAGGCGGCCGGGCGTCGTGCACGCATCACGCACCTCCGGCCGGACCGCCGGCGGCCCGGCGCCGGGCGAGCCGCGCGACGAGGCCCGCGCCGCCGAGGGCTGCGGCGATGATCAGCGTCGTCAGCAGGTCGGGGCCGGTCTGCGGGAGCGCCACCGGACCGGCGGCGCGGGGACCGGCGACCGGCATCGGCGCACGGTCGGTGCCGCCGGGTGCGCCTGTCCCGCTCACGCTGCTGCCGGCCACGCCTCCGCCGGACACGCCGCCCACGGGCGTGCTGCCGGGGACGTCTCCGCCCGGTTCGTCGCTCGGGACCGGGTCCAGGGTCGGTGTCTCCCCGGGACAGGTGTCGGCGGCGGCCGCGGCGGGTGCGGCCGTACGTGCGTCGCCGGCCGCGGTGCCCGGGCAGTCGACGCCGGGAGTGTCGCCCCGCATCGTCACGCGCACGTGGAAGCTCGCGCTGCGGTGGCCGACCTCGGAGTAGTTGCCGGACGTCGCCTCGGCCGGGAAGTGCACGTCGAGCGGGACCGTGACGACCTCTCCGAGTGCGATCGGGACCTCCAGGAGGCGGTTGTCCGCACCGATGAGAGTGCTGATCGACGTGTCGTTGACCGTCACGTCGTCGAAGAACTGGTCGAGCTCGCCCATGTGGGTGACGTCGATGATCTCGACGGTCATCGTGGCGTCGGTGGGGCCGTCGTTGCGCACCCGGAAGGACCGGCGGATGTCGTCCCCGGGCACGATGACGGCGTCGAACAGCTGGACCGTGACCTCGGGCGCGAACCCGGTGCCGACGTCGATGAGGACGGCGTCGGACCCGTCCGACGGTGACTCGTCGGCCGCGACGGACGGGCCGAGCGCGACCAGGGCGATCGCCGCGCCGGCGGCGCCGGCGGCGGTCGCGACGCGGCGGAGGCTCACGTCGTCACGACCCGGGTGGCGGCCCGGTCGAGGCGAGGGACGTCGTCGTCCTCGGGCTCGTCGGCGGTGGCGGCCCTGCCCGGTGCCGCCGTGGGGCTCGCGGGGGCGGGCGCCGCCGGTGCGGCCGGGGACGCTTCCGCCCCGTCGTCCTGAGCGTCGTCGGTGGGCGCGCCGGAGGGCTTCTCGGCCGGGCCGTCCTTCCCGTCCTTGTTCCGGCCACCCAGGATCGACGAGATCACCACCCAGACGACGACCGCGATCGCCGCGCCGCCGAGCCAGGGACGCACCTCGGGCTGGGTGAGGTGGCCGACCCACGGGACGCCGTAGACGACCGTGCCCTGGACCTGCTCGATACGCACCTGCTCGTCCGGTGCGTCGTTGTTGTCCCCCTGCGTGGTCACGCCCACGATGCCGCCGTCACCGATCGACACGCCGATGACCCGGTGCGTGATGAGTGTCGGGTCGTTCGACTCGGGCTGGAACGTGATGACGTCGCCCACACGGGGCTCGTCGCGGTCGGGATCGACGACGACGACGTCGCCCGGCGAGTAGGCCGGTTCCATCGAGGGCGACAGGATCGTCAGCGGAACCCAGCCGAGGAACCGCGGGACGATGAACGCGGCGGCGGCGACGAGGACGGCGACGACGGCGAGGACCGTGACGACACCCTTGAGGACGCCTCCCCAGAGCTCGCGGTTCTTGGCGGTGGTCGTGTTCATGGCGCTACCTCTGTGACGGGGGTGAGGACGACGTCGACGTCGTCGGTGGTGAGGGTGTCGTGGACGGTGACCTCCCAGTCCTCCTGGGCGGAGACGTCGCCGGCCTCGGACGTGCCGGTCGCGGTCACCTGACCGGAGCTCACGGCGGTGGCCGCCTCGAGCTCCAGGCAGTAGAAGGTCCGCTCGCCGGGCTCGAGTGCGACCGGTGTGCCGTCGTGGACGGAGAGGTTGACGCCGGTGACCCGGCAGTCCTCGGGTTCGTGGACGAGCCGGGCCTGCATGCCTAGCGCGAGCTCCGGTGCGTGGACGGTGAGCGTGAGGTGGACGGTGGCGTCGTTGCCGGCATCCAGTGAGCTCTCGAGGACGGCCGCCCCGCGTCCGTGGTCGTTGACCTGGTCGAGGAGCTCCTGGGGCAGATCGAGGTGCTCGGGACCGGGCGCGTCCTCGGCCGCGGCGGTCCCTCCGTCGGCGTCGGTCGTGGGGTCCTGGGCTGCGTGACCGGCACGGTTGGTGTCCGCGCCGTCGGCCGGCCCGCTGTCGGCCGGCCCGCTGCCGGCCGGACCGCTGCCGGCCGCTCCCGGGGCGCCGTCGCTCGCGGTCTCGCCGGGCTCCGCCGCGGTGGTCCCGCCGGCCACTCCAGCGCTTGCGGACTCTGCAGCGCCGTCGCTGCTGGACTCGGGGGTGTCCTCGTACCGGACGACGTCGATCGCGCCCTCGTTGCCGGCGGTCACCGACCACAGGGCGTACGTCCCTGCCGTACCCGCCCCTGCGAGGGCACAGGCCCCGACGAGGGCGATCAGTGCGTGGCCGCGCCGAGCGGTGGTCATGACGTCTGCTCCAGCGTGAGGTCGGTACGCACGGTGAGGAGGTCGAGGTCCTCCGGGTCGCCGGGCTCCGGCGGATGGGGGTTCTCCACCAGCACGTAGACGAACCAGTCACCCGTGCCGTCGAGCGCGTCGGGCAGGTCGGACTCGGTGACCGCCTCGAGCATTCCCTGCTGAGCTGCCACCGGCCCGAGGACGAGACCGGGGACGGCGTCCGCGTCGATCGCGGCGAACGGGTCGGCGATCGCGGGATCCGTCGACACGAACCAGCGGTAGGGGTAGTCGCGATCGGCGGTGAGCGTGACGTCGACAGTGACGTCGGCGGAGAGGTTCCGGCCGTCGAGCGCGAGGTCGAAGCCCTGGACGGCCCAGACCTCCTCGTCCGACCCGAGGACGCCGTCCTCCTCGTTCCCTGCTGCACCGGTCCACGTGAGGGCCCCGACGGATGCCGCATCGAGGTCACCCGCGGAGATCGTGCCGGCGTCGGCGGTGACGGTGTGGTTCCAGAACGCGTAGGTGCCGGCGCCCCCGAGGGCCACGGCCGCCAGCGTGGCAGCCGCGATCGTGAGCGTGCGCACCCGGTGGGCGGGGGTCCAACGTGAGGCAGACATGGATCCTCAGGTTCGGTGGAGGGGCGGGATGCTCCCGGTCGGTCCTCGCGGACCGACCGGGAGCGGTGCGATGCGCGATCGACGGGTCGTCGTCGCGAAGCGCGTGGGGGTGGGGTCAGTCGAAGATCGGGAGAGCGGAGGTGCTCTGCTCGAGCTCGATCTCGAGGTTGTCGAGCGCGGTCTGGGCGTTGACGCTCGTCTGCCCGGACGTCGCCTCGTCGAAGCTGGCGACGACGACGACGGTGAGCGTGGACTCACGGTCGAGGATGTACCAGCCGCCGAGGCCGTCCCAGTCGTCCTCGCCCTGCTCCTGGTTCACACCGTCGGCCTGGAGAGCGAACTCCGACACGTCGTCGAAGTCGAGCCCGTAGTCGATCCAGCGGCCGTTCTCCTCGTCCCAGAGGCCGTACTCGACCTCGAGGCCCTCGAACTCCGAACCGGGGACGCCCGGGCCGGGGCCGACCGTCAGGTGCGCGCGGAGGTTGTCACCGTGGAGGTCGATGACGACGTCCTGGTAACCGACGACGATGTCGCCCGGGACCACTCGGTAGCCGTCGCCCGCGTGCATGCGGTCGATCGGGTGGCCCACGTCGTGCCGCGGGAACAGGAAGTCCCAGAAGCCACCGGCGAAGCCGGGGCTGTCGTTGAGCGTGGCGTCGTACCAGGCGAAATTGCCCTGCGGCGCGATGTCGAGGTTACCGGCCTGGATCGTGCCGGCGTCCACGGAGGCGTTGTCCGACCAGAGGGCGAACGTGCCGCCCGATCCGAGGGCGACGGCAGCGGCGGCAGCGCCGGCGAGGGCGCCGACAGTCTTCTTACGCACGATGAAGCTCCATTCGATGAAGGGGGTGGAGGGGATGAGGGGAATCGCCGGATCGTTGTTGATCCGACGTCGAAAAACTAGCAGTGAATGACCGTCGCGCAAGCGGCTGCGTCATTGACCGAAATGTCGGTACAGCGAGAGGGAATGAGCGCTGCCGGCGCGGATTCATGCGGCTCCCGAGCTGTGGGCGCCCCCGAGCCGGTCGGCGTCCACGTGTCGGATTCATTGCAAATCCGCAGGTCCTGGCCCCGTGTTCGTCCGGGTCTCGACGCCGTCTGGACGCGTAACGGACGCGCGGCTGCCGACCGTCAGGCGGTCACTGGCAATTCCCTGGCGACAGTGCCGTGCATTTCTCGCGCCGCTCTCGCGGCATTCTGGCAACATTCGCGCGCGCGTCTGGATGGTCTCTCGCGGGGTTCCGGTTGCCGGTCGACGCATCGTCGGCGTTCGCCCGTTGTGCATATGTGAATGGCATCGAACAGTGATGGAAGAAATGGTGTCGACAACTGTCCGTGTAAATACACATTTCCGTGGTGCTGCATTTGAGGAGGCGTCGCCGACGTTCGGCACGGGACAGCGGCCGAGGCCCCGTGCGCTGCCTCGGCAGGAGGCTGAGGGCACGGGCCGCCGGTGCGGGCGGGGAACCGTTTGCGCTACTCGGTGACGCGCAGTCGGAGGTCGCTGAGGCGCGCGGGGTCGGCCAGGTCCATCGCCTGCTGCTCCTGTGCCGACCAGACGTCCCACCAGGAGGAGATGTCGCCGTCGCGAGCTGCGGCCCGTCCGGCGCGAAGGTCCTCGGGAGCATCGACCCAGGCGAGCGCGTCGAGGTGCTTGTGCAGCAGCGTCGTCCCGCAGCCCTCGGCCACGACGACGAGGGGGAACGGCTCGTCAGCCGCCGGGACGTGACGGACGCGCCCCGGGGCGCCACGGTGCCAGTCCCAGGTGGGCGCGGATCCCGTATGCCCCTCACGCAGCGCTGCGAGCATCGACCGGACGGCGTCCACCCCGTCCAGGAGGCCCGACCACCCGGGGTAGTGGGCGTCGAGTCGGACGAGGGCGATGCGGTCGGCGGACACGCGTGACGTGCTCAGGTGGTCGACGACGTCGGACGCGAGGGTGGACTTGCCCGCCCCGGAACGCCCGTCGATGCCGAGGACGAAGGGGCCGACCCGGCCACCGGCCGACAGGTCGGCGGGGACGAGGTCGACGATCCTCCGCGCGTGCGCCGAAGCTGGGGTGGGCATGGCGGATCAACCTACCCGGCGCGGCACAGGGCCTGCGGCACAGGACCCCCACGTGCACGGGCGGCGCAGCGCCCGGCCGCGCGCCGCCGGCTCCCACGGTGGCCGGGCGGGCGACGGCGGGCGGCGCTGGTGGCCGCCGGGGTCACGGTGGGCGGGCCGGATCGGTCGCTCCGCCGCTCGGTACGGTGGCCCCCGAGGCGCCGCCGGCGCCACCTGGAGGCCCACGCATGTCGCTCGCTGTCCGTGTCATCCCCTGCCTCGACGTCTCCGCGGGGCGGGTCGTCAAAGGTGTGCAGTTCGAGGGTCTGCGGGACGCGGGCGACCCGGTCGAGCTGGCGCGTCGTTACGACGCGGAGGGCGCCGACGAGCTGACGTTCCTCGACGTCTCCGCGTCCGTCGAGGAGCGCTCGACGACGTACGAGGTGGTCTCGCGCACCGCCGAGGAGATCTTCGTGCCGCTGACCGTCGGTGGTGGTGTCCGCACGGCCGACGACGTCAACCGGCTGCTCGGCCACGGGGCGGACAAGGTCAGCGTCAACACGGCGGCCGTCGAGCGGCCCGAGCTCATCGCGGAGGTGGCCGACCGCTTCGGCAGCCAGGTGCTCGTCCTGTCCGCGGACGTGCGCCGCACGCGGGGTGACGTCATGACGGAGTCCGGCTTCGAGGTGACCACGCACGGCGGGCGCCGGGGGACCGGCACGGATGCGCTCGAGTGGTGCGTGAGCGCGGCCGAGCTCGGCGTCGGCGAGATCCTGCTCAACTCGATCGACGCGGACGGCACCGAGGCGGGCTTCGACCTCGAGATGCTCCGGGCGTTCCGCGGGGCGGTCACCGTCCCGCTCATCGCGTCGGGCGGCGCCGGCACGGCCGAGCACTTCGCGGAGGCGGCGGGTGCGGGCGCCGACGCCGTCCTGGCGGCCAGCGTCTTCCACTTCGGCACGCTGACGATCGGCGGCGTCAAGGAGACGATGCGCGCCGCGGGCGTCGAGGTGCGCTGACCGCCCCGCTCGCTACGCCGGCACGCCCTCGGCGTCGAGCGCCTCCTGGAAGACCCGGACACCGTCCATCCCGGGCAGCTTGGCGATGTGGCGGTCGATCTTCGCCACCTCGGCGCGACCGTCGGGCCCGCTGAAGAGGTGGCCCATCACGTGCCGCACCTCGGTCGTGCCCATGATGCTCGTCCCGACCGGCCGCCAGAACTTCTCCAGCGTGAGGCGGGCGACCTTCCGGGCCGGCTCGCTCTCGGCCAGCCGCTCGCGCGCCTGCGTGGCGTAGAAGGCGACGTGCCGCGTCTCCTGCTGCGCGATCCGGCGCAGGAGGACGGCGAGCACCGGGTGCTTCTCGAGGTCCGCCATGCGTCGGTACGCGGCGACGGCCGACCATTCGTTGGCCGCGCCCCACAGCATGTGGGTGGCCACGAAGTCCTTGCCGACGAGGCCGGCGAGCACGGACTGCTTGAGGGAGGACAGCGCCTCGCGCCACCCGAGCTTCGTGCGCTTGGCCTTGAGCTCGTCGTAGTCGACGGTCACGTCGTGCGTGGCGAGCACGGCGGCGAGCGCCTCGCCGTGCCAGAACTCCTCGCGGTTCCACATGGTCATGAAGCCCGAGACGTCGCCCTCCCTGCTGGACGGCGTGACCAGAAGGTCCCGCAGGTAGCAGACGGTGTGGTACTCGACGTCGCACATGTACCGCAGCGCGCGCAGCGAGTCCTCGGGCAACGGGTCGTCGTGGAAGACGGTCATGTCGAGGTCCTCGTACCGGACCGGGATGCTGTCTTCCGCGTAGGTGTCGATGTCGAAGGCCACGGCCGTCGTCCTCTCAGGTTCTGGTGCCCGTCAGGGTCTCGGTGGAAGTGATGGTGGCGGCCCGGGCGTGGGTGAGCCGGACGGTGTCGACACGGGCTTCTGTACGTTCCTCCGACGCCGAGCGGGTGCTGCTCGGCGCGTCACGCAGCGGGCTCCCGACCGGATCGAGAGCGGCGCCCGCCTCGCCGGCCCGGCCGGCGTCGGACCGGGTCCCGCCCACCTGATTCAACCGGCTCGCGTCCACCGGCGGCACGACCGGACGCTCGCGGCGCAGCGCCGCGGCGAGCGGCCCGGTCGCGCGGGCACCGGGCAGCGCCACGACGTCCCGGTCGGCCTCGCGGACCATCTGGTCGCGGGCGCCGCCGGTGAACAGGGTGCGGAGGAACCGGTGGCTGTCGACGACCGCGAGGCCGCCGGGTCGCAGCGGATGGAAGTCGGTGGTCAGCAGGATCCGGACGAGACGACGAGCGACCGCGTCGTTCGCGAGCCGCATGTGCGCCTCGGCGAGGAAGAACGCGTGGTGCTCCTCCTTGCGCCCGAGCACCGGGACGAGGAAGGGGTCGAGCGTCCCGCCGGCCAGCTCGGCGACCCGCCGGACCGCGGCGATCTCGGCGCTCTCGGACGCAAGGCCCCGCACCGCGTGCCAGCCGGTCGTGGGCTCACCGAGGAGCGTCGTCCACACCGGATCGACGTGCTGCGCCACGATGTCGAGGGCACGTCCCCAGCGGTCGCGCGGCGTCGTGCTCGTCGCGCGGTCGGCGGTCCTGGGCGGTGCCCAGGGCCCGAGCGCGCGGTGGAGCCGGTCGGCGAACCAATACTTGTCGTGCGCCCAGGTCGTGAGGAACGCCGTGTAGCGCGCCTCCCTCGACGTCGACGTCGCGAGGACGCGGCGCAGCGTGTCCGCCGCCGAGCGCTCGATGTCCCAGAGATAGGGGCTCTTCCCGGTTCGTGGTGATGGGGAGCGTCGCGTCGTTGACGTAGAA
>JBQDDG010000017.1:0-32696 GCA_052093225.1 Actinomycetaceae bacterium
ACTCGCTGGGCTCCTGGGTGGGCCTGAAACTACGCGACGGGATCCGGACGCGGTCCCACCCCACATCGCCGCCGGGCGGCGAGCCCGGGTCCGACGGCGCGGCCCGGTCCGACGGCGGGGGGCGCACCGCCCCGGGACCGCTCGCCACGCAGGTCCCGCCCGAACCGCTCGCGATCGACGAGGTCTCACCCGGGCTCCTCGAGCCTGGCGACGACCTCACGCTCACCATCACCCTCACCCCGGAGACGGACATCGAGGAGGGCCGCCTCGACGTCGCCATGAACCCCGCGATCCCGATCTCGCGCTCCGTGCTCGCCCAGTGGCAGTCGGGCGAGGACGCGTCCGGCTATCCGGTCCTCGCGTCGCACGAGCTGGACGAGCCCCTCGAGGCCGGGGAGAGCGTGACGGTCGAGATCGAGGTGAGCGCCGACGAGCTCGGGCTCGACGCCGGTCGGCACGAGTGGGGGCCCCGCGGCGTCGAGGTGCTCCTCGGCGACGCCGGGCAGGTCGTCGAGGTCGAGCGCACCGTCGTGGTCTGGGGCAGTCCTGCCGAGTCCCTCGAGCCGCTGCCGGTGGGGCTGGTCGTCCCCGCCACCACGGCCTCCCTCTGCCTCGACGACGCGGTCCCCGGCCTCGCCCCGGGCGGCTCGAGCAGCGACGACGCGGTCCTCGCGCTCGCCGACGCCGTCACGGGCACCGGGGCGACCCTCGCCCTCGACCCGCTGCTCCTCGACGGCGCCTCGCCCGTGACCGACACCTCCCTCGTCGACCTCGCGGCCGCGGACCAGCTCCTCGCGCTGCCGGTCGGTGACGCCGACCTGGCCGCGCTCGCCCACCTCGACCGGCCCGACCTCGCGCGGCGGCTGACGGAGGACGCCGTCGACCGGATCGGGGTGCTCACCGGTCACGTGGTCCCCGGACTGGCCTGGCCCGCCACCGACCAGCCGGACACCGAGGTCGTCGCGCTCGCGCACGACGGCGCGTCGAGCGTGACGATGCTGCCGGGGGCGGCCCTGCCCACCGCCGAGGAGCTGACGTACACGGTGGCGGGGCGCGCCGACGTCGACCTGCCGGACCCGCGGTCCGTCCGGGCGCCGGTCCTGCTCACCGAGGAGCGGGCGAGCACGCTGCTCGGCGGCGAGCTGCACTCCTGGTCCGGCGACGGCTCGACCGACCTCACCGACGTCCAGGCGCGCCAACTGCTCCTCGCCGACCTGGCGGTCGTCTTCCGCGAGCGGCCGAGCGACCCGCGCCCCCTCGTCCTGTCCTACGACCGCGACGACGTCCTCGACCCGGGCGCCGTCGCCGCCGTCGCCGGGGCCCTGTCCGACGCCGCCTGGGTCGACCTCACCTCCCTCGGCGCGCTCATGCTCACCCCGGCCCGGCCCGCCGACCGGGTGACCCTGCCGGAGCGGGAGGTCACGGCCGAGGAGGTCACGGCGGCCGGCGTCGGCCTCGCGGAGGAGACGGAGCGCCTCGCGGGGGTGGTGGGGACGATGACCACCGAGCCGCCCGCCACGGTGGCGGGTGCAGCGCTCGCGGTCCGTACCACCGTCTCCGCGAGGTGGCGCGGCCGCCAGGCCGCGCGCGAGGACCTGGTGCGGGGCTGGCGCGACGAGCTGACGGCGGCGACGTCCGCTGTGCAGGCGACACCGACCTCGCCCATCAACCTCATCGCCTCCGCCGCGGAGCTCCCGGTGCGCGTGACGAACGACGGCGCCTTCGACGCCACGGTGACCGTCGTCGTCGACCCGGACGACCCGCGGCTCGAGGCGCCCGAGGCCGTGTCCGTCGTCGTGCCCGCCGGCGGGCAGGAGACCGCGCACGTGCCCGTCAGCGCGATCGGCTCCGGCGACCTGCCCGTCGAGGTGCGCCTCGAGACGCCCGAGGGCGAGCAGATCGGCGGGTCCGCGACGATCGTCGTCCGCGTCCGGGCCGGCTGGGAGGGGGTCGCCGTCACCGTCGCCGGTGTCGCGCTCGCCCTGCTCGTCGTCGTCGGCCTCGCCCGCCGGATCCGCGACGGCGTACGCGTCCCGACGGGCGACCGCACCCCGGTCATCGCGGGCGACCCCGGCGCGCCGACGGTCCACGTCACCGGCGAGCAGCCGGTCGTCGTCGACGATGGCAGCCCGCCCGGCACAGGGCCGGGCCCGGCGGGGGACGACCCCGCCCCGGAGCAGCCCACGACGGACGACCCGGCCGACGGCCACCCGCCCGCCGACGAGAACGCCGCCGACGACAAGGACGAGAGATGAGCGCACGCCGCGGCCTCGCCGGCTCGTCGGTGACGATGTTCACGGGCACCCTCGTCTCCCGCGTGCTCGGGCTCGTCAAGGGCCCGGTCCTGCTCGTCGCCGTCCTCGGCGCCAACACCGGCGCGTCCAACGCGTTCGACGTCGCGAACCGGCTGCCGAACATCATCTACCTGCTGGTCGCGGGCGGCGTCCTCAACGCCGTGCTCGTCCCGCAGATCGTCCGCGCGATGACGAAGGACGAGGACGGCGGGGACGACTACGTCTCCCGCCTGCTCACCGCGATCACGCTGGGGCTCGCCGGCCTCACCGTGGTGCTCACCCTCGCCTCGCCCCTGCTCGTGCGGTTCTTCGCGTTCGGCATGGAGGACCCCTGGTACTCCATGTCCGTCGCGTTCGCCTACTGGTGCATCCCCCAGCTCTTCTTCTACGGGATGTACACGCTGCTGGGGCAGGTGCTCAACGCCCGGGGCATCTTCGGCCCCTACACGTGGGCGCCGGTGGTCAACAACGTCGTGGCGATCGCCGGCCTCCTCGTCTTCATGTCGCTGCACGGCTCCGCCGCCGACATGACGGCGGCCGGTGCGGCGGACTGGGGCCCCGACCGCACGCTCCTGCTCGCCGGCACGGCGACCGCCGGCGTCGCCGCCCAGGCGCTCGTCCTCCTGTGGCCGCTGCGCAGCGCGGGCATCCGGCTCCGTCCGAGGTTCGGGTTCCGCGGCCGGGGGCTCGGCTCGGCCACGTCGACGGCGATGTGGGTCTTCGCGGCGCTCATCGTCGGCCAGCTCGCCACCCTCGCGATCTCCAACGTGGCGGCCGCCGCGTCCGCGAGCGGCAACTACGCGCTCGACGTCCCCGGCAACGCCGCCTACACGAACGCCTACTTCCTGTACTCGCTGCCCACCTCGCTCATCGTCGTCTCGCTCATCACCGCGCTGTTCACGCGGATGGCGACGTCCGCCGCGACGAACGACCTCGACGCCGTCCGGGCCGACCTCTCCCTCGGGCTGCGCGTCGTCGGCATGTTCACCGTGTTCTGCGCCGCGGGCCTCACCGTCCTCGCGCTGCCACTGGTGCGCGTCATCACCCCCGCGGCCTCCTTCCCCGAGGTCCGGTCGATCGCCATGGTGCTCGTCGCCATGCTCGTCGGCCTGGTCGGGGTCGGCGCCTTCACCGTCATCCAGCGCGTCTACTACGCGTTCGAGGACGCGCGCCGGCTGTTCTTCCTCCAGCTCCCGCTCACGGGCATCGTCGTGGGCGGCGCGCTCCTGTCCCTCCTCCTCGGGCCCCGGTGGGTGCTCGTCGGCGCCTGCCTGGCGATGGGCCTGTCCAACGTCGTCGGCGCCGCGCTGTCCTTCCTCGGCCTGAGGCCGCGCCTCGGGCACACCGACGGCGGGCGCGTGGTCCGCGCGCACGTGCGGATCACGATCGCCGCGGCCGTGCCGGTGCTCGCCGGCTGGGGCCTCCTCACGCTGCTGGGCACCGAGGAGAGCGACCTCTCCGTCACCGGTGCGCTCGCGCGGCTGCTCGGGGTCGGGATCTTCATGGTGCTCGGCTACTTCGTCACGCTGCGTGCGCTCCACGTCGAGGAGCTCGAGGTGGTCGCCCGTCCGCTCGGCACGATGGTGGCGGGTCTGTCGCGCCGTCTGACCGGGCCGCTGCGCGCGGTCGGCATGGCGGCGGCCCGCGTGCTGGACCCGCGGCTGCGGCGCGCCGGCGGCCCGCCCCCGGCCGGACCCGGTGACGGGCCCGGTGACGGACCGGCCGCCTCAGGCGGGGTCGGCGCTCCCGTCGGGCCAGCGCCCGGGCCCGGTGCGGGACGCCACGGGACCGGTGGGACCTCCGAAGACTGGTCCGACAGCTCGTCCGGCGGCTCCTCCGATGGAGGGCCGACCGGAGAGGATGCGCCGACCTGGGCCGGTCATCTCCCCGCCGACGACGCCGCGGTCGACCCGTCGCGCGACCTCCCGTGGGCGCCCCACGTCGAGGGAGCGTGGGAGCCGGTGTGGCAGCCCGGCCGCAGGAACCGGCCGAGGGCCGGCGACGACGGGGCCACGGGTGCCGCAGGTGCCGCAGGTGCCGCAGGTGCCGCAGGTGCCGCAGGTGCCGCAGGAGTCTCGCCCCCACCCTCGCCGACCCGGACCCCGGCGCCCTCGCCGCGACACTCGACCCGGCCCTCACCGCCTCCCCCGACCGACGCGGACGCCCGCCCGCTCCGCTCCCTCGCCGACGCCGAGGGCTGGGCGGACGTCGGCCCCGAGTTCACGGTGGTGCGCCCCGTCACCCCACGGCGCACGGACACCGCGGAGCGCCCCCAGGGGCACACGCCCCGCCGTGCGCGCCGCCGCCGCGACGACGAGCCCCGCGGCACCGGCCACGACGACCGCTCCGCCCGCGACGACGGGCCCGGCGGCTCCGGCCGTGACGACGGCCCCGACGAGTCCGGCACGCCGTCGGGCGGGGACCCGGCACCGCCACCACCGCCACCGCCGCCGGACGGGAGCGGCCCGGCGCAGTCCGCCGTCGACCTGACGGAGCCACCGCGCCGGTGAGGCGGACCGTCCCGGCCGTCGTCGGCAACTAGACTCGGCACGGACCGACGCCCTACCACGCACGACCATCCGACATCGAGGGGGAGACCTGGACACGCACCGTGGCGCCGCATCCGGGACGCAGCTCGCCGACCGGTACGCGCTCGGTCATGCCCTCGACACGCCTGCGGCGGGTGCGACCCGGTACGCGGCGCAGGACACCGTCCTCGACCGTCCGGTCGAGGTGCTGCTCCTCGACCCGGGGCAGCCCGCCACCGAGGAGGCCCTCGACGCCGCCCGGCGCGCCTCGCTCGTGGACGACCACCGCCTCGCGCGCATCTTCGAGGTCGGGTCCGCGGACGGCGCGGCCTACGTCGTCGCCGAGCCCGCCCGCGGCACGACGCTCGAGGAGTACGTGGCCGACGGGCCGATCGACCCGGAACAGGCCCGCGCCGTCGTCGGGGAGGCCGCCGCGGCGCTCGAGTCCGCACGCCGCCACGGCGTCCGGCACCTCGCGCTCGACGCCCGCTCCGTCCGCGTGACCGAGGACGGCGAGGTGCTCGTCACCGGGACCGGCGTGGCGAACGCGCTCGGCGCCAACCTCGTCCTCACCCCCGCCCGCGCCTCGCGCAAGGACGCCGGGGACCTCGTCGACCTGCTCTACCTCGCGCTCACCGGCCGGCCCGTCACCTCGGCCGACGGCTCGGAGCCGCCCGCCCCGAGCTCGCTGGTCGACCGCATCCCGCCGGACCTCGACGACCTGTGCATCCGCACGCACGAGGAGGGGCTGAGCCCCTCCAGCGCGGGCGACCTCTTCCACACGCTCGCGCCGTGGGGGGACATCGACCCGCCGCGCCGCACGCGGCGCACGGCCACGCAGGTCGGCGCACCCCCTCCCCCGCCGCCCGCCGGGCGGTCCACCGTGCGTGCCGCCTCCGCGCCGCCTCCCCCGCCCCGCGGGGACGAGACCGAGGAGATCTCCGCCGTCGGGTCCGACGACGGTTCTCCCGCGAGCGCAGGCGCTGACGGCTCCGCGGCCGAAGGTTCCGCGACCGGCCGCGGGGCGGCCGGTGGGTCGGCGGCCGGTGGGTCGGCGTCCGGTGGGTCGGCGTCCGACGAGGCCGGCTCCGCGGGACAGCCTGCGCGCCCGTCCTCCTCGCTCGGCCACCGGCTGCGCCGCAGGCCCCGCCCGCCGTCGATCCCACCCGCGGACGGCACCGCCGAGGCGGTCGCCTCGGGGACCGCCTCCGCCACGGCCGCGTCCGCAGGGGCCGTCGGCCTCGGTGCGGCCGCCGCGGGCACCCTGGCCGCCGGGGCGTTCGGCGCCGGTTCCCACGCCTCCGACGCCGTGTCCGGCTCGCGCGGCGCCGACCCCGAGGGCGCGGGGCCCGCGCGCGACGACGCCGGTGGCGCCGTCCATGACACGCCGGCACGGCAACCGCACGAGGACGGCCGGAAGCAGAACCACTCGCAGGACCCGTCGCAGGCGGCCCGTGCGGCGGCCGACGAGCAGGTCGAGATCCTGCCCAACCGCCACGCGGCGCGCCTGGACGCCGTGGCACGCCGCGTCGTCGGTGGCGCACGCCCCCCGGTGCGTCACGCCCGCGTCGCCCCCGCGCACCTGCCCGTGCCGGACCCCGACGCGTCCGGCGCCCCTTCGTCCGGCAGCACACACGCCACCGGCACGGGTGCGGCGGCCGGTGCTGCCGCAGCCGGCACTCACGCGGCAGCAACGGGCGGTACGGCGCCCGCAGGAGGAGCCGACGCCGCAGGAGGAGCCGGGAAGTTCGGCGCCCGGGCGAGCGCCGCCGCGGCAGCGGCAGCCGCCGGCATCGGGAACGCCACGTCGTCGCTCGGCCGGTCCGCCGGACGCGCCCGCTCCACCATCAGCGAGCGGCTCTCCAACCCCGGCAGGCTGTCCGGGGACGAGGTGGAGGAGCAGCCGCTCGAGGTGCCCTACGGCGACGAGACCACGGCGACGGTCCCGGTCCGGGACGCGCGCGCGGGCCAGGCGCCTCCGCCGCCCCCCGAGCAGCAGGCCTCGCCGACCGACCGGGAGCCCGCGCACCGGCCGGCCACGGCCTACCAGCACGCCGGCAGCCTCGAGGACGACGACTCCCGCGGCTCGCTGATCGACGACCGCCTCCCCCCGCGGGAGGCCGGCCGCGGCTCGATCGACCCGATGCCGTGGGTCGTCGGCCTCTTCCTCGTGCTGCTCGCCCTCGGCGGGTGGTGGGCCGCGAGCACGCTGCTGTCCCCGACGACCGCCGTCGAGCTCCCGAGCGAGGAGCCGCCGTCGGCCGGACCGGCGCCGACCGAGTCGCCCACCGAGGCCGCCCCGGCGGCGTCGTCCGACCTGCCCGCACCCGTGCTCGACCGCACCGAGCTCGTCGACCCGGAGGGCGGCGGCACGGACAACGCGGACACCGCGGCGGACGCCGCCGACGGCGACCCGGACACCTACTGGCGCACGCTCTCCTACCAGTCCCCCACCTACGGGGTGAAGTCCGGCTCCGGGCTGCTGGTCTGGCTCGAGGAGATCAGCTCGGTCAGCGGCCTGACCATCGACACCTTCGCCGACGGCGAGGGCGGGCACGTCGAGATCCGGGTCTCCGACCCCGCCACCCCGGGCGAGGGCCAGCTCCTCGCCGAGGGACCGCTCGAGACCGGGGAGACGGAGTTCACCTGGGACGAGCCGGTGGCCACCGCGCACCTCATCGTCTGGGTCACCGAGCTGCCGACGGCCGGCAGCGACGGCGCGAACCGCGCGGAGATCGCCGAGATCACGGTCAGGTAGCCCGCCGAGGAACAACCACCGGGCAGGCGGCGTTGTGCCCACCGATGCCCCAGCACTACCGAGGAGAGTCATGACCGAGAACGCCGCAGACAAGATCCACGACCTCGTGGTGGTGGGCTCCGGCCCCGCCGGGTGGACGGCCGCGATCTACGCCGCGCGCGCGGACCTGTCCCCGCTGGTCATCGCCGGGGAGATCGACGCCGGCGGCGCTCTCATGACGACCACCGAGGTGGAGAACTTCCCGGGCTTCCCCGAGGGCGTCATGGGGCCCGACCTCATGGAGAAGATGCAGGCGCAGGCCGAGCGGTTCGGTGCCGAGGTCCTCTACGAGGACGTCGTCTCCGCCGAGCTGACCGGTGACATCAAGACCCTCACCACAGACGACGCCACCTACCGCGCCCGCTCGGTGGTCCTCGCGCTCGGCAGCGCCTACAAGCACATCGGGCTCGAGAAGGAGGAGACCTTCTCCGGGCGCGGCGTCTCCTACTGCGCCACGTGCGACGGCTTCTTCTTCAAGGAGCAGCACATCGCCGTCGTCGGCGGCGGCGACTCGGCCGCCACCGAGGCCCTCTTCCTCACGCGGTTCGCCGACAAGGTGACGATGGTGCACCGCCGCGACGAGCTCCGCGCCTCCAAGGTCATGGCGGACCGCGTCCTCGCCCACCCGAAGATCCAGATGGCCTGGAACTCCGAGGTGGCCGAGATCAACGGCGAGCAGCGCCTCGAGTCCCTCACCCTCAAGGACACGGTGACCGGCGAGCAGCGTGAGCTGCCGGTCACGGGCATGTTCGTCGCGATCGGCCACCTCCCGCGCACCGACGTCGTGGCCGGCCAGGTCGAGCTCGACAACGACGGCTACATCGTCGTCGAGCACCCGACGACCGCCACGAACCTCCCGGGCGTGTTCGCCTGCGGCGACGCCGTCGACCACATCTACCGCCAGGCCATCACCGCGGCCGGCACCGGCAGCTCGGCCGCGCTGGACGCCGAGCGCTACCTCGCCGACCTCGCGGACGGCACCCTCTCCCCCGGTGCCCCGGCCGTCGAGGAAGGGGCCGTGGAGGAGGGCGCCGTCGAGGACCCCGCCGCCCGCGCCGTCGGATCGGCCACCCCCGTCTCCGCCTGATGCACGTCACCCCGGTCGACGCGGCCGGCCTCGACGCCGCGCTCGCGTCCACCGGGGTCGTGCTCGTCGACTTCCGGGCCCAGTGGTGCGGCCCGTGCCGTCTCATGGCCCCGGTCGTCGAGGAGGTCGCCGCCGCCCGGCCGGACGTCACGGTGGTCTCCGTGGACACCGAGGAGCACCCCGACCTCGCCGAACGGTGGGACGTGACGACGATCCCCAGCTTCCACCTGCGGGCAGGCGGCCGCGAGGCGGGCGTGCTCGTGGGCGCCCGCACCAAGCCCGAGCTGCTGGCCGCCGTCGACGAGGCGCGCACGCTCTCGCGGGGCTGATCCCGCGGCGACCCTGCCGCGGGCCCACCAGGCGCAGGCCCACCCGCCCGCAGGCCCACCAGGCGCAGGCCGACGATACGCACGCCCACCAGACGCACTCCTCCCGAGCCCGGCCACCGCGCGGTGGCAGACTGGCCTCCCCGCGCACGAGCGCCCCCAGCCACGAGGAGCAGGCGATGAGCACCACGGACAGCCAGGACGGCCAGGTCGAGCAGCAGGGGCAGCGCGCGGCCGCCCCCGCCGCCGCGGCCGCCGGCACCCGGCTCGACCCGTGGTTCCAGAGCTACGCCGGCCGCGCGCACCACCTGCGCGCCTCCGAGGTCCGCTCGCTCTTCGCCGTCGCGAACCGGCCCGAGGTCGTCTCCCTCGCCGGCGGCATGCCGAACATCGAGGACCTCCCCCTCGGCCGTCTCGGTGACATGGTCGCGTCGATCGTCTCCGGGAGCGGCACCCGCGCCCTGCAGTACGGCGGCGGCCAGGGCGAGGAGGAGCTGCGCGAGCAGATCGTCGAGGTCATGCGCTACGAGCACCTCCACGCGCACCCCGACGACGTCGTCGTCACCACCGGCTCCCAGCAGGCCCTCGACCTCGTCACCGGGATCTTCGTGGACCCGGGCGACGTCGTGGTCGCGGAGGCCCCCGCCTACGTGGGCGCGCTCGGTGTGTTCCGCAGCTACCAGGCCGACATCGTCCACGTGCCGATGGACGACCACGGGCTCGTGCCCGAGGAGCTCGACCGGGTCCTCGGCGAGCTCGCCCGCGCGGGGCGCCGGGTCAAGCTGCTCTACACCGTCCCCAACTTCCAGAACCCGGCCGGCGTGACCCTCAGCCTCGAGCGCCGCCCGCGGATCGTCGAGATCGCCCGCCGGCACGGGGTCCTCATCATGGAGGACAACCCCTACGGCCTGCTCGGCTTCGACTCCGACCCGCTGCCCAGCCTCAAGTCCTACGACCCGGACGCCGTCGTCTACCTCGGGTCGTTCTCCAAGACCTTCGCTCCCGGCCTGCGCGTCGGCTGGGCGTACGCGCCGCTGGCGGTGCGCGAGAAGCTCGTCCTCGCGGCCGAGTCCGCGATCCTCTCGCCGTCGGTCATCAACCAGATGATCGTCACCCGGTACCTGCAGGAGTTCGACTGGTACCAGCAGGTCAAGGAGTTCCGCTCGATGTACCGCGAGCGCCGCGACGCCATGCTGTCCGCGTTGGGCGAGCACCTGCCCGCGCTGTCCTGGACGGTGCCCGACGGCGGGTTCTTCACCTGGCTCACCCTCCCCCCGGGCCTCGACGCGAAAGCCATGCTGCCGCGCGCCGTGACCAACCGCGTCGCCTACACCTCCGGCACGGCCTTCTACTCCGACGGCGGGGGCGCGCAGAACATCCGCCTGTCCTACTGCTTCCCGACGCCCGAACGCATCCGCGAGGGTGTCCGCCGACTCGCCGAGGTGGTCCGCGCCGAGGCGGAGCTCGTCGAGATGTTCGGGACGGCGTCGGAACGTCCCGCGCCCGGCCGCGGGACGATCGACGTCCCCGGGCCCGACGCCACCTGACACCCGCCCGGGCGGGGCACCCGGGAACCAGCAGCCAACGCCGAGCGGATCTCGAAGCGGGGTCCGAGGAACGAGGAGCACGAGATGGACGACGCGGCAGGCCGAGCAGCCAGTGCGACGAGCGACGGCGACGACCTCACCGTCGCCGTGGTCTGCGGCGGCCTCACCCACGAGCGGGACGTCTCGATCCGCTCGGGCCGCCGCGTGGGTGGCGCCCTGCGGGACGCCGGGGCGAAGGTGGAGATCCTCGACCTCGACGGTTCGTTGCTGGAGCGCCTGGGCGAGACCCGGCCCGACGTCGTCTGGCCGGTCGTGCACGGCGCCGAGGGTGAGGACGGGTCGCTGCAGGACCTGCTCGCCATCCTCGGGCTCCCGTTCGTCGGTTCGACGGCGGGCGGGGCCCGGCTCGCGTCGGACAAGCCCGTGTCCAAGGCGGTGCTCCGGCACGCGGGTGTGGACACGCCGTCGAGCGTGGCGCTGCCGCAGTCCCTCTTCCGCGAGGTGGGGCCGCGTCGCGTGCTCGACGCCGTCGTCGAGCGGCTCGGTCTCCCGCTCGCCGTCAAGCCCGCGAGCGGCGGGTCGGCCCTCGGGGTGACGATCGTCGAGGACCGCGCCGAGCTCCCGGCAGCGATGGTCGCGTGCTTCGCCTACGAGCCGCGCGCGCTCATCGAGCGGGCCGTCGAGGGGGTGGAGGTCGCCGTCTCCGTCGTGGACCTCGGTGACGGCCCAGTGGCGCTCCCTCCGGTCGAGATCGTCACCGACGGTCCCTACGACTTCGACGCCCGTTACAACCCTGGGCGTTCCGAGTTCTTCGTCCCGGCGAGGCTGTCGGCCGACGTCGCGGCCCGGGTTGCCGAGGTGTCCGTGGCCGTCCACCAGGCGCTCGGGCTGCGCGATCTCTCGCGGGTCGACGTCATCGTCGACGCCGACGGGCGTCCGTGGGTGCTCGACATCAACGTGGCGCCGGGCATGACGGAGACGTCGCTCTTCCCGCAGGCGGCCGCCCAGGGACCGTCGTCGGCGCAGCAGCTCTACCTCGCGCTCGCGCGCCGCGCCCTCGCGCGCGGCCCGGTCGACTGACCCGGTCTGGTCGACTGACCCGGTCTGGTCGACCGACGCGGGCCGGTCCACCAGCGCAGACGGTTCGCCCAGCCTGCGCCCCCACTGCTCGTCTCCTCGACGGCCGGGTCCAGGAGGGCCCGCTTCCGGTGGCCCAGCTACTCGTCGGCCACCTGTTCACCCGGCACGAGGGTCGCGAGGATCCGGTCGAGGTCCTCCACCGAGGCGAAGTCGACGGTCAGCCGTCCCTTGCGCTGGCCCATGGCCACCTTGACGCGTGTGTCGAGACGGTCGGAGAGCCTGGTCGCGAGCCTGTCGAGCTGTTCGGCGTGCGCGGCCGGCGCCCGTCGACGCCGTAGCTCGGGTCGGCTCGGGCCCTCGCCCATCGCGACCGCCTCCTCCGTGGCCCGCACGGAGAGGCCCTCGGCCACGATCCGCTGCGCGAGCCGCTCCATCGCCGCGCCGTCCTCGAGGCCGAGGAGCGCGCGGGCGTGGCCCGCGGACAGTACGCCCGCCGCGACGCGGCGCTGCACGAGCGCCGGGAGCTTGAGCAACCGGAGCGTGTTGGAGATCTGGGGACGGGAGCGTGCGATGCGCCTGGCCAGCTCGTCATGCGTGCCGCCGAAGTCGTCCAGGAGCTGCTGGTAGGCCGCCGCCTCCTCCAGGGGGTTGAGCTGTGCGCGGTGAAGGTTCTCCAGGAGCGCGTCCCGCAGTAGGTCCGTGTCGTCGGTCTCCCGGATGACCGCGGGGATGGCCTCCAGGGCGGCCTGCCGAGAGGCCCGGAGTCGACGCTCACCCATGACGAGCTCGTACCGCACCACGTCGTCGAGGCGCGGGTCGTCCTCGGCCAGGGGCCGCACGACGACCGGCTGCAGGACGCCGAGCTCGCGGATCGACGCGGCGAGCTCGTCGAGGTCGTCCTCGTCGAAGACCTGGCGGGGTTGACGTGCGTTCGCGACGATCGACCCGACCGGGACCTCGGCGTAGGTGGCTCCCGGAACGGGACGGAGTCCCTCGTCCATCAACCCGTCCACCTCGGTCGGGGTGCTCTCCGGGACTGACGCCGGACGCCGCGACGAAGGCGGGGCCGCAGACCCCGCCGTTTCTGCGGCGTCGACGGTCGCGTGCGGTGCCGCACCGATTCCGGCCGACGGCGCCACCGGCTCGGCAACAGACGCCTCCCGGGATGCCTCGAGAGCCTCGTCGGAGCTGCTCGCTCCTGCCGAACCACCGAGGACGGGGCCGGGGTCCGCGGTCGGCGATACGGACGGAGTTGTTTCAATCGGATCTATGACCTGCGCTGATGACGGTTCCTTCTCGCCTGGATTGCCTTCGAAGAAGATGTCCGACGCACGGCTCGGACGCTTGCCGCCCGGGGGTGCCGTCGGGATCAGAGCACCGATGCCCCGTCCCAACCCACGACGCTTCTCAGCCATGCCCTACTCCTTCACGGCTGCGCCGCGCACAGCCATCTCGAGCGCCGCCTCACGGTAGGTGAGCGCTCCCGACGACGTCGGGTCGTACGTGATGATCGTCTGGCCGAAGCTCGGGGCCTCGGAGATCCGCACAGACCGTGGGATCGCCGTGTCGAGCACCTGATCCGGGAAGTGCGTGCGGACCTCGTCCGCGACCTCCCGGGAGAGGTTCGTACGCTTGTCGAACATCGTCAGCAAGATCGTCGAGACCTCGAGGTCAGGGTTGAGGTGCTCGGTGATGAGTCCGATGCTGCGGACCAGCTGTGTCAGCCCCTCCAGCGCGTAGTACTCGCACTGGATCGGGATGAGCACCTCGCGTGCGGCGACGAAAGCGTTGATCGTCAGCAGGCCGAGGCTCGGCGGGCAGTCGATGAGGACGTAGTCGTAGTCCGGTTCTCCGGCTGCCCGACGCTGCTGAACGAAGTCAGCCAGCGCGTCGACCAGGCGATTCTCTCGATTCTCCTCGGAGACGAGCTCGATCTCGGCACCCGACAGGTCGATGGTCGACGGGATGACATCCACTCCAGGAAGCAGCTGCGCGGGCACGACCACGTCTCCGAACGTCAGCTCGCCCATGAGTACGTCGTAGAGCGACGGGGTGCCGGCGACATGCTCGGCACCGAGCGCGGTCGAGGCGTTCCCCTGCGGGTCGTTGTCGATGACGAGCACGCGCAGGCCGCCCTCAGCGAGTGCCGCTGCAAGATTCACGCTCGTCGTGGTCTTTCCGACGCCACCCTTCTGGTTGGCGACCGTAATCGTCCGCATAACAGTGGGATGAGGCATGTTTTTGCCGAAGAGCCGGCTGCGTCGTGCTGCCTGTTCCGCGAGCTCCTGTGCGAGTGGGGTCGTGTCATCCCCGTCATAGGTAGGGCTGGAGAGCGCATCGTCCTGGTCGTCCTCGGGCGCTGCCACGTATGACGAGCTGTCATCGCGTGTCGAGCTGGCTCTGTCGTCGGCCATGCGAGTGATCTCCAAAGGTGGGAAGTTGACGTTCTGAGTCTAAGCCACCGTCGCGCGTCGCTTGGATCAGACATCTGCTTCGACACAGCTGCCATGGGGCCATGACGTGGAAGGATTCACGTGGAACAGAGCGTCGTCTGACGCCCCCCAAGAAGCTGTATGGACAGGCTGTGAAGCGACGTACGCGTCCGGCCGTCACCTCACGCCGGATATCCAGCTGAGCTGATGCGCCACGAACCTTCTCCCCGAAGCAAGCCAACCACGGGTGCATGTGTCGTTCAGCCGGGGGGCCCGCCACAGTGCACTTTCCTCCGTCGTCATGTTGCGCGGTGGACTGGTAGGTCGTGTCCGTTGCCAACGTGTCCGTGTGCCGGCTTTGGGTCGTTGTTGAGCCCCGACCGTTCCTACTTTCAAGCGGTGACTGTGTTTCACGTGGATCGTGCGTGCGCTTGACGCTTGAAGGTTTGTCGGTCCGAGTACGACGAATCTATGCGATGACGGTTCCACGTGGAACCACGCGACCCAGGAGCACCCAAGCTCGCCCGTCGACACGCGATGCAGTTGTGCGACTCAGCTGCCGATTGCTGCCGCATCACGTGTCGGGTCCAGCGTGCTGCTTCTGTGGGGGCACGCGAAGGAGGCGGATCGATGCTTAGCGCCCGTCCGCGCCGGACATTGCCAGATGCTCCAGCTCGACGCACATGACTGCTGCTCTTGTGCGTCTCACTGTTTCACGTGGAACTGCAGAAGCCCGAAAGATGTACCAGCGCGCTCGGCTCGGAGCTATCACGAACGTCCTCGTGCGATCGTGCGGCGCTGCATGACGACGCGGTTTCGGCCGGGTTTGCGCACTGTGTCGTTCCACGTGGAACTATCGCGCCCGCTGTCTAGAGATGTCACGCCCCGCTGGGCGCGGAATTGAGTCGTCCTCACGTCATTGTTCGTTCCACGTGAAACGGCACCCACAAGAGGTGCGCAGCCCGTCACCGACGCAGGCGCGTCCTCACACCCACCGGACCGGGCGGACAGGCGCTCGCCTTACCGCATGGCTATCCGATTGCGCCACGACGACCGCCGGCACGCCAATTGCAGTTGCACATTCCAACCCTGGACGAGTGCTCTCACCGGCCCTGTTTCACGTGGAACACGACCACGCCTACGTTCACCACAGTCGTTCACCACCCGAAAGGAGCCCGGTCTGCACGGATGAAGCTCCGTCTCCCTTCCAATCGGTTCACGCCGTGAAGCCGTCCAGCAGCGGCCAACGCCGACGCTCTCGCACCCCAGCCCGCGCGCGCTCGAACTCGGGCCCGAGCCCAAGTTCAAGTCCGGACCTGGACCTGGACCTGGACCTGACCCGAACCCGGACCCGGTCCCAGACCCGTGGACGCTCGGCCCTCGATCGGGAACTGAGGGAGCCACCTGACCCACGCACTGTGCGGCCACGCGTTCGGCATCTAGCCGGCGGGCGACATCGGACTGACAATGGATCCAACTGGAGTACGGGTACTCGAGCCCAGACGCCTGTCTGCATCCCGGTCATGCGCCGCACGACCGCACCGAACGAACACCCACAGCCAGGGCTCACTCTGCATCCGATACATGGCCACAGTCATATATACCTCGCTTGCTATACTCGCTCCGTGCTCACCACGGTTCTTGCTGCGCTCAGCGACCCGACGAGACGCGCCATCCTCGACGTGCTCGGCCACGAGGAGCGCGCGGTGGGGGACATCGTGACCGCGCTCGGGCTGGGACAACCTGCAGTGTCGCGGCATCTCAAGCTGTTGCGCGAGGCGGGACTCGTCCACGTGCGCCCGGACGCTCAACGTCGTCTCTACTCCGTGTGCCTGGATGCGTTCGAGGACCTCGCGCAGTGGATCGCGAACCTCACCGCACCGCACCCGCGCACCACCCGGTCATCGAACGTCAGTTCGACACTGGACTAGATGTCACCGCTTATGCACCACGACGACCGTCGCGGTCTCTCCACCAGGTACCGGCGCGACGGTCTCGATCCGCGTCTCTGCGGCCCCGAGCTTCGTCAGTGCCTTTCGCGCCTTGGCCACCTCGTCCGGGGCCCGCTCACCCTTGAGCGCCACGAGACGACCGCCGCCAGAGACCAGCGGCATCGTCCACCGAGCAAGCTTGTCGAGCGCGGCCACGGCGCGGGCCGTCACCACCTCGGCCTTGAGGACGCCGTGCAGCTCCTCGGCACGTGCACGGTGGATCGTCACGTTGTCGAGCCCCAGCTCCTCGACCACGTCGGACAGCCAGTCGACGCGTCGTTCCATGGGTTCGACCAGATGGACCTCGGCGTCCGGACGCATCATGGCGACGACGATGCCCGGGAAACCGGCTCCCGAGCCCACGTCGACGACGGCGTCCGCCTCACCGACGAAGGGGACGACGGCTGCCGAGTTGACGATGTGCCGGCTCCACAGCCGGGGCAGCTCTCGTGGACCGATCAGCCCGCGGAGCTCGCCCTCCTCGGCAAGCATCCGGGCGAAGTGACGGGCGGGCGCCCAGGCGAGGTCGAAGAGCTCGGCGACGCCGGGGCCCGGGACCTCGACGTCCGCCTCGGGCCCCGTCTCGCCGTCCTCGGACCGGTCGGGTACGCCGTCCACAGACATCTCGTCAGGCGGTCCGGATGACGACGTGCCGGCGAGGCTCGACCCCCTCGGAGTCCGACACGAGGCCGGCGGCCGAGACCGCGTCGTGCACGACCTTGCGCTCGAACGGGTTCATGGGGTCGAGCGCAACATCCTCGCCGGAGGACCTCACCCTCTCGATCGCCTCCTCCGCGAGCGCCGTCAGCGTGGAGCGCCGGCGGTCGCGGTAGCCCGCGATGTCGACCATGATCCGGGAGCGGTCGCCCAGCTTGGCCTGTACGGCGAGCCTGGTGAGCTCCTGGACGGCGTCGAGCACCTTGCCGTCCTCGCCGACGAGGCGCCCGAGGTAACGGTCGCCGTCCTCCTCGGACACGATGGACACCGACGCGCGCCCGTGGTCGACCTCGATGTCGATGTCACCGTCGAGGTCCGCGATGTCGAGGAGCTCCTCGAGGTAGTCGGCGGCCACGTCGCCCTCCTCCTCGAGCCGGGTGACCTTCGCGGAGGACGTTCCGTCCCCGCTGGTCGTCGTCGAGGTCTCCTCGCCCGTGGAGGGGGCCTCCGGGGCCGGCTCGGCCCCGGTCACGTCGTCGGTCCCGGCCACGGGGGTCGTCGACTCATCGTCGGTCGTCAGGTCGTCGGTCACGGTGTGCTCCTTGCGGTCATCGCCCGTGCTGGGCGCGGTTCGTGCGCGGGCCGCCGGGCGAGGGGTGGGACTCGCGGGGCCGCGTGCGGATCGGTCCTAGTTCTTGCCGGTGGAGTTTCCACGTTCGCGACGCTTCCGCTTCTCCGCGGCGAGTCGTCGCTCCGCCTGTCGTCGTTCGTACCTCTTCTGGGCGCGCTCGGCAGCGGTGAGGCCGTCCTTGCCGCGCACCTCGAACTCCTCGTCGTCGTCCTCCGACGACGCCTCGTCCGCGTCCTCGGTCTCCGCAGCCGCGACCTCGGAGCCGCGCTTGGGCTGCGGCTTGCGCTGGCCCGCGGTCGCGCTGCGCTTGAGCGTCGGGGTCTCCTCCTCGAGCGGGGGGAGTCCCTTCCGTGCGCGCTTCTCGTTCTTCTTCGCGACCATCTTCTTGTACGCCTCGGAGCCCGGGGTCGGCTGCCGCTTGATCGTGTAGAACTGCTGGCCCATCGACCACAGGTTCGAGATGAACCAGTAGATGAGCACGCCGATCGGGAAGTTGACGCCGGTGACGGCGAAGACGACCGGGAGGATGTACAGCAGGATCTGCTGCTGCCGGAACATCGGGCTCTCGAGCGCCGCCGGCGGCATGTTCTTCATCGTCAGCTGGCGCTGCGTGAAGAACGTCGACAGCGACATCGCGATGATGAGCAGGACGGTGACGATCCGGACCGACGTGACGCTGTCGAACTGCGCGGCGCCGTCGCCGAAGGTCTGCATGAACGTCGACGAGATCGGGGCGCCGAACAGGAGGGAGTTCTCGGCATCCGCGGCGAGCTGCTGCGTGAGCGGACCGATCGGTGACGCTTCACCGGTGGCGATGTTGTCCAGGGCGTTGAGCACCTGGAAGAGCCCGAAGAAGATCGGCATCTGCAGCAGGAGCGGCAGACAGGACGCGAACGGCGACGTGCCGGCGTCCTTGTAGAGCGCCTGCATCTCCTCCTGGAAACGCTGGCGGGAGGCGGGGTCCTTCTTGTTCTTGTACTTGTCCTGCAGCTTCTTCAGCTCCGGTTGAACGAGCTGCATCGCTCGTGACGCCCGGATCTGTCGAAAGAAGAGCGGGATGATGAGGATGCGCACCACGATCGTGAGCCCGACGATCGAGATGACCCAGGCCGTCCCGGGTCCGTCCCCCAGGGGCGAGATCGCGACGGCACCGTCGTGGATGAGCACCATGACCCAGGCGACGGCCCACTTGATCGGCGCGAGAATGGTATCGATGACACCCATCAGCCTGGTTGCTCCCTCTGGTCCTTCGGCAGGATGTCGCCCGCCCCTCGATCTGTCTCCCCGAGGGTAGATGCTCGGGGAGTGTGCGACGCATCCGGGTGCTCACCGGCACCCTCGCCGGTCAGGTGAGTCTGCTCACCGGCACCGTCCGGGTCAGGCAGCGGTTCGCGCCGGCCCACCCACCGCCCGCGCGGCGGCACGTGGTCCACCCCGCCCTTCGACCACGGGTTGCAGCGCATCACCCGCCACACCGCGAGCAGTGTTCCCTTGACCGGGCCGTGGGTCCTCAGCGCCCCGACGGCGAACGCCGAGCACGTCGGGTAGTAGCGGCACGTGGGTGGGAACCAGGGGGAGACGACGAGCTGGTAGCCCCGGACCAGCGTGAGGAGCAGCCACGTGACCGGACCGACCCGTCGCCCGGCGTCAGCCATCGACGGCGGTACCGGTGCGGGCCGCGATCTTGCGGGCGGTGGCACGCAGCGCCCGGTCGAGCGACTCGGCAAGCACGTCCGACGTCGCCCCGGCCGCTCGTGGCTGCGCCCGGACGACCAGTCTCGTGCCCGGTTCGAGCTCCCCGAGACGCGCGGCCACGAGATGGCGCAGCCGCCGCTTGACGGAGGTGCGCGTCACCGCGTTGCCCACGCCCCTGGAGACGACGAAGCCGACGAGGACATCATCCTCGTCGGCGGTCGCTCGTCGGTGGACGACGAGCCGGTCGCTGCCGGATCGGACACCCCGCCTCACGGTGGCGGAGAAGTCGTCCGGGCGGCGCATCCGGAAGTGCGCCGGAAGCACGACTCAGGCGGAGAGCTTGGCGCGCCCCTTGGAGCGGCGCGCGGAGAGGATCGCGCGGCCGGCGCGCGTACGCATCCGCAGTCGGAAGCCGTGCACCTTCGACCGGCGACGGTTGTTCGGCTGGAAAGTCCGCTTGCTCACGGCTGGAACCCCTGACGTTGCTCGAGAAAACTGGCTGGCCCTGGAGGACGGGACCCCGCGCACGAGCCCCTCGGGGCGCGCACACAGGACCTGTCACGGGCCCAGGAATGAGTGGTGTCCACAGGAGTGGACGCTCCAGGCTACGGGGAAGCGCAGATCGCGGTCAACGGCCCGGCAGCGTGACCTGTGGAACGTCGTCGTCCACCGGAGAACCCCGGAGGGGCACCGCGTGACGACGAGAACGCCGTCGTCGCAACGAAACTGCCTGTGGGTGATCTGCACACAACTGTGGAGAAGTATGTGGATGTGCTCGTTCCGTGACACAGTGAGGACCCGCTCGGCGTCGGCCGGGCGATCGTGGGCAAGGAGTGGTGCGGGCGTGGCGGAAACCATCGCCGAGACCTGGCAGGTCGCGGTCTCTCGACTGTCGAGCAGCGGTGACATCCGTCCGGCCCAGCTCGCCTTCGTCCGTCAGGCCCGCGCGCTGGGCATCATCGACGACACGCTGCTCCTGGCCGTGGGCTCGGACCTCGCCAAGGACTTCCTCGAGATGCAGGCGCGCGAACAGATCATCGCCGCCGTGTCGGACGTGCACGGCAGCAGCGTCCGCTTCGCCGTCACCGTCGATCCCTCCCTGCTGGACGAGCCGACTCCGCAACCCCCGCCGGTCACCGAGGTCCCCGCCGCGCCGAGCGCGGGCTCGCCGCCGCGCGTGCCGGCCCGCACCCGTTCGGAGGAGTCGGCACAGAGCGGGTACGACCGTTCCTCGCAGAGCCGCGGGATCTCGCCGGCCGAGGAGAGCGGCGACCAGGTCTCCCGGCTCAACCCGAAGTTCACGTTCGAGACGTTCGTGTCGGGCTCGTCCAACCGGTTCGCCCACGCGGCGGCCACCGCCGTCGCCGAGTCCCCGGCCAAGGCGTACAACCCGCTGTTCATCTACGGCGGCTCCGGCCTGGGCAAGACGCACCTGCTGCACTCGATCGGCCACTACGCCCGGAACCTCTACCCGGGGATCCGGGTGCGGTACGTGAACTCGGAGGAGTTCACCAACGACTTCATCAACTCGATCCGGGACGACAAGGCCGAGTCCTTCCAGCGCCGCTACCGCAACGTCGACGTCCTCCTCATCGACGACATCCAGTTCCTGGGCGGCAAGGAGCAGACGGTCGAGGAGTTCTTCCACACCTTCAACACGCTGCACAACGACTCCAAGCAGGTGGTCATCACCTCGGACGTCGCGCCCAAGCAGCTCAACGGGTTCGAGCAGCGGCTCGTGTCGCGCTTCGAGTGGGGGCTCCTCACCGACGTCCAGCCGCCGGACCTCGAGACGCGCATCGCCATCCTGAGGAAGAAGGCCGAGAGCGACCGCCTCGACGTCGCTCCGGAGGTGCTCGAGTACATCGCCTCACGGATCTCGACGAACATCCGCGAGCTCGAGGGCGCCCTCATCCGGGTCACGGCCTTCGCCAACCTCAACCGCCAGCACGTCGACCGCCCGCTCGCCGAGATGGTCCTCAAGGACATCATCACGGACCCGGAGAGCGAGGAGATCACGCCGAGCCTGATCATGGCGCAGACGGCCGACTACTTCTCCATCTCGCTCGAGGCGCTCACCTCGGCGGACCGGTCCCGGGTACTCGTCACCGCCCGGCAGATCGCCATGTACCTGTGCCGCGAGCTCACGCCGCTCTCGCTCCCGAAGATCGGTCAGCTCTTCGGCGGGCGCGACCACACGACGGTCATGCACGCCAACCGCAAGATCAAGGACCTCATGGCGGAGAAGCGCCAGGTCTACAACCAGGTCTCCGAGCTCACCGCCCGCATCAAGAACAAGGCCCGCGAGGGGTGAACCAGCCGCGGTGGTCCACGGCGCACGGGGGCGGTGCCGGCCCGTGTGGATCCTCCTGTGGTTCGAGGTGGACGACCACCCTGTCTCCCGTGGATCGCCTGGGGACGAATCGCGTCGGCCGGTGGACAGCCGAATGACATCCACGGACCTTGTCATTCGTCCACGAGCCGCTCCGCACCGCTGTCCACACCCCATCTGGGGCTGTGACCTGCACAGATGCCGTCGATCCCCAGGATCCACAGGTGCGATGACTATGACGACCCATGAATGACAAAGTGTGTCGTCCAGCCATCCATGCACGACCGACCCCGTGCCGAGGACCGAGGACCGGACCGCTCGCCGACGTCCGGGACAGGCTCTCGACCACGTAGGGTGTGCTCAGCGCAGCACACCCGGACGTGGGGGCCGCCGACGACCGAAGAGAAAGTGATCTGCCGTGAAGTTCAGGGTTGACCGCGACGTCCTCGCCGAGGCCGTGTCGTGGACGGCGCGCTCGCTGCCCACGCGTCCCCCCGTACCCGTCCTTGCGGGTGTCCGCATCGAGGCCGCGGACGGCCAGCTCACGCTGGCCACGTTCGACTACGAGATCTCGGCGCGCTCGGTCGTCGAGGCCGAGGTGGAGACCGCGGGCACCGTGCTCGTCGTCGGCCGGCTCCTCGCCGACATCTGCCGTGCGCTTCCGGCCCGTCCGGTCGACGTCGAGGTCGACGGCGCCCGGGTGACGCTCACGTGCGGCGCGTCCCGGTTCACGCTCACCTCGATGCCGGTCGAGGAGTACCCGGCGCTCCCGGCGATGCCGGACACCGCGGGCACGATCGACGCCGACGTCCTGGCCGAGGCCGTCAACCAGGTGACCACCGCCGCCTCGCGCGACGAGACCCTGCCGCTGCTCACGGGCGTGCGGGTCGAGATCGAGGGCGACACCATCACGCTGCTGGCGACGGACCGCTACCGGCTCGCCATGCGTGAGCTGGCCTGGCACCCGGCCGACGCCGACGTCTCGGCCGTCGCCCTGGTGCGCGCCCGCACGTTGTCCGACGTCGCCAAGTCGCTCACGTCGGCCGGTGCCGTGGAGGTCGACTTCGACACCTCCGGCGCGGCGTCGCTCATCGGCTTCGAGGCCGGCGGCCGCCGTACGACGTCGCTGCTCGTCGACGGCGACTACCCGCCCGTACGGCGCCTCTTCCCCGACGAGACCCCGACCCACGCCGTCGTCAACGCCGAGGAGCTCATCGCCGCCGCCAAGCGCGTGAGCCTCGTCGCCGAGCGGAACACCCCGATCCGGCTCTCGTTCAGCGAGGGACAGGTGGTCCTCGAGGCCGGGCAGGGCGACGACGCCCAGGCCTCCGAAGCGCTCGAGGCCACGCTGGTCGGCGAGGACATCACGACGGCGTTCAACCCCGTCTACCTGCTCGACGGCCTCGGCGCACTCACGCGCCCCTTCGCTCGCCTGTCGTTCACCCACCCGACCAAGCCGGCCACGCTCACGGGCCAGGACGAGGCCGACGGTGAGGACTCCGGAGAGTTCCGCTACCTGCTCATGCCCATCCGCTTCGCCGGCTGAGGAGCCGGTCGTCGAAGGAGTAGTCATGCACCTCGGAATGATCGGTCTCGGCCGCATGGGCGGCAACATGGCCGAGCGTCTGCGGTCCGCGGGGATCACCGTGGTCGGCTACGACCGGAACCCCGAGGTCACCGACGTCGCGTCCCTCGCCGACCTGGTCGAGGCGCTTCCCGCCCCGCGGAACCTGTGGGTGATGGTCCCGGCCGGTGACCCCACGCGCGCCACGCTGGACGAGCTCGCGGACCTCCTCGATGAAGGTGATCTCGTCGTCGAGGGAGGCAACTCGCACTTCGAGGAGGACAAGCTCAACGCGGCGAGGCTCGCCGAGAAGGGCATCCACTACGTCGACACGGGCGTCTCCGGCGGCGTGTGGGGCAAGGACGTCGGCTACGGGCTGATGGTCGGCGGCTCGACGCAGGACGTCGAGCGGCTGATGCCGGTCTACGACGCCCTGCGCCCCGAGGGCCCCCGCGAGGAGGGCTTCGTCCACGCCGGCCCCGTCGGCGCGGGGCACTTCACGAAGATGGTCCACAACGGCATCGAGTACGGCCTCATGCAGGCCTATGCCGAGGGATACGAGCTGATGGACGCGCACCCGGACCTGGTCGACGACCCGGGGGCGGTGCTCAACGCGTGGCGCCGTGGCACGGTCGTGCGGTCCTGGCTGCTCGACCTGATGGTCCTCGCGCTGGAGCAGGACCCGGACCTCGACGCGATCCGCGGCTACGTCGAGGATTCCGGCGAGGGACGCTGGACGATCGACGCCGCCATCGACGCGTCCGTCCCGGTGCCCGCGATCTCGGCCTCCCTGTTCGCCCGGTTCACCTCCAGGCAGGAGGACTCGCCGGCGATGAAGATGGTGGCCGCCATGCGCAACCAGTTCGGTGCGCACGCCACGAAGCCTGCGGAGGACCCTGCCGGACAGCCGCCGGTGGGCCCCGCCGCGAGCTAGGTGCGGGTCACCGACCTCGCGCTGAGCGACTACCGCTCCTACCGGGAGCTCGTCCTGTCGTTCGGACCCGGGGTCACCGCGTTCGTCGGCCCGAACGGCCAGGGCAAGACGAACATCGTCGAGGCGATCGGGTATCTCGCGACCTTCGGCTCGCACCGGGTCGCCGCCGACACCGCGCTGGTGCGACGCGGGACACCGGGCGCCGTCGTCCGTGCCAAGGTCCGTGCCGACGAGCGCGACACGATGCTCGAGGTCGAGATCATCGCCGGCCGCGCCAACCGGGCGCGGCTCGACCGTCACCCCACCCGGCCGCGCGAGCTGCTCGGCCGGCTGCGACTGGTCGTGTTCGCCCCCGAGGACCTCGAGCTCGTGCGCGGCGACCCGTCGGGGCGGCGGCGCTTCCTCGACGACCTGCTCGTCCAGCTCCGGCCCCGTCTCGTCGAGGTCCGCCAGCGCTACGACCGGGTCCTGCGCCAGCGCGTCGCCCTGCTGAAGTCCGCGGGGGCTGCAGCGCGGTCCGGGCGGCAGTTCGACCTCTCGGCCCTCGACGTGTGGGACGAGCAGCTGGCCCAGGCCGGTGCGGAGATCGTCGCCGCCCGCGCGGACGTCGTCGCGCGTCTGCGGCCGCACGTGGCGAAGGCCTACGAGGACGTCTCCGGTGGGCAGGGCGAGGCTCGGATCGACGGGCGCTACTCGCTGGTGTCGGCCGAGGGCGGGGAGGAGCCCGACGCCGCCGTCCTCGCGGGCGTCACCGGTCCCGACACCAGGGACGAGGACGCCGCTCAGGCGGCGCGCGAGCGAGCCGGCCAGGTCGAGGACGCGCTCAAGGACCCGGCCCGGGTCGAGGAACGGCTCCGTGACGCGCTGCTCGAGGCGCGGCCGCGCGAGGTGGAGCGCGGCGTGTGCCTCGTCGGCCCGCACCGCGACGACCTCGCGCTGGCACTGGGCCCGCTCCCCGCACGCGGGTACGCGAGCCACGGGGAGTCCTGGTCCTACGCCCTCGCGCTGCGCCTCGCCGCCTGGCGGGTGCTGCGCGAGGCCTCCGAGGAGGCGGGTGGGGGAGACCCGGTGCTCGTTCTCGACGACGTCTTCGCCGAGCTCGACTCGCGCCGCCGCCGGAGGCTCGCCGAGATGGTGGCCGAGGCCGAGCAGGTCTTCCTTACCGCGGCTGTGGACGAGGACGTACCGGCCGAGCTCGGGGGGACCCGGATCGACGTCGCGGACGGCGCCGCCACCGTCCGGGGTGCGGCATGAGCACGCCCGGAGATCCCGGCCGTGGTGAGGACCGGACCGAGGCGGAAGACGTCGACGAGATGCCACCCGTCTCCCCGGACGCACTTGCCCACGCCGTCCTCGCGCGGGCCCGGGCGGCAGCCTGGGACAAGGGGCTGCGCACCACGCCGGCCCCCCGCCGCTCCGGCGGCTGGGACCGCAGCGGCGACCTCGCCGACTTCGCGGCCGACGCCTCCGGGGAGACCCAGGACGTCGATGGTGACCGGCCCTCCGGCCGGCGTCGGCCGTGGCGTCCCGGTCCGGGACTGGGCTGGGCCGGCTCGGGCTCGTCCCCGTCGCGCCGCGACCCGCAGCCGATCGGCCGCATCGGCAAGCAGCTCGTCCGACGCCGGGGCTGGGGCCGGGAGATCTCGCTCGCCACCGTGGTGGTCCGGTGGCGGGAGATCGTCGGCGACCAGGTCGCCGACCACTGCGAGGTGGAGACCTTCTCCGACGGCGAGCTCGTGCTGCGCGCGTCCTCGACCGCGTGGGCGACCCAGGTGCGGCTCCTGCTGCCGCAGCTCGAACGGCGCATCGAGGAGGAGGCCGGCGAGGGCACGGTCGCCACGATCACCGTGCTCGGACCAGGCGGTCCGAGCTGGAAGCACGGCCGGTTCTCGGTCCGCGGCGGGCGTGGGCCCCGGGACACCTACGGCTGAGTCCCTGCGCTCCCCACGGGGTGTCCGACCCCACCGCACAGGCTGTGGACACAGCCTGTGGATGATTGGGTGGATCGTCCTGTTCACGGTAGAATAACGAGACCGATCCGGCGACATTTCGGGGCAGCGCGCCCCGGGGCCGGACGACCTGCGCCGGTGGGGGCTCGCGCCCCGCAACGCCGGCGGACGAGAGCCAAGGAGAACCGTCGACCGTGGCAGCAGATCGCAGCTCAACCTCCCCGGAGCACACCCAGTCAGGGACGGACGCAGCTGCACCCGGCACGCCGGACGCCCCGGCCGCCGACGCACCGCACCGCAACGCCCCCCTCCCGCAGGGCGGCGCGTACGGCGCGCAGAACATCCAGGTCCTCGAGGGCCTGGAGGCGGTGCGCAAGCGCCCCGGCATGTACATCGGTTCCACGGGGCCCCGCGGCCTGCACCACCTGGTCTACGAGGTGGTCGACAACTCGGTCGACGAGGCGCTCGCGGGCTACGCCGGCAACATCGAGGTCACCCTCGGCGGGGACGGTTCGGTGACGGTGGTCGACGACGGTCGAGGGATCCCCGTCGACCTGCACCCCACCGAGGGCAAGCCGGCCGTCGAGGTCGTCCTCACGGTCCTGCACGCCGGTGGCAAGTTCGGTGGCGGCGGGTACGCGGTGTCCGGCGGCCTGCACGGCGTCGGCGTCTCGGTCGTCAACGCCCTGTCCCACCGGCTCGAGGTGGAGGTCCACCGGGACGGGTCCGTCTGGCGGATGGCGTTCGCCGACGGCATCCCGACCGGACCGCTGGAGAAGGGCGAGGAGACCACCTCGACGGGCACGCGGGTGCGGTACTGGCCCAACGCGGAGATCTTCGAGACCGTCGACCACGACTACGAGACGCTGCGCTCGCGACTCCAGCAGTACGCGTTCCTCAACAAGGGGCTCCAGCTCTCCCTCGTGGACGAGCGCCCCGAGGCCGTCGACTCCGGGGACGAGGTCACCGGTGACGACGAGGGCACGGCGGACGACCCGGTACCCGGCTTCCGCGAGGTCACCTACCGGTACGACGACGGACTGGTCGACTACGTCAAGCACCTGAACTCGGCCAAGAAGGTCGACGTCGTCCACCCCGAGGTGGTCGCCTTCGAGTCCGAGGACACGGAGAAGAAGATCTCGCTCGAGCTCGCGATGCAGTGGACCAGCGGATACAGCGAGTCGGTCCACACCTACGCGAACACGATCAACACCACCGAGGGCGGCACCCACGAGGAGGGCTTCCGCTCGGCGATGACCTCCGTGGTCAACAAGTACGCGCGCGACCGTGGCCTGCTCAAGGAGAAGGACGACAACCTCACGGGCGACGACGTGCGCGAGGGGCTCACCGCGGTCATCTCGGTCAAGCTCGGCGAGCCGCAGTTCGAGGGGCAGACCAAGACCAAGCTCGGCAACACCGAGGCGCGCACGTACGTGCAGACGCAGGTGTACTCGCAGGTCACCGACTGGTTCGACGCGCACCCGAACGAGGGGCGCGACGTCATCCGCAAGGCGCAGTCCGCCGCGGCCGCGCGCGTCGCCGCCCGCAAGGCCCGCGAGGCCACGCGCCGCAAGACGGTGCTCGAGTCGGCCTCGATGCCGGGCAAGCTCAAGGACTGCTCCAGCAAGGACCCGCGCGAGTGCGAGATCTTCATCGTCGAGGGTGACTCGGCCGGCGGGTCCGCCGTCGGCGGTCGCGACCCGCGGATCCAGGCGATCATGCCGATCCGCGGCAAGATCCTCAACGTCGAGAAGGCGCGGCTGGACCGTGCCCTCGGCTCGGAGACGATCCGCAACCTCATCACCGCGTTCGGCGTCGGCGTCGGCGAGGAGTTCGACATCGACAAGCTGCGCTACCACAAGATCGTGCTCATGGCGGATGCCGACGTCGACGGCCAGCACATCGCCACGCTGCTGCTCACGCTCGTGTTCCGGTACATGCGGCCGCTGCTCGAGGGCGGGCACGTCTACCTGGCCCAGCCCCCGCTGTTCCGCATCAAGTGGACCAACGCGACCCACGAGTACGTCTACTCGGACAAGGAGCGCGACGCGGTGGTGGCCGACGGGCTCGCCAACGGCAAGCGGCTGCCGAAGGAGAAGGACGGCCCAATCCAGCGGTACAAGGGTCTGGGCGAGATGAACGACTCCGAGCTGTGGGAGACCACGATGAACCCGGAGACGCGCACGCTCAAGCAGGTCACGCTCGGCGAGGGCGCGGCCGCGGACGAGATCTTCGCGATCCTCATGGGGGAGGACGTCGAGCAGCGGCGCGGGTTCATCCAGCGCAACGCCCACGACGTCCGCTTCCTCGACATCTGACCCGGCCGCGTCCCTGGGGCGGGCGGCCCGCGCGGCCGCGCCCCACCACCCGGCAGCCATCCACGAACCTCAGGCACCTCAGCCGACAGAAGGACACCAGTGAGCGAGACACCCGAGCATTCCGGCGTGACGCAGGTCGACCTGCAGGACGAGATGCAGCGTTCGTACCTCGACTACGCGATGAGCGTGATCGTGGGCCGTGCGCTGCCCGACGTCCGCGACGGTCTCAAGCCCGTCCACCGCCGCGTCATCTACGCGATGTACAACGGCGGGTACCGCCCGGAGTCGGCGTTCTCCAAGTCGACCCGCGTGGTCGGCGACGTCATGGGAACCTTCCACCCGCACGGTGACGGCGCCATCTACGACACCCTCGTGCGTCTCGTCCAGTGGTGGACGATGCGGTACCCGCTCGCGGCGGGCCAGGGCAACTTCGGCTCACCGGGTGACCAGGGGGCGGCGGCCCACCGGTACACCGAGGTGCGCATGGCGCCCCTCGCGATGGAGATGGTCCGGGACATCACCTCGGACACCGTCGACTTCCAGGCGAACTACGACGGGCGTGACTCCGAGCCGGTCGTCCTGCCCGCGCGGTACCCGAACCTGCTCGTCAACGGCTCCGAGGGCATCGCCGTCGGGATGGCCACCCGGATCCCGCCGCACAACATGCGCGAGGTCGCGGACGGCGTCCAGTGGTACCTCGAGAACCCCGACGCGACGAAGGAACAGCTCCTCGGCGAGCTCATGCAGCGGATCAAGGGGCCGGACTTCCCGACCGGTGCCACCATCCTCGGCAACCGCGGCATCGAGGAGGCCTACCGGACGGGCCGCGGGTCGATCGTCCAGCGGGCCGTGGTCAGCGTGGAGGAGCTCGACGGCCGGACCTGCCTCGTCGCCACCGAGCTGCCCTACCAGGTCAACCCCGACCGCCTGCTGGAGAAGATCGCCGAGGCCGTGGGCGACGGACGGGCGGCCGGCATCGCGGACGTCCGCGACGAGACGTCCTCGCGCACCGGGACGCGCCTGGTCATCATCCTCAAGCGCGACGCCGTCGCGAAGGTCGTCCTCAACACCCTGTACAAGCACACGCAGCTGCAGGTGAACTTCCCGGCGAACATGCTGGCGCTCGTCGACGGCGTGCCGCGCACGCTCTCGCTCGACGGGTTCGTGCGGCACTGGGTCACCCACCAGCTCGAGGTCATCCGGCGCCGCGCCGCCTACGACCTGGGCGAGGCCCAGAAGCGGATGCACATCCTCGCCGGCTACCTCAAGGCGCTCGACGCGCTCGACGCGGTCATCGCGCTGATCCGTCGCTCCCCCACCGCGGACGACGCGCGCACGGGCCTCATCGAGCTCCTCACCATCGACGGTGACCAGGCCGACGCGATCCTGGCGCTCCAGCTGCGGCGCCTCGCCGCGCTCGAGCGGCAGAAGATCATCGACGAGCACGACTCGCTCGCCGCGAAGATCGCCGACCTCGAGGACATCATCGCCCGGCCCGAGCGGCAGCGGACCATCGTCTCCGAGGAGCTCGACGCGATCGTCGCCCGGTACGGGGACGACCGGCGCACGACGATCCTCCCGTTCGACGGCGAGATGACGGTCGAGGACCTCATCCCGCGCGAGGACGTGGTCGTCACCATCACGCGCGGCGGCTATGTCAAGCGCACGCGGACCGACAGCTACCGCGCCCAGCGCCGCGGTGGCAAGGGCATCCGCGGGACCCAGCTGCGCGAGGACGACGTCGTCGAGCACTTCAGCGTCACCTCCACCCACAACTGGCAGCTCTACTTCACGACGCTCGGCCGGGTGTACCGCGCCAAGGGCTACGAGCTGCCCGAGGGCGGGCGCGACTCCAAGGGCCAGCACGTCGCCAACCTCCTTGCGTTCCAGCCGGGGGAGTCCATCGCGTCCGTGGTTGACATCGCCGACTACGAGGCCGCGGACTACCTCGTGCTGGCCACCGAGCGGGGCCTGGTGAAGAAGACCCGGCTCTCCGACTACGAGTCGGCGCGGCAGGGCGGCCTCATCGCCATCAACCTGCGCGAGAACGGCGACGGCGAGCCGGACCGCGTGATCGCCGCCCGGCTGGTCAACGAGGGCGAGGACATCCTGCTCGTCTCGAAGAAGGGCCAGTCGTTGCGGTTCACCGCCACCGACGAGGCACTGCGCGCCACCGGGCGCGCGACCTCGGGCGTGACGGGGATGAAGTTCCGCGGCGACGACCATCTCGTCTCCATGGAGATCGTGCACCCCGGCGACCAGGTCTTCGTCGTCACGGAGGGCGGGTACGCCAAGCGCACCGACGTCGACGAGTACCGCGTCCAGGGGCGCGGTGGGCTCGGCATCAAGGTGGCGAACCTCGTCGAGGCCCGCGGCGACCTGGTGTCCACGCTCACCGTCACCGAGGACGACGAGGTGCTCGTCATCATGGCCGGCGGCAAGATCGTCCGCTCCCGGGTGGACGAGGTCCGGCTCACCGGGCGCAACACCCAGGGCGTGGGTTTCGCCAAGGTGGACGAGGGCGACCGGATCATCGCGGTGGCGAAGAACGCCGAGCGCGAGGTCGACGAGGAGGTCGAGCGCATCGAGCAGGAGGCCGAGGGCACCGGTGCGGCCGACGAGGGCTCCGACCAGGACGAGCACCAGGTCGACAGCCAGGTTGAGGACCAGTCCGAGGACCAGGGCGACGGCCAGGTGGACGGCGACGGGCGGCCGACGCCTTCGCCGTCGGGGACCGATGAACCGGTAGCGTCTGGCGAGCAGGTGCCGGCGACCGGCGCCGACGACGACGGAGGTGACGCGTGAGCGAGGCATCGACCCACGACGGGGGCCGCACACGCACGACGCCACCGCCTCCGCCGGGCACGCCCCGTGAGCGGGCCGCGTCCGAGCGGATCTCGCCCGAGCGTGCCGCCCGGACCTCCGAGAGCGCCGCGCGTCCCTCGGGCCGGTTCGCCGGCGCCAGGACCGCGCGCCTCACGCTCGCCCGGATCGACCCGTGGTCGGCCATGCGGCTCTCGTTCCTGCTGTCGATCGCGGCCGGCATCATGCTGGTCGTCGCCGTCGCCACCGTGTGGTTCGTGCTCGACCGGATGCACGTGTTCGCGGAGATCGAGGAGCTGCTCGCGACGATCGGCTCGGCCAGCTTCCTCGAGCTCATGCAGCTGCTCGAGTTCGACCGGGTGATGTCGCTCGCGGCGATCGTCGCGGTGCTCGACGTCCTGCTGCTCACCGTGCTCGGTGCGCTCGCGGCGTTCCTCTACAACCTCGTGGCCGCGCTGGTCGGCGGCCTGTCGGTCACCTTCACCGACGACTGACCCCTCCTTCGTCGAGATTGCGGTTCGTCGCCATCGCGCGTGAGGTGGAGCGACGAACCGCAATCTCGACGGTGGGTGTGTGAGGTGGCTCGCGCAGCGGTAGGCGTGCGGGAACTCACGCGTCGGGACCGGCCCCGCGGTTGGGGGTGGGGCGCCGCTGGGCTAAACTTGCACGTCGGCGCGCCTGGTGCGCGTCACGCCCGTCACGGCGGGCACGGGCCTGTAGCTCAGTCGGTTAGAGCGCTTCCCTGATAAGGAAGAGGTCGATGGTTCGAGTCCATTCAGGCCCACTGTCCCACCAGGCACGACGCAACGGAGGACGACCATGAAGAAGTTCCTGATCGCGCTCGCCGCCGCGGTGGCCGGGTACGCCGTCTGGATCAAGGTGCAGCAGGACCGCGAGGAGCGGGCCATCTGGGCCGAGGTCACGGACGACCCGAACCCGGCCGACGTGCCTGTCTCCAACCCCACGCCGCACACCGCCGAGAGCTGATCCGCGCGGGTGCCGCGGCACCGGGGGCCATGGCGCAATTGGTAGCGCACCTGCTTTGCAAGCAGGGGGTTCGGGGTTCGAGTCCCCGTGGCTCCACCATCTGACGACGTACGACGAGAGCGGCCGGTCCCTGAGGGGCTGGCCGCTTCGTCGTCCCAACCGGTGTGCCACGGCCTGTGCCGCGCGGCAGTCCCGCCCATGACGACGGCCCCGGCGTGGTTGGCTGGCCGGGTGATACTGGTGCTCGTCGAGGGGGAGAGCGACGCCGTCGCGGTCCGTGTCCTCGCCCGGCGACGCGGGCTGGCCGAGCCGGCCCTCATCGCGGTGGGCGGGTCGACCGGGGCCCGTCGGGAGGCGGCGCGGCACCCGGGACGGCGCATGATCGGACTCGTCGACGTCGGGGAGCGCCGGCACTTCGAGCGGGTCCTCGGCACGGTGTTTGTCTGCGACCCGGACCTCGAGGGTGAGCTCATCCGCGCGCTCGGCACGGCACGCGTCGAGGCGGTGATCGACGCACAGGGCGAGCTCGCGTCTTTCCGGCGGCTCCAGCAACAGCCCTTCCAGGTCGGCCGGGCGACCGATCAGCACCTCACCCGGTTCCTTGCCGGACGTAGCGGGAACAAGGTCCGGTACGCCCGGCTGCTCGCCGAGGCGCTCCCGCTCGACGCCGTGCCGGCGCCCATCGCCGCCCTCCTGGACGAGCTCGAGCATGGTGCCGACCCAC
>JBQDDG010000017.1:32796-64168 GCA_052093225.1 Actinomycetaceae bacterium
ACGGTGCCGAGCCACACGGTGCCGAGCCACACGGTGCCGAGCCACACGGTGCCGAGCCACACGGTGCCGACGCGCCCGACGACAAGATCGTCGCCGTCCTGCGTGCGGCAGGGTGCGTGTTCGCCGAGGAGGAGGCCACCCACCTCACGGCCGCGGCCACGGACGAGGACCACCTGACACACCTGGTGGCGCGCCGGGTCGCCGGCGAACCGCTCGAGCACGTCGTGGGCCGCGTCGACGTCCACGGGCTCCATCTCAGCGTGGGCCCCGGCGTCTTCGTCCCGCGACGCCGCACCGCGCTGCTCGTGTCGGTGACCCTCGCCGCGGTGCGCGAGATCCTCGGCCGGGCTCTCGTCGTCGAGGCGTTCTCGGGCGTCGCCCCCGTGGCGAGCGCGGTCCGTCGGTCGCTCCCCGGGGCGGAGGTCCACGCGACCGACGCCGATCCGGCCGCCCTCGTCCATGCCGCCACGAACGTCGGCGTCGACGTCGCGAACCATGGCGATACCACCGCCAACCTCGGCGACCACGCCCACGTCCACCGCGGCGACGTCCTCGCCGGGCTGCCGCCGGAGCTGCGCGGCCGCGTCGACGTCATCGCCGCGGTGCCGCCCTACGTCCCGACCGGCGCGATCGACCTGCTCCCGCGGGAGGCGCGGGACCACGAGCCGGCCGCCGCGCTGGCCGGTGGCGCGGACGGGCTCGACGCCGTCCGCGCGCTGGTGCGCCAGGCGCGCGACTGGCTCGCCCCTGGCGGCCGTGTGCTCGTGGAGATGCACCGCGACCAGGTGGCCACGGCGCGGGAGCTGGCGGAGCAGCTGGGGTACGAGGCGCGGCACGTCGACGGCGACGACGGACAGACCGCCGTGCTCGTCCTGCGCGGAAGGACCGGGCAGCCGGGCTGACGACCTCAGTCGCGGTGCGGCCAGGCCTCCAGAGCGCGGTCGACGGCGCGCAGGTCCCTCGCCGGCACCTCCTCGACGAGGTCCACCTCTGGCGCGCTCGTCCGCCGTCCGGCCGGGAGCCGCCAGGTCCCGACGACGCGACCGTCGACGAGCACCGCCGGCCGGAAGACCCCGTTGCGCCCGGGGACGAGGGCGTCCTGCATCGCCTGGCCCGCCACCAGCGAACGGTCTTGGTAGCCGAGGATCCACTCGTCGAAGGCGGGCACGAGCAGCACCCGGCTCGCCGGACGCTCCGCGGGTTCGCCGACCAGCCACGACCGGGTGCCCCCGGCGTCGACCTCCACGATGTCCGTGGCGCGGGCGGCGGCCGCCCGGACCAGGGTCTTCGGCAGCTTCGTCCACCACGCGAGGTCCGCCTCGGTGACGGGGCCGCGGGCGGCGACGTATGACCGGACGACGTCGGTCAGCGCCGCGTCGGGATCGGCCGGCGCCTCCGAGCGGCTGAGGGTGAAGAGCTGTTCCTTCCCACTGCTCGCGAAGGATCCCCAGTGGGCGAGGCCGGCGATCGCGAACTGGGCGATGAGGTGGTAGCCGCGGCCGGCCGCGGTGGGGACCCCTTCCGCGTCCCACAGCTCGAGCAGCTCGGCGCGGGTCCGGGGCCGCTCCTCGAGGGCGCTGAGCAGCAGGTCCTGAGCGTGGGCCACGATCTCCGGGGTGAGCCCCAACTCGTCGCGCCGGCGCATGTCGGCCCGCTGGATCCGTTCCGCGGTGAAGTGGAGGATCGTCGCCAGGTGGGCCGGCGTCGTGGCGAACAGGGTGCCGCGCATCGGCCACGAGCGCACGACCAGGCCCGAGTCGAAGGCGGCACGGACGTCGTCGAGCGTGGTGCCGGGCCGGGAACGGACGGCGATCGCACGGAGCACCGCCCCCAGGTCCTGACCCTGCAGGGCCACGGCGCGCGTGACGACCTCGGCGGGGGAGAGATCGGAGCCGGTGAGCAGGTGCGCGTCGAGGCGCGCGCGCCGGGCCTGGGTCGGGGTGAGCCGCGCCGTCATGCGGCAGACGCTACCGCTGGGAGACCCGAAGTCGTCAGGACTTACCCTCGCCCGTGGGCCCGTACTGCTGGCCGTCCGCATGCTCACCCGTGGGCCCGTCCTGCTGGTCGGACTGCTGCGCCTCCCGCTGCTCGTCGACCGTACGGACCTCCTCGATGAGGGTGCGGACGCGACCGAGGTCGTTCATCGACGGCGGTCGGGGGTCGCCGCCCGGGTCGATGACCGTCGCCGCGGCGGCGGCAGGGTCCATGATCCTGTGGAGGCCGGTCCGGACGAGGCCCGGGTCGATCTCGATACCCCCGAGGCCGAGGACGGCCGCGCCCTGGTCGAGCGCGGCGAGCAGCTTCGCGATCTCCGCGGGCGGGACGTGCTCCTCGGGCGGACGGCGCGCGGCGACGAAGCCGGTGAAGACGCGCACGAGGACGTCCAGTCGCTGCGCGATGGCCTCGCGCATGACGTCGTCCCTGCCGGTGGACCCGATGAACTCCAGGGTGGCGAGTCCGAACGCCCGGGTGGCCTCCTCGGGGGTGGGCTCGTCCGGGAGGGACCCGTAGGGCGAGGTCGGGTCCTGCACGCCGTGCGTGCCGGGGTGGGCGAGCGGGTCCCATGTGGACTCGTCGAAGTGACCGAGGTTGTGGTCCATCACGGCGAGGAACAGCTCGGCCTTGCCGGAGAAGTTCGAGTAGACGGCGCCCTTGGTGTATCCGGCGTCGGCCGCGATCTTCTCCAGGCTCGCCCCCGCGTACCCGTCCCTCGTGAAGTGGGCGAGCGCGGAGAGCACGAGGTCGCGCCGCGTCTCCTCCTGCTGCGCCGTGCGCGAGCGGCGCGCGGGGGTGCCGGGTTCCTCGCTCATCCCGCCAATCTAGTTGACGTACCGTGAGTCTTTGAATACTGTCGGTATTGCGATACTGACGGTATCTGAATGATGAGCGGTCGATGGAGGACAGCATGAGCGACGCGGTGCTCGAGGTCGAGGACCTCACCAGACGCTTCGGGCAGGTGGTGGCCAACGATCACGTCACCCTGCGGGTGCGCCCCGGGGAGGTGGTGGGCCTGCTCGGGCACAACGGCGCCGGCAAGACCACCCTGGTCTCCCAGGTGGTCGGCCTGCTCCGACCGGACGCGGGATCGATCCGGGTCGCGGGCGTCGACGCCGTGGCCCGGCCCGCCGTCGCCCGCCGCGCCGTCGCCCTCCAGGGTCAGGCGCAGGCGCCGCTGGACGGCCTCAGCCCGCGGTCCGCGATCGAGATCGCCGCCCGCCTGCGCGGACTGGGCTCCGGCCGGGCGCGGTCCGCCGCGGACGCGCTGGCCGACGAGCTCGACCTGCACGAGTGGTACACGCTGCGCACCTCCACCGAGGGCGTGGGCCTGTCCGGCGGGATCCGCCGGCTCACCGCCTTCGCCATGGCCGCCGTCGCGCCCGTCCCGCTCGTCATCCTCGACGAGCCGACGAACGACGTCGACGGGCTGCGCCGACGCCGCCTGTGGGACACGGTGCGCCGCATCGGCGACGAGGGCGCCGGCGTCCTCCTCGTCACGCACAACGTCACCGAGGCCGAACGCGTCGTCGACCAGCTCGTCGTCCTCGACCGCGGCGCCGTCGTCGCGGCCGGCACACCGGCGCAGATCCGGGGCGGCGGGGACGAGGACCTGCGCCTCGAGCTCGCTCTCGCTCCCGGTGGCGAGGACCCCTCCGACGGCGGGACCCCGGTCCCGTACAGCCGGCACGTGCGGATCGGGCACCGGGTCCTGCTGACGATCGCGGCGAGCGACGCAGAGCGGGCGGTCGCCTGGGCCACCGACCTGCGTACCCGCGACCTCGTCGACGGCTACACGCTGGCGCCGACCACCCTCGAGGACGCCTACCTCGCACTGACCGCCCCGACCGCCGCAGAGGAGCCGAGCCATGTCTGACCGGGTCGTGACCACCCCGACGCGCGAGATCGGGACCATTCCGCCGCGGGCCGGCAGCTGGACAGTGCTCGGGACGCTCCTGCGCTGGAACGTCGCGCAGATCGGCCCGATGCTGCCCATGATCATCGTCATCCAGGCCCTGCTGGCCGCCGGGATCATCATCGGGTTCGGGCTGCTCATCCCCGACGTCGACACGGCCTCGGCGGCGTTCCTCTCGACCGGGGCGCCGACCGTGCTGCTGCTCGTCGTCGGGCTCGTCATCGTCCCGCAGGGCGTGGCCCAGTCGAAGGCCAACGGGACGTTCACCTATCAGCGAGCACTTCCCGTGCCGCGGCCCCTCGTCCTGCTCAGCGACCTCGTGGTGTGGCTCGTCGTCGCACTGCCGAGCGTCGTCGTGGCCGTGCTGGTCGCGCAGCTGCGGTTCGACCTCACCTACTCGATCGACTGGTCCGTCCTCGTGCTCGCCTCCGTGCTCACGGCGCTCACCGCGACGGCCGTCGGGTACGGGGTCGCCGTCGTCCTGCCGCCGATGCTCGCCCAGGTCGTCAGCCAGGTCCTGGTGTTCTTCGTCCTGCTGTTCTCCCCGCTCACGTTCCCCGCCGGCCGCCTGCCCGGGTGGTTCCGGACGGTGCACGAGTACCTGCCGGTCCAGCCTGCGGGCGACCTCGTGCGGGCCGGGCTGCTGGCCGACTCCTACGAGGCGAGCGGACGCGACCTCGTGGTGCTCGGCGTGTGGTGCGTGCTCGGGCTCGCCGTCAGCCTGCGCGCGCTGACCCGCCGCGACTGAACGGACGCCGCCGGGTCAGTGCTGGTTGTACTCGGCGTCCGTGACGAGCGCGCCCCAGTGGGTCTCGGGCTCGTCGTCCGGGCCGTCGGTCACCGCGATGTGGCTCATGAACGTGTCCCGTCCCGCGCCGTGCCAGTGCCACAGCCCCCCGTGGAACCGGATGACGTCACCCTCGCGGAAGACCTGCACGCGGCCCTGGGCGATCTGGACGAGGCACAGCCCCTCGGTGACGTAGATGGTCTGCCCGAGCGGGTGCATGTGCCAGCCGGTGCGGGCCCCGGGGGCGAAGCGCACGACGGAGGAGTGCACGCGCGTCGGCGTCGTGCCGGTCGTGATGGGCGTCAGCCACACGTCGCCGCTGAACCTGTCCTCCGGCCCCCGCACCGCGGCCGCGTTCGATCGGATGTCCATGGCCTGCCACCTCCGGGTCGGCGGGGCGGGGTCGTGGCGACCGACCCCTCACCGTCAGGCTAGCGAGCGGAGGTCGTTCGCGGGAGTCCCGGCGGCGGCACACCCGGCGGTGTCGCCGTGCCGCCACGGGCGGGGGTACCAGGGGACTGTCTCCTGGCCGCCACGGGACGGCGAACCCCAGGACGAGGGTGGCACGGCGCCGTGTCGCGGACCGTGCGTCGTGCCCCGTCCTCCTGCGTCACCACTGGCGTGTCGCGCGAGCCGGCCGCCACACTGCGGGGCGAGGGACGCGCACGCGCCCGCCTACCGATCGACGGAGATCAGCCATGCTCAGCAACATCGCCACCTACCTCGCCTTCCAGGGAAGTACGCGCGAGGCGTTCGAGCACTACCGGGACCTGTTCGGCGGCGAGCTCGAGATCGTCACCTACGGTGACATGCCGATGCCCGGCATGGAGATGCCCGCCGAGGCGGTCGCCCATGCCACGCTCACGCACCCGGGCGGCGTCATCGCAGGCTCGGACGCGGTCGACGACCAGGAGTACCCAATCCGCGACACCGCCTACTCGTTCCTGCTCACCTTCGACAGCGTCGAGGAGGCGCAGCGCGTCGGCACCGCGATGCTCGAGGCCGGCGGCAGCGTGCAGATGCCGTTCGAGGCCGCCCCGTGGGGTGACCACTACGGGCAGATGTTCGACCGGTTCGGCGTGATGTGGGCGTTCAACGTGCCGGGCACGCCGCCCGCCTGACCCCTTGCCGGACCAGCGGTGCCCGTGGTCCGTGCGGCGCGTGATCGGCCGGCGCCCGGCGCCGCCTCCGTGGGGCTCGCGAGGCCCCGTCAGCCTCGGGTCGGCCCGAGGCCGAGGCCCTGCTTGCGGGCGTGCACCGTGAGGTAGCGGAGCCCGCCGTCGCCCGCGTGCACGCCCCGCACCGAACCGCGGGGCAGGTGGACGACGTCGCCGGGGGAGAGCGCCGTGCTGCCTCCGCCGGACGTGAGCAGCGCGCCGCCGCCCGCGACGACGTGCCACAGCACGTCCAGGGCCGGCCCCTCGTGGGGGTCGATCGACCCTCCCGGCGGCAGCTGGACGACGTTCGCGTCGAGCCCGCGGTCCTCGTCGGTGTGGCGCCAGACCGCGCCCGCCACGCCGTGGGTGCCCACGGCGGGGTCGATGTCGCCGGTGGAGACGAGGACCCGCGGGTCCCGAGGGTCCGTGGTCGCCGGCTGGGTGTCGTCGTCGGACATCTCTTGAGTTTATCTGCAGGAATCGCACTAAACTCGGGTCGTGACGTACGTGATCGCGCAGCCCTGCATCGACATCCTCGACCGTGCCTGCGTCGACGAGTGCCCCGTCGACTGCATCTACGAGGGCGACCGCATGCTCTACATCCAGCCCGACGAGTGCGTCGACTGCGGCGCCTGCGAGCCCGTCTGCCCCGTCGAGGCCATCTACTACGAGGACGACCTGCCGGACACCCTGCGGCCCTACCTCGCGGACAACGCCGCCTTCTTCGACGACACCCTGCCCGGGCACGACGAGCCCGTGGGCTCGCCGGGGGGCGCGATGCGGCTCGGTCGCATCGGCGTCGACACCCCGCTCGTCGCCGCCGCCCCGCCCCAGGCCGGCCGGCGAGGACTGTGACCGCGGCTCCCGACGAGCCCGCGCGGACCGCCGCCACCCGACCGACCTGAGGAGCACCATGGACCAGCTCGACCTCGACGCCCTGGCCGACCACCACCTGGAGCTCGCCCACGGCGCGCGGGCACGGCGCTCGTCGACGGCGCTCGTCGGCGACAAGGACTCCCGGCTGCGCCACCACCTCGTCGCGCTCGTGGCGGGTGAGGAGCTCGCCGAGCACGAGAGCCCGGGGGAAGCGACCCTGCTGATCCTCCGCGGTCGGGTCCGGCTCGTCGCCGGCGAGGACGGCGTCGAGCTCGGCCGGGGTGCGCTCGCCGAGATCCCGCCGATGCGCCACTCGGTCGAGGCGCTCGAGGACGCGGTCTTCCTGCTCACCGTCGCGCGGCCGCGCCCCGACCGGGGAGACTGACCCTCGCCCCGACGCCGGCCGGCCGGGGCGTCGCACTGCGCACCGCCCCCGGTGCGCCTACGGTGTCGTCACCGGAGGTGATCGATGTGAGGACGAACAGGCGGACGCTCGCCACGACGGCGGTGGCGCTCGCGACCCTGGCGACGCTTGCGGCGTGCGGGGACGGCGAGGCGACCGACCCCGAGACGGAGGCCCCGTCGACCGATGCCTCCGAGGCGCCCACGGAGGGCTCCGACGGGACGCCCGCCCCGGGCGAGCCGCTGCCGACGGCCGGCCCCGGGACGCCGTCGGACGGCCCGGAGACCCCGAGCGACGGGACGGAGACCCCGTCGGGCGGCACTTCCCCGTCCGACCTCCTGCCCGACCAGGCCGCCGCCGTGGACCGTGCCGTCACCGACCTGTCCGAGGAGCAGGGGGTGGAGCCCGACGCTGTCGAGGTCGTGACGTTCGAGGAGGTCACCTGGTCCGACGGGTCCATCGGCTGCCCGCAGCCCGACATGGCCTACACGCAGGCGTTGGTCGAGGGCACGCGGCTGGTCCTCGCGATCGACGGCGAGGAGCTCCACTACCACGGCGCCGACGACGGCTACCTCTCCTACTGCGCGGACCCGATCGAGCCGGCGTCGACGGGCGACGCCGTCCAGTAGGACCCCGGCCGACCCACCTGGCCGGGACCGACGGGACGGCTGCGGAAGGAGCTCACGCGAGCATGTCCCGCACCAGCGGGACGACCTTCGTGCCGTACAGCTCGATGCTCCGCATGATCGCGGCGTGGGAGAGCCGGCCGGTGCTCACCTTGAGGTCGAACCGGGCCGCCCCGAGCGCCCGGACGCCGTCGGCGATCTTCCGGGCCACCGTCTCCGGCGAGCCGACCGCCATCGCCCCGTGCTCGACCTCGTGCTCGAACGAGGCGCGGGAGGGCCGGCTCCAGCCGCGCTCCCTGCCGATCCGCTCGACCTGCTCGACGTAGTGCGGGTAGATCTCCTCCGCCGCCTGCTCGTCCGTCCCGGCCACGTGCCCGTAGGAGTGGTAGCCGACGTGGTTCTCCGGCTTGCCGAACTGCTCGAGCGCCCGCCGGTAGAGGGCGGCGAACGGCGCGAACCGCTCGACCGGCCCGCCGATGATCGCCAGCATGAGGGGCAGGTCGTGGTGGGCGGCCCGGACGACGGACTGCGGGCTCCCGCCGACGGCGATCCACGCCTTGAGCAGTCCCTCCTCCACCGGGGGGTGGAGGGTGACCTGGTCGAGGTTCTGCACGTGCGTGCCCCGCCAGGTCACGGGCTGGGCGCGCCGCAGGCGGGAGAAGACCTCGAGCTTCTCGTCGAAGAGGTCCTCGTAGTCCTCGAGGCGGAACCCGAACAGCGGGAAGGACTCCGTGAACGACCCGCGGCCGAGGACCACCTCGGCCCGTCCGGTGCTCAGGGCGTCCAGGGTGGCGAAGCGTTCGTAGACGCGGACCGGGTCGTCGGAGCTGAGCACGGTCACCGCGGAGCCGAGGCGGATGCGGCTCGTCCGGGCGGCGATCGCCGCGAGCACCATCTCGGGGGAGGAGATCGCGAAGTCGTCGCGGTGGTGCTCACCGATGCCGATGACGTCGATCCCGACCTCGTCGGCGAGCACCCCCTCCTCCACGACGTCGCGCACCGTCTGCGCGGGGCTGACGAGGGTGCCGTCCTCGGTCGCGGTGACGTCGCCGAACGTGTCGATCCCGAGCTCGATGGTCATGCCTCGGGAACCCGGACGCGGCGCCCGGTATTCCGCGGCAGGGAGCCGCTGCCAGGGTGCGCCGGGCCCCGGGGGGAGGCCCCGCCGTCGGAATACGTGGCGGCGCGCGCGGCGTTCCGCCCCCATGACACGCACCATCGGGATCGTCGGCGCCGGCAGGCTGGGGACGGCGCTCGGGCGCCTCGTCGCGGAGGCCGGGTACGAGCTCCTCGTCACGGACCGGCCGGACGCCCCGCACCTGCGGCTCGTCGTCAGCAGCGTGCTGCCCGAGGCGGAGCTCGTCGACCTCGCCGAGCTCGCCGCGCGGGCGGACGTCGTCGTTCTCGCCGTGCCCTACGCGGCCGCGAGGCAGCTCGACCTCGGCGTCTTCCCGGGCATCGTCGTCGATGCGACGAACGCGTGGGAGCTGACCGACGCCACCACCGCGGGCGACGTCGACACGACGGCGGAGCTGGCCCGGGCGCATCCGGGCACCCGGGTGGTCAAGGCGTTCAACCAGGCGTCCTACGCGGACCTGCTCGCCGATGCGCGACCGGCCGGCTCGGCGGGTCGGCTCGCCGTCGGGGTCTCGACGGCCGACGCCGCGGCCCGGAGCGTGGTCGGCGGGATCGTCGACCGCGCCGGCTACGACCCGGTCGAGCTCGACGCCGACGCCGGGCACCTGCTCGAGCCGGGTGGCCCCGTGTTCGGCCGGAAGCTGACCCGCGACGAGCTCGAGGAGACCGTTCGCGAGGGACGCGCCGCCTGACCAGCCGTCCGCGTCGTCCGGCCCTGCGGCGGAAGCGAGCGGGGACGAGTACGGACAGCCCGGACGACGAAGGCGGGGGCGACCGACCGGTCGCCCCCGCCTTCGTCGTACCTGTGTCAGCTCGAGCGGGTCGTCCCCGTGGTCGGGTCGACGGTGTCGTCGTAGACCGGGGTCGTCTCGACGGGCAGGTCGGTGTCCGCGGCGTCGTCCGGGGCCGACGTCGCGTCGCTGACCTGGAGGTCGTCGCCGGCGTCGTTCTTGTGCCCGAGGTCGGCGGCCTTGTCCTTGACGCTCTCCGCCGCGGAGGCGGCCGCGTCCTTGGCCTTGCCCGCGAGGTCGGTCGCCTTGTCCTTGGCCGCGTTCGCCTTGTCGCCGAGCGAGCTGGAGGTCGAGGGGCTGGAGACGGTGGTGTCGTCCCAGTACTCCTCGGCCCACGGGTCGTCGACGGGCTGCGTGCGGCGCCAGACGAGGTAGCCGGCGCCCGCCACGGCGGTGCCGACGAGCACCCAGCCGAGCGCCTTGCCCGCGCCGCCCTTCTTCTTGGCCGGCGGCTCGGTGAGCGAGGCGCGCGCGGCGGAGGTCGCGTTGCGGGCGCGGTCGGCGATCGGGGCGTCGCTCTTCGAGGCGTCCGCCGCCTCCTGCATCGCCTTCTGGACGCGGGGGACGTAGTCGTCCTTCACCTTGTCCCGCGCGGTCGTGTACGTGTCCTCTGCCCGCGAACGAGCCTGCTCGACGGCCGGACCGGCGGCGGTGCGCGCCTCGGTGAGCGCCTTCTGCACGCGCGGGGCGGCCCAGTCCACGCCCTCCTGGGCGAGCTCGGCCGCACGGGCGCCCGTCACCTTGGCCTGCTCGGAGAGTGCCGTCCCCAGCTCGGCCAGCTTCGCGCCGACGTCGGCCTGGTCGGACGACGCGGTCGTGGGTGTCCGCTTGCTCTTGCGCGACATGTGCGTATCTCCATTCGTAGCGGTTGTGCGACCGACGACCCGACCTGCGCAGTGGCAGCGGGACCGGTCGTCCCACCCCCATAGTTCCGTATCGGGCCCGACGCTGCCAGTAGAGCGGGTGCCGTGGGACACGTCGTCCCACGACGATGCTCCTGCGGAGAGCGACGTCGCCCCACGGTACGCGGCGGTGGCCCGCCACGGAGCGGCGGGGCGGTGCCACGGCGCCGTGCGTGCGAAGATCGTTCTATGGACGCCATCCTCCACACCAACCACGGCGACGTGTCGATCCGGCTCTTCCCGAACCACGCGCCGAAGACGGTCAGCAACTTCGTCGAGCTCGCGCGCGGCACCAAGGAGTTCACGGACCCCGAGAGCGGGGAGCAGGTGACGCGGCCCTTCTACGACGGCCTCACCTTCCACCGCATCATCCCGAACTTCATGATCCAGGGCGGTTGCCCGCTGGGCACCGGCACGGGCGGTCCGGGCTACACGTTCGACGACGAGATCCACCCCGAGCTCGGCTTCACCGAGCCCTACGTGCTCGCCATGGCCAACGCCGGCAAGCAGGGCGGCCGCGGCACCAACGGCTCGCAGTTCTTCATCACGACCGTGCCGACGACCTGGCTCCAGGGCAAGCACACGATCTTCGGCACCGTCACCGACCAGGCCTCGCGCGAGACGGTCGACACGATCGCCGGCGTGCCCACCGGTGCGGCAGACCGCCCGGTCGAGCCCGTCGTCATCGAGTCCGTCGAGATCGTCGAATGACCCCAGCGCCCGGACCCGACGACGCCCACGGGCTCGAGGGTCCGGGCGTGCCCGGCCAGGGCGCTGCCGGAAGGAGCGCCGGCAGGGACGGCGCCGACGGGTACGGCACCCACGGAAGCGGCCCCGGCTATTCGCCGGCCCCGCAGTTCGGTGCCTACGTGACCCCCGGTCAGGCCTACCCCCAGCACCCGGTGCCGGGGCCCCCGCACCCGGACAACGTGGCCCGCGCACCGCACCCGCACGACACCCGGCGCCGCAGCCCGGTGGGGATCCGGGTCCATCAGGGCACGCCATACGTGACCTACGTGGTCATGGCCGTCCTTGCCCTCGCCTACCTCGCCCAGCGCAGCGGCGGCCTGCAGGCCGACCTCCTGTACTGGCCGGGCGTCACCGAGCACGAGCCCTGGCGGATGCTCACCACCACGGTGCTCCACGGCGGTCTCGCGCACCTGGCCTTCAACATGTACGCGCTGTGGATCGCCGGGCAGGCGCTCGAACCGATCGTCGGCCGGTGGCGGCTCGTCGTCCTCATGGTGCTCACCGCTCTCGGCGGGTCGACGGCGGTCCTCCTGCTCTCGGGCGGGCCCGGCAGCGACGGCTGGATCACCGGCGTCGTGGGCTTCTCCGGGGCCGTCATGGGGCTCTTCGGCGCGGTCCTCGCGATCCAGCGCAGCATCGGTCAGGACACGAGCCAGCTCCTTTTGCTGCTCGTCATCAACCTGGTCATCGGGTTCATCCCCGGCTGGAACATCTCCTGGCAGGCGCACCTCGGCGGCATGGTCGTCGGCGCGGTGCTCGGCCTCGTCTGGTCCACCTGGCGCAAGCCCGCCACCCTCGTGGCGGTCGTGTCCTCCGTGGTGGTCGGGCTCGCCCTCGCGGCGACCTGCGCGCTCTACCTCGGCGCCGTCTGAGCGGATCCGCGCGCCCCTGACCGGGACCTTCTGTCCACCGGTGAAGTCACAGCTGTGGAGTTACACGGCTGTCGTTCGTCCCCACATGTGCACAAGCCTGTGGAGAACAACAGCCATGTCATTCGTCCGGCGCCCAGGCCTGCGGGTCCGGGCTTACACGGCTGTCATTACTCCCCAGCTGTGGGTAGACCTGTGGACAAGGCGAGGACGACGGACGCCGGTCAGCGCCAGCGCAGCGTCATGAGGAACCCGATCATCGCGATGCCGAAGCCGATGCCGAGGTTCCAGTTGCCGATCCCGGGGACGGGGTACTGCGCGCTGGTGAGGTAGGTGACGAGGACGAAGAGCAGCCCGACGACCATGAGGGTGACCATCGTCGGTGCCCACCACGACGGGCTCGGCTCGGCGATCTCGCCACGCTCGAGCGCCGCGTCGTGCTCCTGAGCCTCGGTACGGGTGACGGGGGAGCCGTCCTTGCGCTTGCGCTTCTTCGAGACCGGCACGAATGTCCTCCAGCATGTGGCCCGCCGTCTCGGGCGGGGCGATCGGAACGTCGGTGGGGCGCCGTGGGCGCAACCTGCGCCTAGCGTAGTCTTCGAGCCGCGCAGCGATGTCGGAGGGAGGGGCAGTCGTGAGGATCCACGTCCCGCCCGCCTCGGTCCGGGTCGGTGCGGTCGGCGTGCTCGCCGGCCTCATCATCGCCGTCAACGCCCAGGACGCCGGGGACGACACCGAGCGCGCGGCCACCGACCTCGTCTCCCTCGCCCGCGTCCAGACGGGTCGACTCGAGCTGCTCGAGGAGGAGAACGAGGCCCTGCGTGAGGAGGTCGTGCCCTACCTCGAGGACCAGCCCGCCGGCCCGGGGCGCACACCGGAGGAGGTCCGGGTCGCCGCCGGCACGACGGCGGTGAGCGGGTCCGGGGTCGAGGTCTCCCTCACCGACGCACCCGTCCCGGACTCCGGGATCCCCGAGGACATGGTCGCGGACGACTTCGTCGTCCACCAGCAGGACGTCGAGGGCGTCATCAACGCCCTGCGTGCCGGCGGCGCCGAGGCGCTGAGCATTCAGGGGCAGCGGCTGCTGAGCACCACGACGGTGCGCTGCGTCGGCAACGTCCTCTACGTCGGGGCGCGCACGTACTCGCCGCCGTTCGTCGTCGGCGCCGTCGGGGACACCGACGAGCTGCTCGCCGCCCTCGACGAGTCACCGGCGGTCGACGTCTACCGGCAGTGGAGCGACCTCATCGGCCTGGGCTACGACGTCACGGTGCACGAGGACCTGCTCGTCCCGCCGTCGACCTCGATCACCGGCGTGCGGCACGCGGAGGCGCTCGACCCGGCCGACGGGACCGGGCAGCGGTGACGGCGACCGCCGTCGAGGACCGACCACCCGGGCGGAGCAGGCGACGACCGGCCCGGCGCTCGCGCGTGTGGGACGTCGTCGGGATCGTCGGCGAGCTGCTGCTCACCGCCGGGATCGTGCTCGGCCTGTACGTCGTGTGGCAGCTGTGGTGGACGGACCTCGAGGGGCACGCGCGTCAGGAGGAGTCGGTCGCGGCCATCACCGGGACGATCGGCGAGGCGCCGTCCGGCATCGGTGAGCCCCGCACGGACGAGCCGCCACCGTTCTCCCCGGCCTCCGCGGCGCTGCCCGATGGCATGACGGCCCTCGGGGTGGTCCACATCCCCTCCTGGGGCGACGACCACGCGCTCCCCCTGGTCGAGGGGATCGGCATGGACGTCATGGACTTCGGCGCGCTCGGCCACTACCCGAGCACCGCCCTGCCCGGCGAGGTCGGCAACTTCTCCGCCGCCGGCCACCGGCAGACCCACGGCTCGCCGCTGGGCCGGGTCGCGGACCTCGAGGTGGGGGACCCGATCGTCGTCGAGTCCGCGGACGCCTTCTACGTCTACCGGGTCACCGGCACGGAGATCGTGCGCCCGTGGGACGTCGAGGTCGTCGCGCCCGTCCCGGGCGACCCCGACGCCGAGCCGACCGAGCGGCTGATGACCCTGACGACCTGCCACCCCTTCAACTACTCCACCCACCGGTGGATCACCTACACCGAGCTCGACCACTGGGTCGACCGGGCGGACGGCGTGCCGGCCGTGCTCGTCGAGGAGGACTGATGTACGCCGCACTGTTCCGCGCCCTGCCCGGCCCCCGGTGGGTGCGGGTCCTGCTGCTGACGGCCCTCGTCCTCGCCGCCGTGGTCGCCCTCTTCGTGTGGGTCTTCCCGTGGGTAGAGTCGATGCTCCCCAGCGCCGACCTGACAGTGGAGTGAGAAGTGGCCCGCATCCTCGTGGTGGACAACTACGACAGCTTCGTCCACACGATCGTCGGCTACCTCCAGCAGCTCGGGGCGGAGACCGCCGTGGTGCGCAACGACGCCGTCGGTGACGCCGTCGACGGCTACGACGGCGTGCTCGTCTCGCCCGGCCCCGGCGTGCCCAAGGAGGCCGGCCGCTCCGGCGAGATCATCGAGGCGTGCGCCGAGGCGGGCGTACCGATGCTCGGCGTCTGCCTCGGCCACCAGGTCCTCGCCGAGCTCTACGGCGGCGTCGTCACGCACGCCCCGGAGCTCATGCACGGGCGGACCTCCGAGGTGGAGCACGACGGTTCGGGCGTCCTCGCCGGGCTGCCGAGCCCGTTCACCGCCGCCCGGTACCACTCGCTCGCCGTGGTCCCCGGCTCCGTGCCGGACGAGCTCGTCGTCACCGCCGCCACGAGCGGCGGGGTCGTCATGGGCCTCGCCCACCGCGAGCTCCCGCTGCACGGTGTGCAGTTCCACCCCGAGTCGGTGATGACGCAGGGCGGGCACCGGCTGCTCGCCAACTGGCTCGAGCTCGCCGGCCAGACCGGCGCCGTCACCGCCTCGGACGGGCTCGCACCGCTCGTCGCCGCGCAGGCCTGACCCGCCGCGCACCCATCGGCGCGCGGCGTAAGCGCCGCTGTCCGTCAGTCCGAGGGCGACTCGGTCGGCGGGTCCTCGGTCGTCGGCTCCTCGGTCTCCTCCGGGCCCTGGGAGACGATGAGGTCGATGCGGGTGCCCTGGTCGACGAGGCCGGTCTGGGACTGGGAGACGATCTGCCCCTCGGGGTACTCGTCGGAGAACTCGGGCTCGACCTGGTAGTTGAGCTCGAGGGAGTCGAGGATGCCCTCGGCCTCCTCGCGCGTCAGGCCGGTGAGGTCCTGGACGTCGACCCGGCCGGACGCCAGGAAGATCGTCACCTCCGTGCCGCGGGGCACCTCCCTGCCCGAGGCAGGGTCGGTGCGCAGCGCCTGGTCGGCGCCGGCGCCCGGCTCGTCGACCGTGCGGATGTTGCCGGCCTCGAGCCCCGCCTCCTCGAGGAGCGAGCGGGCCTCCTCCTGGCTGCGGCCGGCGACGTCGGGCACGATCGCCTCGCCGACGCCGTCCGAGAGCGTGACCTCGACGGTGCTACCGGGCTCCGCCGTCTCGCCGGGGGCGGGACTGGAGCTGACGAACAGTCCGACCTCCACGGTGTCGGAGCTCTCCGGCTCGACGAACTTGGCCTCGAGGTCGATCTCCTCGAGCGCCGCGATGATCTCCGTGCGGTCGAGGCCCTCGAGATCGGGCACGGTCACCTCGGAGGGGCCTGCGGACAGCACGACGTCGACCGCGCTCCCGGTCTCCACCGGGGTGCCCGGTGCGGGCTCGGAGCGGACGAACAGGCCCTCCTCGACCTCGTCGGAGCTCTCCGGGTCGAGGAAGTTGGGCGTGAGGCCCTCCTCGTCGAGCGCGGCGGAGACCTCCTGCTCGTCGAGCCCGTCGAGCGCGGGGACGTCGACCATCGTCACGGACGGGGTGGTTTCCTCCTCGTCACCGCCGCCGCTGACCAGGAGGTAGGTGACGACGCCGCCGACGGCGACCAGGGCGACGAGCAGGATCCACAGCCAGGCCCAGGACCGCTTCGGCTCGTCCTCGACGGGCTGCGGCGTGCGCCGGTTGTCCGCCTGACCCGCGGGCGGGGTGGCGACCGGCGTGCCTGCGGCGGGGACGACGTGCGTCGCGTTCCCGGCGGCGGCCGCTCCCGCGGCGCCCGCGGCTCCTGCCACCCAGGCCGAGGTCGGGGGAGCGTTGACCTCGCTGCCGCGGTGGGCCGCGAGGAGGTCGCTGCGGAAGTGGGCGGCGTCGGAGTAGCGGGTGTCGCGGTCCTTCGCGAGGGCCTGCATGACGACGCGGTCGAGCGGCTCGGGGATGTCCGACGCGATCGACGACGGGGTCGGTGGGATCTCCCGCACGTGCTGGTAGGCGACGGCGACGGCCGAGTCCCCGGAGAACGGCGGCTGCCCGGTGAGCAGCTCGAAGAGGAGGCAGCCGGTGGAGTAGAGGTCGGAGCGCGCGTCGACGACCTCGCCGCGCGCCTGCTCCGGGGAGAGGTACTGCGCGGTGCCGACCACGGAGTGCGGCTGCGTCATCGTGGCGGAGTTGTCCGCCAGCGCACGCGCGATGCCGAAGTCCATCACCTTCACGTCGCCCGTGGGCGTGATCATGATGTTCCCGGGCTTGATGTCCCGGTGGACGATGCCCTCGCGGTGGCTGTACTCGAGCGCGTTGAGCACGCCGACGACGATCTCGACCGCCTCACCGATCGGGACCGGGTCGCCGTCGCCGAGGAGGTCGCGGACGGTGTGCCCCTCGACGTACTCCATGACGATGAACGGGATACGCCGCTCATCGGGCGTGCCGGCGCCGCTCACGTGCTCGCCCGTGTCGTAGACCGAGACGATCGCGGGGTGGTTGAGCCCCGCGGAGGACTGCGCCTCGCGGCGGAACCGCGCGAGGAACGAGGGGTCGCGTGCGAGGTCGGCCCGCAGCATCTTGATGGCGACGGTGCGCGAGAGCCGGGTGTCCCGGCCGACGTGCACCTCCGCCATGCCGCCACGCCCGATGAGTCCACCGAGCTCGTAGCGGTCGGCGAGGACCAGGGGGCCGTCGCTCACGTGGTCACTCACGTGTTGTCCTCCTTCGCGTTCTCCGCCGGGTCTCCCGCGGCGGGCGCGGTGTCGTCCACCCTACCGAGTCGACCGGTGCCGCCTCGTCGTGGCGTGCGGATGTCTGTCAGTGCCGTGCGCAGCATCTCGGCCGCTGCCGCCGCCGAACGGGGGCGGTCCGCCGGGTCCTTCGCCAGCATGGCCCGCACCACGTCGGCCAGCGCGCCGGGGATCCCCGGCAGTGCGGGGACCGGCTCGCCGACGTGGGCGAGCAGGATGTCGACCGGGTGCTCGGCGTCGAAGGGGCGGTGGCCGACGAGCGCCTCGTAGGCGATGACCCCGACGGCGTAGAGGTCGGCCGAGGGGCTCGCGGTCCCGCCCCGGGCGAGCTCCGGGGCGAGGTACTCGGGCGTGCCCATGACCATGCCGGTGGACGTCATCGTCTCCTGGCCGGTGGCCCGGGAGATCCCGAAGTCGGTGAGCTTGACCGTCCCACGGGTGGAGACGAGCACGTTGGCGGGCTTGACGTCGCGGTGGACGACCCCTGCCGCGTGGGCGGCCTGGAGGGCGTCGAGGACCTGGGTGAGCACGGTGACGGCCGCGGCCGGGGCGAGGGTGCCGTCCCGGGTGAGGAGGTCGGCGAGGTCGTCGCCGACGACGAGCTCGTGCGTGAGGTAGGCGCCGCCGTCGCCGGTGCGGCCGTGGTCCAGGAGTGCGGCGATGTTGGCGTGCCGCAGGCGCGCCGTGTTCTGCGACTCCTGACGGAAGCGCTCGAGGAAGTGCGGCTGGCCGGCGAGCTCGGGGCGCAGGCACTTGATGGCCACCGGGCGGTCGAGCCGGGTGTCGTGCGCCGCCCACACCTCTCCGGAGCCGCCGGAGTTGAGCAGGGTGCGCACCTCGTAGCGGGAGGTCACCAGGTCGCCCGTGGACAGGCGCGTGACGCGGTGGCGGTGCGCGTCGACGTCGTCCGGGCGCGGCGAGGGCGGGGCGGCGTGGTGGTCGGTCACTGGAGCACCGCCTCCATCACGGCCGCGGCGATCGGGGCGGCGAGCTGGGCGCCGCCGACCCCCCAGCCGACGTCGCCGCCGTTCTCCACGATCACGGCGACGGCGACCTGCGGGTCGTCCGCCGGCGCGAACCCCGTGTACCAGGCGTGGGGCGGCGTGTTCGCGTCGATCTCCGCGGAACCGGTCTTGCCGGCCACGGACACGCCCGGGATCGCCCCCGGGTTGTCGTGCCCCTGCTCGACGACGTCGATCATCATCGACGTCATCTCCTCCGCCGTCCGCTCGGAGATCGGCTCGGAGAAGACCTCCTCGTCGTGCGTCCCGACCTCCTCGAGGTCGGCGGTGAGCGTGCGCTCGACGAGGTAGGGGGTCATCAGCGTGCCGTCGTTGGCGATCGCCGAGGCGACCATCGCCATCTGCAGCGGGTGCGTGCGGACCGAGAACTGGCCGATCGCCGACTGGGCGAGCTCCGGCGGCGTCGCGTCGGCCGGGAACCGGGAGGGGGTGACCCCCATGGGGATCTCGAGCTCGCGCCCGAACCCGAACTCCTCCGCCTGCTCGTTCATCGCGTCCGTGCCGAGGTCCACGGCGCCGATGGCGAACGGGGTGTTGCAGCTCTCGATGAGGGCCTGGCGCAGCGTCGTGCTCCCCGAGCCGTCGCCGCAGGCCCGCTCGCCCGGGTTGTGCATGAAGGTCTGGGTCTGCGGGAGCTGGTACTCGGTCGGCGCCTGGACCACGGAGTCCGCGGTGAGGCCGTTCTCCACCATCGCGGCGGTGGTGACGAGCTTGAACGTGGAGCCCGGGGCGTACTGGTCCCCGCCGATGGCGCGGTTGAGGAGGGGGCGGTCCGGGTCGTCGGCGAGGGCGTCGTAGGCCTCCGTGGCCTCCGACCGCACGTGCGAGGCGAGCGGGTTGGGGTCGTAGGACGGTGAGGAGTACATCGCGAGGATCGCGCCCGTGCGCGGGTCGATCGCGACGACGGCGCCGCGCTGGCCGCCGAGCCCCTCGATCGCCGCGGCCTGCGCGGCCGGGTCGATGGTCAGCTCCAGGGCACCGCCGCGCGGTTGGTTCCCGGTGATGAGCGACTGCAGCCGGGCGAGGAGCAGGCCCGGGTCGTTGCCGCCCAGCACCTCGTTGCCCGCCCGCTCGAGCCCGGTCATCGACGAGTGGACCACCGAGAAGTAGCCGGTCAGGTGCGCGTAGGCGGGGCCCTGCTGGTAGCGGCGCAGGTAGTTGTAGGCGTCGTCGACGGGCTCGGACGTGACGATCGGGGTGCCCGCGACGACGATGGGCCCGCGGTCGCGCCCGAACTCGCGGTAGAAGGTGCGCACGTTGCGGCCGTCGGCGTTGAGGTCGCCGGCCTGCGCGAACTGGACGGTCGTCGCCGAGACCATGAGGGCGAGGAACATGAGGGCGACCACCACGGTCAGTCGCCGGATCTGGTCGTTCATCGGTCCTCCTCGCGGTGCTCGCGGATCCAGTCGTCGTCCTCGGGCAGGAGCGTCTCGCCCGGGTCGGTCGCCGGTCCGGCGCCGGCTGCGCCGGCCGGTGATCCGGCGTCGTCGCGAGCCCGGGTGCCGTCGGGTGCCGGCGTGCTGCCGGGCGACCGGACGTCGTCGGGGGCCTGGGTGCGACCCGGTGACCGGACGTCGTCGGGGGCCTGGGTATCACCCGGTGACCGGACGCCGTCCGGAGCCTGCGTGGCGACGGGGGCGGACCCCCCGACGGCCGCGTGCGCCTCGGTGGGGCGCTCGTTCCCGGCGGCGCTCACGGGGCGGTAGGTCGACCGCGGCGGGTTGCCCAGCGTGTCGCCGGACTCCCCGTCGCTCTCGGGGTCCCTCCGCTCGGCACCGTGCCGGGCGGCCGGTGTCTCGTCCCAGGCGTCGCCGGTGGCGGCCCAACCCTGACTCGGTGCGTCGGCCCCGGCCCCGGCCCCGGAACCGGCCCCGGCCTCGGCCCCGGAACCGGACCCGGACCCGGGCGTTGTGCGGTGGGCGGGCGCTGCAGCGTCGGGGCTGGGTGCGGTCGAGCCGGCCCCGAGGGCGCTGATGGCGGACGGGTCGGCCACAGGTGCGGGGCGCCGACCGGCGTCGGAGACGCGCAGCAGGAGCGCGACGATCACCCAGTTCGCGACGAGCGAGGAGCCGCCCGCGGCGAGGAAGGGTGTGGTCAGGCCCGTGAGCGGGATGAGGCGGGTGACACCGCCGACGACGACGAAGACCTGCACCGCCATCGTGAACGCGAGGCCGGCGGCGAGGAGCTTCCCGAAGCCGTCGCGCACGGCGACCGAGGCGCGCAGACCGCGCTGCACGAGGATCAGGTAGAGCAGCAGGATCGCGAGCAACCCGGTGAGGCCGAGCTCCTCGCCGAGCGACGCCATGATGAAGTCCGACTCGGCGTACGGCACGAGGTGCGGGTAGCCGAGGCCCCAGCCGGTCCCCATGAGTCCGCCCGACGCGAGGCCGAAGAGCCCCTGGACCAGCTGGCCGGAGCCGCCCGGGCTGCGCTGGTAGACCTCCGGGTCGAGGGCGTTGAGCCACACGTCGACCCGCGCGCCGACGTGGGGGAACAGCGACGCCGCGAGGACCGCCCCGCCGACGGCGAGCAGCGCGCCGAGGACCACCCAGCTGATCCGTTCCGTCGCCAGGTACATGAGGGCGACGAACATGCCGAAGAACAGCACGGCGGTGCCGAGGTCGCGCTGGACGACGAGCACGGCCATGCCGACGCCCCAGGCGATGAGGATCGGGCCGAGGTCGCGGGGGCGGGGCAGGTGCATCCCGAGGAACCGCGGGCCCGCGAGCGCGAGGTTGTCCCGGTTGGCCACGAGGTAGCCGGCGAAGAACACCGCGAGCGCGATCTTGGCCATCTCGGCCGGCTGGAAGCTGAACGGGCCGACGCCGATCCAGATCCGCGCGCCGTTGATGGTCCGGCCCAGGCCCGGCACCATCGGGAGCAGCAGCAGCACGATGCCGACGACCATTGACGTGTAGGTGAGCCCGCGCAGCGCACGGTGGTCCCGCACCAGGAGGACCACCAGGAGGGCGAGAGCGATCCCGAGCGCCGTCCACATGAGCTGGCGGTCGACCCCCGCGGTGCCCTCGGCGATGTCGAGCCGGTGGATCATCGTCAGGCCGATGCCGTTGAGCAGGATGACGACCGGCAGGATGACGGGGTCCGCGTAGGGCGCGCGCCAGCGCACGACGAGGTGGGCGACGAGCGCGAACCCCGCGAACAGGCCGCCCCGCTGGAGCAGGTCGGTGGGCAGCGCCTCGGTGGTGTTGAGCGCGACCTGGACGTAGCCGAGCAGCACGAGCGCGACGGCGACCGCGAGGAGCCCGAGTTCCGGCCACCGCCCCGACCGCGCGGACTGTTGACGGACGACCGCCATCAGACGGCGCCCCTCATGCGTCCCCGCTCGACGACTCGCTCGCGGACTCCGAGGACGACTCGCTGGGGGACTCGGACGGCGACTCGCTCGGGGACTCGCTGGGCGGCTCGTCGGGCACGAGGGACTGGCGAAGGTTCTCGACGACGTCGCGTGCGCCCTCGATGGAGCCGCGCGTGATCGGCGAGTCGAGCCGCTGCTGGGCGAGGGGCGTGAGGTCGTCGATCCTCAGGTCGGTACGTTCGTGCAGGTCGGAGAACCCGAGCGGGCCCACCGTCTGCGGGATCCCGCGGTAGATCGCCACGTGGTCGCCGGACGGGGCCACGTAGTACTGCTGCTGCGTCCAGCCCCAGCCGGCGAACCCTGCTGCCACGAGGATGGCCAGGCCCGCAACGAGGCCGAGGAGGAACTTCGGGAGCCGACGCCGGCGCGCGGCGGGAGCGGCGGCGTCGTCGTCGGGCCCCACGAGGGCGGCCGCGCGCTCGGCCGCGGAACCACGGCCGCTCGCGACGCCACCGGGAGTGCCGCGCTCGCCCCCGGGACGGTTCGCGGGCCGCTCGGCGGCGGAACCGACGATCTGCGGGTCCGCCGGGGCGAGCTCGCGCGCCGACTGGGAGGACAGGAAGTCGGCGACGACGCAGGTGACGTTGTCCGGTGCGCCGGCCCTGAGCGAGAGGTCGACCAGCTGCTGCGCGGCCGCGCCCGGGTCGTCCGTCTCGAGCAGCGTCTCCGCGATCGTGTCCTTCGAGACGACGCCGAACAGGCCGTCCGAGGAGAGCAGCCACCGGTCGCCGGGCTGGATCTCCCGCATCGACTCGTCGAGCTCGACCTCGCCCTCCGTGTCGCCGAGCGCCCGCAGGATCATGTTGCGCTGCGGGTGGCGCTCGGCCTCCTCGAGCGTGAGGCGGCCGGTCGAGACGAGGTACTGCACGAAGGTGTGGTCGGTGGTGATCTGCGTGAGCTCGCCGCCGCGGAGGAGGTACGCGCGCGAGTCGCCGATGTGGACCATGGCGAGCTTGGTGCCCGTGCGGAGCATGGCGATGCAGGTGGTGCCGAGCCCCGCGAGGTCGGGGTCCTCGGTCGACCGGGCGACGAGGTCGGCGTGCGCGTCGGCGACGGCCCCGCGCAGGAGGCCGAGCAGCTCGTCGGCGCCGTGGTTGTCGTCGAGCGGGGCGAGGTGCGCCACCGCCACCGAGCTCGCGATGTCCCCGCCCGCCGGTCCGCCCATGCCGTCCGCGAGCACGAGCAGGTGCTCCCCGGCGTAGCCGGAGTCCTGGTTGCTCGAGCGGAGCAGCCCGACGTCGGAGCGGGCCGCGAACCTCGTGACGATGGGCATCCGCTACCGCCTCAGCTCGATGACGGTCTGCCCGATCCGCACCGGCGCGCCGCTGGGGACCTGGATCGGGGTGCCGATCCGCTGTCCCGCCACGGTGGTGCCGTTCGTCGAGCCGAGGTCCTCGAGGTACCAGTGGCCCTCGCGCGGGAAGAAGCGGGCGTGCCTCGAGGAGGCGAAGTCGTCCTCGAGGACCAGCGTGCAGGAGGCGGCGCGGCCCACGAGGATCGCCGAGCGGCCGAGCGGGACGGTGGTGCCGGTCAGCGGTCCCTCGGTGACGACGAGCCGCGTGGGTGTATCACGGCCGGCCGACGGGCGCGCGCCTCCCGCGGCCGGGCGGCCCTTGGCTGCGCGACCCGCCCGGCCACCGCGCCCGGGGCGGTGGGCGACGCGCGTGCCGAAGATGTCGTTGCGCAGCACGAGCACCGCGAGCAGCACGAAGAGCCAGAGCCCCCCGAGGTACCCGAGGCGCAGCAGCGTGACGACGAGCTCGTTCACGCGCTCAGACCTCGTCCTCGCCGGTCCAGAACATGATCCGGGAGCGGCCGAGGGTGATCGTGTTGCCGTCGACGAGCGTGGCCGCGGTGATCTTGTGCCCCTCGACGAACGTGCCGTTGGTCGAGTCGAGGTCCGTGGCGATGACGGCCTGCGGGGAGACGCGGATCTCGAGGTGGCGGCGCGAGACGCCCGTGTCGTCGAGGACGATGTCCGACTCCGAGCCGCGCCCGACGACGGTCACCGGTCCGGTGAGGAGGTAGCGGCGCCCGTCGATGTCGAGGATCGGGTGCGAGGTCGACGCCATCGCGGCGGCGGCCGGGGCGACAGCGCCCTTGCGCGTGGCGGAGCGGACCTGGATCCGGCCGGTGTGGAGTTCGGGATTCTCGACGAAGGCGACCTCGACGGGGCCGACGAAGCTGTAGGACTGGGAGGTCGCGTGGTCCGTGGCGGCGGCGGTGATCTCGCCGGCGAGCGTGTCGTGCCCCCACTCGCGCACCCGGCCCAGGTCGTTGGTGGCGAGCTCGACGTGGAACTCGTTCGGCGCCACCGTGCGGTCCCGCGTGAGGGTGGCGGCCCGCTCGTCCATCTCCCGGCGCACGGCGGAGGCGATCTCGATCGGCTTGACCTCGGAGCGGAAGGCCTTGGAGAACGTGCTGGACACCACGTTCTCCACGCCCTTCTCGAAGCGGTCGAGGATGCCCATCGCTGCGGTGCTCCTTGGTGTGTCGGCTGGTCCGCGCCGGTCGGCCGGGCGGGTGCGGGCACGGATGCCTCCGGAGATGGTAACGAAACGCGCGCCTGCAGCGGGACACCACCCCGCCCGTGACCGGGGCAGGTGTGTGCGGCTCCTCCCGTCCGCCGCCGCTGCCTCCCGCGTGCCGAGTCGTAGTTTCCCGTGCCGACACGTACTTCCCTGGTAGTGGGCACATCCTTTCCCGCGGCGAGTCGTACTTTCTCGTGCGGAGTGGTACCTCCCTGGCGGTGGGTGCGGCCTCTTCCGGTGCGAGTCGTACTTCCCTGCGCCGAGTCGTACCTCCCGTGTGGTGGGTGCGGCCTCTTCCGGTGCGAGTCGTACTTTCTCGTGCGGAGTCGTACCTGAGGGCTCGATTCGTATGTTCAGGGAGTACGAGTGGGCTGTGGGGGTACGAGTCGAGGTGGGGAACTACGAGTCGAGGAGTCCCACGGGCTGGGTTCGTCCTGGGACACGGCGCGGTGCTGGGGCTCGCATGACCTGCCCGGTGTGATGCTCCGGCTCGTGGGTGGGGCACGGCGAGGTGTGGGGGCACGCATGTGTGTCCACGTGCTGCCCTCGGACTGCAAGACGCCTCTGAATATCGCGCCCCCGCGTTGCGCTCGGGCTGTGAGAGGCCACCGAACTTTCCGGCCACGTGCTGCCCTCGGACTGCAAGACGCCACTGGATCTCGCGCCCCGCGCTGCCCTCGGGCTGTGAGAGGCCACCGAACTTTCCGGCCACGCGCAGGACCCGGAGTCCTAGATGCGGCCCCCGCGCCGGGCAGGCGGATCGGCCGGTGGCTGGAGGCCGGTGCGGTCCAGGCCGTCGGCGAGCTCGCAGCCGATCGCCTCCTGGAATCGTCGTGCGAGCGCCTCCCGGTTCTCGGGGCGCAGATCCTTGGCGACGATCCGGAGCACCGTGGCCCCGCGGCTCCGAAGCGCGTCCTCCCGCTCCTTCTCCTTCATCAGTGCCGCGTGTCCCGCAGCGCCGACGTACTTGCCGCTCCCGTCGTACTCGCCGTGGACGGTGCTCCACGGACGGTCGACGGCCGGCCCGAACGTCAGGTCCGGCTCGAAGTGCCCGGCGGGAGTCGACACCTCTTCCTGGAGCTCGGGGACGGGGAGTCCGGCCGCCAGCAGCACCCACCGCGCCCGCGACTCACCAGGGCTGTCGGCCCGTGGGTCGGCGAAGCGAAGGACCGCGCGTGCGCGCACCGCGTGCCGTGCCCCCGCGGCGATCCGCGCGATCCAGCCCTCCTTGAGCTCGTCGACCTTCGTCCTCGCGCGGGCGTCCGTGTATCGGTGGGCGCCGCTCGCCAGGCGCAGAGCCGCGTCGGCCAGCGCGAGCCCGTGGATCGGCGGCAGCAGCGAGACCGAGTCGATGACGGTCCGGCGCAGGGAGGTCACGCCGAACGAGGCGTCGGCGACGTCGTCGTGACCGAGCGGGCGCTGGTGCCGGACGAGGCGCCCGACGTCGTGCCCGGGGGACGGGCGTGTGGGCTGCGTGACGTGGACCGACAGCTCGCCAGGTGGGAGCGGGAGCCCCCACACGGCAGCGGCCGAGAGATGGGAGAGCACGGCTCCCGACAGCCGGGCCGCGGCTGCCGACCTCGCGAGATGGACGTACTCCTCGCGCTCCCAGCGGGCGAGCGACTCGTCCGGCGCCACCGCGTAGAGCCCGCGACCGACGCCGATGAGACGTCCGGACCGGATGCCGGCACGCACGGCGCCGGAGGAGTTCTCGGCGGCGGCGACGAGCCGGGGCAGTCGGAGATCAGGCATGACCCCACGGTGGCGCCGTTGCACCGGCGCGGAACCGGCGAGTGTCGCGCCCTGTGGATGACCGACGACGGGGCGGACCTGTGGAGCACTCCCGGCTACGCGCCGTCGGGCGTCGACAGCAGGACGCCGGCCACGGACGCCGTCGGCCAGGCGCCGGCACCCGGTGGACTGATACCGGCCCCGCCACCAGGCACTCCACCGGGCACCTCGCCCCTATGCATCGGCCCCTCACCCGCCGTGTCGCGACTAATATTCGCGTGATGCCACCAAGACGCCCCGAGCCCTGGATCGAGCCGCCAGGGCTGTCGTCCGCTCTGTCGGCGGCGCACGCCGTGGTGGCGGTGGCGGGCCCGCACGGCAGCGGCAGGTCGTCCGCGCTCGCCGGCTGGGCGCACGGCCGGACGGACGTCCACTGGGTCGAGGACGGGGTGGTTCCCGACGTCGAGGGCGGGTTCCTCGTCGTCGACGACGCCGACGGTCTCACCCCCGAGGTCTGGACCGAGCTCGCGCTGCGGATGCGGAGGCACGTGGATCTCAGTCTGCGGGTGAGCGTCCTGTCGACGTCGTCGCTCCCGGCGGGCTGGGACGTGGAGCTCGCGCCCAGCACCTACCTCGGGATCGACGAGATCGCCGAGCTGCTTGTGCGGCTCGGGTCCGGGGCGGACCCGACGGCGGTCCGGTGGGTCTCGCACGGTCACCCCGCCACCGTGCGGCTCGTCGCCCGGTCGCGGGCGGAGTCGACGACGCAGATGCGCCGGGTGGTGGCACAGGGCCCACCGGCACCGGTGCTCGCACCGGAGCACAGCCTGCTCGCCGTCCCCCGTGTTCTCACGCCGGCGCTCGCGAAGAAACTGGGTGGGCCGCCGTCGTTCGTCGCGGACGCGCTCCGCGAAGGGATCGCCCGGTGGACCGGGGACTCCGACGCGCCGGTGTTCGAGCTCGTCCCGTCGGTCCGGGTCCAGACTCGTGCCCGGGTGGTGATGGACGCGAAGCGACGTGCCGCGCTGCGCGGCAGTGCGGCCGAGCATCGACGACGGAGTGCAGCACGGACGGCACCGCCCAGGCAGCGACCGCCAGCCCGTTCGACGTGGACGCGCTCGGCGCCGACACGGCGTGGCTCGAGTCGAGCACGTTCAACCGGTTCGACATCACGTCGATCGGCGTCAGCGTCTCCCGCGGCGAGGAGGTCGACCTCGACGCGTCGACCACCTGGGTCCTCCGGTACGACGGCACCACCCTCACCGAGCACGAGATGACCGCGAGCGCTCTGGCCGCGCTCCCCGCCGACCAGCTGGCCGACGTCGTGGCGGTCGCCGTGACGTTCCAGGCCACCGACCCGGTGACCGACGGCGGCACGATCACCGCCGCCAACGAGCTGCGGCTCACCTTCGGGACGCAGCTGCGCCCGACGCTGCGGCTGAGCGGTGACGAGCAGACGCTCGAGGCCGGCCGCACGCACACGGTCGTCAACCGGACGTTCATCCAGTCCGTCGACCCGGTGCTGTCCGACGGCACCGTGACCGGCGACCTCGACGACACCTCCGTCCTGCTCTCGGGCGGCGAGATCAACGTGGCGCCCGCGAAGTCGGTGACCCCGACCGAGATCATCGAGGCGAACCCCGATGCCCCGGTCACCGTCACCCTCGGCGCCAACCAGGGCGACGACCCGCGCAGCACGCTCTCGCCCGCCGAGGTCTGGATCCGTGACGACGTCACGACCTCCCCGGACTTCTGGGACGCGTTCGACCTCACCGGCCTCGGGACGGTGACGGCTCCCGCCGGCGCCGACCAGGTGGTCGTGACCGAGGGCCTGACGGCCTGACCGTCACCGACCACGGGGGCCGGATCCGCGCGAGCGGGTCCGGCCCCGCCGTCGTCCCCCCTCCGACGAGTGAGGGGTGTTTTCCCGACGAGTGAGGGGCAATTTCTCCACGAGTGAGGGGTGTTTTCCCGACGTCGGCGGGGGAGCGGGGCCCGCCCTCTCTCGCCGCAGCCCTCAGGGGTGGCGCCCAGTGCCTCGGGGCACCAGGCTGGAGACATGGAGCTCCACGCTGAGACGACCGAGACAGACGTGAACGAGACCTACCGGCTGGACGACGACACCGTCGCCGCCATTGACGCCTGGTGGCGGGCGTCGAACTACCTGGCTGTCGGCCAGATCTACCTCATGGACAACGCGCTGCTGCGGCGGCCGCTCGAGCCGCAGGACATCAAGCCGCGGCTCCTCGGCCACTGGGGCACGTCCCCGGGCCAGAACTTCCTCTACGCGCACCTCAACCACCACATCATCGAGCGCGACCTGGACGCGATCTACCTCAGCGGGCCCGGCCACGGCGGGCCGTCCCTGGTGGCCGCGTCCTGGCTCGAGGGCACGTACTCGGAGGTCTACTCCCACGTCGGGCCGGACGAGCGCGGCGTCAACGAACTCTTCCGCCAGTTCTCCTTCCCCGGCGGCGTGCCGAGCCACGTCGCGCCCGAGACGCCGGGATCGATACACGAGGGCGGCGAGCTCGGCTACGTGCTCTCCCACGCCTACGGTGCGGCGTTCGACAACCCGGGGATGATCGCCGTCGCGGTGATCGGCGACGGCGAGGCCGAGACGGGCCCGCTCGCCACCGCCTGGCACGGCAACAAGTTCCTCGACCCGGGTGTGGACGGCACGGTGCTGCCGATCCTCCACCTCAACGGCTACAAGATCGCCAACCCCACGCTCTTCGACCGCATCCCGCGCGACGAGCTGGAAGCGCTGATGGTCGGGTACGGGCACAAGCCGTACTTCTTCGAGGGCGGCTTCGACGACGAGGACCCCGCCGAGACGCACCGCCGCTTCAGCGCGCTGCTCGCCGAGGTCCTCGACGAGATCGCCTCGATCCGGGCCGCCGCCGCCGACGGCTCGCTGACCGCCCGCCCCCGCTGGCCCATGATCGTCTTCCGCACCCCGAAGGGCTGGACGGGGCCGAAGGAGATCGACGGGCAGAAGGTCGAGGGCACGTGGCGCAGCCACCAGGTCCCGATGAACCACGTCCGCGGCAACGACGAGTACACGCGGCTCCTCGAGGACTGGATGCGGAGCTACCGGCCCGAGGAGCTCTTCGACGAGGACGGCCGGGTCGTCGACCTCGTGGCGCGGAACAACCCCGAGGGTGAGCGCCGCATGAGCGCCAACCCGCACGCGAACGGCGGCACCCTCACCCGGGATCTCGACCTGCCGGACTTCCGCGAGCACGCCGTGGATGTGCCCGCACCGGGCGGCACCATGGGTGAGGCGACGCGCCAGCTCGGCAGCTGGCTCGCGGAGGTCCTGGACCGCAACCGCACGAACTTCCGGGTGTTCGGGCCGGACGAGACGGCGTCGAACCGGCTGTCCGCGACCGTCGACGTCGCCGGCAAGACCTGGCAGGCGGAGACCGTGGACACCGACGTCGACCTGTCCCGCACCGGCCGCGTGATGGAGGTCCTCTCCGAGCACCAGGTCCAGGGCTGGCTCGAGGGCTACCTGCTCACCGGCCGGCACGGGCTGCTCAACAGCTACGAGGCCTTCGTGCACATCGTCGACTCGATGTTCAACCAGCACGCCAAGTGGCTCGACGCCAGCCTCGACATCCCGTGGCGGGTACCGATCCCGTCGCTCAACTACCTGCTGTCCTCCCACGTGTGGCGCCAGGACCACAACGGCTTCTCCCACCAGGACCCGGGGTTCCTCGACGTCGTGATGAACAAGACGGCCGACGTCACGCGGATCTACCTGCCGCCGGACGCCAACACCCTGCTGTCGACGTTCGACCACGTCCTGCGCAGCAAGGGCTACGTCAACGTCGTCGTCGCGGGCAAGCAGCCCAACCCGCAGTGGCTGACGATGGAGGAGGCCGAGCTCCACTGCGCGCGCGGCATCGGCATCTGGGACTGGGCCGGCACCGAGGAGAAGGGCGTCAAGCCCGACGTCGTCATCGGGTGCGCCGGGGACATCCCCACGATGGAGGCGATCGCCGCGGCCGGCGTGCTCGCGGAGGCGCTGCCGGACCTGAAGATCCGGCTCGTCAACGTCGTCGACCTCATGCGCCTGCAGGACGAGCGCGAGCACCCGCACGGGCTCAGTCACCGGGACTTCGACGCCCTGTTCACCACCGACCGCCCGGTGATCTTCGCGTTCCACGGCTACCCGACGCTCGTCCACCGCCTCACCTACCGGCGGACGAACCACTCGAACATCCACGTGCGCGGGTTCAAGGAGGAGGGCAGCACGACGACGCCCTTCAACATGCTCATGGTCAACGACCTCGACCGGTACCGGCTCGCCATCGACGTCATCGACCGGGTACCCGGGCTGGCCGAGCGTGCGGCCGGGCTGCGCCAGGAGCTCCTCGACACCCGTCAGCGCGCGCTGCGGTACGCCCGCACCTACGGCGAGGACCTGCCCGAGGTCGCGGAGTGGACGTTCAAGGACGGCCGCGGCGCCGAGATCCGGCTCGGCTCCACGGACGACACCGGGGGCGACAACGACTGACCCCCTCCCGGCGAGTGAGCGCGCTTCTGTCTCGCGAGTGAGCGCCGTTCTGTCCGGCGGGTGAGCGCTCGTGCGCGCCGCGAGAAGGCGCACGGCGCCGTCGGACTCGCGGTGGCGCCGTCGTCGCGGTGTGCGGGATCACCACGGGGACGCCCGGATCCGGGGGCTTCTCGCGGATCGCGGGTGATAGTCTCCTCTACGCTGTTTGCCGCAGTACAACAGCTCGCGCGAGTGGCGGAATTGGCAGACGCGCACGGTTCAGGTCCGTGTGCCCGAAAGGGCGTGGGGGTTCAAGTCCCCCCTCGCGCACAGGTTGAAAACAGCCTCTGACCTGGGAGTTTAGGCTCCCAGGTCAGAGTTGTTTCTGGGCCATGGGGCGAAATATGGGGCAAGCTCATGTTCACGCCTCGGAGAGTTGCCGCGCTAGCTCATCGATGGCCGACCGCTGCATGGTCGGGGTGACGTGGCTGTAGATGTTCATCGTTGTGGTGATGGTGGTGTGCCCCAGCCGCTCCTGGACCACTTTGGGGTGAGTGCCCCTTTCCAGAAGCTGGGTGGCGTGGGTATGGCGCAGCCCCTTGATAGTGACTCGGTGAATGTCCGGGTGGGCTGCTGTGAGCCAGTCAAGGCGTCGGCTCCACCGGGAGGTGATCGCATCAGGTGAGCGAAGTTGGCCGTCGTCATCTCCGAAAACGTAGGCGTCTGCCTTGGCAAGCTGGAATGACAGCTCGGCGCGCTTGACCTTGTAGGACGCCAGGATTTGCAGAGTTTCATCGTCTACGTCGATCACCCGAGCGTTGTAGGTCTTGGTGAGCTTGGTCTGCTCCCAGTCCTCGGTGTTGACCGCCCGGCGAATGCTGATTCTGCGGTTCTTGGTGTCAATGTCGCGCAAGCGCAGCGCCAGGGCTTCACTGCGACGCATTCCGGTGTAGGCGAAGAGCCGCCACAGCGGGAAAAGG
>JBQDDG010000018.1:0-63326 GCA_052093225.1 Actinomycetaceae bacterium
GCGGATGACGGGATTCGAACCCGCGACCCTCACCTTGGCAAGGTGATGCTCTACCCCTGAGCCACATCCGCATCGCACCGAACTGCCCTGCGGCCCTTCGTGCGACCAGAACCTTAACCAGCCGGATGAGCAAAACTCAAACCAACCGGGCCTGTCCGGAGGGTGAACGCTGTCACGTCTGTCGCGGTCGTGATTCTCGTGAGCCATCGGCTAGAGTTGACGACCGTCCCCGCTGCGCGAGCGAGCGGGTACGGGCGATTGGCTCAGTGGTAGAGCGCCTCGTTCACACCGAGGAGGTCACTGGTTCGAACCCAGTATCGCCCACCAACAGAACGGCCCCCTGAACTGCGGAGACGCAGGACAGGGGGCCGTTCTCGTGCCGGGCGGCGGCCGCCCGCAGCTGGTCAGCAGCAGTCGCCCTCGTCGGCCTCCGCGACACGCGGGACGCCGGCATTCCCGCCGCACGTGTTCATCCTCACGTCGGGTCGCGACGCGTCGGAAAGAGCCGCTCCACGGCGCACGCATGGGAGTCGGGCGGACCCTTGGGCCGGTCGGGCTACCGACCCGGCCCGTCACCGAAGGGTGGTCCGCAACCGGTCCAGCCCGTCGAGCACGATCTCGAGCCCCACCCGGAACGAGTCCCCGAAGTCGTACCCGGGCTGCAGCACCACCTCGGTGGCGAGCTCCGCCATCCTCGGGAACCGGTCGAGCGGCAGCCCCGACGCCGTCTCCTCGGCCTCGCCCAGGCCGGCGGCGGCGAGCTCTGCCTCCTGCAGGGCGAACCCGTAGACGAACGCGTCCACCACCGCGTAGGCGTGCGCCGTCGCGGGGACGGAGAACCCGGCGCCCCGCAGCACCTCGAGCACGTTCTCGTGGTGGGCGAGGGTCGCCGAACCGGGGCTCGAGCGCGTCTCCATCAGCGCCAGCGCCCAGGGGTGACGCCCAAGGGCAGCCCGCAGGCCCGCACACCGGGCGGCCAGCAGGTCTCGCCACCCGTCCGGTCCGCTCGCGTCCATGAGCTCGACCTCGGCGAAGACGGCATCGACGATGGCATCGAGCAGCGCCTCCTTGTTCGCCAGGTGGCGGTAGATCGACATCGGTCGCATGCCGAGGTCGCCGGCGAGGGAACGCATCGTCAGCGCCCCGAGGCCGTCCCGGTCCGCCAGCCCCACCGCCGTGGCCACCACCCGTTCGCGCGTCAGCGGCGGCCGGCTCCGCCGTGGCCCTCGCTCCTCGGTGCCACCCATGTCCGCCACGTTCCACCCTTCCTCTCTTCCAGCGGCGCACCGCCGCGCCGCTACCGGCGAGCAGCTCACCGGCCGATGCGGCTCGACGGCTCGCGCGCCGCTCGGTGTTGCCGCACCTCCCCCGCCTAGTGTACTAAGTACGCATGACCCCGATCAGTGTGCCAGCGCCGGACGTCGCACCTCAGGCTCCGGGCGCGGACACGGGCGGCTCCCCCGCCCCGACACCCCTCTCCCCTGCCTCCCCACGCCCCCCGCTCGTCGCCGCGGCCGGCCTCACGGCGATGGCCGTCGTCTCGCCGCTCGCGGTCTTCCTCGCGCTGCCCGACGGCCGCACCACGCTCGCCGCCGCTCTCATGCTCGTCGTGGCCGCGCTCGACGTCCTGGTCGCCCTCGCGCTCGTGCCGGTGCTCGCCCCTGCCGGCCGCCGGCTCGCCCACGTCGCGGCCGCACTGCGCATCGCCTACGCCGTCGGCCTCGTCGTCGCGGCCGTCCTCCTGCTCGCCACCGCCGACGCCGACCGGTTCACCGAGGTGTGGGACCCCGCGCTCGGAATCTTCGGGCTCTCGCTGCTCGCGGTCGGCGTGCTGCTCTGGCGCCTTCTCGGCGCCCCGCTCTGGCTGGGTGCCATCGTCGCGGTGGCCGGCCTCGGGTACCTGGTCGCTGCCGTCGTCGCCGTCGTCGCTCCCGGCAGCCTCCCCGAGCTCGGCGCGGTGACCTTCGTCGGGGAGGTCGCGCTCATCGTCTGGCTCGTCGTCCACGCCGCGCGTGCCCGCCGGGGGCGGGTGCGCTCCTGACCGGATCCGACGCCGCGAGAACGTTCCGGGCCGTCCCGAGCGGCCGCCCATAGGCTGACCGGCATGGATCCGAAGGACCTCACCGCCGACGACACCCGCTCCCAGCGCGAGCGCATGGCGGCGGGCGACCTCTACGTCGCCGACGACCCGGAGCTCGACCGCCTCCAGGCCGACGCCCGGCGCCTCCAGGACGCCTACCACCGCGCCCACGTCGCCGGGGACCCCGATGCCGCCACCCTCCTGCGCGAGCTGCTCGGCGCCGTCGGCGAGGGCACCGAGGTCCGTCCCCCGCTGTTCGTGGACTACGGGTCGAACATCCGCATCGGCTCGGGCACGTTCGTCAACTACCAGCTGATGGCGCTCGACGTCGTCGCCATCACCATCGGGGACGACTGCCAGATCGGACCGAACGTCCAGCTCCTCACGCCCACGCACCCGGTCGAGCCGGGCCCGCGACGCGCGAAGCTCGAGGCCGCGCTGCCGATCTCGATCGGCGACAACGTGTGGCTCGGCGGCGGCGTCATCGTCTGCCCGGGCGTGACGATCGGCGAGAACTCGGTCATCGGTGCGGGGTCCGTCGTCACCAGGGACGTCCCCGCGAACGTCGTCGCGGTCGGCAGCCCGGCAAGGGTCGTCCGCAGCATCTGACCACGCCGGCCCGGCGGCCTCCGGTCAGGTGTCGAGACGTCAGCCGAGCACGACCGGCACGTTCTGGTAGCCGCCGAGCGGTGCGACCTCGCGCTCCGGCTCCCCCGCCCACGTCAACGTCCCCGCCGCCGCGAGGAGCTCCTCGGTGAGGACCCGCAGCTCCATCGTCGCGAGCGGGCGCCCCGGGCAGACGTGCGGCCCGATGCCGTAGACGAGGTTGCGCGCGGCGTTCGCGTCCGGGTCGAACGCGTCGGCGTCGTGGAAGACCTCGGCGTCGCGGTTGGCGGACGTCCAGTGCAGCGTCACCACGTCGCCCTCGGGGATCTCGGCCCCGCCCACCTGCACGGGGCAGGTGGTGCGGCGCCGGTTCGACAGGAACGGACTGTCGATCCGCAGGATCTCGTCGATCGCCGCCTCGAGCGCGGGCACGTCCGCCCCGCGCAGGTGGGCCGCGTGGTCGGGGTGGTTCGCGAGGAAGGCGACGACGACACCCGTGCACAGCGCGATCGAGCCCAGGTCTCCCCCGGTCCAGTTCCGCAGGATGGAGGTGATCTCGGCGTCGGTGAACGGGCGGCCGCCCACGTCCTGCCGCATGAGCCGGGTCGTCACGTCCTCGGGGGCCGCCTCCCCGAGCGCCCGCCGCGGCTCGACCACCGAGGCGATGATCTCGTCGAACGCGGCAGCGACCGCCGCGGTGCAGGACCTGTCGCCGGACCGGGTGGCGGCATGGTTGTCGGCCATCCAGTCGAGCAGCGGCTGCTCCAGCTCGGCCGGCCAACCCAGCCACGCGCTCTGCGCGCGCACGGCGAAACGCGCCCCGAGCCCGACGGCGTCCACGCTCTCCCCGCGCGGAAGCTCTGCCACGAGCTCGCGGGCGATGCCCCGGAAGACGGGTTCGAATCCCGCAAGCTCGGCGTCGTCGAAGAAGTGGTCGGTGGCGTCGCGCGCCGCACGGTGCTCGGCGCCGTCGAGGCCGTTCGGCACGTGCAGGTGGGCGGAGACCGCGCTCGAGAACCGCTCGGCGTCCTCGGCGGCCGCCCGCACGTCGTCGTGACGCAGGAGCACCCAGTGGCCGCGCGTGTTGCGCACGACGGCGTGGTCCGCCCGCAGCTCGTCGGTGTACTCGCGCAGGTCGCGGCCCGCGGGTTCCAGCTGGTCGGGGACGTGGTCGGTCATGGGGATCCTTCCTGCCGGGGCTCGCGCGGAGCGGTCCTCCCGATCATCCCAGGTCGCGCGCGGCTCCCCGCGTGTCCGCGGACGCCTCACGCGCGTGGTCGCCGGGGAGGCGCATCCTGGGCGCCATGCACGCTGTCCGCATCGACGACCTGCGCACCCGGCTCCCCGGCCTCGCCGCGGCCGCCGCGATCGCCGTCGTCGCGACGCTCGTCGGCCGCGCCTTCCCCGTCCTCGGCTCCGCCGTCGCGGGGGTCGTCATCGGCGTGATCGTCGGCCAGATCGTCAGGCCGGGTCCCCGGACGGCACCGGGCCTGAAGACGTCGAGCAAGTTCGTGCTCCAGCTCGCCGTGGTCCTCCTCGGGGCCGGGATGTCGCTCGCCCAGGTCTGGGACGTCGGCGTCTCCACGCTGCCCGTGATGCTCGGCACCCTCGTGGCCTGCTTCGCCCTGGCCGCCCCGCTCGGACGGCTCCTCGGCGTCGACGGCGAGCTGCGCACCCTCATCACCGTCGGCACCGGCATCTGCGGCGCCTCGGCGATCGCGGCGGTCTCCCCCGTCATCGGGGCCGCCGGCGCGAGCATCGCCTACGCCGTCGCCACGATCTTCCTGTTCAACGTGGCCGCCGTGATCCTCTTCCCGCTCCTCGGCCAGCTCCTCGGGATGGACCAGCAGGCCTTCGGGCTGTTCGCGGGCACGGCCGTCAACGACACCTCGTCGGTGGTGGCCGCCGCAAGCGTGGTCGGCGCGGCGGCGATGAGCTACGCCGTGGTCGTCAAGCTCACCCGCACCCTCATGATCATCCCCATCACGGTCACGCTCGCCGTGCGCCAGCAGCGGCGCGCCGCACGGGACGCCGCCGCCTCCGGCGAGGAGGGACCCGGCCGGCTCACGGCTGGACGCGTGGTCCGGCTCGTCCCGTGGTTCCTCGTCGGGTTCCTGCTCATGGCCACGCTGACCAGCCTCGGCGCGATCCCGGAGACCCTGCGGCCGACGATCGTGGAGATCTCCAGCTTCTTCATCACCATGGCGCTCGCGGCGATCGGGATGATGACCGACGTCGCCTCCTTCCGTTCCGCCGGGTGGAAGCCGCTGGCGTTCGGCGGGCTGCTGTGGGTCGTCGTCGCCGTCTCCAGCCTCGCGCTGATGTGGGCGACCGGCGTGCTCTGAGGGTCGCGCCCGGTCGCCCGGCGCGAGAGGTCACGCTCCCGTTCCCACACGCCCCGGTAGGGTGACCGGCGGCCGCGCCACCGTCCCGGCCCGCCGCGCACCACCTTGGGGGTCGGACCACGTGCCCACCGATGTCGACATCGACCTCGTCCGCTCGCAGATCCGTTCGCGCGCGCTCGACCCGCTCGCGGCCGAGGTGTCCCGGTGGCCCTCGCGCACGACCGTCGACGTCCTCGACGCACTTCCCGGGCCAGACGCCGCCGTCGTCTTCCGGCTCCTGGACAAGGACACCGCGGCCGAGGTCTTCGACCGCCTCGGCACCGGCGCGCAGGCGGAGCTCGTGGGCGAGCTCGGCGACGCGCCCGCCGCGGAGGTCTTCGCCGCTCTCGACCCCGACGACCAGGCACGGTTGCTCGACGAACTCCCGGCGCGGGTGGCCAAGCGGATCATCTCCTCGTTCGACCCCGACCAGCTCGGGTCGGCGATGCTCCTGCTGGGCTACGCACCGGGCTCCGTCGGCCGGCACATGTCCCCCGTCGAGCTCCGTGCCCGCCCGGAGGAGCGCGCGGGCGACGTGCTGGCCCGGGTCCGCGATTCGTCCACCGAGCTGAGCGAGGCCGCCGTCGTCCCCGTGGTCACCGCCGACGGGATCCTGCTCGGGACGGTGGACCCGCTCACGCTGCTGCGCAGCGAACCGGCCGCCGAGCTGCACGCGGTGATGGACGCCTCGCCGGGCTCGGCCCGCACCCACGACGCGGCCGAGCAGGTGGCCCGTCAGGTGCTCGCCCGCGGTGACCTCCTGCTGCCGGTGCTCGACCGCGAGGGGCGGCTCGTCGGCATGCTCGAGATCGCCGACGCCGCGGCGATCGAGAAGGCGGCCGTCGCGGAGGACCATGCGCGCGCCGGAGCCCGCGAACCGCTGCGCCGCAGCTACCTGCTCACCCCGGTCCGCACGATCACGCGCTCACGGATCGTGTGGCTCCTCGTCCTCGCCGTCTCGGCCGCGCTCACGGTCCAGGTCCTCGAGATGTTCGAGGCGACCCTCGCCGAGCAGGTCACGCTCGCCCTGTTCATCCCGCTGCTCACCGGGATCGGGGGAAACACGGGCTCACAGGCCGCGACGACGGTGACCCGCGCGCTGTCCCTCGGTGACGTCACGCCGCGGGACATCCTCAAGGTGGCCTCCAAGGAGGTGCGCACGGGTCTCGCGCTCGGGCTGCTGCTCGCCGCCATCGCGCTCGCCGCGGGCAGCGCGATCTACGGGCCGGAGATCGGCGCGGTCCTCGCCCTCACGCTCGTGATCAACTGCCCCGTGGCCGCCACCGTGGGCGGGGTGATCCCCATCGTGGCCCGGCTCTGCCGCGTCGATCCCGCCGTCTTCTCGACGCCGTTCATCTCCACCTTCTGCGACGCGAGCGGACTGCTCATCTACTTCACGATCGCCATCGGGGTCCTCGGCCTCTGAGGGGGGCGCCAGCTCCCGGCGGGATCGCGCCGCGCCGCCCCCGCCGGGTCAGCCCGCAGCCGCTCAGCCCGCGCCAGGTCAGCCCGCGTGCTCGCGCGTGATCGCCAGCGCGTACGTCTCCGGCCCACGCTCGCGGTACTCGACGGAGTACTGCCCGGGCGCGCGCTGCTCGAGCTGCTCGAGGAGCGGCACCGGGTCGTGGTTCGCGCGGATAACGAGTCCCGCCCCTGGGTGCAGCTGGTCGAGGGCGCCGAAGATCGCGCCGTGCCTCACGGCGTGCGGGATCTGCTGCACGTCCAGCTCGGGCATGGCGTCCTCGCCGGTGTGGCCGCAGGCGCAGCCGCTGTGGCTCGAGCCACCGATCTCCACGTGTGACTTCATCGTGCTCCTCCTTGGTCGTCGTGTCCGCGAAACTTTACTACGATCAACCCCGTGGAAATGACACGACGCCCCGGGGCCCCTCGCCGACGCGCGCTCTCGCCGTCACGCGCCCAGGTGCTCGAGCTCGTGCGTCGCAACCGCGGTGTCCGGCTCTCCGCGATCGCCCGGTTCACGGGGCTGCACGAGAACACCGTGCGCGGGCACCTGGAGGCCCTGCTCGAGGACGGCCTCGTCGCACGCTCGCGCAGCACCCGGGCCGAGCGCGGCCGTCCGCCGTGGCTGTGGACCGCAGCCCGGCCCGACGACGCCGGCTACGCCGGGCTCGCAGCCGCACTCGCCCGGTCGATGAAGGACGTGCCGGGCGCCGGGTCGATCGCCGTCGAGGCCGGACGCGCGTGGGCCGCGGAGCTCGTTGCCGAGGGAGCGGGCACGCCCGTCGCGGAGGGAGCGGGAGAACCCGACGACGAGGGCGACGTGGCCGGCTCCGGCAAGGACCCAGCCGGCGCCCCGTCGGGGGAGGCCACCCCGTCCGGCGCCTCATCGGCCGCCGACCCGCCGGAAGGGGCCACCCGGGCCGGCGGCTCATCGGCCGTCGACCCGTCGGGACACGCCACGCCGAAGGCCGCCGGCACGCGCGGGACCGCCGTCGAGGCCGTCGTCGACCTCATGCGCCGCCTCGGCTACGACCCGCAGCACCAGGACGGCTCGGGCCACGTCACGCTGCACTCCTGCCCGCTGCTCGCGGCGGCCTCCGACACCCCCGAGATCGTCTGCGCGGTCCACCACGGGCTCGTCCGGGGCGCGCTCGACGCCCGCGGTGCCGGGTACCTGCCCACCGAGCTCGAGCCGTTCGCCTCGCCCGGCACCTGTGTCCTGCGGATCGGCGGCGACGATGCCTGACCCTCGCGCCGGGCAGGCATCCACGCCGCCCCGGCGCCCGCTGCCGGTCCGCCGTCCCTTGCCGGCCCGCGGGCTCCTCATCGTCCCCGGGGGGCTCGCCATGCTCGGGGGCGTCGCCGGCGGACTCTCGCTGCTCGGCCTCGTCCCCACGTTCCCGGGCGTGCTCGCTGACCAGCACGGCTGGCTGATGCCCCTCGGCTTCCTCGGCACCGTGATCTCGCTCGAGCGCGCGGTGGCCCTCAGCCGCTGGTGGGGCTACCTCTCCCCGGCCCTGCTGGGTGCGGGCGGGCTCGCGCTCCTGGCCGGCCTCGCCCCCGGGCAGCTGCTGCTCGCCGCCGGGGCCACCGTCCTCGCGATCGCCTACCTGCCGCTCTGGCGCCGGACGCGGGACGACGCCGTGCTGGTCCAGCTGCTCGGCGCCGTGCTCGCCGCCGGTGCCGCGATCCTCGGCGCGCGCGGCATCGGCATGGACGTGCTCCACCTGTGGCTCGCCGGCTTCGTCGTCGCCACGATCGCGGGCGAACGCCTCGAGCTGGCCCGCATCGCCCTGCCGGCCCGGGCCGGGCAGGCGGTCGTCACCCTCGTCGGCGCACTCACGGCGGCGTGTGCACTCGCGCTGCTCCGGCCGGCCATCGGCTTCCCGCTCGCGGGCGCCGCCACGCTCGGCCTCACCGGCTGGCTGGCGCTGCACGACGTCGCACGACGCACGGTGGCCGGCTCCGGCCGGGCACGCTTCATGGCCGCCTGCATGCTCGCGGGCTTCGCCTGGCTCGCGGTGTCGGGAGCGATCTGGCTCCTCGGCCCGCCGTCGGGCGCCGCCTACGACGCCGCGATCCACGCCGTCTTCGTGGGCTTCGCGCTCAGCATGGTGATGGCGCACGCGAGCGTCATCCTGCCCGCGGTCGTCCGGCACCCGCTCCCCTACCACCCGGCGATGTGGGTGCCCGCCGCGATCCTCCACGGCGGCCTGCTCGCCCGCGTCTGGCTCGGCGACGGGCTCGGCCTCACGGCAGTCCACAGCGCGGGGGCGGTCGCGACGATCGTCGGACTGCTCGCCTTCGTCGCCGTCGCCCTCACCTCCGCACTCACGGCTGGACGCCGCCCGGCCCCTGCACGGTCCGCACGGCCGAGAGAGAACCACCGATGAGACAACGCGCCTTCCGCCCCCTCCGCGACGTGCCGGCCCTGGTCTGGCTCGCCCTGCTCGTCGTCTCCGTGTTCGTCCACCCCTGGGTGCCGGCGCCGCGCTGGCTCATGCTGCACCTGTTCTTCCTTGGCGCGATCACCCACTCGATCCTCGTGTGGAGCGAGCACTTCGCGACCACCCTCCTGCGCTCCGGGACGGACCGGCGCGCCCAGGACGTCCGGCTCGGGCTGACCAACGGCGGCGCGGTCGTGGTCGTGGCCGGGATCCTCACGGACACGTGGGCACTGGTCCTGGTGGGCGCCGTGGCGGTGGCCGCGGGCGTCCTGTGGCACGGCGTCTCGCTGGCGGTGCGGCTGCGGCGCGCGCTCGGGTCGCGGTTCGCCGTCACCGTCCGCTACTACGTGGCGTCGGCGGGCTTCCTCTGCGTCGGCGCGACCCTCGGCGTGCTCCTCGCCCGGGACCCGGCGGGCGCGACCTACGACCGCCTGATCCTCGCGCACGCGCTCGTCAACGTGCTGGGCTGGATGGGGCTGACGATCCTCGGCACGCTCGTCACGCTGTGGCCCACGATCCTGCGCACCCGGATGCTCGACGGCGCGGTGCTCGCCGCCCGGCGGGCGATGGTCCCGCTGGTGGCCGGTCTTGCCCTCGCCGCCCTCGGCGCGCTGCTCGGCCGGCCCGGGCTGCTCGCGTTCGGGCTCGCCGGGTACCTGGTCGGCGCGGTGTGGTCGGTGGTCCGGATGGTGCGGACCACGACGGCGAAACGCCCGTCCTCCTACGCCGCCTGGTCCGTCGGAGCCGGCGTCGTGTGGCTCGTCGGCTGCCTGGTGTGGGTGGTCGTAGGTGCCTCCCGGGGGATCCCCGGCGACCTCACCCCGGCGGCCGACGCGCTGGACACCGTGGCGCCCCTTCTCGCCGCGGGCGCCGGCGCCCAGGTCCTCCTCGGCGCGATGTCCTACCTCCTGCCGGTGCAGCTGAGCCGCGGACCGGCGTCGTCGAGGGCCGCGAACGCCGCGATGGACCGCGGCGCCGTCTTCCGGGTGGCGCTGGCCAACTCGATGCTCGTCGTCTACGTGCTCCCCGTGCCCTCGGCCGTCCGCGTGCTCGCCTCGGTCGCCTACCTCGGAGCGATGGTCGCGTTCGTCCCGCTCACCGTCGGCTCGGTGCGCGCGGCGCGGCGGGCCCGGGCCGGGGCCGGACCGACCGGCACCTCCGCGGCGGCCGAGGGCACAGACGCAGCCTCGAACGCTCCCACGACGACGGAGCAGTCCCGCTCGAACCGGCCCCAGCTCGCCGGCGTGCTCGTGGCCGCGCTCGCCGTGGTCGTCGGTGGCGTGCTCATCGACCCGACCGCCGCCGGCCTCGGCACGGTCGGCGGCTCCGACGTCCGGCCGAACGGCCGCACCGAGACCGTCGAGGTCGTCGCGGAGGGGATGTCGTTCACACCGAACCGCATCGAGGTCGAGGCCGGCACGGAGCTCGTCCTCGAGGTGACGAACGCGGACACCTCACAGGTGCACGACCTCGTGCTCCCCACGGGCGACTCCACGCCGCGGCTCGCCCCGGGAGAGAGCGCGACGCTCGAGGTCGGCGTCGTCGGCGAGTCCCTCTCCGGCTGGTGCTCGATCATCGGGCACCGCCAGCAGGGCATGACGTTCGACGTCGTCGTCACCGGGGGGACCGAGGTCGCGGCCGAGGACGGGGCCGCCGACTCCCACCACTCCCACGACGCCGCGGCGACCGCGGAGGGCGAGCGCGCCGTCGTCGACCCGAACGGCGCACCGGCGGACGGGTTCGAGGCCCGCGACGCCTCGCTGCCGCCGCTGCCCGAGGCCGACGGCCCAGTCACCCACCGCGAGACCTGGCCGATGACCGAGGAGGTGATCGAGGTGGCGCCCGGCGTCACGCAGTCGATGTGGGTCTTCGACGGCACCGCGCCCGGCCCCACGCTCCACGGGCGGGTGGGCGACACCTTCGAGATCACGATCGTCAACGAGGGGACGATGGGCCACTCGCTGGACCTCCACGCCTCGCACCTCGCGCCGGACGAGCCGATGCGCACGCTCGCGCCGGGCGAGAGCCTGACCTACACGTTCACCGCGCACCGGTCGGGCATCTGGATGTACCACTGCGGCACGGCACCCGCGAGCGCGCACATCGCGAGCGGCATGGCCGGGGCCGTGGTCATCGAGCCCGAGGGACTGCCGGAGGTGGACCGTTCCTACGTCATCACGCAGTCCGAGCTCTACCTCGGGCCGGAGGGCGGGTCGGTCGACATCGAGGCGCTCAACGCGCAGACGCCGAGCGCGATGACGTTCAACGGGTACGTCGACCAGTACCTGCACGACCCGCTCGAGGCCCGCGTCGGCGAGCGCGTCCGCTTCTGGGTGCTCGATCTCGGGCCGAACCGCCCGACGTCGTTCCACGTCATCGGGGGCCAGTTCGACACGGTCTGGTTCGAGGGCGACTACCTGCTGCGCGACGGTGGGGCGACCGGCGACGGCGGCTCGCAGGCGCTCGGGCTGGCCGCCGCGCAGGGCGGGTTCGTCGAGCTGACCTTCCCGGAGGCCGGCCACTTCCCGATCGTCACGCACTACATGGTCGACGCCGAGATGGGCGCGCGTGGGACGGTCGAGGTCGTCGAGCCGTAGCGGCCGCGGCCCGGAGACGGCGGCGCGGCCATGACCCTGGGTGCCGCCCGACGACGGAGGCGAGGTCCGGCATCGACCGGGCCGGCCAGGCCCTCCGGTGCCGCCCGAGGACGGAGGTGAGGTCCGGCGTCGGGGAAGAAGGTGCGGGTCCGCCGGTCCTGGGGACGGACCAGGACCGACGGACCCACGCGGTCGGGCGGCGATGACGCCCGACCGCACCCGCTAGGCGCGGGGGTTCCAGGCGCCGCGCGCGACGGCGGGCACGAAGTCGTCGAGGTCGGTGGGGAACGTGACGGTCCTCCCCGTCTCGGCCGAGTGGTAGGCGGCCATGAGCAGACGCACGACCTCGAGGCCGTCGTCGAGGCTCTCGGCCGGCTGCTCGCCGGCGAGGAACGCCGTGGCGAACGCGGCGTTCTCCCCCGTGTACCCGTAGGTCACGGCCTCGTCGGAGACGATCGGCATGAGGCCCTGCTCGGCGTTCTGCTTCTCCACCATGTCCTCGCCCTCCGCCTGCGTGAGCGCACGGGACAGGAAGATCTCCGACTCGGTGGACAGCGTGTCGGTCTTCATCGAGTACTCGGGGCCGAGCAGCTCGAAGGACAGGCGCAGGCCCGCGCCGACGAAGCTCCAGGAGGTCGTGGCCTCGACGACGACCGGCTCGCCGTCCCCGTTGCGGAACTCGAAGACCGCGTGCGCGTAGTCCTCACTCGGGGACTTCGTGTAGTCCACGACGCCCGGGTAGGTCTCGGAGAGCTGCTTCGCGTAGGCGGGGCGGCCCCACTTGAGCGACGCGATGGTGGCGGTGACCGAGACGGGGGTGAGCCACTCGCTGGCCTGCCTGCCCGGAGGGGTGAGCAGGTAGCGGCCCGACTCGACGGAGTGGCACATCATGTCGTTGAGGACACCGCCGCCCTCGTCGACGCCGTTCCAGAACCACGTGTTGTGCGGGCCGGAGTGCTCCTCGGCCGCGCGCGCCAGGTAGGGGGTGCCGGCGACGGATGCGCCGCGCGCCCAGATGAGCTCGTGCGAACGCACGATGCCCGGGGCGAACACCTGGTTCTCGAGGTAGCCGTGCAGCAGCCCGGCGCCCTTGACGAGCTCGAGGACCTGGGCGGCCTCCTCGGTGGTGCGGCCGAGCGGCTTCTCGATCGCGATGGCCTTGAGCTCGGCGCGTCCGCTCGTCACCTCCTCGGCGATCGCGCCGACGACCTCGAGGCGCGTGAAGTTCGGCGTGAGGACCCAGACCGCGTCGACGCGCGGGTCGCGCACGAGCGCGGCGACGTCGTCGTAGGCCTCGACGTCGGCGCCGACACCGATGGACTCGGCGTGCCTGGCCAGGGTCTCGGCGGAACCGAGGGTGCGCGAGGCGACGGCGACGATGTCGGCGTCCCGCACTCCCTTCCACGAGTTGACGTGGAAGTTGCCGATGAATCCCGCCCCGACGATTCCGACGCCGAGTGTTGTGCGCTGCGACATGTGGTTCTCCCTAGTGTTGTCTTCGGTCCGCGTCAGGAACGGAGCCGTCGTTGGCGCCCGAACAGGGCGAGGATGGAGAGCAGGACGAGACCGGTGATGATGGTCCGCCAGGACTCGGGGATCCTCACGGTCGTCAGGAAGCTGCTGAGGAACTGCAGGACCACCGCGCCGATGGCGGTGCCCGCGTACCCGCCGACGCCGCCGGCGGCGAGCGTGCCGCCGATGATGACGGCCGCGACGGTGGTCAGCGTGTAGTCGTCGGCGAGATTGAGCAGCACCGACTCGTTGTAGCCGAGGAGCATCAGACCGCCGACCACCGCGAACGCGCCGGAGGCGGCGTAGGCGCCGATGACGGTGCGTCCCACCGGCAGGCCCGACAGCCGCGCGGCCCGCCGGTTCGTCCCCACCGCGTAGAGGTTCCAGCCGTAGCTGGTCCGGCGCAGCAGGAGCGTGACGATGATGATGAGGGCGATCCACACGTAGACGACGCCGGGGATGCCGAGGAACCACCGCGTGTTGACGAGGCTCGTGAGGGCCGGGGCGCTGCGGCCGGCGGCCACGCCCTGGGTGTAGGCCAGCGAGAGTCCGCCGGCGACGCCCATCATGCCGAGCGTCATGACGAACGGCGGCAGACGCAGGAACACGATGCCCAGGCCGTTGACCATCCCGAGGCCGGCGCCCAGGAGGACGGGGATGAGGATGCCGAGGAACAGGTTGGAGTTGTCCCCGTCCATCACGCGTGCCCCGACGATCGCGCCGAACGTGGCGACTGCCCCGATCGACAGGTCGATCCCCGTGTTGCCGGAGAGGATGACGATGGTCTGGCCGATCGCCATGATCCCCAGGAAGCTCGCGACGCGGAGCATCGAGACGATCTGCCCGTAGCCCGCGAACCCCGGCGAGACGATCTGGCCGACGACGAGGATGGCGATCGCGGCCAGCGCCGCGATGACGATCGGCTGACGGATGACCGTGGCGAGCCGTGCCCGCAGGTCGCCGTCCGAGGTCAGGTCCGTTGACGTGCTCATGCGGACTCCCTCCGGTTGGTGAGGACCGACAGCGCGAACGCGGCGATGATCACGAGACCGCTGGTCAGTGGTCGCCAGAACGTCGGGACGCCGAGCGGCCCGAGCACGTTGTCGATGATCGTGAGGATGATGGCGCCGGCCACGGCGCCGATGGCCGTGCCGCGTCCGCCGGACAGCGCGATGCCTCCGAGGACGACGGCGGCGATCGAGTCGAGGACGAACGCCTCACCGATGAACGGGTCGCCCGACCCGGAGTTGGCCAGGATGGCGATCGAGGCCGCCCCGATGAATGCTCCGGCAAGCGTGTAGGTCCAGGTCCGCGACCTCACCACCGGGACGAGCGAGGTGTAGGCCGCCTGCTCGTTCCCGCCCACGGCCCGGATGTGGCGCAGGAGCCTGGTCCGGTCCAGCGCCAGCCATGCGGCCATGCCGACGAGCACGACGAGCGCGGCGACGGGGATGCCGATGAGGACGTCCCGGTAGGTGCTCACCATGTCGCCGGGGACCGAACCTCCGGGGCTCGGCAGCACGACGAGGGCGGCGCCCGCGAACACGGAGCTCGTGGCGAAGGTGGCGATGAGCGGCTGGAGCCGCACGACCGCGATGACGAACCCGTTGAGGAGCCCGCAGACGGCGCCGGTCGCGACGCCGGCGACCAGGCCGAGCAGGATCCTGCTGTCGTCGCCGTCCATCACCTTGAGGGCGACGACGCTGGAGACCGCGAGGTTCGCCCCCACGGAGAGGTCGAGACCTCCGCCGATGACGACGATCGCCTGGCCGATCGAGACGAGCACGAGCGGAGCGAAGGTCGCGAAGTTGCTGGTGATCGAGTACTCGGTGAAGAACGTGGGCTGGAGCGCGGCGTTGAGCGCGATCACGCCGACCAGCAGGCCGAGCGTGACCCATCCCGACAGGGAGAACGTCAGTCGTCGCTGCCAGCCGCCGTCCCGGAGGCGGTCACCGATCGTGGGTCCGGTGGTGGTCGTGGTCTCCGTCATGAGGGCATGGCCTCCTCTTCGTCGTCGACCAGGAGGGCGCTCGCGACGAGCGACCCGTGGGTGATCTCGTCGCCCTCGAGCTCGTTGACGACGCCACCCTCGAACAGGACGAGCACGCGGTCGGCGAGCTCCTCGAGCTCGGAGTCGTCGCTGGAGTTGAGGACGACGGCCACCCCGTCGGCGGTCAGGGCACGGATGATCGTGTAGATCTCGGCCTTGGCGCCGACGTCGACGCCCTTGGTGGGGTCGTCGAGCAGGACGATGCGGGGCTCCGCCGGGAGCCACTTGCTGATGACGACCTTCTGCTGGTTGCCGCCGGACAGGCTGCTCACCGGGTCGTCGAGCGAACCGATCTTGATGCTCATGGCCTTGACCTGCTCGCGGGCCACGGACCGCTCCTTGCGCATGGAGATCGCGCCGAGGAAGCTGCGGGCCCGCAAGGAGACGGTCGAGATGTTCTCCTGGATGGAGCGCCGGTCGTAGAGGCCCTCCTTGCCCCGGTCGCCCGGCACGAGGGCGATGCCGGCGCGGATCGCCGTGCGGGGACGGCCGAGCCGCCGGGGGCGACCGCCGATGGAGATCTCGCCCGCGCTCGCCGGGTTCGCGCCGAACAGCGAGAGCAGGAGCTCGGACTGGCCCTGGCCCTGCAGCCCGCCGAGTCCGAGCACCTCACCGGGGCGGACCTGCATCGTCACCTTGTCGACCCCGCCGGCCACGAGGCCCCTCGCCTCGATGACGGGCGGTTCCTCGGCCCGGCGGTTCGACTCCGTCTCCGTACCGACGCGGGCGGCGAGCTCGTCGCCGACCATGAGTCGCACGAGCTCCTTGTCCGTGGTCTCGGCGACGTCGACGGTCGCGACGTTGAGACCGTTGCGCAGGATGGTGGCGCGCTGGCAGAGCGCGAGCACCTCCTCCATGCGGTGGGAGACGAAGACGACCCCGACGCCGTCGGCGGTCAGCTCGCGGACCACCGAGAAGAGGAGATCCACCTGGTCGCGATGGAGGGAGGCGGTGGCCTCGTCGAGGACGAGGAAGCGCGGGTCCCGCAGCCAGGCCTTGCCGAGCTCGAGGATCTGGCTCTGGCCCGGACCGAGGCGCGAGGCGCGCGTGTCCGGGCGGACCTTCGGGCCCAGCCCGGGGGCGAGCCGCTCGAGGACCTCGTCGATCCGCTTCTTCTGGCGTCCGGGGGCGAGGAAGCCTCCGCGGGTGGCCTCGGTGCCGAGCACGAGGTTCTCCGCCACGGTGAGGTGCGGGACGAGCGAGAGGTGCTGGTAGACCGACGCGATGCCGTGGTGCTGCGCGTCGAGCGGCCGGTTGATCGACACCTCGGTGCCGTCGATGCGGATCCGAGCGCGGTCGGGCTCGACGGCACCCGACATCACCTTGTTGAGCGTCGACTTCCCGGACCCGTTGGGACCGAGGAGCCCGTGGACCTCGCCGGAGCGCAGCTCGAGCGACGCGTCCTTCAGCGCCTGGACGCCGCCGTATCGCTTGTCGACCTGGTCGATCTCGAGGGTGGTCATGTGGGCACCTCCTTGAGGGCGGATGTCATGGGTGTGGTCGTGGGAGGGCAGGAGCGGGCCGGGCGTGGTGATCTGCGCCGGGCCGGGCACGGCCCTCGGGGGCGGCCGAGGGCACGCCGCGGAGGGCGACGGGCACGGCGGGGCCGCAGTGCCGACCGCTCGGTCGACGGCGCCCGCGCGGTCGCCCGCCCGGTGACGGGCGGACAGGCCGGTGGGCAGGTCGGTCGACCTACGGGCGGCGCCACCACCGAGGTGGCAGCGCCGCCAGGTCGTCACTCACCGAAGTACGGGGCGACTTCCTCGGCCGTGAGGACGGAGTCGAGGACGTAGGTGTCCGGCTGGTCGGAGACCTCGGCCCACTGCTCCTCGAAGTTGTCGTTCGTCACCGGGTCGGCGATCTCGAGGATGACGGTGTTGCCGTTCTCGAGCTGCGACTCGTCGAGCTCGTCGCCCTGGAGGAGCCGGATGGCGATGTGCATCGCCGCGGCACCGGTGCCCGGGGGGTTGATGACACCGATGCTGGAGAAGTCGGTGCCCTCCTCGAGCATGGTGTTCCACATCGACATGAAGCCGACGCGCGCCTCGCCGCCGATGAGGATGTCCTCCACGGCGTCGGCGGCCTGGACCGCGCGCAGCACGCCCTGGGCCATGCCGTCGTAGGTCCAGATGCCGTCGATGTCCGGGTTCGTCGCGAGGAGGTCGGTGGTCGTGGTCTGGCCCACCGACTGGTCCCAGCCGCCGTCGCCGCGGGCGACGACCTCGATGCCGGCCTCCTCGAAGACGGGCTCGGCACCGGCCCAGCGGGCGTCGGTGGCCGGGTTGCCGGCGGCGCCCTCGACCGTGACGATCTGGGCGCCCTCGCCGACCTCCGCCGCGAACCACTCGGCGCTGGTGCGCCCGAGGTCCTCCTGCGAGATGCCGACGTTGACGACGTCCTCGGACTCCACGGCCTGGTCGATGGCCATGACGATGATGTCCTGGCCGATCGCCTCCTGGAACACGGCGTCGAGCGCCGTGGCCGAGTTCGGGTCGACGATGATGACGTCGACGTCCTGGTTGATGAGGTTGCGGATCTGCTGGATCTGGCCGTTGACGTCCGCGTCGGCGTTCTCCATGATCAGCTCGTCGACAACTCCCTCCGCCTCGTACTCGGCGAAGGTCTCCTCGATCACCTCGATCATCTGGGTGCGGTACTCGCTCCCGACGAACGCGTTGCTGACGCCGACGGTGAAGGGGCCCTCGGCCGCCTCGCCACCGCCGCCGTTGTCGCCACCGTTGTCGCCGCCGTCGTCGTCGCCTGAGCCGCAGCTCGCGAGGAGCAGGGTGAGGGCGAGACCGGCAGCAGCCGTTGCACCTGTGCGCTTGCGCATGACAGTTCCTCCTTGAACCGGGGGGCCGACTTATTTTCGGAATGATTTAAAGTCGTGACGAGAATCTACGGGGGCGCCCGGCCGCTGTCAAGAACGTTGTGCCTGCGGCGCGTCGCTCAGGAGGGGATGAGCGACGGGAGTCCCCCGCGCGCCTCCAGCGCGAGCAGGCCGGCCCCGCGCAGGGCGGCGGCGTCCCCGAGGCCCGACCGCTCGAGGCGCGGCATCGTGATGACCTGGCCGAGCATCCGCTCGCGCAGCTGCGGGATGACGAGCTCGCCCCACGTGTCGAACAGCCCCGAGAGCACGACGACGTCGGGCTCGAGCAGCGCGCACACGTTGACGAGCGCGAACGCATAGTCGTCGAGGATCTCGCCGAGCAGCTCGACGGCACCGTCGTCGCCGCCCTCGGCCAGCTCGAGGAGCGGGTCGACCTGGTGCGGCTCGCCCGTGGGGACGAGGCCCCGGCGCGCGGCGCGGGCGGCGATCCCGACCCGGCCCAGGTGCAGCTCGAGGTCACCGAAACCGGCGAACGTGGAACCGAGGGAGTCGGGGCTGAACAGCATCCGGCCGAACTGGCCCGCCGCGCCCGTCGCGCCCCGCCACACACGGCCCCCCTCGACGATGCCCATGCCGACGCCGTCGAAGATCGCGACGGTGACGAGCGACTGGACGCCCTCCCAGCCACCTCGCGAGTACTCCGCCAGGGCGATGAGGTTGGCGTCGTTCTCCACGACGACGCTCACGCCGGTCGACTCCGTCAGCAGCCGACCGAGCGGGACGTCGTGCCAGTCGAGCGAGGGGGCGAAGAGCACGGTCCCGTCCGGGTCCACGGGGCCCGGTACCGAGACGCCGAGCGCCAGCACCGGGGGGCCGTCGGTGGCTGCGGCCTCGGTCACCAGCCCGAGCACCTCGTCGAGCCGCTCCGTCGCGGTCGACGCGCTCGTGGGGACCCGCGACTCCGAGATCGTGTCGCCGAGCAGGTCGAGGTGGGCGATGTCGATGTGCCGGTCGGCCACGTCCACCACGAGGACGACACCGTGGTGCTCGTTGATCTCGACGAGGACCGAGGGGCGACCGCCCGTCCCGAGGTCCGCCCCGGCGTCGCGCAGGAGACCCACACCGGTCATCCGGGCGACCCACCGGTTCACCGTGGCCGGCGCGATCCCGGTGCGGCGCGCGACGTCGACGCGGGAGATCGGGCCGTTGTCCCTGATGCAGCTCAGCACCCGGGGGCCAGGAGACACCGGCTCCACCACCACGTCGCTCTCTCCCTCATCGTCTCCGGCCACTGCTGCGGGTCGCGGGCGGCTCATCGCGACGATACTGCCGGAGCGGGCGCCGCGTGGTCTTCCGGGCCGTCCGGCATGCCGGTCAGGGGTGCTGCAGCGACCAGCCCGCGTAGGTGACGCCGCCCTCGAACGTGAGCGTGCGCTCGTGCCTGGCCCCCGACGGCGGAAGGTCGTCGGGGAAGAGGCCCCGCCCCCTCCCCTGGACGACCGGGTAGATGAACAGCCGGATCTCGTCGACCAGCCCGGCCCGCAGGAGCGTGTGGCACAGGGTGATGCTGCCGGTGCAGACGATGTCCTGGCCGGGCTGCCGCTTGAGCTCCCGCACGGCCTCGACCGGGTCGCCGGGGATGACGGTCGAACGCTGCCAGGCCGGGTCGGTGATCGTGCTGGAGACGACGAACTTGGCGACGCCGTCGAGCTGGTCGGCCACGCCCGTCACGTCGTCGGTCTGCTCCGGCCAGTAGCCGCGGAAGTCCTCGAAGGTGCGGCGCCCGAGCAGCACGGCGTCGCAGGCCGCGTCCTGACGGTGCAGCTCGGCGAGCAGGTCCGGTTGCTGGGAGCTCGCGTCGAACCAGTCCCCCAGCATCTCGACACGTCCGTCGACGGTGATGTTCTGGGTGATGGCCAACGTGCGCGTGGCGGCCTGCGTCGATGTGCTCATGCGTCCCCCCGGTTGCGTGTCGCACCTGCGCCGGCGCAGGTGCGGTGGGCGGCCCAACCTACGCCCGTGCTCGCTCGCGCAGGTTCGCCGCAGGACGAAGCACTCGGGATCGCGGTCCCGCTCCAGGTCGGGGCGGCGGCGTGTGCGAGGACACTGCCCGTAGGGCGCTGCCGCGGTAGACAGCGGGACATGGTCCTTCTTAGCGTGGCGGACGGAACGCATCCAGGAAGCGGGACCGGCACGGCCTGTCGGACCCTCGACAGACACCGCCACGACAAGTTCACCAACGACCTGGGTCAGCACGTCAGCAGACCACCACGAGTGGGGTCGCGCTCTTTCGTGCGCTCGTTCCGAGGGTGTCCGCCAGCCTCTGTCGCTGCCGGGCGGGCCCCCTTTCCTACAGTCGATCAGCAGGTGGCAGCCTGATGTGAGGCACCCAGGAAGAGACCATGCGAACTCTAAAGAGCACGACCGCATTCCGAAGCCTCGCCGTCGCGGGCCTCATCGCTGCAGGCGGAGTGATGGGAGCGTCGACCGCGAGTGCCGATTCCGTCTGGGACGACCTCGCGCAGTGCGAGTCCGGCGGAGACTGGTCCATCAACACGGGCAACGGCTACTACGGCGGACTCCAGTTCCACCCCGACACCTGGGCCGCCTACGGCGGTTCCGGCAACCCCGCGGACGCCTCGCGCGCCGAGCAGATCCGCGTCGCCGAGAACGTCGTGCAGGGCCAGGGCTGGGGCGCATGGCCCGCCTGCTCCGCACAGCTCGGCCTGTCCGGCAACACGCCGCCGAGTGGTGGCGGGGGCGCCGCGCCCGAGCCGGAGCCCGCTCCGCAGGAGCAGGCGCCCGCGCCCGAGCAGGTGCCCCAGCAGGAGCAGGCACCGCAGCAGCCCGCGCCTGAGCAGCCCGCTCCGCAGCAGCAGGCTCCCCAGGAGCAGGCACCGCAGCAGCCGGCGCCCGAGCAGCAGCCCGCCCCCCAGGAGCAGGCGCCCGCGCCGTCCGTCCAGGGCTCCGGCGAGGAGTACGTCGTCTCCGAGGGCGACACGCTGAGCTCGATCGCCGACGCCCACGGCCTCGCGTCGTGGGAGGACCTGTACGCCCTCAACAGCGACACGGTCGCCGACCCGGACCTGATCTTCGTGGGCCAGTCCCTCGAGCTCCCGGCCGTCTAGGCAACGGCCACACCGGCTCCCGCACGCGGAGCCGCACGGCAACCGACGGGGCCGCCGACTCACGCACGGGTGGGTCGGCGGTCCCGTGTCGTTGCAGGCGCCGCCTCTCCCCTGGTCGACTCGTACTCCCCGGTGCCGAGTCGTACCTCCCATGCTTGAGCGCCACCTCTCCCCTGGTCGACTCGTACTCCCCAGTGCCGAGTCGTACCCACACGGCCGACTCGTACCTCGTGGACGTACGACTCGACCCAGAACGTACGAACCGCGACGGGAAAGTACGAGTCGCCCCGAGCGGCCGCCCGACTCGGACCTCCGTACCGCGGGCCGCGCCTCGCCCCCTAGCGACGGGGAAGACCCGGCTGTGACGACGTGGCAGAGTGTCGACGTGAACCTGCCGAACAACGATGTCGACCCGGACGGACTGCTCGAGTACTCGGTGGTCTTCACCGACCGGTCCCTCAACCACATGTCCCAGCGCTTCGTGGGGGTGGTGCAGGAGACGCTCGACACCCTGTGCGCAACCTACGGGGCACACAGCGCCGCCATCGTGCCCGGTGGCGGCACCTTTGCGATGGAGTCGGTCGCCCGTCAGCTTGCGACCGGGAGGCGCGCGCTCGTCGTGCGCAACGGCTTGTTCTCCTACCGCTGGTCCCAGATCCTCGAGGTCGGGGCCATCACGGACGACGTCACGGTGTGCCAGGCCCGGCCGACGACGAACGATCCCCAGGCCACCTGGGAGCCCGCCCCGGTCGACGAGGTGGTCGAGACCATCCGGCAGCAGCGACCGCACGTGGTCTTCGCCCCGCACGTGGAGACCGCGGCCGGCATGGTGCTGCCGGACAGCTACCTCAAGGCCGTGTCCGCAGCGGTGCACGAGGTAGGCGGGCTGTTCGTCCTCGACTGCGTCGCCTCGGGCGCGCTCTGGGTGGACATGGCCGACATCGGCGTCGACGTGCTCGTCACCGCTCCGCAGAAGGGCTGGAGCGGATCGCCCGGCGCCGGGTACGTGCTGCTCGGCGACGACGGTCGGGAGGCCGTCCTGTCGACGACGACCACGAGCTTCGCGGCCGACCTGAAGAAGTGGCTGTCGATCGCCGACGAGTACCGCGAGGGACGTGCGCCTTACCACGCCACGATGCCCACCGACACGCTCACCCACAACCTCGAGCTGATGCGCGAGACCGTGGGGCACGGGCTGGAGACGCTGCGGTCGGCACAGGTCGAGCTGGGTGCCCGCGTCCGGGAGCTGCTCGCGTCCCACGGGCTGGCGCCGGTGGCCGCCGGGGAGTTCGCCGCTCCCAGCGTCGTCGTGGTCCACACCGACGACCCGGGGCTGCGCACGGGGGCGACGTTCAAGGCCGCAGGCCTGCAGGTCGCCGCCGGCGTGCCGCTGCAGTGCGGCGAGGGCGAGGACTTCTCCACGTTCCGGATCGGGCTGTTCGGGCTGGACAAGCTGGGCGACGTCGACGCGGCCGTGGGGCGCCTCGAGCGTGCACTCGAGACGATCACGGCGGGCTGAGCCGCCGCACCTGCCCCCAGGACCGGACCCGGACACGAGTCATGGCGCCGACGCCGTCGCCGGGCGGGAACGACGACCCGATGAGTCGCGACATCGTTGACACACCACATGAACCTACGAAAAAAGCCCCGAGCCGCGACACCGTGTCAACGATGTCGCGACTCAGGACAACGGTCGGGCTGACAGGATTTGAACCTGCGACCCCTTGACCCCCAGTCAAGTGCGCTACCAAACTGCGCCACAGCCCGTGGCCCGCGAGCACCGCGGGACCGCATGAGATTACACCGGGGCGAGGCCCGTTCTCCAATCCTGCGGGCGTCGTACACGTCACTCACCAGTGCCGATGCACCCAGGGCTGCACTCCCCTTTGCTCACCATTGACCACCGCACGGGCGCCGGGCACTGTGTGGCCATGTCGGCATACCCCCCGGGCCGTCCCCCCTCCGGCTCCGCGCACGGCCACGAACCCCACCGGCAACGACCGCTCGACGGCGGGGGCGAACCCTCCGCAGGTCCCTCCCCGGGCGGCTGGGCCGGCCCACGGGCGGGAGAAGCGTGGCCGCAGCAGTGGTCGCCCGACGCCCAGCAGCAGGGACCGGACGGCCGGCATTGGGACCCCGCCTCCCAGCAATGGTCCGCCGACGCCCAGCAGCAGGGACCCGACGGCCGGCAGTGGAACCCCGCCCCCCAGCAGTGGTCGCATGGAGCGCACGGGTCACCCCTGCACGACGCACCGCCGAGCACACGACGCGGCCGCCTGACGGCGATCGCGCTGGTCGCACTCGTCGTCGGCGCGGCAGTCGGCGTCGGCGGCGGGTGGCTGGTCCTCGGGGGTACGTCGGCCGAGGCTGCCGACCCGAGCCCCGCACAGGCCGACGCGGAGCACGCGTGCGAGGTCGCCCACCGGCTGCCGGCGACCATCGACCTCGGCTCCTTCGGCGCGATGGACGAGGATCCGAGCATCCATCTGGTGACCTCGCTCAACGAGCTCGGTACAGCCGCTGCCCTCGTCGACCCCACATATGCGGGGCTGCAGACGCACGGGGCGGCGATGCGGGAAGGGATGCTGATCTTCGACAACGACGGCGCGACACGGGCGATGACCGATCTGCGGGCCGAGTGCGACCGCCTCGGACTCACGGAGGGGGCGTCATGAACCGGCACGCCGCCTTCACCAGGACCGCCTCCACGAGGACCGCCTCGCGACGGTCGGTACCGACGTTGCTCGTCGCACTGCTCGCCCTCGTCGTCGGTGCAGGACTCGGCCTTGCCGCACTGTGGTGGTGGCTGCCCGAGGCCGAGGCGGACGGCGGTGCGACCGACGGCCCCGCCTCCGACGCGGCGCACACGTGCGCCATCGCCGACGTCCTTCCGGACGACCTCGACCCGGCGGCCTTCGGCGCGTTCGACGCGGACCCGGCCTGGGCGCGGTTGGGTGCACTCTCCGAGCTCGCCACGGCGGCGGCCGTCGGCGACGACACCTACGCGGGTCTCGACGAGCAGGGCCAGCTTCTCGTCCGCCACCTCCAGACGTATGACCAGCAGGGCCTCAGCGACTCCCTCACAGCTCTCCGGGCGGAGTGCGACCGTCTCGGTCTGACCGTGGAGGAGTGACGCTCGCAGGTCGGCAGACCGACGGCGGTGACCGCTCAGCCGAGCGCCTCGTCCTCGAGGGCGGCCAGCGCGAGCGCCGCGAGCCCCCACGGGTGGTCGCGGCCCGGGCGCACCGCCAGGTAGCCGGTCCGCGGGAGCAGCGGGAGCGGGATCGTCGGTCCCGAGACCTCCGGGAGGGACCAGCGGCCGCGGTGGCGGTCGACCGCTCCGACGACGGTGGCCAGGGCGCGGCGCGCCGGAGGGACGTAGCGCTCGTCGAGCAGGTCGAGGCGCACGGCGCGCAGCCAGCCACCGGCGAGCAGCGCCGTCGCCGAGAGCTCCCGGTAGCTCCGGGGTGACTCCAGGAGCGTCGACCACGAACCGTCCGGTCGCTGGAGCCCGAGCAGCGCCTCGCTCGTTCGCGCGAGGACCTCCACCGCACGGTCTCGAGGCCCAGTGCCTCCGCCGTCGTCCGCACCGAGAGCCCCGGCGGCCTCGACGACGAGCGGGATCGCCGCCACCACCCAGGCGTTCCCTCGCGCCCAGGCCGCGGAGGGGAACCGCCGGCCCGCCCGGCCGCCGAAACGACCCGGCGCCCACCACGAGTGCGACCACAGACCGGTGACCTGGTCCTGGAGCAGCCCGGCGAACGAGTCCGGCATGGCGAGCGCGCGGGCCATCAGGCGCTCGTCACCTCGTGCCGCGCCCTCCCGCCCGAGCAGCACACCGACCATCATCAGGGAGTCGACCCACACGGAGCGCGGGTAGTACCGGGCATAGCCGCCGACGCCGAGGTGGTTCGCCGCTCCCCCCTCGGGGTCTCCACCCAGTGCCGGCTCGGCCAGCGCGAAGTCGATCGCCCGGTCCGTCGCCGCCACGTAGCGCCGTTCGCCGGTCCTGCGCGCGAGCTCGCCGGTGACGAGGGCAGGGGCGATCGTGTCCGCGCTCGTCGGGAGCACGCCGCGGTACAGGTGATGGTCGGCGAAACGGGTGAGCCACGACTGGTAGCCCCGGTCACCGACGGCGGACTCCACCTCCGCCAGCGCGAGGCCCAGGAGTGCGGGGCCCCACATCCACGGGCGCACCGGCCGGGCGGCGTCGTGCGCGACGACGTCGTCGAGGAGAGCGGTGGTGCGCGTGAGCGCGTGCCTCATCCGGTTGTTCCGGGGGCGGATGGTCCGTCCGCGGGTCGAGCCGTCGGGTCGGCAGCCGTCACCGCAGCACCGTCCGTGGCACCGGCGGACGATTCCGTGGCAGCGCCGGCCGATGCCGGACCCGACGTCGCCGACTCCCGTCCGCGCGGGGTGAGCACGAGCTCGTGGCCGCCGTGGCGCACGACGATCCGCTCGGGGAACCGCTCGACCCGGGTGTCGCCGAACGCGAGGCGCGGGCGGTGCGACGGCCGTGCAAGGCCGTCCCGCAGGAGCCCGCCGCCCCACCGGAGGGTCCACTCCCCCGTCGGGAGGCGCCCGTCGTGCCCCTCGTGCCGACCGTCCGACCGGCCCACTTCCCGTCCGTCGTCCCTGGTCACGTCGTCGCCGGACTCCGCCCGGACGTCGAGCCGGTCGCCGCCGCGCACCTCCGCCGGGTCGCCGCCCCATCCTGTCCCGGCCCCGGCCCGGACATCGCCGCCTCGCGCCTCGAGACGGAGCGTCATCGCCCTCCCGGTCCGGTCGCGCTCGAGGGTCGCTCCGGCGACGGCGGACCGGAACCTCTCGTACCCGACCTCTGCCCCGGCGACGACGACGGCCCACCCGGTCACGTCCCCGGACTGCACGAGCTCGTCGCCCGCCCCGGCCCGGAGAGGCTCCAACGACCGCACGCCGACGAGGCCGTCCCCGGCGCGCGCGACCGCCCAGTCGGCGCCGACCTCGTGGCTCTCGAACAGGGCCGTGGGCCAGTGGAGGTGCGTCCACCGGTGCCGGTCCCGTTCGAGGTAGCCGCGGCGCCCGCCGAGCCGGTGCAGCGCGAGCATGACCTGTCCGTCCTGGGCGACGTCCGGGTTGCGGCCGTTGCCGGTCCAGGCGGACGGGGAGAAGTTGCGCGCGACGTCGTCGAACAGGGCGCGCCCCGGGTGCGTGGCAAAGATCGGTGCCCCGCCCGGGAGCGTGGCCTGCCACAGGTGCTGCTGGTCGCCGTACCCGCCGACGTTGTGGTGCTGCACCGAGGACAGGGCGAGCCCCCCGCGGCGCCAGGTGACGACGTCGGCCCGCGTGATCGAGACCCCCCTGGTGGCAGGGTCGACGGCGCGCACGAGCGCCGGCAGGGCACGGCGCGGGATCGCGCGGAACCCCTTGAGCGGGGCGAGGAACCGGTTGTCCCACATGTCCCAACGCTCGACGAGGTCCATCGTGGTGCGTACCGACTCCGGGTCCGTGAAGGACTCCATGGCCCACAGCAGCAGGCCGCGGCGCTCGAGCGCGTCGGGGTCCCCCACGTAGCCGGCCACCTCGTCCAGGTCGAGGCCGAAGCCTTCACGCACGAGGAGAGGGCCGTCGTCGGCCGCGATCGACCGCGCGACGTCGGGGGCCCGGTAGGTCGACGCGCGCAGCAGCCCGCCGAGGCGTTCGGCGGCGGGCTCGCGGGCACCGGCGGCGGACCCGCCCGCACCGCCGTCGTGGGCCGCGCCCCCGGCCACGTCATCGGGCCCGCCGTCGACGGCGGCATCGTCGTCGCGGGCCGCGCCACCGGCCCCGTCGTCCTCGTGGGCCTCACCGCTCTCCACCGCCCGGGAGCCTCCCAGGAGGTGAGCGATGACCGGCGCGACCTGCTGAGTCCACGGCGCCTTCTTCTCGGCGGCGTAGGCGCGGCCGGCGCTGCCCACGAGGAGCCCGTCGGCCGAGTGCAGGGCGAGGTCGATCGCGAGCAGGTCGAGGACGCCGCGCGCGCGTTCGCGCAGGTCGTCGTCGTCGGTGACGTCGACGAGGACGGCGAGTGCGGCCGCGTCCTCCTCGTAGTACGTGGGCGAGAGCCACTCGATGAACCCCATACGGAACCGGTCGGCGAGCCAGGTCCGCAGCCGCGCCGCCGCTCCCGCGGCGTGCTCCGCGCCCGTCGCGCCCGACGCCGAGAACCGCCTTCCGGGGTAGGCCAGCCCGGCCGCGTGCTCGGCCACGGCCACGACCACCTGGTGGTTCTCCGACCACAGGCACATCGAGTCGTCGCCGGGGACGTCGTGCGAGTAGCGGAACCCGGTCAGTGCGCCGGCGACCCGCTCGGCGACGTCGGCGGGGAGCCGCCACCGCTCCTCGCCGCCGTCCCCCGACATGTCGGCGTGGACCACGCGGGCGAGCGTGAGCGCCCGGAAGTCCGCGCAGTCGATGCGCGAGTCGACGAACCGCACGCGCTCGAGCAACGGCTCGACGTCGATCGCCCGCCCTGCCACGAGCTCCGGCAGGTCGGCGAGCCCCGCGGGACCCATCTTCCGGGCCATCCCCGGGTCGTAGGACGGGCGGATCGGGGAGGATCCGAGCCCGAACAGACGTCGTGCCATCACCCCTCCCCCCGGTGCTCCCGCCGCGCGCGCAGCTCGGCCGCTGTCGCGAGAGCGCGGTCCCGGCCGATCGGGTACCGGCGCGAGAGCCACCAGCCTAGGGAGAGAAGACCGGCGACGCCGATCGCCAGGACGAGCCGGATCCCCCACTGGGTGGGGACCGACTGGACGACGACCTCGCTGCCCTCGGGGGCCGCGTACCCCGTGAGCTCGAGGACCAGGCCGATGACCTGGACCACCACGGCCGTGGCGAGTCCACGCGTGAACGTCATGAGCCCGCTGAACGAGCCGGCGTCACGTCGCCCGGTGGTGAGCTCCGCGTCGTCGAGGACGTCGCCGAACATCACCCAGGGCATGAGCTGGGCCCCGGCCATGCCGATGGCCACCAGTGCCGCGAGCCCGTACGCGCCCCACACCGGCCACGAGCCGGGGAAGAACGCCACCCCGAGGACGGCGACGATCCCCAGCGGCAGCAGCGTGCGGTAGATGCGCTGCTTGGAGACCCGGCCGACGAGCGTCGTGACGACGGGGTAGGCGATGACGTTGATCGCGATGAACGTCCCGAGCACCACCTGCGAGGACGCACCGGTGACGACGTAGAGCGTGTAGTACAGGAGCGAGGCCGTGATGATGTCGAGCGCGAGCGAGTGGCTGAGGTACATGCCGAGCAGGCGGCGGAAGCTCGCGAGCCGCAGCGGGGCGACGAACGTCGACGGGCTCACCGGCTCGTGCACCTCGGGAAGCGGCGTGCGTTCGCGGGACACGATCGCCGAGGTGAGCACGCAGAGCGTGAAGACGGCACCGAAGCCGAGGACCACGCCCACGTAGAGGGCGGTGATCGAGAGCTCGCCCTCCCGGTAGGCCTCGAACAGCCAGCCCGCAGCCAGCGTGCACACCGCGGAGGAGATCGTCGAGAGCAGCAGGCGCAGGGTGTTCGCCCGGTTGCGGACGTCGTAGTCGGTGGCGATCTCGGAGGACAGCGACGCGTAGGGCACCGCCATGACGGTCTGCACGCTCGCGTAGAGCAGGTAGGAGCCGACGGCCCACGTGAACATCCCGAGCTGGCCGGTCGCGGGCACCTGCGGCAGCCAGAAGAGCGCCATCGCGGGCACCAGCAGGAGGGCGCCGACCACCATGAAAGGGCGGCGCCGGCCCCACCGGGTGCGCGTGCGGTCGGACAGTGCGCCCATGAGCGGGTCGTTGACCGCGTCCCAGATCTTCGCGACGAGGACGACCGAGCCGGCGAGGCCCGGGCGCAGGCCCACGACGTCGGTGAGGAAGATCAGGTACATCACCGAGATCAGGGACGATGCGCCGCCCATGAACACGTCCCCGACGGCGAAGCCGAGCCGCTCGCCCCGACCCGGCTGGTCGACGCGCACCGGATCCTCGCCCCCGCCCGGCCGTCCCGTCGCGGCCGGTCGCTCGGCCCCGCCCGGTCGGCCGGCCATGGCCGATCGGTCGTCCGCGGGGCGGGAGGGATCAGGCACGGCGGCGCTTCTCGCGCACGCGCACGGAGATCTCGATCGGCGTGCCGACGAACCCGAACTCCGAGCGCAACCGGTTCTCGACGAACCGGCGGTAGCCCGCCTCGATGAACCCGGAGGCGAACAGGACGAAGCGCGGAGGCCGGGTCGAGACCTGGGTGGCGAAGAGGATGCGGGGCTGCTTCCCCCCGCGCACCGGGTGCGGGTGCGCGGCGGCGAGCTCGCCGAGGAAGGAGTTGAGCCGACCGGTGGGGATGCGCGTGTCCCACGAGCGCAGCGCCGCGTCGAGCGCGCGGGTGAGCCGGTTGGTGTGCCAGCCGGTCCGCGCCGCGAGGTTGATCCGCGGCGCCCAGGTCACCTGCACGAGGTCCTGGTCGATCTCCCGCGTCAGCTGGTGGCGCCGCTCGTCGTCGACGAGGTCCCACTTGTTCATCACGATGACGAGCGCGCGCCCGGCGTCGACGACCTGCTGCACCACCCGGAGGTCCTGCTCGGTGAGCGGCTCGGAGGAGTCCATGAGGACCACCCCGACCTCGGCGCGCTCGATCGCGGCCTGGGTGCGGATCGACGCGTAGTAGTCCGCCCCGCGAGTCTGGTGGACGCGGCGCCGGATGCCGGCGGTGTCGACGAACCACCAGGCGCGGTCGTCGAGGTGGACCACCTCGTCGACCGGGTCGCGCGTGGTGCCGGCGATCTCGCTGACCACCACGCGCTCGGCGCCGACGAGCGAGTTGAGGAGGGAGGACTTGCCGACGTTGGGGCGGCCGACGAGCGCGACGCGCCGCGGCCCGCCCGGCGGGAGGGGTGCGGCGACGGCGGAGACCGCCGGAAGGGCGGCCATCGCGGCGTCGAGCGCGTCGCCGCTGCCGCGACCGTGCATGGCGGAGACCGGGTGCGGCTCGCCGAGGCCGAGGGACCACAGCAGCGCGGCGTCCGGCTCCTGGTGGGCGGAGTCGACCTTGTTGGCGACGAGGACGACCGGCTTGCCGGAGCGGCGCAGGAGCTGGACGACGCGCTCGTCGGTGCCGGTGGGGCCGACGGTGGCGTCGACGACGAACAGGACGGCGTCCGAGAGCTCGACCGCCGTCTCGGCGGCCTGCGCGACCTGGGCGTCGAGCCCGCGGACGTCGACCTCCCAGCCGCCGGTGTCGACGAGCGTGAAGCGGCGCCCGGCCCACTCGGCCGGGTAGCTCACGCGGTCGCGCGTGACGCCGGGCGTGTCCTGCACGACGGCCTCGCGGCGGCCGATGATGCGGTTGACGAGCGTGGACTTGCCGACGTTGGGGCGGCCGACGACGGCGAGCACCGGGAGGCCGGCCTCGATCTCCTCGCCGGTGTGGAGCTCCCCCTCGCCGTCGAGGACCTCGAGGTCCTCGTCGCCGAGCTCGTACTGCCGGAGCCCGGCGAGGAGCGCCTCGGCGTGCCGGGCCTCCTCGGCCTCGTCCTCGGCTGGGACGTGCGGCGCCTCGGGCGCCTCGTCGGAGTCCCAGTCCCCGACGGCGAAGCCGGGGTCGGTGGGCATCTCGCCGTCGGGGGTGGGCATGGTCGGGTCGTTCTCGGTCATGTGGAGTCCTCGTCGTCCGGGAGCGGGATCCCGGTGCGGGCCACGGAGTCGGAGACATGGGCCGAGAGGGCCCGCCCGATCTGGTCCATGGCGGTGGTGATGGCGGTGCGGCCGGACGCCCCGGCGGGCACCTCGATGTCGAGCGGCGTGCCGATGACGGCGGTGAGGTCCGCCCTCGGCGGGGAGACGAAGTTGCGGGGAGCGCCCGGCGGGCGGGTCCCGAGGATCGCCACGGGCACGACGGGCGCGCCGCTCTGCACCGCGAGCCAGGCGACCCCGGCGTGCACGCTCGAGGCGTCGCCGCGGCCGCGCGTGCCCTCGGGGAAGATGCCGACGACGCGCCCCTCGGACAGGAGCTGCTTGCCGACCTGGAGGGCGTTGCGGCCGGCTCGGCGGTCGACGGGGATCTGCCCGGACAGCGTCATGAGGAACCCGATCGGGTTGTCCCAGAACTCCTGCTTGACGAGCATGTGCGACCCGCGCGGGAGGATCCCGTGCAGCAGCGGGCCGTCCACGATCCCGGTGTGGTTGGAGGCCACGAGCACCGGCCCGTCCGCCGGCAGGTTCTCGGCCCCGATCACGGTGGTGTCCCACCAGACGTGAGCGAGGAACCTGCCCACGTGGCGGGACCACACGGGCCCCCAGCGCAGGATGTCGTCGGCGCGCGTGCGCCGGCCGCGCGTGGGACTGTCGGCGTCGGTCATCATCGGCTCCTCTCGGTGACCAGGGCGACGACGGCGGCGACGACCTCGTCGAGGGAGAGGTCGGAGGTGTCGAGGGTCGTCACGCCGCCGGCGGCGGTGAGGAAGCTCGTCGTCGCGGAGTCCGTGCGGTCGCGGGCCAGGACCTCCTCGCGGGTGGCCTCGACGGCGTCGGCGTCGGTGCTGCCCCGCACCTCGCGTGCGCGGCGCGCGAGCCGCGCCTCCTCGCTGGCGGTGAGCAGCAGCCGGACGTCGGCGTCGGTGGCGAGCACCGTGGTGACGTCGCGCCCCTCGGCGACGACGCCGCGGCCGTCCGAGACTGAGTCCTGGCCCGGGGTGGTCTCGTCGACGAGGATCGTCCGTTGCCGCCGGCCGAGGTCGGCGCGCACGGCGAGGTTGGAGGCCACGGCGGCGACCCGCCGGGTGAGCTGCGGCGTGCGGATCGCTCCGGAGACGTCCTCGCCGTCGACGACCGTGCGGGGCCGCCCGGGGTCCAGGACCATCGACAGCGGCATCTGCGCGACCCGCGCGGCGACCGCCTCGGGGTCGGGGGTCTCCAGGTCGAGGCCACCGGTGAGGCACCAGTGCGTGGCGGCGCGGTACATCGCGCCGGTGTCGAGGTAGGCGAGTCCGAGCTCGCCGGCGACCCGGCGGGAGACGGTCGACTTGCCCGACCCGGCCGGCCCGTCGAGGGCGACCATCAGTCCGGTGCCGCGCGCGGGCAGGTCGGGCCAGCGCTCGGCCGGGTCCACTGCGTTGTCGGTCATGGTGCGACGACCCTCCAGCCGCGTCGGTCGAGCTCGGTCTCGAGCCCGGCGGCCGCCGACGGGACGACCGAGAGGCGCACGAGACCGACCCGCTGGCCGGCCGAGTGCTCGATGCCGAGGTCCTCGATGTTGACGCCCGCCTCGCCGACCTCGGAGAACAGCCGCCCCAGCGAGCCTGCGGTGTCCGGCACCAGCACGCTGACCTCGGCGTAGCGCCGCGGCGCCCCGCCGTGCTTGCCCGGGATCCGGGCGGCCCCCTCGTTGCCGGTGCGAATCGTGTCCGCGAGCGGGCCGATGGCCCCCGGGGCGAGCGGGTCGGCGACGCCCGCGTCCAGCGCGGCGAGCACGTCGTCGATCGATCCGCGGACGGCGCGCAGCTCGGTGGACAGCGCCGCCGCGTTGCCGGTGAGGATCGCGGTCCACAGCCGCGCGTCGGCGGCGGCGATGCGGGTGGTGTCCCGCAGTCCCTGGCCGGCGAGCTCGAGGGCCCCCTCCTCTGCGACGGCGAGCCGGCCCGCGAGCACGGAGGACAGGACCTGCGGCAGGTGGGAGACGACGGCCACGGCGCGGTCGTGCTCCTGCGCCCCCAGCTCGACGACGAAGGAGCCCACGTCCTGGGCGAGCAGGCGCGCGGCCGACACCGCCCGGGCGTCGGTGCGCTCCGACGGCACCACCACCCAGGGGCGGCCGGCGAACAGGTCGGCGTCCGCGCCGGTGGCGCCGGAGCGCTCCCGCCCGGCCATCGGGTGCGAGCCGACGTAGCGGTGGGCCGCCTCGCCGGCGCCGGCGAGGACCTCGTCGGCGACGACGGACTTCACCGAGGCCACGTCGGTGACGACGGCGCCCGGGTGGTCGGCGAGCTCGCGCAGCACGACCTCGGCCGCGACGTCGGGCGGTGTCGCCACCACCACGAGCGTGGGGCTCGCGCTCCCACGAGTGAGGGGTGTTTTCTCGGGCCCGACGCCGGGCCTCCCGTCCCGATCCCCTGCTCCGCCGTCAGGTGCCGCCTCACGGTCGGCGCGAGGCGCGTCGTCGGGGATCTCCCCGGCGCCGAGGTCACGCGCGAGGGCGAGGGAGACGGGTGAGGTGTCGGCCAGCTGGACCGGCACGCCGCGTGCCATCAGGGCGAGACCGAGGCTGGCGCCGAGCAGTCCGGTACCCACGATGCGCACGGGGCCGGTGGTGGCCGCGGCGGGGCTGGGAAGATCGGCGGTCACCGGGGAAGGTTAGCCCAGCGACGGCGCCGGGCCGGTGCACCGTGCCGAGGCGGGGGACGCTCGTCGACGGCGTCGCGCCGCGCGGAGGCCGACGTCACGGCCGTGCGCGCCCGGGCGAGCCGTCCGGCCGCCGGCGCGCCGGACACCCCGACCCGCACCGCCGGGGCGAACAACGGGGCGGTCATGCCGTCGTCGGCGCCTGAGCCTCGCGGGCCAGCCGCTCCCCCAGCTCGCGCGCCCGCGTCAGCGCCGCCTGCCGCTCGTCGGCCGCCCGGGAGCGCAGCGGCTCCAGCTCGGGGACGAGCTCGGCGAGCGTCGCGTCGGCGCCGATGTACGTGACGTCCATCCCCATGGCGCTCCCGAGGACGGTGTCGAGGACCGGACGGGCGTGGTCGGCCGGTCCCGCGGGGTCGTCGTAGACGGCGCCCCGGGTGGAGACGACGACGGCGGGGCGTCCGGCGACCGGCCGGCTGTCGAGCTTGAGGAACGGTGCGGTCATGCCGAGGACGTGGACGTGGTCGAGCCACGCCTTGAGCGTCGATGGCAGGGAGTAGTTGTAGAGAGGCGCGCCGATGAGGACGACGTCGGCGCCGATGAGCTCACCGACGAGCTCGAGCTGGAACCGTTCGGCCGCGTGGCTGATCGTCGCGCCCTTCGGACGCAGCGGCGGTGCGCAGTGCAGGTCGGCGTGCGGCAGGTGCGGGAGCGGGTCGCTGTGCAGGTTGCGCCAGGTCACCGTGGCGCCGTCGACCGAGCGCCACGCGTCGGCGAAGGCGTCCGTGATCTCGCGCGAGACGGACCCGTCGGGGCGGGCGGAGGAGTCGAGCCGAAGAAGGTGAGCCATGCCACGTCAGCCTACCGGTGCCGGGCACCCGCGGAATACTCCGTGCGCCGTCCGGTTGTCGCTGACATGCCTCTCTCCCTCTCCGTCCTCGACCTCGCGACGATCGGCCCCGGAAGGACGGCGCGAGACAGCCTCCGGGCGAGCGTCGAGCTGGCGCAGACCGCGGAGCGGGTGGGCTACGGGCGGGTCTGGTACGCCGAGCACCACAACATGCCGACCATCGCCTCGAGCGCGACGAGCGTCCTCATCGGTCACGTCGCCGCGCACACGTCGACGATCCGCCTCGGTGCCGGCGGCGTCATGCTGCCGAACCACTCCCCGCTCGTCATCGCCGAGCAGTTCGGCACACTGGCGACCCTCTTCCCAGGCCGGATCGACCTCGGGCTGGGGCGCGCGCCGGGAAGCGACCGCGTGACGATGCAAGCGTTGCGTCGCACACCGGCATCCTCGGAGTCGTTCCCGCAGGACGTCGTCGAGCTCCGCGGCTACCTCCGCGACGAGTCGGTCGTCGACGGCGTGCGGGCGATCCCCGGCGCGGGCACGGACGTGCCGCTGTTCATCCTCGGCTCGAGCCTCTTCGGCGCGCAGCTGGCCGCCGCCCTCGGCCTCCCCTACGCCTTCGCGTCCCACTTCGCGCCCGACCTGCTCCACCAGGCGGCCGCGGCCTACCGGGAGGGCTTCACGCCGTCGGACCAGCTCGAGGCGCCGTACCTCATCGCCGGGGTCAACGTCATCGCGGCCGACGACGCGGAGCGGGCTCAGACGAGGTTCGCGACGGCGCGCAGGGCCAGGCTGCGCAGCATGCTCAGGCCGGAGGTCGCCGCCGACGTCACCGACGTCCAGCTCGACCAGGTCCTCGCCGGCCCGCAGGGGCAGCAGGTCGCCCACCAGCTGCGCTACACGGCCGTCGGCACGGGTGACCAGGTGCGCGGCTCCCTCGACGAGTTCGCCGCGTCCGTGGACGCCGACGAGCTCATCGTCTCGCCGCTCGACGTCGACGCCGACGACCGGCTGCGGTCGCTCGAGCTCACCGCCGCCGCCACGGGGCTCGTCCCCCGCTGACACCGCGCCCGCCGTCGACAACGTCCCCCGCTGAGGCCACGCGCGGCGTCGACACCGTCCCCGGCACGACGACCGCGCCGGGCCCCGACGGCGGAGCGCCTGCTACATCCCGACGGACGCCATGAGGGCGCCCAGCTCGGGCCCCGCGATCGCGCGGGTGCGCCCGGGCCTGAGGTCGCCGAGCACGATCGAGCCGATCCTGGTGCGCAGGAGCCGGGTCACCGGGTGGCCCACCTGCTCGAACATGCGCCGGACGATGTGGTTGCGGCCCTCGTGCAGCACGATCTCGACGAGCGTCGCCTCGGGCGCGGTGTCCTTGATCGTCACCTCGTTCGGGCGCACGAACCCGTCCTCCAGCTCGAGCCCCTCGCGCAGCTGGGCGGACACGGCCTTGGAGATCCGGCCCTCCACGGTGGCGAGGTAGGTCTTCGGCACCTCGAAGGACGGGTGGGTGAGTCGGTGGGCGAGGTCGCCGTCGTTGGTGAGCAGGAGCAGCCCCTCGGAGTCGGCGTCGAGCCGGCCCACGTGGAAGAGCCGCTCGGGGCGCCCCTCGACGTACTGGGCGAGCGACGCCCGGCCGTCGGGGTCGTCCATCGTCGAGACCACGCCGCGCGGCTTGTTGAGCACGAGCGTGAGGTAGCGGTCGTCCAGCTGCACGCGGGCGCCGTCGACGTGGATGACGGCCGTCGCCGGGTCCACGCGGGTGCCGAGCTCGCGCACCACCTGTCCGTCGACGCTCACGCGTCCGGCGGCGATGAGGTCCTCGGACGCGCGGCGCGAGGCCACGCCGGCACCGGCGAGCACCTTCTGCAGCCGGACTCCGTCGGGCGTGTGGGGGTCGGTCATGAGGCTCCGTCGGTCGGGTCGAGGCCGAGGTCGGCGTCGAGGTCGGGCAGGTACGGGGCGAGCGGCGGGAGCTCGTCGAGCGAGCCGAGCCCCATCCGCTCGAGGAAGGTGGTGGTGGTGCGGAAGGTCATGGCGCCGCCCTCGCCGTCCTGGCCGGCCTCCTCCACGAGCCCGCGGGCCAGCAGGGTGCGGACGACGCCGTCGACGTTGACGCCGCGCACCGAGGCCACCCGGCCGCGCGTGACGGGCTGCCGGTAGGCGATGACGGCGAGCGTCTCGAGGGAGGCCTGGGTGAGCCGCGCGGTCTGGCCGTCGACGACGAACCTCCCGACGACGTCGGCGACCGCCGGCGAGGAGTAGATCCGCCAGCCTCCGCCGACCTGGCGGAGCTCGAAGCCCCGGCGCCGGCCCCCGCGCTCGCCCCGGTACTCCGCGGCCAGCTCGTTCAGCGCCTCGTCGACGAGGGCGGTCGGGACACCGAGCACGCCCGCGAGGTCGGTGGCGGCGACCGGGTCGTCCACGATCATCAGCACGCCCTCGATCGCGGCGTGCAGCTCGTCGGCCCCGGGGCGGGCGTGCACCTCGTCGAGGGTCTCCTGGGTGGGTTCGGTGCTCACGCGTCGGTCGTCTCCTCGTTCGTCCCGGCGTCCGGGTCCTCGGTCTCCGCGGCGTTCTGCCCGTCGTCGAGGGTCGGGTCCCCCACCACGACGTCGCCCTGCTCCGGGCCCGTCCACCGGACGGTCAGCTCGGCGAGGGCCTCGGCCTGCTCGAACGCGACGGCACCCTGGCGGAAGAGCTCGAGGAGGGCGAGGAACCGGGAGACCACGTGCCCCGTCGTCGGGGCGTCGTCGACGAGCCGGCGGAACGTCAGGGTGCGTCCGCGCCTCAGCCGGTCGACGAGGAGCGCCGCCTGCCCCGGGACGGGCACGAGCGGGTCGTGCAGGTGGTCGACGCCGACGCCCGGCGGCGCGGGGCGGCCCGCCATCGCGCTCGCGGCGAGCCGGGCGAGGTCGTGGGGGCCCACCGACCACACGAGCTCCGGGAGCAGCGCGGCGAGGTGCGGCTCGAGCGGGACCGAGCGGGGCCAGGACCGCGCCCCGCGCTCCCACGCCTCGGCGAGGTCCTCGGAGACGGACTTGTAGGCGCGGTACTGGAGCAGCCGCGCGAAGAGCAGGTCGCGGGCCTCGAGCAGGGCCAGGTCCTCGGCGTCCTCGACCTCGCCGCGCGGCAGCAGGCGCGCGGCCTTGAGGTCGAGGAGGGTCGCGGCGACGACGACGAACTCGCTCGCCTCGTCGAGGTCCCACACGTCGGCGGCGGCCAGGTACGCGATGAACTCGTCGGTCACCCGGGCGAGCGCGACCTCGGTGACGTCGAGCCGGTGCTTCGAGATGAGCGAGAGCAGCAGGTCGAACGGGCCGGAGAAGTTGTCGAGGACGACGGAAAAACCGCCCTCCTCGGCGAGCGCGGCCTCCTCCGCGGTGAGCTCCGGGACCGCCCCGGTCACGTCCGTCTCAGGCTGCATCGCCGCGGGCGACGAGCTCGCGGGCGAGGCGCCGGTAGGCGTCCGCCCCCGGGTGCGTGGGTGCGTAGCTGGTGATCGGCTCGGCCGCGACGGACGCGTCCGGGAACTTCACGGTGCGCGAGATGACGGTGCGGAACACCTTGTCGCCGAAGGCCTCGCGCACGCGGTCGAGGACCTCGCGCGAGTGCAGCGTGCGCAGGTCGACCATCGTGGCGAGGATCCCGTCGATCCGCAGGCGCGGGTTGAGCCGGTCGGTGACCTTCTCGATCGTCTCGACGAGCAGCGCCACGCCGCGCAGCGCGAAGAACTCGGCCTCGAGCGGGATGAGGACGCCGTGCGCGGCGGTCAGCGCGTTGACCGTGAGCAGTCCGAGCGAGGGCTGGCAGTCGATGATGATGACGTCGTAGTCGTCGAGCACGGGGGCGATGACGCGCGCGAGAGCCTGCTCGCGCGCCACCTCACCCACGAGCTGCACCTCGGCGGCCGAGAGGTCGATGTTCGCCGGCAGCACGTCCAGGTCCACGACGGGGCTCGGCAGGATCGCGGACCGCACGTCGGGGCGGCGCTCCATGATCAGCTGGTAGACGGTGTGCTCGAGCTCGTTGGCGTTGATCCCGAGCCCGGCCGACGCGGCGCCCTGCGGGTCGAAGTCGACGATGAGCACCTTGCGGCCGTACTCCGCGAGCGCGGCGCCGAGGTTGATCGTCGTCGTCGTCTTCCCGACGCCGCCCTTCTGGTTGCACATGGCGATGACGCGGGCGGGGCCGTGGCCGGGCAGCGGGGCGGGCACCGGGAAGTCCTCGTCGCCCCAGGCGATCGGCGCGGCCGGGTCGTTCCCGGCGGCGTCCAGGGTCGGCTGCTCGCTGTTCATTGGGTCAAGGTTAGTCGAGTTGGCCGCCGGGCCGCGCAACGGGCACCTCCCTCGGGCCCGGGACGCCGCGGGAGGACCCGCGGCGGGCTCGTCGGGAGCAGTTCAGGGCGCGGTGACCGCGCGGTTGCGTTCCATGGCCCGAGCGACCCAGGCGGTCAGCCCGGCGTCGTCCGCGAGAGCCGAGGCCGCCACCGTGATCCAGCCGGGCCCCATGCTCCTGCCCGTCCCCATCTCGGCCCGGCGCGCGCCCGGCAGTGCGACGAGGTCCGGGTCGTCCGCGCGCGCGACCCGCACGAGCAGGGACCCGTCCTTGCCCGCGGAGACGACCATCTCGTCGCGGACCAGCACGGCGACCCCGCCGAACATCGGCTGCTCGCGCGTCGTCGGCTCGTGCGCGAGGTGCGCGCGCAGGCGTTCGACGAGCGCGGTCCGGGCTGCCGTCACCGCTCCTCCTGCGGCGGCGCGTAGGACATCCGGTCGAAGATCAGCACGTTCTCGGCGATGAATCCGTCGCGCACGGTGAAGAGCTCCGCGGCGGGGGCGGTGCTCGTGCTGGCGGTGCGCGGGTAGTAGAACCGCACGACGCGCTCGCCGTCCGCCAGCGCGGCGATCTCGCCGATGCCGGTGAGCATGGGAGCAAACCCCTCGAGGAACTCGCGGTAGGCCGACCTGCCGTCGAGGTCCTCCCCCGGCGCACGGACGACGACGTCCTCGGCCACCAGCGTCATCGCGCGGTCGATCTCCCCGCGCGTCCATGCGCGGTGGAACTCCTCGACGACGTCGGCCGGGTGGGGCGCGGGGGTCGGCGCAGTCGTGGTCGTGGGCGTGGTCTGCTCGGTCATGGCGCTCCAGACGTGCTCGGGGTGTCGGCGTCCAGGTCCTCCGGACGCCATCGGTCGGGTCCGGGGTCGGTCCCGGCGGCAGCACGCGCGAGGCGCTCGGTGAAGTGGGCCCAGCCGGCGGCGTGTCCGGGCACGTCCAGGTCCGGCAGGTCGCCGTGGACAAGGTCGACCCGGGTGCCCGAACGGGTCGGGGTCAGGGTGAAGGAGACGCGGGAGGTGCCGGGCGGGAGGTCCGCGCTGCCCGCGAAGCCCCACGTGACGACGACCCGGCGGGGGCGGTCGACGACAAGGAACGTCCCGCGGACCGGGTGCCCGGCGACGTCGACGGCGAACCGCCCGCCCACGCGTGCGTCGAGCTCGGCGTGGGTACCCATCCACGCGGTCATCCCGTCCGCGGTGACGAGATGGTCGAAGACGGCGTCGGGGCCGGCGGCGATCTCGACCGACGAGCGGTGCTCAGCCATCGGACCCGTCACTTCCTCGCGGGTCAGCCACGCCCGGTGCCTCGGTGCGGTTCTCCCCGTCGGCGCTCCCACCCTCGACGGCCGCCTTGAGGGCGGCGAGCCTGCTGGGCCAGAAGCCGTCGAGATAGTCGCGTACGGCTTCGACGCCGTCCGTGCGGACCGCGTACAGGTGGCGGGTCCCCTCGCGCTGCCTGGTGGCGAGCCCGGCGTCGCGGAGAACGGCGAGGTGGTGCGACGCCGTCTGCTGCGAGAGTCCCGACGCCTCCGCGATGACGCCCACGGGCCGAGGGCCGTCCCGGACGACGGCGAGGATCGCCCGCCGGTTGGCGTCCGCGAGCGCGCGCAGAGCCATATCGAGCTGCGTGCCCGGTGCTGCGGTCATCGACTACCCCCTCGTCCCGAGGAAGGCTACTACAAGCACCCACTTGTACAAACGGTCACGCGCGGAAGCTCGACCTGGCTCGGCACGTGGGCATATCGGGAGACGCCCCGTCGAACCGCACACGCGACCGGGGTGGTCGCGCGCGGACCACCCGCAATCTCGGCGCCGACCAACCGCAATCTCGGCGAAGAGGAGGGGTGGGTCAGGAGCGGCGGGCCGCCCGGTAGCGGCGGATGAGCTCCGACGTCGAGGAGTCGTGGGCGTCCGCGGCGGGCCCGTCGTCCGAGGTGAGCTCCTCCGCGATCCGGGTGGCGAGCACCTTGCCGAGCTCGACGCCCCACTGGTCGAAGGAGTTGATCCCCCACACGACGCCCTGGACGAACACCTCGTGCTCGTAGAGCGCGACGAGCTGGCCGAGGACGGAGGGGGTCAGGCGCGGGGCGAGGATCGTCGTCGTCGGACGGTTGCCGGTGAACGTCTTGTGGGGCACGAGCTCCTCGGCCACGCCGTCGGCCCGCACCTCTTCCTCCGTCTTGCCGAAGGCCAGCGCCTCGGACTGGGCCAGCAGGTTGGCCGTCAGCAGGTCGTGGTGCAGCGCGACCTCGTCGTGCGCCGGCCGGACGAAGCCGATCATGTCCGCGGGGACGAGCTCGGTACCCTGGTGGATGAGCTGGTAGAAGGCATGCTGCCCGTTGGTGCCCGGCTCGCCCCAGACCACCGGGCCGGTGTCCGTCTCCACCGTGGTGCCGTCCATGCGCACGTGCTTGCCGTTCGACTCCATGTCCAGCTGCTGGAGGTAGGCGGCGAACCGGCCGAGGTCCTGCGCGTAGGGCAGGACGGCCGACGTCGAGGCGCCGAGGAGGTTCCGGTTCCACACCTTGATCAGGGCGAGGGTCGCGGGCACGTTCTCCTCGAGCGGGGCCGTGCGGAAGTGCTCGTCGACGGTGTGGAAGCCGTCCAGCATCTCGCGGTAGGCCTCCTCACCGATCGCGATCATCAGCGAGAGCCCGACGGCCGAGGTGAAGGAGTACCGGCCGCCGACCCAGTCCCAGAACCCGAACATGTTGTCGGTGTCGATGCCGAAGTCGGCGACCTTCTCGGCGGCGGTCGAGACGGCCACGAAGTGCTTGGCGACGGCGTCCTCGCCGAGGACGTCGACCAGCCAGGAGCGGGCCGTCCGGGCGTTCGTCAGCGTCTCGATGGTGCCGAAGGTCTTGGACGCGACGACGAACAGCGTCTCCTCCGGGTTAGCGCCCTCGAGCGCCGCGGCGATGTCGTCGCCGTCGATGTTGGACACGAAGCGGACGTCGATCCGCGGGTCGGCGTAGGCGGCCAGCGCGCGGTGCGCCATGGCCGGGCCGAGGTCGGAGCCACCGATCCCGATGTTGATCACGGTCGTGATGGCCTTGCCGGTCGCGCCGGTCCACTCCCCCGAGCGCACCTGCCCGGCGAAGGTCGCCATCCGGTCCAGGACCTCGTGCACGTCGGCGACGACGTCCTGGCCGTCGACCACCAGCTCCGCGTCGCGCGGCAGACGCAGGGCGGTGTGCAGGACGGCGCGGTCCTCGGTGGCGTTGATGTGCTCGCCGGCGAACATGGCCGCCGTGCGTCCCTCGAGGTCGACCTCTCGGGCGAGGTCCCTCAGGAGGTCGAGCGTCTCGCCGGTCACGCGGTTCTTCGAGTAGTCGACGTAGAGGTCGCCGAGCTGCGCCGTCAGACGGGTGCCGCGGTCGTCGTCGGCCGCGAACATCTCCCGCAGGTGCGCCCCCCGGATCTCGGCGTGGTGGGCCGAGAGGGCCTGCCAGGCGGGTGTGGCCGGGACGTGGGCGTTCATGAGGTCCTCCGGTGTCGACGACGGGCCCCCATGGTGGCCCACTTCACGGGCGCGGTGCCAGCCGGTCCGCGAGCGCGCGGGGGTGGCTGGTCGCATAGACCTCACGCAGCGCCTGGATCGTCACGGCCGTGTAGATCTGCGTGGTCGTCACCGAGGCGTGCCCGAGGAGCTCCTGGACCACGCGGACGTCGGCGCCACCGGCCATGAGGTGGGTGGCGAAGGAGTGGCGCAGCGTGTGGGGCGAGAGGTGGTCGGTACCGAGGCCGGCGCGCTCCCCCGCGGCCCGCAGCACGCCCCAGGCGCTCTGGCGCGAGAGCGGCCGGCCGAGCGTGTTGAGGAAGAGCGACGGCGTCCCCCGGCCCTTCGCGGCGAGGGCGGGCCGCCCCCGCACGAGATAGGCCCCGACGGCGTCCGCGGCCGGCCCGCCGAGCGGGACCACCCGTTCCTTGCGTCCCTTGCCGAACAGCCGGACGGCCCGGACCTCGAGGTCCACGTCGTCCACGGCGAGCCCGACCGCCTCGGAGATCCGGGCGCCGGTGCCGTAGAGGACCTCGACGAGGGCGGCGTCCCGCACGCCGAGGGGTTCCTCGGCGCGGCGTGCCGCCTCGATCAGCGACTCGACGTCGGCGAGCGGGATCGCCTTCGGCAGGCGCCTGCCCTGGGTGGGTGGCCGCACGCCGGCGGAGACGTCGTCCGCCACGAGCCCCTCCTCGAGCGCGAACCGGTGCCAGCCGCGCGCGGCGGTCACCGCCCGGGCCGCCGACGACGCGGCCAGCGGGCGGCCGCCGTCGGCACCCTCGCGCAGGACGGGGGCGAGGTCGGCGACGTCCGCCGCGACGACGTCGGCCATCGAGGTGCGGCCGCGCGCCCGCAGGTGGTCCGCGTAGCGGGTGAGATCACGCCGGTACGCCGCGACGGTGTGGGGCGACAGGCCCCGCTCGACGCCGAGGTGGGCGAGGTACTGGTCGAGCGCGCCGCGCAGGGCGTCCCCGGTCATGGCCGGACGGTCACGGGATGAACGGGTCGATCGCGACGGCGAGGAACAGTACCGAGAGGTAGGTGATCGAGCCGTGGAAGACCCGCATCGCCCGACGACGCCCCTCGCGGGGGCGGGCCGAGAGGCGGACGAGCATCACGCACTCGTAGAGGAACCACCCGCCGGAGGCGACCGCGGCCGCCGTGTAGAACCAGCCCATGCCGGCCACCGGGACGAGCGCGAGCGAGGTGGCCACGGTGAGCGCGGCGTAGACCAGCCCGTGCTTCGCGACCGTCGTCGCACCGGCGACGGCACCGAGCATCGGCACGCCGGCCCGCTGGTAGTCGCCGGTGAACTTCATCGACAGCGGCCAGTAGTGCGGGGGCGTCCAGAAGAAGACGACGAGGAACAGCAGGAGCGCGGGCCAGTCCAGCGAGCCGGTGACGACCGACCAGCCGATGACCACGGGCATGCAGCCGGCCACGCCGCCCCAGACGATGTTCTGGCTCGTGCGCCGCTTGAGGATCATCGTGTAGAAGACGACGTAGAGCAGGATCGCGGCGAGCGTGAGCGCGGAGGCCACGAGGTTCGCGAGCAGCGCGAACCAGACCACCGACACCACGCCGAGCGCGAAGGCGAAGATCAGCGCGTTGCGCGGCCGGATCTCCCCGGTGACGAGCGGGCGCTCACGGGTCCGGTTCATCACGGCGTCGATGTCCCGGTCGAGGTACATGTTGAACGCGTTGGCGCTCCCGGCGGCGACCGCCCCGCCGACGAGGGCGACGATCACCTTCCACCAGCCCGGCCAGCCGTCGGCGGCGAGCACCATGGTGGGCAGCGTGGTCACCAGCAACAGCTCGATGATACGGGGCTTGGTCAGCGCGATGTAGGCCGTGAGCCGCGACCGGCGGCGCCCCGGGTGGAGCGGTCCGGCGTTCGTCGCCGCGCCGTCGGTCTGCTCGACGGGGTCCCCGGTCACCGGGTCGGTCGACAGGTCGCGCTCGGTCACGCGCACCACCTCTCTGCTGGGGCTCCCGCGCGGCGCGCGGCCGGTCCGGGCACGGCGTACGGGGCTGCGACCATCGTACCCGCCCGCCCGGAGGCGTCCACGGTGACGGCCGACGCAGCCGCCGCGTCCGGGCGCCGTTAGGCTTCTGGTCAGAAGCACGCGCGTCATCGCGCATCTCGACCGATCGACTGGAGGAACCCGTGAACGACCACGCACCGGTGCTCGACGAGCTCGACCTCAAGGCGGTGGACACCGCACGTCTGCTCGCGCTGGACGCCGTGCAGAAGCGCGGGAACGGGCACCCGGGCACGGCGATGGCCCTCGCCCCGCTCGCCTACCTCCTCTACCAGAAGGTCATGCGCCACGACCCGGCCGACAGCCGCTGGATCGGTCGCGACCGGTTCGTCCTCTCGGCGGGCCACTCCTCCCTCACGCAGTACGTCCAGCTCTACCTCGCGGGCTTCGGCCTCGAGATCGAGGACCTGAAGTCGCTGCGCGCGTGGGGCTCGAAGACCCCCGGCCACCCGGAGTACCACCACACCGACGGCGTCGAGGTCACCACGGGCCCGCTGGGCCAGGGCCTCGCGAACGCGGTCGGCATGGCGATGGCCACCCGGCGCGAGCGCGGCATCTTCGACCCGGACGCCGCCCCCGGCACCTCGCCGTTCGACCACCACGTCTACGTCATCGCCTCGGACGGCGACCTGCAGGAGGGCGTGACCTCCGAGGCCAGCTCGCTCGCCGGGACGCAGAACCTGGACAACCTCATCGTCTTCTGGGACGACAACAAGATCTCCATCGAGGACGACACGTCGATCGCGTTCACCGAGGACACGGTCGCCCGCTACGAGGCCTACGGCTGGCACGTCCAGGTCGTCGACTTCACGCAGGGCGGCACGGGCTACAAGGAGGACGCCGACGCGCTCCTCGCGGCGATCGAGGCGGCCAAGGCCGAGACCGGGCGTCCCTCGTTCATCGCGCTGCGCACCGTCATCGGCTGGCCCGCCCCCACCCTCCAGGGCACGGGCACCGCCCACGGCGCCGCGCTCGGTGAGGACGAGGTCGCCGCCACCAAGGAGGTCCTCGGGTTCGACCCGGCAGAGAGCTTCGCGGTCGCGGACGAGGTCATCGACCGCACCCGCAAGCAGGCCGCCGACCGCGCCGCGGCCGAGCGTGCCGAGTGGCAGAAGTCCTACGACGCATGGCGCACCGCCGCCCCGGAGCGCGCCGCCCTGCTCGACCGGCTCGTCGCCAAGGAGCTCCCGGAGGGCTGGACCGACAGCCTCCCGACCTTCGAGGCGGGCAAGGCCGTCTCGACGCGTTCCGCGTCGGGCAAGGTCCTCTCCGCCCTCGCCCCGGTGCTGCCCGAGCTGTGGGGCGGCTCGGCCGACCTCGCCGGCTCGAACAACACGACCATGGACGGCGAGCCGTCGTTCCTGCCCGTCGAGCGCGCCTCGAAGAAGTTCCCCGGGAACAAGTACGGCCGCACGCTGCACTTCGGCATCCGCGAGCACGCCATGGGGTCGATCCTCAACGGCATCTCCGCCTCGAGCGTCACGCGCCCCTACGGCGGGACGTTCCTCGTCTTCTCCGACTACATGCGTGGTGCCGTCCGTGTCGCCGCCATCATGGGCACGCCGTCCATCTACGTGTGGACGCACGACTCCGTCGGCGTCGGCGAGGACGGTCCGACCCACCAGCCGATCGAGCACCTCACCGCGCTGCGGGCGATTCCCGACCTCGACGTCGTCCGGCCGGCCGACGCGGCGGAGACCGCCGTCGCCTGGCGCGGCATCCTCGAGCGGACCGAGCGTCCCGTGGGCCTCATCCTCTCGCGCCAGAACCTGCCCAACCCCGAGCGCGGCGGCGAGAGCGGCCTGGCGTCCGCGGACGGCGTCCTCAAGGGCGGCTACGTCCTGGCCGACTCGCCGACCGGGACAGTCGACGTCCTCCTGCTCGCCACCGGCTCCGAGGTGCAGCACGCGCTCGCGGCCCGCGAGACGCTCCAGCAGGAAGGGATCGGCGCCCGCGTCGTCTCCCTGCCCAGCTTCGAGTGGTTCGCCGACCAGGACGAGGCCTACCGCGAGGAGGTCCTCCCCTCGGGCGTCAAGGCGCGGGTGAGCGTCGAGGCCGGGCTCGCCATGCCCTGGCGCGACCTCGTCGGCGACGCCGGCCGGTCCGTCTCGATCGAGGGCTTCGGCGCGTCCGCCCCGGGCGACGAGGTCATGGAGAAGCTCGGCATCACCGCGGACGCGGTGGTCGCCGCCGCCAAGGACTCCATCGGGGCCACCAGGGCCTGACACCCGGCAGACCTGACGACGGGCCGCGGACGGCAGACGCCGGCCGCGGCCCGCGTCAATTCACCACCAGCGCACCACCAACGGAGGACGGCATGACTTCCACCCCCTTGTCCGATCTCTCGTCCCACGGCGTGTCCGTGTGGCTCGACGACCTCTCCCGCGACCGCCTCACCGACGGCTCGCTGCAGTCCCTCATCAACGACCGCAACGTCGTCGGCGTGACGACCAACCCGACGATCTTCGCGTCCGCGCTGTCCTCGGGCTCCGCCTACGACGCGCAGGTCGCCGAGCTCGCCGCGGCCGGAGCCGACGTCGAGTCGGCGGTCGGGACGATCACCACCGACGACGTGCGCGACGCCTGCGACGTGTTCACCCCTGTCTTCGAGGCGACCGGCGGGAAGGACGGCCGCGTCTCCATCGAGGTCGACCCGCGGCTGGCACGCGACACCGCGGGCACGATCGCTCAGGCCAAGGAGCTGTGGGCCCGTGTCGACCGCCCGAACGTGATGATCAAGATCCCCGCCACCGAGGAGGGGCTCCCCGCCATCACGGAGGCGATCGCCTCCGGCATCAGCGTCAACGTCACGCTGATCTTCTCCCTGGACCGGTACCGCGCCGTCGCCGCCGCCTACCTCGACGGTCTGGAGCGCGCCCACGAGGCGGGTATCGACCTGTCGACGATCCGCTCGGTCGCGTCGTTCTTCATCTCGCGGGTCGACGCCGAGGTGGACAAGCGGCTCGACGCCATCGGGTCCGCGGAGGCCGACGGCATCCGCGGCGGGACCGGGATCGCCAACGCGCGCCTCGCCTACGCGGCGTTCGAGGAGATCTTCGCCTCCCCGCGCTTCGTGGAGCTCGCCTCCGCGGGCGCCCACAACCAGCGTCCGCTATGGGCGTCGACGGGAGTGAAGGACGAGGCCTACCGCGACACGATGTACGTGGAGGAGCTCGTCGCGAAGGACACCGTCAACACGATGCCGGAGAAGACGCTCGAGGCCACGGCGGACCACGGCGAGATCTCCGGGGACACCGTCTCGGGACGCGCCGCGGACTCCCAGCAGGTGCTCGACACGCTGGCCTCCCTCGGCGTCGACATCAACGAGGTCACCGACCTGCTCGAGGACGAGGGCGTGTCCAAGTTCGAGGTCTCGTGGGACGAGCTCCTGCAGACCGTGACGAAGGCCCTGGACGCCGCCAAGGCCTGATCCGGTCCCGGCGCCGGTCCCGGGTCACCCTGGCACCGGCGCCGAGAACGCCCTGAACGTCGAGAGCCCCCGTCCAGCTGGGCGGGGGCTCTCAGCGTTCAGAGGTGCGGGGGCCGGCCGGCGTCAGGCTGTGCCGCGGCGGGTGCGCAGGGCGCTGAGGGCCTCGTCGAGGAGGGCGGCGCCGTCGTCCTCGGTGCGGCGCTCCTTCACGTACGCGAGGTGGGTCTTGTACGGCGTGTTGCGCGGCGCCTCGGGCGGCGCGTCGCGGTCCTGCCCGGCAGGGAGGCCGCAGCGGGGGCAGTCCCAGGTCTCGGGCGGTACGACCTCACCGTCGACCGCGAAGATGGGACGGGACTCGTGCCCCTGGGAGCACCAGTAGGACACCTGGATGCGCGGGGCGAGCTCGCCGCGCTCCATCTCACCCATCGGTCCCGCGCCGACGCGTGAGCCGCGGATCGCGTTGCCCCCGGCCACGTCAGTCGCCGAACTTCATGATGAGGCCGAGCATGATCACGCACAGGCCCCAGACGAGCGCCAGACCGACGGTGATCCGGTTGAGGTTGCGCTCGGCGACCCCGGAGGAGCCGACCGAGGACGTGAGCCCTCCGCCGAACATGTCGGACAGACCGCCGCCGCGGCCCTTGTGCATGAGGACCGAGAGCACGACGAGGACGCTCGTCAGCACGAGCACGACGCTCAGGATCACCTTGAGCCAGACCACGGACCACTCCTCGGGAAGACGCACGGCGCCGGTGGGCGCCCCGTCGATGATAGGTGATGCCGGCGCCGGGGCGGACCTCCCCGCGCCACGAAGAACCGACCGCCTCGTGCGCACGGCCACAGGCACCGGGCGGTGGACGCCTCCCGCACCCGAGAGGCCACCGTGCATCCAGGGGTGCGGGACGCGCGAGGGGGACCCCGCCGTCCCGGCCGGGGTCCCCCTCGTGACCTGCTCGGTCAGCCGCCGACGTGCTGCTGGTAGCGCACGATCGCGGCGAACTCCTCCGCCTTCAGGCTGGCCCCGCCGACGAGCGCGCCGTCGACGTCGTCGCCCGCCATGATCGCCGCGATGTTCGCGGACTTCACCGAGCCGCCGTACAGGACGCGCACGGAGTCGGCGAGCTCGGGGCTGTAGAGCTCCGCGAGGCGGGCGCGCACGGCGGCGCACACCTCTTGCGCGTCCTCCGGCGTCGCGACCTCGCCCGTGCCGATGGCCCACACGGGCTCGTAGGCGACGACGACCTTGGCCGCCTGGTCGGCGTCCAGCTCGGCGAACACGCCGGAGACCTGCTCGGTGACGTACTCGACGTGGGTGCCGGCCTGGCGGATGTCGAGACCCTCACCGACGCAGATGATCGGCGTGAGCCCGGCACCGAGGGCGGCGGCGGACTTGCGGCCCACCAGCGCGTCGTCCTCGGCATGGTGCTCGCGCCGCTCGGAGTGGCCGACCACGACGTGGCTGACGCCCAGCTTGGCGAGCATCGTGGCCGAGATCTCGCCGGTGTAGGCGCCCGAGGCGTGCTCGGAGACGTCCTGCGCGCCGTAGCGGATCTCGAGCTTGTCGGCGTCGACCAGGGTCTGCACCGAGCGCAGGTCGGTGAACGGCGGGACGACGACCACCTCGACCTGCTCGTGGTCGTGCTTCGCGTCGGTCAGCGTCCACGCGAGCTTCTGCACGAGGTGGGTCGCCTCGTGGTGGTCGAGGTTCATCTTCCAGTTGCCCGCCATGAGCGGGGTGCGGGTGGTCACGCGTTGTCCTCCAGGACGCTCAGGCCGGGGAGCTGCTTGCCCTCGAGGAGCTCGAGGGAGGCACCGCCGCCGGTGGAGATGTGGGAGAAGGTCGACTCGTCGAAGCCGAGGGTGCGCACGGCGGCGGCGGAGTCGCCACCGCCGACGATCGTGTAGCCGCTCGCGTCGGACAGCGCCTGGGCGACCGCCTTCGTGCCGGCGGCGAACGCGTCGAACTCGAAGACGCCCATCGGGCCGTTCCAGACGACGGTCCGCGCCTCGGCGACCGCGGCGGCGTAGGCGGCCGAGGTCTCCGGGCCGATGTCGAGGCCCATCTGGTCGGCGGGGATCGCGTCGGCGGCGACCGTGGTGGCCGGGGCGTCCGCGGCGAACGTCGGGGCGACGACGACGTCGGTGGGCAGCAGGATCCGCACGCCCTTCGACTCCGCGTCGGCGAGGTAGCCGCGCACCGTGTCCAGCTGGTCCTCCTCGAGCAGCGAGCTGCCCACCTCGTGGCCCTGGGCCTTCAGGAAGGTGAAGGCCATGCCGCCGCCGATGAGCAGCGTGTCCGCCTTGCCGAGCAGGTTGGCGATGACGCCCAGCTTGTCGGAGACCTTCGAACCGCCGAGCACGACGACGTAGGGCCGCTCGGGATCGGTCGTCGCCCTGGACAGGGCCTCGACCTCGGCGAGGACGAGGTCGCCGGCCGCCGACGGCAGGATCTGCGCGACGTCGTAGACCGAGGCCTGCTTGCGGTGGACCACGCCGAAGCCGTCGGAGACGAAGACGTCGGCGAGCTCGGCGAGCTCGGCCGCCATCGCCTGACGCTGGGCGTCGTCCTTGGAGTCCTCGCGGGCGTCGAACCGGACGTTCTCGAGCAGCACGACGCCGCCGTCGGCCAGCGAGGCGACGGCGGAACGCGCACCGTCGCCGACCGTGTCGCTCGCGAGCGTGACGTCGGTGCCGAGGAGCTCACCGAGCCGTGTCGCCACCGGGGCGAGGGAGAACTCGGGCCGGACCTCGCCCTTCGGGCGGCCCAGGTGGGCCATGACGACGACCTTCGCGCCGGCGTCGACGAGACGGTTGAGGGTGGGCAGCGCGGCACGGATGCGGCCGTCGTCGGTGATGGTGGTGCCGTCCAGCGGGACGTTGAAGTCCGAGCGGACGAGCACCCGGCGACCGGCAAGGTCGCCGAGGGACTCGATGGTCTTCACGGGAGGGGCCTCCTGGTGGTCAGGGGTTCGGTCGGGTGCGCCCCGCGGGCCGGTGGAAGGGCCCGCGAACGGACGCGACGCCCGCTCACGGCGCGCGTGGCGCGTGGGCGGGCGTCGCGGTGAGGCTTCGCGCTCGAGGTCAGAGGCTGGCGCCGATGTAGCCGGCCAGCGTGACGAGCGAGGACGAGTAGCCGAACTCGTTGTCGTACCAGGACACGACCTTGACCTGGTTGTCGATCACCTTGGTCAGGCCGGCGTCGAAGATCGACGTGTGCGAGTTGCCGACGATGTCGGCGGAGACGATCTCGTCCTCGGTGTACTGGAGGATGCCCTTGAGCTCCTCGGTCTCCGAGGCGGCCTTCATCGCGGCGTTGACGGACTCGACCGTGACGGGCTTGCTGGCCGTGAAGGTGAGGTCCGTGGCCGAGCCGGTCGGGGTGGGCACGCGCAGCGCGTAGCCGTCGAGCTTGCCCTTGAGCTGCGGGAGCACGAGCGAGACGGCCTTGGCGGCGCCGGTCGAGGTCGGGATGATCGACAGGGCGGCGGCACGGGCGCGGCGCAGGTCCTTGTGGGGCCCGTCCTGGAGGTTCTGGTCCGCGGTGTAGGCGTGGATGGTGGTCATGAGGCCACGCTCGATACCGAACTCCGCGTCGAGGACCTTGGCCATCGGCGCGAGGCAGTTCGTGGTGCACGACGCGTTGGACACGATGTGGTGGGTCGCCGGGTCGTACTCGGTGTGGTTGACGCCGACGACGAAGGTGGCGTCCTCGTTCTTGCCGGGCGCGGAGATGATGACCTTCTTGGCACCGGCGTCGATGTGCGCCTTGGCCTTGGTGGCGTCGGTGAAGCGGCCGGTCGACTCGATGACGATGTCGGCGCCGATCTCGCCCCACGGGAGCTTGGCCGGGTCGGCCTCGGCGGACGCACGGAACGTCTTGTCGCCGACGGTGATCGAGTTCTCGTCGTAGGTGACCGTCTCGTCGAGCACACCGAAGATCGAGTCGTACTTCAGCAGGTGCGCGAGGGTCTTGTTGTCGGTCAGGTCGTTGATGCCGACGATCTCGATGTCCGCGCCGGACCTCAGCAGCGCGCGCGTGAAGTTGCGTCCGATGCGGCCGAAGCCGTTGATGCCAACCTTGATGGTCACAGTTGTTCTCTCCTCCTCGGTGCACCTGGGGCGCACACGTTGCGGTGGGCCGACGTGAGCGGGGCGCGCGTCCGGATGGGCACGTCTCCCCTCACCACCGACAACTCTAGTCCGTCGTCCGGACCGGTGGCGGTGACGATCGTCCCGGGTCAGTCCTCGTCGTCCGGGGGCAGGACAGCGTTCGTGTCGGGCACGCCGAGCTCCTCCGCCCGGCGGTCCGCCATGGCGAGCAGCCGGCGGATGCGCCCGGCCACCGCGTCCTTGGTCATCGGCGGGTCCGACATGGCCCCCAGCTCCTCGAGGGAGGCCTGGCGGTTCGCCATCCGCAGGGTGCCCGCCTCCTGCAGGTGCTCGGGCACGTCGTCGCCGAGGAGTTCGAAGGCGCGCTCGACCCGGGCGCCCGCGGCGACGGCGGCCCGCGCCGAGCGCCGGAGGTTCGCGTCGTCGAAGTTCGCCAGCCGGTTCGCCGTGCCGCGCACCTCGCGCCGGGTGCGGCGCTCCTCCCACGTGAGGACGGCGTCGTGCGCCCCCATGCGGGTGAGCAGCGCCGAGATGCCGTCGCCGTCCCGGACGACGACGCGGTCCACGCCCCGGACCTCGCGGGCCTTGCCGCTCACGCCGAGGCGGCGCGCGCAGCCCACGAGCGCGAGCGCGGCCTCCGGTCCGGGGCAGGTGATCTCCAGCGACGAGGAGCGGCCGGGCTCGGTGAGCGAGCCGTGGACGAGGAAGGCGCCCCGCCAGGCCGCGGTGGCCTCGGCGACACCCGCCCCGACGACGGCCGTGGGCAGCCCGCGCACGGGACGGCCGCGGTTGTCGAGCAGCCCGGTCTGCCGGGCCAGCGCCTCGCCGTCCTTGACCACCCGGACGATGTAGCGCGTGCTGCGGCGCAGCCCGCCGGGCGAGACCACGAGGATGTCGCCGTGCAGGCCGAACAGGTCGTCGATGCCGGTGCGCAGGCGACGGGCGACGATCGCGGTGTCGAGCTCCGCCTCGAGGACGATGCGGCCGCTGACGATGTGCAGGCCGCCCGCGAACCTGAGGATCGTCGAGAGCTCCGCCCGCTTGGCCGAGACCTTGGGCACGTCCACCCGGGCGAGCTCGTCCTTGACGGCGGCGGTGAGCGACATGGCTCCCATACTCACATCCCCCCGGCGCCCGTGCGCCCGTTCGTCTCGACGTCCCCCTCGACGCGTTCCATCGCGTCGCGCAGTGCTGCCGCCAGCCGCAACGGGTCGTGCGTGGCTCCCGCCCCGGTGGAGCGGACCTGCCTCAGCAGGGTACGCGCACCGAGCTGCGCGGAGACCCGTTCGAGCTCGTCGAGGTCGTCGACCGCGAGCGGGTCGGCGACGACGACGTCGAGCGTGAGCCGCGGCGCGTGGGCCTGCAGCGAGCGCAGGTGGTCGGCCACCGACATGCCCTCGGACTCCGCGTCGTCGCGCGAGAGGTTGAGCACCAGCGCGCGGCGCGCCGTCGTCGTGCACAGTGCGTCGGCGAGCTCGGGGACCAGCAGGTGCGGGACGACGGAGGTGTACCAGGAGCCCGGGCCGAGGATCACCCAGTCGGCCTCGTGGACTGCCTCGACGCCCTCCGGCCGGGCCGGGGGGTCCGCCGGCAGGAGACGCACCGAGCGGACCCTGCCGGCCACCTTCGCCACCCGGGACTGGCCGCGCACCACCTTGACCTCGCCGGTGACGCGGTCCTCGACGTCCGCCTCGATGTCCAGCGGGACCGCGGACATCGGGACGACCCGGCCGCGCACGCCCAGCAGGCTCGCCACCCACTCGAGCCCCTGGACCTCGTCGCCGAGGATCGACCAGAGCGCGACGATGAGGATGTTGCCGACGCTGTGGTTGTCGAGCGGCCCGTCCGAGTGCAGCCGGTGCTGCAGGACGTCACGCCAGGTCTGTCCCCACTCCCCGTCGTCGCACAGCGCCGAGAGGGCCATGCGCAGGTCGCCCGGCGGGAGCACCCCGAGCTCGCCCCGCAGGCGGCCCGAGGACCCGCCGTCGTCGGCCACGGTGACGACCGCCGTCACGGAGGAGGTGAGGTGCCGGAGGGCGGACAGCGTCGCGGAGAGCCCGTGGCCACCGCCGAGCGCGACCACCCGTGCGCCGCGCGCCCCCGTGCCGGGGACCGAGGGCACACCCGAGTAGCCCGGCCGTCCGGGCGTGGGTACCGCCATCACTCGCGCCCGACGTCGCGGTGGAGGGTGCGCACCTGCTGCCCGCGCGCCCGGAAGAGCTGCGCCATCCGTTCCGTGACCGCCACCGACCGGTGCTTGCCGCCGGTGCAGCCCACCCCGATCGTCACGAAGGGCTTGAGCTCGTCGAGGTAGCGGTCGAGGACCGGGGCGAGGGTCTCGACGTAGCTCTCGACGAACGACTCGGCGTCGGGCTGGCCGAGCACGTAGGACGACACCTTCTCGTCCTGGCCCGTGAGGTGGCGCAGCTCGGTGACCCAGTAGGGGTTGGAGAGGAACCGGACGTCGACGACGTGGTCGGCGTCGAGCGGGAGGCCGTACTTGAAGCCGAAGGACATGATCGAGAGCCGGATCTGGCGGTCGACGGTCTGCCCGACCTCCTCCCGCACGCGACGCGCGAGGTCGTGCACGGAGAGGTTGCTCGTCTCGATGATGATGTCGGCACGGCCCCGCAGGTCGCGCAGGAGCGACCGCTCGGCGGAGATGCCGTCGAGGAGCCGCCCGTCGCCCTGGAGCGGGTGCGGACGCCGGACCGACTCGTAGCGACGCACGAGCTCCGCATCGTCGGCGTCGAGGAACATGATCCGGTAGTCGGTGCCGCGGTCCCTCAGCTCGGCGAGCACGGCCACCAGCTCGGAGAAGAAGGCGCCCGAGCGGACGTCGACGACGGCGGCGAGCCGCCGCACCCCCGCTCCGGGCGTGAGGAGGCCCGCGAGCGCGCCGAGCAGACGCGGCGGCAGGTTGTCGACGACGTACCAGCTGAGGTCCTCGAGCGCGGCGGCCGCGCGCGAGCGGCCGGCGCCGGACATCCCGGTGATGATGAGCAGCTCCGCGGGCTCGGCCTCGGGGAGCCGCGACGACTCGTCGAGCTCCGGGATGCCCTCGGGGACCGTCGGGGGGCGGGGGTCGGGGCCGTCGCTCATGGGCTCAGTGTGCCAGCGATCACGCCGGCGGGTGCTCCCCGTCCGGTCCCGACCCGGTCCCTCCACCGCCGGGAGGTGCGGTGGAGGGGGCGAGCACGTCGAGGACGGCGCGGGCCGTGGCCGGGCCGATGCCCTTGACGGTGGCGATCTCGTCGACGCTCGCCTCCCGCACCTTCTTCACCGAGCCGAACGCCCTGAGCAGCGCCTTCTGCCGCGTGGGACCGAGCCCCGGGACGCCGTCGAGGACGGACCGGGTCTGCGCCTTCGAGCGCCGCGAGCGGTGGTGGGTGATGGCGAACCGGTGCGACTCGTCGCGCAGGTGCTGCAGGAGGTAGAGCGCCGGGGAGGTGCGGGGCAGGATGACCGGGAACGGTTCCCCCGGCAGCCACACCTCCTCGAGCCGCTTCGCGAGCCCGACGACGGGGACGTCGTCGATGCCGAGGTCGGTGAGCGCGCGGTGGGCCGCGTTGACCTGAGGCTCTCCCCCGTCGACGACGACGAGCTGGGGCGGGTAGGCGAACTTCCGCGCCCGTCCCGTGGTGGGGTCGACCGGGCCGACGGCGAGCGGGATGCCGTCGTCGTCGAGCTCGACCGGGCCCGACCCGCCCGACGCGGCCGCCTCGGCGAGCGACCCGGGCGCGTCCGCCTCCGCACGGCGCTCCTGCTCGGCGAGGTAACGGGCGAAACGGCGCCGGAGCACCTCGTCCATCGCGGCCGTGTCGTCGCGCGCGCCGGAGCCGTCCTCCCCGCGCACGACGAAGTGGCGGTAGTCGGACTTCTTGGGCATCCCGTCCTCGAACACGACCATCGAGCCGACCTGCTCGGTGCCCTGCGTGTGCGAGATGTCGTAGCACTCGATCCGCAGCGGGCTACCGGGCAGGTCCAGCGCCTCCGTCAGCTCGGCGAGGGCCTGGGAGCGGGTGGTGAGGTCGCCGGCCCGCCGGGTCTTGTGCAGGGCGAGGGCCTGCTCGGCGTTCGTCGTCACGGTGGCGAGCAGCGTGGCCTTGTCCCCCCGCTGCGGGACCCGGACGCGCACCCGCGCCCCGCGCCGCCCGGTGAGCCAGGTCGAGATCTCCTCGGCGTCGGTGGGGGCGAACGGGACGAGGACCTCGGTGGGGACGGCCGTCGTCGGCGTGTGAGCGACGTCGTCGGGGCTCGTGGCGCCGCCGTCGGCAGGGCGCCGGCGGGCCGTGCCCACCGACCTCGGGTCGTGCGGGGCCCGCCCGCCGGGTGCGGTCGCGCCGTCCCCGTAGACCTGACCGAGCAGCTGGGTGAGCAGTCCGGCGTCGTCGATGTCCTCGACCCGGTCGACCACCCAGCCCCGCTGACCACGGATACGGCCACCGCGCACGTGGAAGACCTGGACCGCGGCCTGCAGCTCGTCGGAGGCGAGCCCGAAGACGTCCGCGTCGGTGCCGTCGGGCAGCACCACCGCGTTCTGCTCGACGACCCGGCGCAGCGCCGTGGCGTCGTCGCGCAGCCGGGCCGCGCGCTCGAAGTCCTGCTCGGCGGCGGCGTCCCTCATATCCCGCTCGAGCTGGCGCAGGTAGGGGCCGGTGCGTCCCGCGAGGAACTCGCACATCTCCTCGGCGATCTCCCGGTGCTCGTCCGGGCTCACGCGGCCCACGCACGGCGCCGAGCACTTGTCGATGTAGCCGAGCAGGCAGGGACGCCCCGAGGACGCGGCCTGGCGGTAGACGCCCGGGGAGCACGTCCGCACCGGGAAGACCCTGAGGAGCTGGTCGAGGGTGTCCCGGATCGCCCACGCGTGGGCGTAGGGGCCGAAGTATCGGGTGCCCTTCTTCTTCGTGCCGCGCAGGACCTGTGCGCGGGGGATCTCCTCCCCCATCGTCACTGCGAGGTACGGGTAGGACTTGTCGTCGCGGTACTTGACGTTGAACCGGGGGTCGAACTCCTTGATCCACGCGTACTCGAGCGTGAGCGCCTCCACCTCGGTGCCGACGACGGTCCACTCGACGCGCGACGCCGTCGTCACCATCTGCCGGGTGCGCGGGTGGAGCACCGCGAGGTCCTGGAAGTAGTTCGTCAGACGCTGGCGCAGCGACTTCGCCTTGCCGACGTAGATGACCCGGTGGTCGTCGTCGAGGAAGCGGTAGACGCCCGGGTCGGTAGGGATCTCCGAGGTGGCCGGGCGGTAGACGGACGGGTCGGCCATCCTCCGAGCCTACGTCCGGCCGCCGACGCGCTGAGGAACGGCTCAGGGTCCGACGCGGACGGCCTCGACGCGGACCGGGACGCCGAGGGAGCGGGCGATGTGGTTGCGGTCGCTCGCCGCCGCGTGCAGGCGCGCGGCGGTCTCCTCCCCCACGTGCCCGTCGTAGGTCACCTTCGGGCGGAGGACCACCTCCGTGAACGGGCCGGAGCCACCACCCTCGATGCGCTGCGTCGCCATCGCCTGGTCGACGTAGCCGGTGACGACCACGCCCTCCTTCGCCGCCGTGCGGAGGAACCACAGCATCTGTGCCTGCGCGACCGAGCCGAGGAAGAGCTCCTCCGCCTTGTACCGGGACACGTCGGTGCGGACCCGCAGGTCCGAGGTCGCCAGCAGCGTCGGCTTGCCGTCGACCCGCACCTCGTGGTCGCGCGAGTAGGACGTGTAGCTCGAGGTCCCCTCCGCGTCGGCGCCCGTCCAGTCCACGGTGACGTCGAACGTCTCAAGTGCTCCCATGTGGGGAGTCTAGGTGCTCGTGTGCTCCCCGACACACATCGACGCCGGATCGCACGCATCGACGGGCGGCCGGTCGACGTGGACGGGTCATGAGTGTGGAACGCTTGCCCACGGTCGGCCGTCCGACCTCCGAGCGAACGAGAGGATGCGGGAGTGGCACAGTTCGAGGTGTTCGAGTCGGCGTCCGCCGTGTCGCCGGAGACCGTCGAGAAGTGGCGTGACCGCGCGCCGGCGGGCCTGGTCGAGGTGTGGGAGCACCAGGGAGCCGGTCTGGTCGGCGACGGGTACGTCCGCGTCATCGATCCCGACCGTGGCGAGCAGATGCTCGAGGGGGTGCTGGGTCTGCCCGACGGCGCGGTACCCGTGCTGACCACCGCCCTCGCGGACCTGGTCCTCTACGTCGCGCCGGTGTTCCACATCGCGAGGTTCCGCCGCGGTGTCCTGGAGTCGCTCGCCTTCGAGGGCGAGCAGTTCTACGCGGACCTCGAGTCCGAGGAGTTCCTGGACTCCGTCCTCGAGCGGCAGCCGTACCCCGCCGCCGCACAGCGTCTCGGGGTGCCGGGCATCGACGAGTGCCTGTTCTACGCGCCGCTCCTCACGCTCGACGGCGACGAGGTCGAGGGCAACCTGCACCGCGGCGGCCTGTGGGAGCACCTCTCGCTCGTCGCGCAGATGTCCGGCCTGCCGGCGCCGCGCGAGCGTTCCTGACGGGAGGCCCGCGACCGGGAGGCGCCGTCAGTCCGTCGACGACGTGACGCTGGTGAAGCCCACGTCGACGAACGGTCGCAGCAGGACCTCGCGGTGCTCGGCCGCGAGATCCCCGCCACGTGCGAGCGCGACGGCTGCGGTCGTCACCCGGTCGCCGAGCTGCCGGCGCCGACGGCCCGGGAGGTCGTCGTCCGTGAGCCCGACGCCGGCGATCGCGTCACGAGCCGCCTTGTCGACGGCGCTCCGTGTCGGCGCAGGCAGGCCCCCGACGATCGCCTTCACGGCGGCCGGGCGTTCCTGCACCGTGGTGTCGCCCGCCATCAGGTCGGCCCATGCCTCGCGAGGCGTCGCCCGGACCTCGTCGAGGAACGCCTCGACCGCCTCGTGGTGCGCGCCGAACTTCTCAGTCACGGTTCTCCTCGTCGCTCGTCGTGCTCCCGCTCAGCGGCCGTGCCGGCTCCGGGTGGGGGGGCGTGCCTGCTCACGGCACGTCGACCGTGTGGTTCACGGAGAAGTTCGGATTCATCCGCACGTCCCCGAGCAGCTCGTCCGGGATGCCGCTGCGCTCGATGATGGCGTCCATCTGGGCGCGCAGGTCGTCGGCGAGGCCACTCTGGCCACCCCACTGCGAACCGAGCGAGGAGTTCACCCCGGAGTCACCCATCCCCGTGTACTGGTCGGGGTTGCCGCCGGCGACCTGGTCCGGGCCGTGCAGGACGGCCTGGTCCGACATCTCGTGCTGGGCCTGCGCACGGGCGTCCGCCTCCGACAGCCCCTGGTCCTGGAGCGTCTCGGCCCGCTGCTGGATCTGCTGGTCCCGGTACCGGGCCTGCTCGGCCTCACCGGTACGGCCGCTGCCCGTCTCGTCCCGCCGGTCGTTGTAACCGGTGGTGTTGTCCTCCCAGTCCTGGGCGCTCTGCTGCGACAGGCTCTGCTGCTGAAGCTCGACCTGCCGGTCGAACTCGGCACCGCTGTGGTTCGTGTTCGAGTGGTTGAACTCGATGTCGACCTGCTCGTTGAAGCGGAGGACGCCGTCGTCGTTGATGATCGACCCGTCGTCCACGAAGGGCTGCAGCTCGGGCGGGACGACGTCGGGGTCCTGCAGACGTCCGCTGTCCGTCAGACCGGACGGCGACTCGACGTCGGGATCGACGGTGCCCACGTTGCCCGCGTCGTCCGGCACGGAGTCGGCGCGGGGGTGGTTCGGGTCTCCGTCGGGGTCACCCCAGCGGTCGTTCGGTGGCGGCAGCGGCTCGTCGGTCCGGGGGACGTCGGCGTCGGCCGGCGTCGGATCGGTGCGTGGACCGCCCGGGTTCTCGAGCACCCACTCGCCGTTCTCGGGGTCCCACTTCATGTGCGTGCTGCGGCCCGAGTCCGTGTCCGGACGCAGCGGCTCGCCGGTGCGGTGGTCGACGGGCTCGCCGTCGGAGTTCCGCGGAGCGCGATCCATCGCGTCCTCGACGTCCTGGTCGTTGTACCTGCCGGGCGCCTCGGGATCGCTCTGCGGCACCGTATTGCGGGGCGAGTCCTCGGGGTCCCACTGGTTCGTCGGGGCCTCGCCGTCGGAGTCGGGCCGGGCCGGCGCGCCCTCAGGGGCCTCGCCGTCGGACGTCGGGGACGAGCCCTCAGGAGCCTCACCCTCAGGACGCGGCGACGCACCCTCCGGGGCCTCACCCTCAGGACGCGGCGACGCGCTCTCCGGGGCCTCGCCGTCAGGACGCGGCGAGGAACCGTTCGGTGCGTCGGCCTCGGGTCGTGCGCCCGGGGTCGTCCCGCCCGCGTTGGGTGGGGGCGACGTCGACGAGCCGGGACCGTTCGGCGAGGACGGGCCGGGCTGGTTCGGCATCGCCGCACGGGGTGCAGGCGCCTGCGTGCCGGTACCGGCCGAACCTTGCCCCGACGTACCCGAGGTGGGCGCCGGGTTGTTCGGCGCGGTCGACCCGTCGGGGGTCGGTGCAGCCCGCGGGGTCGGTGCGGGCGCCGACGAGCCGGGTGCGTCCGCACCTGCCGACGGCGCAGGCGTCGGGCGTGCCTCCGGCATGACCGGTGCCGACGAGTCGACGTTCACGTCGGCCGGCGGACGAACCGGGGACGAGTGCGACGTCGGTCCGTTCGGTGACGTCGTGCCAGGTCCGTCGGGGGTTGCTGAGCTCGGCCGCGGCGGAGCGGCGTCCGCGGGCGGGTTACTCGGGTTGGTCGGCGTCGAGTCCGCGGGCGGGTTGCTCGGGTTGGTCGGCGTGGAGTCCCCGGGCGGGTTGCTCGGGTTCGACGGCATCGAGTCCCCGGGCGAATCGCCCGGGTTCGACGGCATCGAGTCCCCGGGCGAATCGCCCGGGTTCGACGGCGTGGAATCCCCCGGGCCTCGAACCGGGATGGTCTCCCCGGGCGGGTTGCCGGGGTTGGACGGCGTGGAGTCCCCGGGCGGGTTGCTCGGGTTCGACGGGGTCGAGTCCCCCGGCGGGTTGCTCGGGTTCGACGGGGTCGAGTCCCCGGGCGGGTTGCTCGGGTTCGACGGGGTCGAGTCCCCGGGCGGGTTGCTCGGGTTGCTCCCCGGCGGCCTGGGCATACCCGGGGTCAGCTCGTCCCAGCCCGGACGTGCCGGAATCACGGAGCCGGGGTTCGTGAGGATGCGCGGCAGACGCGCCATCAGCCCGTCGAGCTTGTCGAGCAGACCGCGGAGCGCCGTGACGGAGCTGATGACGCCGTCGATCTTGTTCTGCAGACGGGCCGCCGCGCTGGAGACCTTCATGATGAGACCGCGGACGGCCTCGGGGATCAGCGGGGGGATGAGCGCCTTGAGGCCGGCGCTGACGATCGCGCCGACGATCTCCGCGATCGCGTCACGGACGATGTCGTGCACCGCCTGCACGATCATCGCGGCACCCTGCAGGGCGGACGCGGCCGATCCGGCACCGTCCGCGCACGAGCCGAGCGCGTCGATGTTGCGCTGCTGGACGGTCCGGTAGGTCGTCACCGCGCCGGCCGACATCCAGCCCATCTCGCTCGTCAGATGACCCTGGAGCGCCCCCTGGGACTCCACGAGCTGGTTCTGGACGTTGGTCCAGGTCTGCGAGAACGCCGTCACGGCGTCGGCGTCCCCCGTGAGGTCGTCGAGCCAGCCCTTGAGTGGCTGGAAGTGTTCGAGGAGCCACCCGACACCCATCGAGATGATCGCGCCGAAGGGGTCGACGAACATCGTGGCGTCGAGAACCATGGTGAGCCCGGAGACGGAGGCCGCCACCCAGTCCTCGTTGCTGAGCCCGGTGACCACACCCTCGAGGCCCTCGAGCATGAAGGTGCCCTGCAGGGCGGTCGACGAGTCGGTCGCCTCGGCGACGAGCGGGTTGGGCGCAGACATCTCAGACCTCCACCGCGTCGAACTCGACGCCGGCCTCGTCGTCGGTCTGCTCGAACTCCCTGGCCATCTCGCGCAGCGGGGTGATCGTGCCGTCGATCTCGTCCGCCACCGCCTGGATCGCCTCGGACACGGAGGACGTGATCGGGCTGAGGATCGGGGACAGGAACGGCGTGCACATCAGTCCGAAGGCGCCGTCGAACAGGTTGACGCTCCCCGCCGCGTCTGCAGCGAGCTGGACGCCGGCCTGGTCTCCGTCCACGCTCGACGCGTGGCTCCGGATGTCGTCGCTGTTGACATCGATGACGTCGTTCATCGGACCACTCCCCCTCGGTGGCGACCGTCGTCGCCCTCGTCCTCGTCCGTGCCGAGTCGCGGCCGGTAGAGCTCGGCGAGGGAGGCCGAGGTCTCGCCGTCGACACCGCCGACGGACTCCGCGAGCTCGCGCACCATCTCGGACAGCCTTGTCCTCGCCGCGTCGTTCGCCTCGAGGATGTCCTGCCTGATCTGGACCAGCGTCGCCTCGTTGACCGCGTCGTTCAGCGCGAGGTCCACCATCGAGCCGTGGACGTCGAGCGTCACCTCGGCGCCACCGTCACGGCTCTTGCCCACGGCCCGGACCTCCTCGACCCGGCGACCGAACTCCTCGTAGGCGGAAGCCTTCTTCTGGACCGCCTCCACCTGGTCGTTGATCTGCTGGAGCTTCTCGTCCCGCTGACGAGCCACGTCCGGCGAGACGAACGCGGAACCGTAGGGAAGCTGACTCATCGGGACTCCTCCAGCTGGAACGGGTACAGGGGCGAGGGCTGCCCGGTCGTCGGGTCGAGCACGTGGCGTCCGTCCGGACCGCGACGGACGAGCAGGCGCGTGCCCACGGGCAGGCCCCACGCCCCCACGACGTAGGGATCGATCGCCGCGACCTCGGCGACGGGCACGGCGACGACGTGCCGCAGGTCGTCACGGTAGCGAGCGACGTCCTCCTCGGACCAGAAACGCCATCCCGAGTCGGAGTCGTCGCTCGGCTCCTCGCGGACCATCCACTCGATCGGTGCGGCCCCCTCGACCACGTGGCGGGTGGCCAGGCAGAAGGTCGAGGTCGGCAGGTGCCCGGGGTCCGGGGGGACGTCACCGGCCGCGGCACGGAGCGTCGCCTGCTCGTCCGCGTGCCGGGCCCGGTACTCCTGCATGCGCCGCAGCAGGTCCGGCCGGCCGCCGAGCCGCCGCACGAGGTCCACCGGGTCCGCCCCGGTCGAGCTCGGCGTGACGAGATCGAGGGACTCCTGCGCGAACCAGAGGTCGTACAGCCCCGCGAGCTGCGTGTCGGTGAGCCGCTGGGACGCGAGCATGTGGCTGGGCGTGCGCCAGTCGTAGGTTCGCTGGTTGACGTCGGCGCCCGCGTCGATGAGCCGGCGCACGATCTCCGTGAGCAGGGACGGGTCGTCCCACCAGCGGGCCAGGCCGAGGTGGAGCGGGCCGAAGCCCTTCGAGTTCGCCGCGGGCGCGGCACCGCGGTCGAGGAGGAAACCGGCGATCCGGTATCGCGTGGCGGGGTCCGCGTGGCCGAGGGCGGCCAGCAGGAGCGGGTGGCCGAGTCTGACCACGTCCTGCTCGTCGTCCCCGTACTGGCCGAGGAACTCCTCGAGGTCCCCGCACTGGGCGGCCTCGAACAGCGCGAGGCGCCGCTCGAGCGGTACGTGAGCGGACGGTGCGTCCTCGGTCATGCGCGCGTCCCCTCGATCGGCCTGGAATGTCCCCGAGAAGAGTAACGA
>JBQDDG010000019.1:0-47562 GCA_052093225.1 Actinomycetaceae bacterium
AGCTGGAGCGCAGCGGCGGGGAGCGGCTGGCGCCGCTCCCCGCGTTCGGCGCCCCCGCCCGGGGCGGGTGGGTGGGGGGGGGGGGGGGCCCGGCCCCCCCCGGGGGGGGGGGGGGGGCCCCGGGCCCCGGTCCGGTCAGCCGAAGCAGGATCCGGAGCTGACGCTGGCCGCCGTGCTCCCGGGGCAGGAGGCCGTGGAGGCCGTCCCTGCGCTGAACCAGGTGCTCAGCGCGTTGCCGTCGGGCAGCGCCTCCAGCGAGACGTCGTCGTCGGCATACAGCTCGATGTCGTCCGTGTACATCGGTACGATTCCTTTCGTCCTGTCATTGCGTGTCACGCGGTCAGGTCGCCGGTGCCCGGCCTTCACCCGGGCGCCGGCTCTGGCCCTTCGCCGGCCGTGCGGCGAGAGGGCGGTTGTGGTGCGAGGAGTCAGCTGGCGGAGCTCGCGGAGGTCAGCGTCGACGCGCTCGTCGCCGGGCACGAGAACGTGCCGACCGTGGTACCGGACGAGAACGAGCCGAGGGCGTCAGCCTCGGGCAGGTCCTCGACGCTGAGGTCGTCGCTGGCGTAGAGGTCGAGAAGGTCGGACATGTGGGTTCCTTCGATCGTCGGAGGGGGGATCAGCTGCTGCAGTTGGCGGTCATGATCGAGCCGGCGGAGCTGATGGGGCAGCTGGCCGTGGTGGCGCTCGACGCGGTGGAGTAGGTGCTCAGAGCGGTCGACTCCGGAAGCTCCTCGGCAACGAGGTCCTCCTCGAGCGTCAGGTCGATGTTCATGGTGGAACTCCCTCTGTGTGGGACGTGCGGTCAGCCGGAGAAGGTCGAGAAGCTGCTGTAGCTCGACGCGGTGGTCGCCGGGCACGAGGCCGTCGACGCGGTGCCGCCGGTCGAGGCCGAGGACAGCGCGGTGCCCTCGTCCAGGGACTCCAGCTGCAGGTCGTCGTCCGTGAGGGCGTACAGGTCGTTCGTGGTCATGGTCTTCACTCCTTTCGATCCATCGGTGTGGGCATGGGATCCTCGGGAACCCGTGGGGCCGAGGAGCTGTCGGGCGACGGCGTGGCCGCGGGCACACCGATCGCCAGGGCGAACATCTGGTGGCGGCTCGCACCGTCGCTGGCGGTCGACTGCCGGAGCGCCGCCGGCAGCAGTCCGGCGAAGACGCTGCCGATCCAGCCGCGGGCCACCGCCTCGAGCCACATCCCGTAGGCCGCGGCGCTCGCGCTCGTCATCAGCCGGCGGTACCCGTGCACACCGGCGTTCGCCTCGGCGGTCGCGAGGTCCGCGCCGAGCGAGAGGATGACGGCGGCGCGCGTGAACTCCGACTGGAGGGTGAGCGTCTCGGGGTCGGCGGGCAGCGGTCCGAGGTACGCGGCGGACCGGCGGGAGGCATCGAGCCGGTGCACCCCGGGGCCGAGGCCCTCGAGGTTGAGCGCGACGGCGGTGATCTCGAGCTCGGGCAGGTCGGGCCACCCGTCCTCGCGCGAGCTCCTCTCGTCCGCCAGACCGGTCGCGACCACGTCGAGGATGTCGTTCGCGCGAAGCGGCGCACCACCGAAGTCCCGCAGCGACCGGCGCGCCCGAAGTGTCGCCCCGAGATCGAGCGTCCCGCCCGCGGGACCGTCGCCGTCGAGCACGACGGCGGACGCGGTGTCCGGGAGCCGGGCGGCCGGGGTCGTGCTCCGGTGCTCGCCGCTCCGCCAGGCGTCGATGAGCTCTCTCGTGACGTCCTGCGTGCTGCTCACGGGGTGCCTCCCAGGTCGATGACGGCGGTGACCGGTTCGTGCTGCGGGTCCGCGTCCACCGCGTCGAGCACGCCGACGTCGTCCCAGCGGGAGCGCCGCGTCATCGGGAGCCCGAGCCGGTGGGCGACCCGCTGGAACGACGTCTGCGCGCAGCCGCTGTCGAGCAGGAGGATCCGCAGCCCGAACGCCTTGTACTTGCTGGCCACCTTGAGGAAGTCCCCGGTCAGCACGATCGTCGTCGGCGCTCGTCCGGGGACCGTCGCCGGGTCGTCGCCGACGCGCGCGAGCTCGCCCGTCGTCGGTAGCCACGCATAGATGCCGGGCGTGAGGCCCGCGCAGCGACGGACGACGACGTACGCCAGCACGGAGCCGATGTTCCCGCCGGCCGCCGTCCAGCGGAACACGCGTTCGTCCGTCCGGCCCTGGAGCCCGGCACCGATCGTCAGCAGCAACGAGAGATGCTCCGCGGAGAGCTCGACGACCGGCTCTCCGGCCTCGCCATCGAGCCGTTCGAGCGGGGGTTCGGGCAGCCGCACCCGCGGGGCGCTCGGCCAGGAGCGGAACTGCTGCTGGAGCGCCATGCTGGAGCTCTTGTAGTGGACCTGATGCCCCTTGGGGTCGGCGAACTCCTTGGGCGGCATGGCCACCAACGCCTCGTACCGCACGGCGAGCGGGCTCGCCACGGGCTCCGCCGCGTCGGCCTGCGAGCAGCGCGGGCAGCCGGGCCGGGTCGCGCCGGTGGTGTCCGTGCTCGACCAGCTCCTCAGGTCGGTGGTCCGTGCCCTGGCCGGCAGGTGGGACGCGGTGGCGCGCGTGACGAGGGAGAACAGCTCGCGCGCCACGAGCGCCGTGCCCAGGTCGGCGTCGGCGACGCCGGGTGCCCCGCCCACGTCCGGCTCGTCCGCGACGAGGCAGGTGAGGCACGGGGTGAAGGCCGGATCGACGTACGGTCCGACCCGCACGACGCCGTCGGCCACCAGGGTGCGCACGACCGGTACGCCGCGCTCCCAGGCGGCGTCGGCCGCAGCCTGTGCCGCGGGGCCGACCCGGCCCGCCGGTGCTCCGGCACCGGTGTGCTCGTCGAGGAGAACCACGAGGTCCGCCCGTGCGGCGTCCTCGGGACCCGCGGCGACGCTCAGCGGCTCGGGGTGCTCGAGCTCGGCCCGCAGCCGTCGCGCGGCGCCGGGCGGACCCACCAGGGCGATCCGCGTCGTCGTCCAGCGCCGGAAGGCGTCGCGCCACGAGCCGTTGACGGCGGTGGAGTCGCCCAGGCGCGACAGGAGGTCGGCCACCTCGTCCGCGATCTCGGGCTCGGAGTCGGAGTCGGAGTCGGAGTCGGAGTCGGCCGACCGTGACCGGGACGCCCCCTCCTCGACCACCCCGCTCGTCCAGAGCAGCGTGAGGACCCGGAAGATCACCTCCTCCGCCGCGCCGCTGCGATCGGCGAGCTCGGCGTGGTCGTGCGAGCCGTCGAGGAGCGGGAGGAGCTCCGGCAGCAGCGTGGAGGCCATCCTCCCGCGGAAGACCTGGCGGGACGGCGTACCGGTCACCGTGACCGAGTCCGGCCCCGTCTCCAGGTGGATGCCCCGACGCAGGGCCGGCCGGACGGGGACCCGCAGTTGGGGGTCGTGCCGGGCGGCGGCGCCGATCCGGTCGGCGGTCATCGTGCCGGCCATCACGCCACCTCCTCGGTCGCGCCCACGGTCGCGTCCACGGTCGCGACCCCGGTCGCGCCCGCGGCCTCGTCGTCGGTCGCGCCCGCGGCCGACTCGAGCGCGTCCCACAGTGCGCGGCGCCCCACCTCGCGCGGGCCGAAGCGGCCCCGGCACCGGTCGCAGCCGTCGACGGCGACCACATGGGCGGAGGACACGGCGCCGTCGGCCAGGTCGACCGTGCGCACGACCGCCTCGACCCGGCCCTGCTCGCCGGCGTCCGCGACGTCCGCGAGGGCCTGGCGGGCGAGCGCCGCCGCCAGGGCGACGTGCTGGCGCAGCACCGCGAACTCGGGCGCCGGGGGCGACACCTCGGTGGGCGCGGGGAGCCGACGGCGGGAGTGCTGGCGCCGGCGCCGCTCCTGGCACCGGTGGCACGGCGTCCGGCCCGGGACCACCGTGGGGCCGACACGCAGCTCGCGTGGGCCGACCGAGACGGCGAGCCACGGGACGCCACGCAGGAAGGCGGTGCGATCCACGGCGTCCGCGATCCTCGGCCGCTCCGACCCGGTCGCGAGGACGAGGAGGTCGGCGTAGGGCCAGCTGCTGGGATGGGTACCTCCCGAGACGTCCTGCACGTCGCCGGGCAGGTGCTCGCGCATCCGCTCCACGACGCCGGAGCCGAAGGTTCCGGCAGCGAGGTAGAGCGGCCGGGTAAGGGTCGGCCGTAGGTCGGGCATGGGGTCGCTCCTGATGCGTCGGGTGGTCGGACGAGCGGGTGGGCGGGTGGTCGGACGAGCGGGTGGGCGGGTGCGCGCGGCCGGGTGCCGGCGCCGTCGTCGCCGGTCAGGCGAACGGCTGAGGATGCGGGTTGATCTCCGCCTCGCCGTGGACGGGGTGGCCCATCGCCCGTGGTGCGTCGTAGAGCCGGGGGTGCCCCAGGTACCGGGCGCGGTGCGCGAACGAGAGCGGCATGAGCTGCGGGATGACCACCCGGACCACGTGGGCGCCGACCGACCGGGCCTCGTCGGTGGTGAGGTCCACGACGACGACGTCGCACCCGCGGGCGTGGAGCCGGTCGAGGAGCCAGGGCAGCGGCGAGCCGCCGTCGTGTCTCGGGAGGTCCGCGAGGTTGTGCGTCGGGCGGTCCCCCTCGAGCAGGAAGTCGAACAGGTGCCGCTTGTCCGGCGGCCCGGCGAGCAGGGCGCCCCCGATGACGCTGAGCGTGTCCTCGGGAGCGACGGCGTCGGCCGGATCCTCCTTGTGCGACAGCGACCGCAACGCGATCCGCAGCGAGGCCGCCTCGCGGAACAGCTTGGCGGCCGCGCGGTACGGGTCGACGTCACAGGTGGCGGCGACGACCTGCGACAGCGTCGGGTCGGCGTCGGCGAGCTGGACGCCGTAGATCACCGGGATGCCCAGGTCGGTCGTGGCGTCGAACAGCTCGGTACGGACGGTCGAGGACCGGCCCCGCCGCCAGAAGTCCCGGTACTCCGAGGGGATGTCGTCCGCCGTCACCTCGAGGGCGGGGTGCCTGAGCCGCTGGAGCCAGGTGAGCGAGATGGCGTCGCGTTCGACCACCTCGAGGATGCCGTTGACGACGGCGGCCACCGGGTCGGTGTGCGCCGCACAACCGGTCGACACGGGGTGCGCGAAGCGTTCGGCCGGCGACTCGGGCGGGAACCGGAGGTAGGTCATCACCCCGGGGACGAACACCGGTCGGTGCTCGGTGAGCGACCAGCCCCGCACCCACCGCAGCGGAATGCGCGGGTCGCTCGGGACGAGGTTCGACCTGGGGTCCGCCAGCTCGGTCTCGGAGCACGTGGGCCAGCTCGACGGCGGGATCCCCTCGTCACCCATCTCGTCCGCGGTCGCCCAGACCAGCTCGCCCGGGTCCCAGGAGGTGGAGGAGTACCGCTCGAGCGACTCCGCCACGCTGATGTGGGCCGCCGTCGCCGGGTCCAGGGCGCCGCCTGCTCCGTCGAAGTTGCCGGACATGGCCTCGTGCGACCAGTCGGACTGGACGTCGAGCACCTCACCGGGGTTGCCGAGCGAGGCCGAGTAGATCGGGAACCGCGGCTCGCCCTCGGTGACGGCGAGCGGGTTGACGTGCGAGACGAGGCCGAGCGGCGAGGCGAGGCTGCTCATTGGTCTGAGCGAAGAAGCGACGTCACCGGGTGGCAGCAGGTGGGTGGGCGAGAAGGGTTCCGCGTCCGTTGCGGCAGGCATCGAGTCCGACTTCCGACGGTGGGCGAGCGTTGTCGGGGCGGAGGGGGCGTACCTGGGCTCGGCGTAGAACCCGTCCTTGGGGGTGGTGCTTCGCCTTCGAGGTGGCCGCGGGGGGTGCGGCCCGGTCCGAGATGGTCGGCGTCCGTGCGCCGTCGGTCGGTAGGCAACCAGAACGCGCGTCTTGACTCAACCGTGACCTGGACCTGGATCGGACACTGAATGGGACATACCGGCGTCAGGAGCTCTCGTCCCGCCGGCCGTTCCGTGCCCGCCGCACCGCCCCACCGGCGAGCGGCGGCACCCACCGACGAAACCGCAGGTCAGGGGACCGCGGAGGCCGAGAGCCGCATGACGGTGCGGAACCCTCGCCCCGGGACGGACCTGCCGGGGGCGGGCGTCCGGCCGTGCGCACGGCCTCCCCGGCTCGTCGACGACGAGCACGTTCCGGACGTGAGCACACCGTCCCGCATACGGACGACGCCGCTCTGAGATCTCCGGCGTGTCCGCCCGCCCGGGCGTGTCGCCGCTCGGGGCTAGTCGCCCTGCTTGACGAGCCTCCAGCGGGTGACCAGGGCGTACACGACCGCCCACACCACGAGCATCGCGAGCCCCAGCAACCACATGCCGGGGCCGTTCGCCCACAGCGGGTCGGTCTGGTACGGGTGCCAGTCGGTGATGCCGATGCTCGACATCGCCATGTTGAAGGCCCAGCGGGCGGGCATGAGCCAGGAGAGCTGCTCGAACACGGGCTGGCCATCGACGTCGATGACGCCGCCGGAGAGCACGAGCTGGAGCATGACCGCGACGACGAGCAGCGGCATGATCTGCTCGGAGTTCTGGGCGATCGCGGACATGAGCAGGCCCAGCACCATGCAGGTGAAGGCCAGCACCACGGCGGCGACGAGGACCTCCGCGCTGCCCGAGGGCAGGAGGGAGGAGCTGCTGGGCGAGTCGTGCAGCGCGAGCGTGACCACCGAGGCCACCACGCCCTGGTACACGGCGAACGCGCCGAGCACGATGATCTTCGAGACGAGGTAGGCGTCCGGTCTCAGCCCGACGGCGGACTCCCGCTTGTAGATGTGCCGCTCGCCGACGAGATCTCGGATCGAGACGGACATGCCGGCGAACGAGAGTCCCACGATGAGCACCGTGAGGATCTGCATCGACTCCCCGGTGATGTCCTCACCGGCGCCGGGCTGCCGCAGGCCGAGCTCACCCCCGACGGCGATGGTCAGCACACCGAACAGGACGGGCATCACCAGCAGGAAGAGCAGGTACTTGGCGTCGGCGGCCATGAGGTTGAGCTGCCGGCGCGCGAGCGTGGAGACCTGCCGCCCCATCGACTGCTGGCTGCGCCGCTCGAGCTGCTGGGGCCGGGCGATGTTCACCCGGCGCACGTGCGGGCGGGCGGAGGCTCCCTCGAACATCTCCTTGGACCTGTTCGCGTCCTCCTTGATGAACGCGTAGATCTGCGCGTACGTGAGGTCGTCGGGGTCCTTGACCTCGCGGCCCAGGTAGCGCATCGCCTTGGCGAAGTACGGCTTGACCTCGTGCGGCGCCCCGTAGAACGCGGTCTTGCCGCCGGGGGCGAGGAGCAGGATCTTGTCGCACTGGGCGAGGTTGACCTCGTTGTGCGTGATGACGACGACGGTGCGCCCGCGCTGCCCCCGGGAGTCGTCCCCGTGGGCGATGTCGGCGAGGAGGTGCATGACCTCGGCGTCGAGCGAGGGGTCGAGTCCGGAGGTCGGTTCGTCGAGGAACAGCAGGTCGGGCTGCGTGAGCATCTCGAGCGCGACGGACACGCGCTTGCGCTGACCGCCGGAGAGCCGGTCGATGCGGCTGCTCGAGTGCTCGGTGAGGCCGAGCTGGCTCATCACGCGGTCGACCGCCTGGTCCCGCTCGCGCTTCTGCACGGACTGGTCGAACCGCAGCTCGGCGCCGTAGTCGAGGGCGCGGCGCACGGTGAGGGTGCGGTGCACGACGTCGTCCTGGGGCACGACGCCGATGCGGTTGCGCATCGTCGCCTCGTACTCGTAGACGTCGAGGCCGGAGAACCGGACGACGCCCTCGTCGGCGGGCGGGCGGCCCACGAGCGAACGCAGCAGGGTCGATTTGCCGGCGCCCGAGGGGCCGATGACGGCGAGCAGCGAGCGCCCGGGCAGGGAGAACGTGACGTCGTCGAGGATGGTCTTCATCGACGGGTCCTTGGCGCCGGACTCCTTGAAGCGCTTGCGCTCCTCGGACGTCGCCGGCACGCGCACCGTGAGGTCCTCGGCCTCGAGGCTGCCCTCGCCGCCGGAGATGTCGATCGGTACGAGGCCGCCGGGGACGAGCTGGAGGAACGAGCCGCCGACGCCGAGGATGCCGCCCATCTGGAGCATGCCCTGGGAGACGCGCGCGCCGTTGACGAACGTGCCGTTGAGCGAGCCGCGGTCGATGATGCGGAAGCCGCCCTGCGCGGGCACGAGGTCGACGTGGCGCCCGGAGACGAGCGGGTCGTCGAGCGTGATGTCGGCGCTCCTGGCGCGCCCGATGGTCAGCGTGCCGGGCGGGCGGCCAGAGGCGGCGGAGCCGGGCGAGACGGCGGCCGGCGAGCCGGTCGGCGCGGGCGCGAGGGGCGAGCCGATCTGCAGGGACTGCGTCGAGGACGGCTCGCGCCCGGGAGCGTCCGGGCCGCTGGCGCCGCTGAAGGGGCGGTCGTTCCGGGGCACGGGCGGTGCGCCGTCGCGGGGCGTCGTGGCCGGGCCCGACGGCGGTGCGGCGGCTCCTCGGGTCTCGCCGCCTCGGGCGGGGGCACCGGTCGCGGGGGCACCCGGCGCGGGGGCACCGGTCGCAGCAGCACCCGTCGCAGCGGCACCCGGCGCGGCCGCGCCGGTCGCAGCAGAACCCGTCGCAGCGGCGCCGGTCGGGCGGGCGGGCGGAGGAGAGGCCTGAGCCGGTGCGCCGGCGGGCCGGGCGGGGTTGGGGACCTGCGACGGCGTCGCCTGGTTCGGGCCGGCGCTCGCCGCCGACGGGGCCGAGGCCATGGCGGAGTCGGCCGGCGCGGCGCCCGCGGCGGACTGTGCCGAGGCCGTCGCCGGACCACCGGGAGCGGCGCCCGCGGCCGACGGCGCGGAGGACGCCCCCACGGGCCGGATCCGCAGCTCGGGCCCCTGCGTGGGGTGCCCGAGGCGGACGGCGACGCCCTCGCCGATGACGACCGGCTGCGTGAGCTGGCGACCATCGACGAACGCGTGCCCGCCGACGACGCGCATCATCCAGCCGTTCGGGGTGTCGGCGATCTCGAGGTTCGCGGGCGCGACCGCGGGGTGCCCGATGATGAGGTCCGCGGGGCGGGCGCTGCCCACCAGCGCGTGGCCGCCCGGGGGGCGGGTGGCCGTGCCCATCGGCGACGCGATCTCAATACCCGTTCGCATGCAGTGGTTCCTCTCGAAAGCTCTCGGGTCCTCGGTCGCCGACGGCCGACCGTCGGGTCGCCGCCCCCGGGAATGCTAATGGCGCCGGGCCCCGGGTGTGCGGGTGAGAACTCCCCCGGAGGGGTCGCACCGGTCACGCACCGCGGCGGCGCGGTTCGCGGGGCGCGCCGCCGCGGCGTACGGGCCTCTCCGACGCGGGCCACGGGCCTCGTCGGCCGTGGCCCGGAGGCCGGGCCCGGCGCCGGCGGCTCAGCGCGGGTCGATGCGTGCCCACGCCGGCGCCACGTGCGGCCACGGGTCGGCCTCCTCGAGCGCGGCCGCGAGGCCGAGCAGCAGCGCCTCGGACCCGACCTTCCCGCCGAGCTGCACGCCGAACGGGAGCTCAGGACCGCCGTCGTCGACCACGGCGCGGTGGAGCGGCACCGAGATCGCGGCGGCGCCGGTGATGTTCCAGGTCGACGTCCAGGGCGTGAAGGCGCGCTGGTCGCGGAAGTCCTTGGCGGGGTCGGCGTCGTCCCGGATCGCGCCGATCGGCGCGGGCGGGCCGGACAGCGTCGGGCTGAGCACGACGTCGACGTCCGCCCACACCTGGGCCGTGCGCCGGGTGAGCAGGTCCATCGCCGTCATCGCGTTCGCGTACTCGACCCCGGTGATCCCCTTGCCCATCTCGCGCAGATGGCGGGTGAGCGGGACGAGCAGCTCCTCCTGCTCGGGCTCGAGCGGCGCGGCGGCCGGGCCGGTCGCCCACACGGGCTGGAACGACTCCCAGTCCTGCGACGAGAACGGCACGCCCACGTCCACGACCTCGTGCCCCATCGCCTCGAGCAGCCCGATCGCCCGGTCGACGGCGGCGAGCGCCTCGGGATGGACGTCGGTCTCGATCGCGATGGGCTCGCGCAGGACGCCGATGCGCAGCCGCCCGGGGCGCGCGTCGCAGGCGGCGAGGAAGGTGCCCTCCTGCCCGGGCGCGCGGTAGCGGTCGCCCGGCAGCTCCCCGGCGAGCACGTCGAGCAGCGCGGCGGTGTCGCGGACCGTGCGGGTGACGACGCCGTTGCGGGTGAGCCCGATGCCGTCGGCCTGGTGGGGACCCGAGGAGACCCGGCCGCGCGTGGGCAGGAGACCGACCAGGCCGCAGGCCGCGGCCGGGATACGGAGCGACCCTCCGCCGTCGGAGCCCTGGGCGGCCGGCACCAGCCCGGCGGCGACGGCGGCTCCCGCGCCCCCCGACGAACCGCCCGCCGTCCGGGTGAGGTCCCACGGGGAGCGCGCGGTGGGGCCGACGTCCGGCTCGGTGTAGGGCGGCAGTCCGAACTCCGGGGTCGTCGTCTTGCCGACCATCACCGTGCCGGCCGCGGCCAGGCGGGTGACGATGCCGTCGTCGACCTGTGCCACATGGTCCGCGAACGCCGCCGACCCCATCCGCATCGGCAGCCCGGCGACCTGGCTGAGGTCCTTGATCGGCAGCGGGACGCCGAGCAGCGACGGCAGCCCGGCGGGGTCCTCGGCCGTGTGGTCACGGCTCCCGGCGAGCGTCCTCTCCGCAGCGCGCGCGTCATCGAGCGCCCGGTCCGCGGCCACGTGGACGAAGGCCCCGATGTGGTGGTCGAGCGCGTCGATGCGGGCCAGGGTGTGCTCGGCGACCTCGGTCGGCGAGACCTCGCCGGACCGGATCGCGGCGGCCAGTGCGAGGGCGGAGAGCTCGTGGATCTCGGTCATCTGCCGACCATACGGGCGGCGCGGACGCACGGACAGCGCACGGCGGAGTCGATACGGGCTTGACCGCGCCACCCACCGATGCGCCAGGATGGTGACCGGTCGCACCGTCCGGTCGGCTGTGCCTACGGAAGGAGAGACCTATGGGGATTCTCGACAAGGCCAAGGACTTCGCATCCGGCGACAAGGGTGAGGAGTACTCCGACAAGGGGCTCGACGCCGCGTCGAACGCCGCGGACAACGTCTCCGGCGGTAAGCACGGCGACAAGATCGACAGCGCACGCGACAACATCGACGGCCGCATCGGCAACGAGGGCGCCGCCGACGAGCAGCAGGGCTGACGAACTCATCATCCTCGGGGAGCTAGCCCCCGACGCCCGACGGCCGGTCCCCCAGCTCGGGGGCCGGCCGTCGTCGTCCCCGCACCCGGGGTCGGTCGTCCGACGTCGGGCTCCCGGGGCCGGAGGCGACCACGACGGCGAGAACTGCGCCAGGATGGGCCGCGACCGCACCGTCCGGTCGACCGACACGGCGCGACACCACGCGACACGACTGAAGGAGCACCCGATGGGCATCATGGACAAGGCCAAGGACTTCCTCTCGAGCGACAAGGGCGAGGAGTACTCCGACAAGGGGCTCGACGCCGTCGCCGGCGCCGCGGACCGCCTGACCGGGGGCAAGCACACCGACAAGATCCAGGGGGCGCGCGACTCGGTCGACGAACGCGTCGGCAACGATGGCGCGGGCAACAGCGGCGCGGCCGGCGACAGCGCCTCGGGCGCTCAGGCCGGCGAGGGCGCCGCTCGCACGGGCGACGCCGAACGCACCGCCGAGGCAGGTGGCTCGGGCACGGGCGACGCCGAGACGGGCACCACGGACCAGGGCCCGGCCACCGACCAGCGCTGACCACCCGCGGACCCGGGGCGGCGTCGGCACGGACGCACCGCCGCCCCGGGGGCCGGCAACGGCGTCTGCAACGGGGCAGGCATCAGCACCCGTACCGGCTCCCGCACCACCCCCGACACGAACTACCCCGTCGATCTCCGTGTGACCAGGGCGACGACGTGGTGAGATGAGTCCATGACCTCGAGCGCGCCCATCGCTTCCGGAGACGACCCGTACCAGTGGCTCGAGGAGGTCGAGGGCACCGAGGCCCTCGCCTGGGTCAAGGAACGCAACGCCGAGGTGGCCGAGGAGATCGCCTCGACGGCGCGCTTCGGCCAGATCAACCAGCAGATCCTCGAGGTCCTCGACTCCGCCGAGAAGATCCCCGGGGTCGTCCAGCGGGGCGACCACCTCTACAACTTCTGGATCGACGCCGAGCACCCGCTCGGGCTGTGGCGCCGCACCACGTGGTCCTCCTACCGCGAGCGCGACCCGGAGTGGGACGTGATCATCGACGTCGACGCGCTCGCCGAGGCCGAGGGTGAGCAGTGGGTGTGGCACGGCGCGACCGTGCTGCGGCCCTCCTGGGACAAGGCGCTCGTCCGGCTCTCGCGCGGCGGCTCCGACGCGGACGTGGTGCGCGAGTTCGACATGACCACGCGCGAGTTCGTCGAGGACGGCTTCACCCTGCCCGAGTCCAAGGGCTTCGTGCGCTGGGGGGACACCGAGGGCGACGTGCTGCTCGTCGGCCGGGACTTCGGCGAGGGCTCGCTCACCGAGTCCGGTTACCCGCGCACGGTTCGCCGCTGGCAGCGCGGCACGCCGGTCGAGGAGGCCCCGGAGGTCTGGGCGGGCGAGGAGTCCGACGTCATCGTCGCGGCCTCGTTCGACGCCACCCCGGGGTTCGAGCGGACGTTCTTCAGCCGCGCGGTCGGCTTCTTCGACGAGGAGGTCCACCTCGAGCGCGAGGACGGCACGCTTGTCCGCATCGACGTCCCGACCTCGGCGTCGGTCGACGTCCACCGCGAGTGGCTGACGATCCTCCTGCGGGAGAACGGCAAGATCCGCGGCGAGCTCCACCCCGCCGGCAGCCTGCTCGGCGTCCACCTCGAGGAGTTCCTCGCGGGCGGCGGCACGGTTACGCGGCTCTTCGACCCGACGCCGCTGTCCGCGCTGTCCAGCTACACCTGGACGCGCAACCACCTCGTGCTCAACGTGCTCGAGGAGGTGACGAACATGCTCGAGCTGCGCACCCCGCCGCCCACCCCGGACGGCGAGTGGCGCGAGCGCCCGCTCGCCCTGTCGGCCAAGGGCTCACCGCGCCTCGCGGTCTCCCGCCTCGCCTCGATGTCCGTCTCCGCCGTCGACGAGCACGCGAGCGACGACCTGTGGCTGACCTCGACGGACTTCCTCCAGCCCACGTCGCTCAACCTCGTGCGCCTGTCCGGGGCCGGCCAGACGAAGGCGGTCGAGCCGCTGAAGATGATGCCGGTGTTCTTCGAGGACGAGGGCCTCGAGGTCGAGCAGTTCTTCGCCACGTCCGACGACGGCACGCAGGTCCCGTACTTCCAGATCGCCAAGAAGGGCACCGGTACCGCCGGGTCCCGGCGCGACGGCGCGAAGCCCCTGCCCACGCTGCTCTACGGCTACGGCGGCTTCGAGATCTCGCTGCTGCCCTCCTACTCCGGCTCGGTCGGGCGCGCGTGGCTCGAGCGTGGCGGCGTCTACGTCGTGGCCAACATCCGCGGCGGCGGCGAGTACGGGCCGCGCTGGCACCGCACGGCGCTCGCCCAGCGCCGGCACCGCGCCTACCAGGACTTCGCCTCCGTCGCGCGCGACCTCATCAACCGGCAGGTCACCGACCCCGCGCACCTCGGCATCCAGGGCGGCTCGAACGGCGGCCTGCTCATGGGCGTCATGCTCACCCTCTACCCGGAGCTGTTCGGCGCGATCGTCGCCCAGGTGCCGCTGCTCGACATGAAGCGGTTCTCCCACCTCCTGGCCGGCGCGTCGTGGGTGGCCGAGTACGGCGACCCCGACGACCCCAAGCAGTGGAGCTTCATCAAGACGTTCTCGCCGTACCACCTGGTCGACGAGGAGAAGACCTACCCGCCGCTCCTGCTGACGACCTCGACGCGGGACGACCGGGTCCACCCCGGGCACGCGCGCAAGATGGCGGCGAAGCTCCTCGACGCCGGCAAGGACGTGCGCTCCTACGAGAACATCGAGGGCGGCCACGGTGGCGCTGCGACGAACACCCAGCGCGCCTACCTGCAGGCACTCGCCTTCGAGTTCCTCTGGCAGCAGCTCGGCGACGACGCCTAGCCCCTTCGTCGAGACTGCGGTTCGTCGTCGTCGAGATTGCGGTTCGTCGCCCCAACCGCAATCTCGACGAAAAGAGAAATCAGTCGCGCTTCCAGCGGTTGCGGCGTGCGCGGATCCACCCGAACAGGCCGACGACGACGATCGCAAAACCCGCCGCGAGGCCGAGCGCGCCCACCATCAGCGGTCCGCCGAGCACGGACCACCCGCCGAGCGAGGGCGACCGGGCGAGCGCGAGGTCCGCACCGCCGGCGTCGCAGTCCACGGCGTACCGGCCCGCGGAGCCGGCGGCGAAGCTGCCGAGCGAGACGTCGTGCGTGCCCGCCCCGGCCTGGAAGACCTCCTCGAGCTCGATGTCGAGCGAGGAGCCGTCGGGCCCGGTGACGACGCACTGCCCCGTCGTGCCGCGCTCGCCGACGATGAGGTAGCTGCCCTCGCCCTCGAGGTCCACGCGCTCCCCGGTCAGCGGGGAGGCGGAGTCGACGGCGTCCCGCACCACGCCGGACGCGGCGTTCGTCCCCGTCGCCAGCGCGAACGCCGGGACGAGTGCCCCGACGAGGACGCCGACGACGATCCAGAGCACCGCCGCTCGCGTCGTCCGCGGGAAGATCCTGCGCCGCGCGCCCGTGGGCTCGTGGCTCCCACCGCCGTCGGCCGCGCGCTTCTCGGGGTCGCTCGTCACCCGCACAGTGTGCCAAGTCCGCGGGGTGCCCGCCGACGCCGGGTCCCGGTCAGCCGTCGACGTCGTGCAGGTGGTGGTGGATGTCGTGCAGGAGGTACTGCGCGAGCGTGCGCACGGTGAACGGGGCGCCGTCGGACCGGTGTCCGGCCCGCTCCCAGGCGGCCTCCGGGACGGCCCCGAACACGAGGCCGGTCTCCTCCGCCCGCGTGGCGAAGGTGCGGGCCACCTCGGCGGGGTCGAGCGCTCCGTAGTCGCCGTCGACGGCCGCGCGGTCCTGGTCCCAGTCGGGGAACGTCGGTGCGTCGCCCGAGCGGATGAGGGCGAGCCGCGTCGACATCACGTCGAGGACGTCGGCCGAGTGGGCGCCGTACTCGAGCGGTGACCACGTGCGCTCGTCGGGTCGCTCGGCCACGCCGTCGCGCTCGAGCACCCGCGCCCACCGCGCCGCGGCCGCCGACAGCTCGCGGGCGACGTCGGCGGGCGTGAACCTCGACGCCTCGGTCCCGCACTCCTCGCAACGCCTGTCGAGGACCCACGTCCAGTCCTTCGTCTCCGGCTCGATCATCGTCTTCTCCGCCTCTCTGACCGTCGGACCTCCACGCTACGCCGCATCGCGAGACGGACATCCGGGACGCCGCGCGTCCCGATCCACGGGCATACGGTCACGTCATGACCCAGCAGACCACGGCCCCGGGCGCCCCGCAGCGGAAGCGGCGGGAGTTCCCGCACGTCCTCGTCGTCCTCGTCGCGCTCGGGCTCCTCGCGACGATCCTCAGCTACCTCGTGCCGGCCGGTCTCTACGACCGGGTCCCCGGCCCGGACGGACGCGAGGTCGTCGACCCGGACAGCTTCCGCACCGTCGACGCCGACCCGGTCTCGCCGCTCCAGCTGCTCACGGCCTTCCCGCGCGGGCTCGTCGACGCCGGCGCGATCGTCTTCTTCGTCTTCACCGTGGGCGGCATGTTCGAGGTGGTGCGCCGCACGGGCCTCATCGACACGGTGCTCTCGTGGGTGGCCCGCGTGTTCGCCAACCGCGGCGCTCTCGTCATCCCGGCGCTCATGGTGCCGTTCTCGCTGATCGCGAGCTTCATCGGGGTGCCCGAGCTCAGCCTCGTCTACATCCCCGCGATCCTCCCGCTCATGCTGGCCCTCGGCTACGACCGCATCGTCGCCGCCGCGGTGGCCCTGCTCGGCACGGGGGCAGGCTTCGCCGCGGGCTTCCTCAACCCGATCAACACCGGCCTCGGCCAGCAGATCACCGGGCTCGAGCCGTTCTCCGGGATCGGCCTGCGCATCGTGCTGTACATCGTCCTCATCACGACCGGCTGCCTCTACGTCACCTGGTACGCGCGCCGGGTGGCGCGGGACCCGAGCCGGTCCCTGCTGACGGCCGAGCAGCGCGAGGACGGACGCGACGTCGTCCTCGACACCTCCCAGGAGCTGCGGTTCACCCGGCGCCAGGTCGCGGCAGGCCTCGTCTTCCTCGCCCTGGCCGGCCTGCTCGTCTGGGGGATCATCGACCAGGGCTGGTTCTTCCCCGAGATGGCGGGCATGTGGATCCTCATCGCCGCCGTCGTCGGGCTCGTCGGCGGGCTGCGCCCGAGCGAGGTCGCGAACGGTTTCGAGCAGGGCATGCGGGACGTGCTGTCCGGCGCGGTCGTCGTCGGCGTCGCGCGCGGCGTGGCGATCCTGCTGGAGGACGGCCAGATCCTCGACACCATCGTCAACGGCCTCGAGGTCGTGGGGTTCCTGCCGCCGGTGCTGTTCGTCGTCGGGATGTTCCTCGCGCAGGCGTTCTTCAACCTCATCGTGCCCTCGGGCTCCGGGCAGGCCCTCGTCACGCTGCCGGTGCTCGGGCCGCTCTCGGACATCCTCGGCGTCTCGCGGCAGAGCGCGGTGCTCGCCTACCAGCTCGGCGACGGCCTGACGAACGTCGTCTACCCGATGTCCGGGTACTTCATGGCGTCGCTCGTGGTCGCGCGGGTCCCCTACAACAAGTGGCTACGCTTCTACGCGCCGCTGCTGGGGATCTGGGCGCTCGTGGCGGTGGGCTTCCTCGTCTACGCGCAGCTCACGGGCTGGAGCTGATCCACCCGGCGCCGACGGCGGAGCGTGCGGCAGCGGGGGCCGGTGGGCCGTGCGCGGCTCAGGCCGCGCGCCGGCCGAGTCGTGCGCGGCTCAGGCCGCGCGCCGGAGCGCTCACCTGGCGCGGCGCCCGCCCTGCCACAGCACGAGGGCGCCCCGCTCACGGGCCTCGGCGCGCATGCGCCGGCCGCGCGGCCCGGACACGACCACTCCCGTCGACGTCGCGGTGAACACCCGCGAGCCGGGCTCGACCCGCGCGCGCAGGTCCTCCAGCTCGGCCGAGGTGCGCTCGAGCTCGGTGCGCAGCCGCAGGATGTGGCGGATGCCCGCGAGGTTGACGCCATCGTCCTGCGAGAGGCGCTGCACCTCGCGCAGCCGGGCGACGTCCCGCAGGGAGTAGCGCCGGCCGCGGCCCGCGGTGCGGTGCGGCTCGACGAGGCCCATGCGGTCGTACTGCCGCAGCGTCTGGGGGTGCATCCCGGCGAGCTCGGCGGCCACCGAGATGGTGAGGACGGCGGCGTCCGGGCCGAGGGTCTCCTCGTCCCGGGCGCGCGACCGTCCCCGACCGCCGGGCCGCCCGGTGGTCATTGCTGCGCCTGCTCGAAGAGGAACTCGCGCGGGCTCACGTCGCCGTTGGCGGCGGCGAAGTCCTCCACGGCCTTCCGCGCGGCGGTGCTGAGGCGCGAGGGCACGACGACGTTGATGGTCACCATGAGGTCGCCGGGCTGCCCCTTGGCCCGCGGCACGCCGCGCTTCTTCACGCGCAGGGTCCGGCCCGACGGCGTCCCGGCGGGCACCTTGACCTTGACGGACTCGCCGTCGAGGGTCGGCACCTCGATGGTCGCGCCGAGCGCGGCCTCGTCGAACGTGACAGGAACCGTGAGCCGCAGGTTGGCGCCGTCGAGGGTGAACAGCGGGTGCGGGGTGACCTCGACGGTGATGATGAGGTCGCCCGCGGGCGCCCCACCGGTGCCGGGCCGCCCCTTGCCGGCGATCTTGATCTTCTGGCCGTCGCGCACGCCCGGCGGGATGCGGGTGGTCACGCGTCGGCCGTCGATGGTCAGCTCCACGGTGGAGCCGTCGACCGCCTGGCGGAACGGCAGCGACGTCGTGGCGAGGACGTCCTGCCCGCGCTGCGCCCGCCGCCTGGACCCGAAGCCGGACGGCGCGCCGGAGCCGAACATCGAGGACAGGATGTCGTCGAAGCCCGGCATGTCCTCGGCGGAGCCGTACTGCGCGCCGCGCCCGCCGGCGCCGAAGCCCGAGGAGAACACGTCCTCGAACCCGCTCGCGCCGCCGCCCCCCGGGCCGCCGGCGAACCGCGGGCTGCCGCCCGCCATCGCCCGCAGCGCGTCGTACTCGCTGCGCTGCTTGGGGTCCGAGAGGACCGAGTAGGCCTCGCCGACCTTCTTGAAGGTCTCCTCGGCCTTGACGTCCCCGGGGTTCTGGTCGGGGTGGTGGGTGCGCGCGAGCTTGCGGTACGCCTTCTTGATCGCGTCCTCGTCAGCGTCCTTGGCCACGCCGAGGACCTGGTAGAAGTCCTTCTCCAGCCAGTCCTGTCCTGCCATCACACCTCACCTCCCCCTTCTCGTCGGATGCCCCGTGGGCGCCGCGTCGCGGCGCCCACGGGGGATGTCGTGCCCGTTCACGCGGGCGAGTGCACCGCCACGCGTGCCGCACGGACGATCTTCTCGCCGATCCGGTAGCCGGGCTGCAGCACCTGGTCGATCGTCGGGACCTCGACGTCGGCCGAGTCGGTGCTCATGAGCGCGTCGTGCAGGTTGGGGTCGAACTCCTCCCCCGCCGCGCCGAACCGCTCGAAGGCGAACCGCTGCCGGAGCGTCTGCTCGAGCTTGGTCGCGATCGACTCGAACGGACCGGTGAGGTCGCCGTGCTGGCGGGCCAGATCGATGTCGTCGAGCACGCCGAGCAGCGACTCGACCACCGACTCGACGCCCGCCTGCCGGTGGCCGGCGGCCTCGGTGCGGGACCGACGCACGAACGCCGCGTACTCCTGCTCGACGTTGTAGACGTCGGCCTTGCGGCGCGCCAGCTGGTCCTGCAGCTCGAGGACCTCGGCCTGGGCGCGGGCGAGGGGGTCGTCCTCCCCGGCCCCGCCGTCCACGTCCCCGTCCTGCGGGAGGCTCGTGGCGGCGTCGACGGGAGCGGGGGCCTGGGCCCCCGCGTCGGTCCCGGTGGTCGCGGTGGCGTCCTCGACGCCGCCCGTCACACCGTCCGTGGGCCCGGCCGACCGGCGGACGCGTCCTGTCTCGGGATCGATGCGTCGGCGGTCGTTGACCACCGGCTCCTCCCGGGGGCGGTCCTCCTGCTCGGTCACTTCTTGTCCTCCTCCTCGTCGTCGACGATCTCGGCGTCGACGACGTCCTCGTCGGAACCGGCGGCCTCGTCGGTGGCCGCGCCACCGAAGTCGGGCTGCTCCTGGGCCCCGACGTTCTCGTCGGCCTGCGCCGCGTACAGCGCCTCGCCGATCTTCATGGCCTTCGTGTTGAGGTCGTCCTGGGCCGTCTTGATGGCCTCGACGTCCTCGCCCTCGAGCGCCTTCTTCAGCTCGTCGACCGAGGTGCGGATCTCGCCCGCGACGTCCTCGGGGAGCTTGTCGGCGTTGTCGGTGAGCTGCTTCTCCACCGAGTAGACCTGCTGCTCGGCGGTGTTGCGGGTGTCCGCCTCCTCGCGACGCTTGGCGTCCTCGGCGGCGTGCGCCTCGGCCTCCTTGACCATGCGGTCGATCTCGTCCTTGGGCAGGGCGGAGCCGCCGGTGATCGTCATCGACTGCTCGGTGCCGGTGCCCTTGTCCTTGGCGGACACGTGGACGATGCCGTTGGCGTCGATGTCGAAGGCGACCTCGACCTGCGGCACGCCGCGGGGCGCCGGCGCGATGCCGGTGAGCTCGAACGTGCCGAGCGGCTTGTTGTCCCGCGCGAACTCGCGCTCGCCCTGGAAGACCTGGATGAGCACCGAGGGCTGGTTGTCCTCGGCCGTGGAGAAGACCTCGGAGCGCTTGGTCGGGATGGCCGTGTTGCGCTCGATGAGCTTGGTCATCACCCCACCCTTGGTCTCGATGCCGAGCGAGAGCGGCGTGACGTCGATGAGCAGGACGTCCTTGCGGTCACCCTTGATGACACCGGCCTGCAGGGCGGCGCCGACGGCGACGACCTCGTCCGGGTTGACGCCCTTGTTCGGCTCGCGGCCGCCGGTGAGCTCCTTGACGGTCTCGGTCACCGCAGGCATGCGGGTGGAACCGCCGACGAGGACGACGTGGTCGATCTCCGAGAGCTGGATGCCGGCGTCGCGGATGACGTTCTCGAACGGGGCCTTGGTCCGGTCGAGGAGGTCCTTGGTCATGTCCTCGAACTTGGCGCGCGTGAGCTGCTCGTCGAGGTGGATCGGGCCCTCGGGGGTCATCGAGAGGTACTGGAGCGAGATGTTGGTCGACGAGGCCGAGGACAGCTCCTTCTTCGCCTGCTCGGCGGCGTCCTTGAGGCGCTGGAGCGCGATCTTGTCCTTGCCGAGGTCCGGGCCGCCGCGGCCCTTGACCGTGTCGACGAGCCAGCTGACGACGCGCTGGTCCCAGTCGTCGCCGCCGAGGCGGTTGTCGCCGGAGGTTGCGCGGACCTGGATCGTGGAGAAGTCGTCCTCGTCCTTGCCCACCTCGAGCAGGGAGACGTCGAACGTGCCACCACCGAGGTCGAAGACGAGGATGAGCTCGGCCTCCTCGCCCTGCTCGTGGCCGTAGGCGAGCGCGGCTGCGGCCGGGCCGAGGACGATGCGCAGCACGTTGAGGCCCGCGATCTGGCCGGCGTCCTTCGTGGCCTGGCGCTCGGCGTCGTTGAAGTAGGCGGGGACCGTGACGACGGCGTCGGTGACGGGCTCGCCGAGGTAGGACTCGGCGTCCTTCTTCAGCTTGCCGAGCACGCGGGCCGAGATCTCGGGGGCCGTGTAGGACTTGTCGTCGATGTCCACCGACCAGTCGGTGCCCATGTGGCGCTTGACCGAGGCGATGGTGCGGTCGACGTTGGTGACCGCCTGACGCTTGGCGATCTCGCCGACGAGGACCTCGCCGGCCTTGCTGAACGCGACGACGGACGGCGTGGTGCGCGCGCCCTCGGCGTTGGCGATGACGGTGGGCTCGCCGCCCTCCAGGACGGAGACGACGGAGTTCGTGGTGCCGAGGTCGATCCCGACTGCTCGTGCCATGTGCATTGCTCCCTAGTGGTCGTGCCGGTCACGCGACCTGGTTGGCCACGGCTCCCGACTGGTCTTGAGTCGTATGCACTCAACCTTGCACCGACCGAGGTTTCGATGTCCAGCCGATCGGGTGTGAAGTTGAGTCTGCCAGGCTCAACCTTGGGGGGTGGAGCGTTATTCCCGCCCGACGGCGAACCCGGCCGCCGAGGCCGCCTCGCGCCGACTCCGCCCGCCTTCCGAGGGGTGGACGTGGCCCGCGCGCGGCGCATCGTCGGGGAGCATCGGTACGGACGATCAGGAGGAGGAGGCGCCGTGCAGCACGTGCTCGAGGCGACCACGCCTGTCTTTCTCGTGGTCGCCCTCGGCTACCTGCTCACGCGGTTCGGGATGTTCCGGCGCGAGGACGCCGGCGTGCTCTCGCGGTTCGTCGTCAAGGTCGCCCTCCCCCTGCTCATCTTCGCGAACCTCGCCGGCCGCTCCCCCGCCGAGGTGTTCCACGCCGCCTACCTGCTCACGTACGCCCTCGCCGCGCTCGTGATGTTCGGCCTCGCGGCCGTCTACGCCCGGGCACGAGGACGCGGCCGTCTCCACGCGATCTTCATGGGCACCGGCATGGCGGGGACGAACAACGGCTTCATCGGGTTTCCCATCTTCCTCATCCTGTTCACGGAGCAGGCGGGAGCCGCCATCGGGATGGGGATGATCGTCGACAACGCCCTCATCATCCCGCTCACCCTCCTGCTCGCGGAGCAGGCGACCGGCACCGGCAGCGTCCGCGACCGCCTCGTGGCCACCGTGCGCGGGGTCGCCCTGCACCCGATGGTCCTCGCCATCGTCGCCGCGCTGGCGCTCGGCGCCGGCGGGGTCGAGGTGCCGGCCACGGTCGACCGCAGCATCGGCCTGCTCTCCGGCGCGGCGACGGGGGTCGCGCTGTTCAGCGTCGGCTGCATGTTCGTCGGCCTGCGGATCCGCGGAGCAGTCGTCGACATCCTCGCCACCGTCACCGGGAAGCTGGCGGTGATGCCCGCGATCGCTCTCGGGGTGCTCCTGCTCCTCGAGGCTGCCGGCCTGCCGGCACTGCCCGCCGAGCTGCGCGCGGCGGCCGTCCTCATGTGCGCCCTGCCCACCTACTCGATCGTGCCGGCGCTCGCGGAGGGCTACGGCGAGGCAGACGTGCCGACCGCATCGATGATGCTCGGGACGATGCTGTCCTTCCTCACGCTCACCGGCTGGATGCTCGTCCTGACCTCGGCGGGGTGGATGTAGGCGCTGCCGGCTCAGCGTTCGAGCAGGTCGAGAAACGCCAGCGCGGCAGGCGAGGGGTTGAGGTCGCTCCACGCGAGGTACTCCACGCGTGTCGGGCCGTCGATCACCGGCACCGTCACGGTCCGCGGGTCCTCCGGCACCACGGCGGGTGGCAGCATCGCGACCGCGAGCCCCTCCCGCACGAGCCCGAGGACGAGATCGCTCGACATGACCTCGAACGTGACGTCGCGCGCCACCCCGGCGGCCTCGAAGGCGATGTCGCTCTGGGCGCGGCCCGGACTTCCCGCGGCGAAGTCGGCGAAGGTCGCGCCGGCCAGGTCCGCGAGCCGGAGCCGTTTCCGGCCCGCCAGCCGGTGCTCGACCGGCAGCACGGCGACGAGCCGCTCCCGGGCGAGCTCGCGCGTGGCGACACCGAGCGGCGGCTCGGACTCGGGCAGGCCGAGGACGGCCACGTCGAGCTCCCCGGCCCGGATCGCTGCGACGGACGCGTCGCTCCCGCTGCCACGGACGGTGATGCGGACGGCGGGATGGGCGTCGTGGAAGCGGCGCAGGCCAGCGGGTAGGTCGACGTCGGTGACCGTCGGGATGAGCCCGAGCCGCAGCGTCCCGCGTACCTGTCCCGCGGCCGCCGCGGCGTCGACGGCGGCGCGCTCGGCGGACTCCAGACTCGCGCGCGCGGCCGGGAGGAACGCCTCGCCGGCGGCGGTGACCTCGACCCGTCGGCTCGTCCGCGCGAAGAGCCGCACGCCGAGCTCGCGCTCGAGCGCCCCGATCTGGTGGCTGAGGGCCGACTGGACGACGAAGCAACGCTCGGCCGCCCGCGTGAAGTTCCGTGTCTCGGCGACGGCCAGCGCGTAGCGCAGCTGCTGGAGCTCCATCGATCAATCGTGATACACGATCGGTGCCATGACAACCATGTGTTGGACCGATCGCTTGGTGCGGGCCGACCGTGGAGCCATGACGACGCCCGCTCCCCCGACGCCGCTGCCAGCCGACGCGCGCGCCGTGGCGCCCACCGCACTCTCGGCGGGATCGTCGGCCGCGGGGACCGCTGCCCGCCGGGCCGGGCTCGTGGCTCTCACCGCCGTCGCTCCTGCCGTCTGGGGGACGACCTACATCGTGACGACCGAGCTGCTGCCGCCCGACCACCCGATCTTCGCGGCGCTCGCGCGCGCCCTGCCCGCGGGACTGCTCGGCCTGCTCCTCACGCGACGGCTCCCCCGCGGCGACTGGTGGTGGAAGGCCGCGGTGCTCGGCACGCTCAACATCGGGCTCTTCTTCCCGCTGCTGTTCGTCGCCGCCGAGCGCCTGCCCGGCGGCGTCGCGGCGACGCTCGGCGCCACACAGCCGCTCCTCGTCGCGCTTCTCGCGGTCGCCCTGCTGTCGGAGCGCCTCTCCCGCTGGCGGCTGGCGTGGGGCGTCGCGGGCGTGGTCGGCGTCGGGATGGTCGTCCTCGGGCCGGGCGCGGCGCTCGACCCGGTCGGCATCGCCGCAGGTGTCCTCGGCGCCGCGTCCATGGGTACCGGGGTCGTGCTCACCAAGAGGTGGGGGCGCCCCGACGGAGTGAGCGCGGTCGGGCTCGCCTCGTGGCAGCTCACCGCCGGCGGTCTCGTCCTGCTCCTCCCGGCGCTGCTGATCGACGGAGTCCCGGCGGGCGTCGACGCCGGCGGCATGGCGGGCTACCTCTGGCTCGGCCTCGTCGGAGGGCTCCTCGGCTACTCGCTGTGGTTCCGCGGGATCGGCCGGTTGCCCGTCGCGCCCACGGCCCTGCTCGGGCTGCTCTCCCCGCTCGTCGCGGCCACGCTCGGCGCGCTGATCGCCGGGGAGTCGCTCGACGGCCTCCAGCTGGCGGGTTTCGCCCTGGCGCTGACCGCGCTCGCGGCCGGCCAGCTCGCTCCGCGGCGACGCGCGTCCCGTCACGAGCCGACGGCGGCGCTCTCATGAGGGTCGTCGTCGTCGGCGCCACCGGCATGGTCGGGTCGCGGGTCGTGGCCGAGGCGGCCGGCCGGGCGCACCGGGTGGTCGCGGTCTCGCGGAGGCCCGCCCGGTTCCCCGACGGCGTCGCGGGCCCGGTCTCCGCCGTCGCCCTCGACGCCGGGTCGCCGAGCCGGCTCGACCACGTCCTTGCCGGGGCGGATGCGGCGATCCTCGCCGTCCGCGCGCCCGCCGGCCAGGAGGACTCGATCGTCCCCGTCACCGGGGCGGTGCTCGACGCCGCGGGCCGGGCCGGCGCGCGGCTGCTCGTCGTCGGCGGGGCGGGGCCGCTGCGCTCCCCGCACGAGACCGGCCGCCTCGCGATCGACGACCCCACCTACGTGCCACCGGCCTGGCGCGACGTCGCCGCCGCCAGCGTCACCCAGCTCGACGTGTGCCGCCGCCACGCGAACCGCGGCTGGGTGTACCTCAGCCCGCCGGCGATCCTGGAGCCCGGCGAGCGCAGCGGCACCTACCGGCGCGGGACGACGACGCTGCTCACGGACGACGACGGCACCTCGCGGATCACCGCCGAGGATCTGGCCGTCGCGGTGGTCGACGAGCTGGAGCGACCGGGCGTCGACCGGCACTTCACGGTGGCGCGAACCTCAGGCCTCGCCATCGGCACGGGCAGCATCCGATGACCGCGCCGACGGCGTTGCCCGACTGCTGCGCACCGGGTACCGCACTGGTCGCGGGCTCCGCCCCGTGGTCTCGACGCAGCGCGTCAGCCGGCGGCCGGCCGCATCGTCACGTGGTGCACGAGGAACTGCGCGGGCCTGAGCTCGAGGCGGGGACATGCGGAGCGCAGGTGGCGGATCGCCTCGAGGGGCTGGTCGTCGGCCGAGAGCCCAGCGTCGTCCAGCTCCGCGGTCGCCCACGCGAGCGCCGGTTCAAGCGGCGTCTCGTGTCCCGCCGGCGGGAAGAGGTCGGCAAGGACGACCCTGAGGTCGCGGTCGTCGCCGGTGATCAGTCGCTTGACGCGCGCGAGGTCCATGACCGCGACCATACGGGCGCGGCCGGGCGCGGCGAGCTCGCACGCGACGCCCACCGGGTCGCACCGGAACATCTCGTCGTGGAGGTGTTCTCCGCCGTCGGAGGCCGGTGGCTGGGGCGATGGATCAGCGAGAGCCGGGCCCGAGAGGCACTCGACCGACCGCTCGTGACGGCGGATGCCCGGCCCGGTCGGCCGATCCGGTACGGGACCCGCTCCGGCTACGCCCGCGTGTGGCTCGACTCTCACGCCGTCACGGTCGGCAGCCCTGACCCGTCGGGCCCGCTGCGCCGTACCCTGGCGCCCCGTGCTGTGCGCGGATGCGAGTCCGCGGCAGCACCGTTGTCGTGCACGCCGCACCCGGCGTGCACGCCGACGCCTCGCCGACCCTTCGGCCCGCCACCTCCTCACCGAGTCGGGCAGCGGGCCGGTCCCGGGGCCTCGCCGTCGACCGTCCACCCGGAGGCCTCCCGTGACCACCGCGCACCAGAACGACGCCGGAACCTCCGCGCCGCTGTCCCTGGCACGCCGCCGCCTCGCCCTGCTCGCCCTTGCGCTCGGCGGCTTCGGCATCGGGTCCTCCGAGTTCGTCACGATGGGCCTGCTGCCCGACATCGCCGCCGATCTCCTGCCCGAGATGATGGCCACGCAGCCGGAGCAGGGACTGGGCCGCGCCGGCTGGGCCGTCAGCGCCTACGCGATCGGCGTCGTCGTCGGTGCCCCGCTGCTCTCGCTGCTCGCCGTGCGGGTGAGCCGCACCCGGCTGATCGTCCTCTTCGCCGTCCTGCTCGCCGTGAGCACGCTGGCCTCGGCCGTCATGCCCAGCTTCGACCTCACCCTCGCGGCCCGGTTCGTCGCCGGCCTGCCGCACGGTGCCTACCTCGGCGTCGCCTCGCTGCTGGCCGCCTCGCTGCTCGGCCCCGGCTCCCAGGGCAAGGGCGCGGCCGTCGCCCTGTCGGGTCTCACGGTCGCCAACCTCGCGGGCGTGCCCCTGCTGACCGCGCTGGGCCAGGCCCAGGGCTGGCGCGCCGCCTTCCTCGCGATCGCCGCCCTCTTCGCGCTCACCGCGATCCTCGTGGCCACGACGATCCCCGCCCAGCCCGCACCTCGGGGACGGCGGGTCGCCGACGAGCTGCGTGCCTTCACGCGCGTGCAGCTGTGGGTCGTCATGCTCATCGCCTCCGTGGGCTTCGCGGGCTCCTTCGCCGTGTTCAGCTACATCGCCGACATCGGGCAGCAGGTCGCGGGCGTCAGCCCCGCCTACATCCCGGTGCTCCTCGCGACCGCCGGCCTGGGCATGACCATCGGCAACGCGGTCGGTGGGGTCGCCACCGACCGCTCGCTGACGGGCACCCTGCTCATCGCGTTCCCGCTGTACATCGGGGCCATGTGCACGATGATCTTCGCCGTCACCTCCCCGGTGGGCCTGACCGTCACGTTCTTCCTCACCAACCTCGGGCACGCCACGCTCTCCCCGGCGATGCAGACCTGGCTCATGCGGGTCGCGGGACCGTCCGAGATGCTCGGAGCCTCCCTGCACCACGCCGCCTTCAACGTGGCCAACGCGCTCGGGGCCCTCCTCGGTGGCGCCGTGATCTCCGCGGGCCTCGGCCTGCGTGCCCCGACCGTCGTCGGGACCATCGTCGCCACCGTCGGCTTCACCATGCTGCTGGGCACCCTCGCCCTGCTGCGTCACCGCGAGCGCCGACGCGTGCAGCTGCCTGCGGACACGCCGGTCGACCTCACCGTCCGCGAACGCACCACGGTCGGCTGAACGACGGCTGAACGGTCACCGACGCTCAACGGGACCGGACGCGCACCTCGGCGTCGTGCCCTCCCGAGTCCAGCTTCGCGTCGCACGTGCACAGCGGGGCACGGAGCGCCTCGGCGAGAGCAAGGTAGGCGGCGTCGTACGCGGTGTATCGGTGCCGCAACGCCCAGATGCGGTCGGCGAGTGGTTCGAGCTCGTAGCGGACGACGGCGAAACCGTAGAAGTCCGCCCGGGCACGGTCCGCGGTGACCAGGTCCAGCCGACGACCGATGTGGAGCCCACGCAGCGCCGACAGCACCTCGGCATCGAGGTGATGGGGCGCTGCCAGGTCATCGGCGAGCGCATCGAGCAGCACGGGCCGCACCTCCGTGCCGGCCAGCGCCTCGACCATCGCCGAGGCATCGACGACGATCACGGGCGGCTCGCGCGCACGGCATCCACGACGTCCTTGCTGCTCGGTCCGTCCGAGCGGTCGTAGGTCCGCAGCCGCCGCCGAATATCTCTTGCCACCCGACTGAACGCGTGTATAGCGTACTGAACATGAGTCCAGCCGAGGACGATCTCACCGCCCGCGCACGGATCCGCGAGGCGGCCGTCCACCGCTTCGCGGCGCACGGGCTCGACGCGTCGCTGCGCAGCATCGCCGCCGACGCCGGCGTCAGCGCGGGCCTGATCCTCCACCACTTCGGCTCCCGCGCCGGCCTGCGAGAGGCCTGCGACGAGCACGTCCTCAAGGAGATCCGCGAGTTCAAGACGGCGGTCCTCCGGTCCGACGCCGGCACCGCCGCCGTCCTCATGCAGATCGCCGAGGTCGAGGGCTACGCGATGCTCGTCGGCTATGTCCTGCGCGCGCTCCAGTCCGGCGGCGACCTCACCGACCGCTTCATCGACGCCGTCACCGCCAGCTCCGAGAAGTACATGGAGGACGCTGTTCGCGACGGGATCGCCCGCCCGAGCCGCGACCCGGCCGCGCGCGCCCGCGCACTCACCGTCATGTCGCTCGGGGCCCTCACGCTCGACCTGCCCGCACGTCACGCGCACTGGGACCTCGACGAGCTGCCCGCCATGCTCCGCGGCTACACCGAGCGCATGGTGCTGCCGCTCCTCGAGCTCTACACCGAGCCGCTGCTCACCGACTCCTCCCTGCTCGACGCCTACCTCGACTCCCCCGACGGCGCCCGGGCCACCGCGCATGCCACACACGGCCCCGGCCCGAGCGCACCCTCCGCAGACACCGACCCCGGCGCCGACCCCCACACCGACACCGACCTACCGACGCATGACAGGAGCACCGCATGACCAGCCACGCGATCGAGGTCCGCGACCTCGTCAAGACCTTCGGCTCGACCCGCGCCCTGGACGGCTTCGACCTCACGGTGACCACCGGCCAGGTCGCCGGCTTCCTCGGCCCGAACGGCGCCGGCAAGTCCACCACCATCCGGGTGCTGCTCGGCATGCTGCGCGCGGACTCGGGCACCGCCACCGTGCTCGGGCAGGATCCCTGGGCCGACGCCGTCGCCATCCACCGCCGCCTCGCCTACGTCCCCGGCGACACGAGCCTGTGGCCGAACCTCACCGGCGGCGAGGCGATCGACGTCTTCACCCGCCTGCACGGCGGCACCGCCGACCGACGGCGCCGCGACGAGCTCATCGAACGCTTCGAGCTCGACCCCACGAAGAAGGCCCGCACGTACTCCAAGGGCAACCGGCAGAAGGTCGCCCTCGTGGCGGCGCTGGCCTCCGACGCCGAGCTGTTCCTCCTCGACGAGCCCACGTCCGGCCTCGACCCCCTGATGGAGGCGGTGTTCACGGACGAGGTCCGGAAGCTCCGCGACGACGGCCGCACCGTGCTGCTGTCGAGCCACATCCTCGCCGAGGTCGAGAAGCTCTGCGACACGGTGACGATCATCCGCGCGGGCCGGTCCGTCGAGTCCGGCACGCTGACCGAGCTGCGCCACCTCACGCGCTCGACCGTCACGGCGACGACGGACCAGCCGGCCGCCTCCTTCGAGCGGCTCGAGGGGGTCCACGACCTCGTCGTCGACGACGGGCGGCTGAAGTTCGACATCGACAACTCCCACATCAACGAGGTCCTCCGCGTGCTCGCGGACACGGGCGTCGAGAACCTGACGATCGCCCCGCCCTCGCTCGAGGACCTCTTCATGCGCCACTACGGCGACGACGTCTCGGAGGAGGCCGCCTGATGACCGCCACGACACCCACCCGGGCAGCACCCGCGGCCGGCGCGCACGCGGCCCACCGCGACGACGGACCGGCGCCGACGGGTTCGGCACTGACCGGCACGGGCACGCTCGTCCGTCTCTACCTCCGCCTCGACCGGGTCCGGCTCGCGATCTGGACCTTCGCCGTCGGGCTCACGGTCTGGGCATCGATCTACTCGCTCGAGGAGGCCTTCCCCACGGCGGAGTCGCTCCAGGGGCGCGCCGAGCTCATGGGGAACCCGGCCGCCGTGATGATGAGCGGACCGGCGTTCGCGCTCGACAACTACACGTTCGGCGCGATGGTGGCCAACGAGCTCGCGCTCTACGTGCTGCTCGCCGCCGCGATCATGTCCGTCCTGCTCGCGGTGCGGCACACGCGCGCCGAGGAGGAGTCGGGGCGCCTCGAGCTCGTGCGCTCGATGCCGGTGGGCCGGTTCGCGGCCCCGACGGCGTCCGTCGTCACCGTGGGCATCGCCAACCTGCTCGTCGGGGCGGCGACCACGCTCGCCCTGCTCGCCGGCGGCATGGCCACGACCGACTCCCTCGCCTTCGGCCTCGCCACCGCGCTCACCGGCATGGTGTTCGCCGGGATCGCCACGGTTGCCGCCCAGCTGACCGAGCACGCCGGCGGGGCGAGCGGCATGGCGATGGCGGCGGTCGCCGTCGCGTTCCTCGTCCGGGGCATCGGTGACGTCATCGACAGCCAAGGCTCGTGGCTGTCGTGGCTCTCCCCGTTCGCGTGGGCGCAGCAGACGCGGCTCTACGTCGACCTGCGCTGGTGGCCGCTCGCCCTCTCGCTGGCGGCCGCGGTCGGCCTCTACGTCGTCGCGGTGAGCCTGGCGCGGCGGCGTGACCTCGGGGCCGGGTTGCGCCGGCCCACCCCCGGACCGTCGACGGCGAGTGCCACCCTGACGTCCCCCGCCGGCCTCGCCGAGCGGCTCCTGCGTGGTTCGGTCGTGGCCTGGGGGATCGGCGTGCTGCTCTTCGGCGTCGCCATGGGTTCGCTCGCCAGTGAGATCGACAGCCTCCTCGAGGACAACCCGGCCCTGCAGGACTGGGTCGAGCTCGAGTCCACCGGCATGACCGAGCAGTTCGCGGGGATGATCCTCACGATCGTGCTCGTCGCGCCGCTGATCCTCGCCGTCTCGGGCGTGCTGCGGCTCAAGGCCGAGGAGTCGTCGGGACGCACGGAACAGATGGTGGTCACCGGCACGTCCCGGCCGCGCTACCTCCTCGGGTGGGTCGCCACGGTCGGCGTGCACGCCGTGACCCTCACGGCGCTGTCCGGCCTCGGCGTCGGGATCGGCGTGGCGATCGGCATGGGCGAGGGACGCTGGGTCGGCGAGATGATGCTCGCCTCGCTCGCCTACCTGCCGGCGATCGCCGTCATCGCCGGTATCGCCCTCGCCGTGTTCGGGCTGGCGCCGCGCCTGACCGTCCTCGCGTGGCTGCTCGTCGTGTGGACGGCGCTCGTGCTGTTCCTCGGCGGCCTCCTCCAGCTGCCGGAGTGGGCGCTGTCGATCACGCCGTTCCACCACGTCCCGGCTCTGCCGGGCGAGGAGCTCGAGTGGGCTCCCCTCCTGATCCTGGCCGGCATCGCCGTGGTCCTGGTGGGTGTGGGCGTGGCCGGGTTCCGACGTCGGGACATCACCTCCCGATGAGGTCGCGCGGCCGCCGCGCGGCGCGGGGCTTCTGCTGCTCCCACTGGGCAGTGGGTCGGCCGACTTGGCAGGCCCCCAAGGCCGCTGCCCAGAAGGTCGACCCCATGCCCAGTCGCAGAAGCGCCGAGCGGAAGCACCGACGCGCGCCTCCCCGGCGCTCGACCTCGCGTCACCGCATGCGCGCCGGCAACAGTCGCTCCAGCGGGAAGTAGGGCAGGTACATCACGCCCGAGAGATTGTGGCGGAACGTGATGCCCATGATGAAGTAGATGCCCCAGTGCATGGAGAACGCCCCGATCGCCCATAGCCGTGCGAGCCGGCGGTCGAGCAGGGCGAGCGGCGCGGCCAGCTCGAGAACGAGCGACCCGGCTGCGGACACCTTGAACAGCAGTGTCTGCGGGTACAGCTTGATGCCGAGCCCCGCGGCCTCGCTGCCAAGCAGCTCCTTGCGCAGGCCGTCGGCCGCGATCTGGCGGCGCAGCACCTCGCCGTCCGCCCACTTCCAGCCGAGCGGGCCCGTGACCTTGGCGTAGCCGGCGAGGAAGTAGTTCACCGCGGTGACCGCCTGCATGCCGCGGACGGGCGCGGCGTAGCGCCACGACGGCGCGGGGCCGGCCACCGCCCCACGGCGCGTGCGCAGCGCGTCGAGAGAGACGGCGTCGGCGGACGGTGTCAGGCCCAGCACCACGGTGTGCAGCACGAGGTTGTTGTCGCTGTGGAAGACCATCGACCACGAGTTGCGGTAGGACAGCGACCACGTGAGGAGCGCGGCGTGCAACGGCCCGGTCACCCGGTGCCGCGCGCCGAGGGTGAAGGCGACGTCGCTGACGATCGTCGCGTACATGAGGGCGTCGGCCACGGGGGCGGGCAGCGGCCGCCTGAGCACCTTGACCGGCCCGACGGGCTGGAACAGCTCCGGGTCGGTGCGGTGGATGCGGCGGAACATTTTCACGCGCCGGCCGAGGTAGTAGGCGGTGTAGGCGCCGGTGGCCACACGGACCAGGGCCGGCCGGGCGGCCGATGTGGCGGGAAGGATGCGGTGGTCGATGGCGGACGCGAGGCGTCTGGCGCCGTCACGGATCCGGGTGAGCATGCGGTACTCCAGGTGGGCTGGACGGGGCTCGGGGGGCGAGCCGGGACGGACGGGGCGAGACCGGTGCTGGGGCGAGCCAAGGCGGACGGGGCGAGCCCGGTGCTGGGGCGAGATCCGGTCAGGTCATGCTGCGCGGGACGGGCACATCGGCGAGGACGACGCGGCGCCTTGGCGTGCGGTTCCCGGCGAAGAAGTCGTCGAAGCGGTGGACGGAGGTGACGACCTGGATCCGCTCGAGCGTGCTTGCGAGGGCCTCCGGACTCGCGGCGACGGAGGCGGCCACCGACCGGGCCACGCTCTCGGCCCGCCCCTCGCGGACACGGCGGTTGATCTGCCGGCGCACCTGGTTGAGACCGCCGGTGCCGGCGTGCCGGAAGTGGACGACGTGCTCGCGCCTCTCGGCGTCGATGCCGAGCAGGTGGTGGACCGTGCCGTTGCGGGTCCGCCGGGCGGAGAACATCGGGTAGTAAGACAGCGGGAAGCCGTCGACCTTCTCCTCGTCCGGCCGGTGGTTCTGGCGGATCGGGGCCGCGACGACGGCGGTCAGCGCGAGCCCCGCGAGGTACGTGAGGGTCTTGGCGCGGCCGGTCCCGGCCACGGATCCTGCTCCGACGGTCGCCTCGGCCCCGCGGTGGGCGCGCACGCCGGGGGCGGCCGGGCTCATCGGGTCACCTCGCTGGTCATCATGTCCACTCCTTCGTGTGATCGTCCCTGCGCCGTGGTGCGCCGCAGGTGGGCGAGCGCCGCGCGGGCGGCGTGATAGCCGTTCATGCCGTGCACCCCGCCGCCGGGCGGCGTCGAGGCGGAGCACATGAACAGTCCGGGGGCGCCGAGGCCGTAGGGCCGCAGGGTCGCGCGCGGCCGCAGCAGCAGCTGGGTGCCGCCCATCGAGCCTCCGATGACGTCCCCGCCCACGAGGTTGGGGTTCCACGCGGCGAGGTCCGCCGGCGCGGACCCGACCCGGCGCAGCACCCGGTCGCGGAAGCCCGGGGCGAACCGCTCGATCTGGGCGTCGATGCGCTCGCCCACCGGGGCGCCGGAGTCCTGCGTGGCGTGGGCGTAGGCGTAGAGGACCTGGCGGCCCTCGGGCGCCCGGCCCGGGTCGATCGCGTTCTGCTGGGCCACGAGGACGAAAGGGCGCTCGGGGTCCCGCCCGCGGTGGACCTCGCGCTCGGCGGCCGCGATCTCGTCGAGGGTCCCGCCGAGGTGGACGGTGCCGGCGCGGCCCACGCGGGAATCGCGCCACGGCACGGGCCCGTCGAGGAGGTAGTCGACCTTGTGGGTCGCGGTGCCGTATCGCCAGGACCTGAGCCCCCGGGCCACGCCGGCGGGCAGCTCGTCGCCGGCGAGCTCGGCCACGGCGTGCGGCCCGAGGTCGAGCAGGACGACGTCGGCGGGGCGCACCTGTGCCAGGTCCGTGATCTCGGCGTCGGTGACCACGCGGCCGCCGTGGGCCTCGAGCTCGGCGACGAGGGCGGCGGAGATCGCGCGCGACCCGCCGCGGGCCACCGGCCACCCGGTGGCGTGGGCGGCGGCCCCGAAGAGCACGCCGAACGCGGAGGTCAGCGGGTGGGACAGCGGGAGCACGGAGTGCGCCGAGGTCCCGGCGAACAGCGCCCGGGCCCGCTCCTCGCGGAAGAGGGTCCTCGCCACAGCGGTGGCCGGGAGCGCGCCGCGCAGCCCGAGGCGGGCGAGGGCGAACGGGTGGTCGGGCACCCGGAGCATGGGCCCGAGGAAGGCCGCCGTCGTCCGCTCCCAGGCCTCGACGACGGGCTCGTACAGGCGCTGCCAGTTGGCGCCGTCGCGGCCGAGGTCCGCGGCCGTGTATCTCAGCGAGCGGTACTGGACGGCGGCCGGCCCGTCGTCGAGCGGGTGCGCGACGGGGACGTCGGGCTGGACCCACTCCAGGCCGTGGCGGCCGAGGTCGAGGGTGGAGAGGAACGGGCTCGCGATGCCGAAGGGGTGGACGGCGGAGCCGAGGTCGACGGTCGTGCCCTCGCCAAGGACCGGGCCCGAGCGGGTCGCGCCGCCCGGTTCCGGGGCGGCCTCGTAGACGGTGACGTCGACGCCGGACCGGGCGAGCGCGACGGCGGCGGCCAGCCCGTTGGGACCGGAGCCGACGACGGCGGCCGTCCGGCCGGCGACCGACGGGTCGTGGCCGACCGCGAAGGGCGAGCGACTCATGCCGGCACCGCCTCGGCGAGCATCGCGGCGTCCCGCTCGGAGGAGAGGAGCTCGGCCGGCGTGGCCACGCGGACGAGACGGCCGTCGTCGAGGCACCACACGACGTCGGAGGAGGACATGAGCTCGTGCCGGTGGGTGACCACCAGCGCGGTGCCGTGGTGGTCGGCGAGGACCCGGTCGACCACCTTGGAGTTCTCCGGGTCGAGGTGGGCCTCCGCCTCGTCGAGGACGAGCAGTGCCGGGCGGCCCAGCGCCGCGCGGGCGATGGAGATGCGCGCCTGCTGGCCGGCGGAGAGCTGGCCCCCGCCGGGGCCGACGTCGGTGTCCCAGCCGTCGGGCAGGGAGTCGACGAGCTCGTCGAGCGCGCACAGCCGGCTGACACGGGCGAGCTCCTCGGCGTCGACCTTGGGGATGCGGTAGGTGACGTTGCGGCGGACGCTGCCCGAGAGCAGCGGCATGCTCGGCGAGGAGATGCCGATCGAGCGGCGCACGGACCGCAGCGACCGGGCGGCCACGTCCTGGCCGTCGATGCGCACCGTGCCGGAGTCGGGGTCCACGAGGCGCGCGATGACGGAGGTGAGCGTGGACTTGCCCGCACCGTTGGGGCCGACGACGGCGACCCGCGTGCCCGGCTCGGCGCTCACCGTGACGTCCTGCAGGGCCGTGCCGAGCGTGACGCCGTCGACCTCCACTCGGCCGCGCTCCACCTCGATGTCCGGCGCACCGCGCAGGACGGGGAGCGGCGGGATGTCGAGGAAGCGGCGCACGGCGGCGCGGGCGACCCGGGCGCGGGAGGCGTACTCGGCCACCCGACCGAGGTCGCGGAGGTAGCCTGCGAGCATGCCGGCCACGGAGACGCCGGCGACGATCGTGCCGGGCGAGGCGCGGCCGGCCGTGACCTCGATACCGCCCACGATCAGCGCGGCGGCGGAGGCGGCGACGGCGGTGCCCTCGGCGATGGCGCGCGCGGCGCCCGAGGCGCGGGCCTGGTCGACCATCGCGGCCGCGACCTTGTCGCTGTGCCGACCGACGCGCTTGCTCTCGCGCCGCTCCTGGCCGGCGGCCTGGAGGACGGCCACCTGAGTGAGCCGCTCGGTGACCTCGCCCGTCAGACGGGAGCGACGGCGCCGGGAGACCTTCGCGGTACGCATCATCCACGGCGTGATGGCGAGGGTGAGCAGGCCGCCGACGAGCAGGACCGCCCCGACGGCGAGGCCGAGCGTGAGGTTCATCCAGGCGACGGCGCCGATCGCGAGGGTGATGGCGACGCCGGCGACGGTGAGTCGGGCGAGGCCGCGACTGACCCACAGCCGCAGTGCGGACAGGTCGCCGACGAACTTCATCAGCATGTCGCCTCGGCCGCGCCGGCCGAGCTCGCGGGCAGGGACCCGGGTGAGGTGGCGGAAGAGGACCGCGCGGACCTCGGTGACGTAGTGCTGGCCGAGCTTCTCGGACTCGGTGCGCTCGGCGCCGCGCATCCAGGCGCTGACGAGCACGCACACGGCGAGGCCGAGCACGAGCGTGCCGAGTCCCATGGCGCCGGCGGCGGGCTGACCGCCCTGGCCGCCGGTGGCGCTGCCGAGCAGGGTGTCGAAGCCGCGCTGGGTGAGCATCGCGACGCCGACGGCGGCGAGCGCCTGACCGACGCCGATGCCGATGAGCAGGGCGAAGCGGAGGCGGCGGCCGCGGCCGATCGCGCGCGGGACGGCGGGGGCGGGGGCCGGCTGCGGGGTGCCCGGCGCGGCGCCCGAGGGCGGGAGGTCGTCGTGCTCGGCCGGGGTCGGCGCCGAGTGCGGCGTGGGAGCCGCGTGGGGCATGGGGACCGACGTGGCCATGGTCAGACCGCCTTCGCGTCCTCGGACATCGCCACGAGGCCGGGGACCGCCCGGGTGCGGGCGGCGAGGGCCGCGTCGCGCAGCGGGAGCGCGTGCTCCGCCTCCTCCAGCTTGATCGTGTCGACGACGTGCATGTCCGCTCCGGTGCCCTCGAGCTCGCGGACTGCGAGCGGCGAGGCCGTGAGCAGCCCGCTGACCGCGAGGAGCGGCAGGCCGGCGTCGTCGAGCCACCTGACCCCGGCGACGGCGCCGAGGGCGTCGCGGGCGGCGAAGACGATGCCGTCGACCCGGTCGCGGAAGAGGTCGTCCGTGATGAGGGCGGCGGTCTCCTCGTGGTAGAGCCCGTCGGCGACCTCGAGGACGTTGACGTCCGTGGCGTCGGCGGCGAGCTGGGTGGTGAGCCGGTGGAAGACCTCACGCACCGCGGCGGCGTCGAGCCCGAACGTCGAGGGGGCGCCGGCCGCGGTGAAGTCGTAGACGACGTCGGCGCCGGAGTCGGTGAAGAGCCAGACGTCGCCGCCCGCCCCGGTCCCGGTGACCTTGGCGGCGCCGACGCGCAGACCGGCGGCGCGCAGCCCGCGCACGAGCTCGGCGGCGGTGGTCGTCTTGCCGGCGTTCATCGAGGAGCCGACGACGGCGATCGTGGGCGCCCGGTGCGAGCTGATGGGGACCGCCGGGTCGATGGCCGCGTCACGGAGGTTGAGGCGGCGCCCCTCGGCGTCGGCGAGCAGGCCGAGCGGCTCGATCGCCGTGGCGGTGCTCATCGCGGAGTGGGCGGCCGTCACCCGGGAGGCGATCCCGCCGGCGGCCGCCATGTGGCAGGGGCCGAGGTCCGCGGGGATCTCGGCGAGGAACTGGTCCGGTGCGTAGCGGCTGCCGTAGCAGAGCCCGACGAGGTCACCGGCGTAGAGGGTGGCGCGCCGGCCGGACTGCAGCTCGATGCGCCTGTGCTGACCGACCGAGGTGACCCGGGCGAGGACGACGTCCCCGACCTCGGGGACCGTCGTGGGGTCGGAGAGCAGGGTCGCGCCACGGCCGAGGTCGATCCGGCGGGTGGTGTACGCCCACTTGGCCGCGGCGACCAGCTCACGCGCGGAGAGGTCGGTCGCGGTCTCTGCCAGGGGAAGGGCGGCAGTCGTCATGAGGTCTCCTCCGTTCGGCGGTGCGGTCTGCACCGGACGAGGACGACGCTAGGAACGTCACGTGAGGAGACGCCGTCACCGAGATGAGACGACGCTCAGAAGCTGCCCCGGGGGCTAGGCCCCGGTCCGGAGAGCGGGCTCGACCGCCGGCCCGGGCTCGGCGTTCGTCGTCCGCACGACGTACCGCATGACCTCGCTCATGCTCCCGGTGCGCCCCAGCACCTCGCGCTGGCGCTCGGACCCGGTCCCGGCCGTGCGCAGGCGGGCCAGTCCTTCCTCGACGCGCTCGACGTCGCCGGCCTCGGCGAGCGCCGGCCGCAGCTCGTCGAGGACCTCGCCGAGCACGTCCCACGCCGGGACCGGCCGGGCGGTCGCGGGGTGGAGGAGGTCGCCCGCCATGCCCCACCGGGCCGCCTGCCAGTGCCCGAGCCGGAGCACCGCGGCGGGCACCGGCGGTGCGGCGTCGCCGGCCGCCCACCGCCGCGCCGCGGTCTCCACCATGGCGCGGGCGAGGGCCGCGAGCAGGACGGCGTCCTCGACCTCGAGGCAGATGTCCGCGACGCGGAGCTCGACGGTGGGGTGACCGTTCGCAAGGCGGGCGTCGAAGTAGATCATCCCGCGGTCCTTGAGGACCCCGGTGTCGAGCATGGCGGCGATGCGCTCCTCGTAGGCCGCGGCCGAGCCGAAGATCTCCGTGGGGCCCGACGACGGCCAGCGGTGCTGCACCTGGGAGCGGAAGCTCGCGTAGGTGGTGTCGAGGCCCTCCAGGTAGGGGGAGTTCGCGCTGAGGGCGAGGAGCAGCGGGAGCCAGACGCGGACCCGGTCGAGCACGCCGACGGCCTCCTCGTCCCCATCGACCGCGACGTGGACGTGCATCCCGCAGGTGAGGTTCTCGGTGGCGATCGGGCCGAAGTGCTCGACGAGGTCCCGGTAGCGCGGGCTCTGCGTGGTCACGGGCACCACCGGGGTCGGGGAGACCGCGATCGCCGCGAGGCGGGCGCCGACCTCCTTGGCCGCGCGGTCCGCGGTGCGGCGCAGCGCGTGGAGCTCGGCCTCGATGGGCGCGAGGTCGGCCTCGGGGTGGGTGCGGCTCTCGACCTGCTGCTGCTGGAGCTCGCTCTCGAGCAGCTCGCCGGTGCCGCCCGCGCCGCCGGCGTCGGGCCGCCTCGCCTCCGCGCGCGCCAGCGCCTCGGCGGCCACCGGGAGCGGCCGCCCCGTCTCGCCCTCGACGAGCAGGAGCTCTTCCTCGACACCAACGGTTCTCATCCCGTCAGCGTGGCACTGTGCCCCCGCCCCCGCTTGGTCGGCCCCCGCCCCACCTTCCGCCGAGATTGCGGTCGGGGCTCGTCGAGATTGCGGTGGGGGCCCACCGAGACTGCGGTTCGGAGCCCGGTCGGCGCCCCGTGGGACGAGCACGAGTCCGGGCGGCGGCGCACTTCGTTACTGTCGACGACCATGGACGACGACCCGCTCGACGACGCCGCGGACGAGCCCGCCGAGCCCGCCGAGCCCGCCGAGCCCGCCGAGCCCGCCGAGCCCGCCGAGCCCGACGAGCGATCGCCGGGCACGCGGACCATCGGGGGCTTCACCGGTGCCGACCGGGCGTGGACGTGCGCCATCTTCGGCGGCGCCGGGGCGGTCGTGGGCGCGCTCGTTCCCGTCCTCGCGGGCTGGGCGTCCCGCCTGCCGTGGATGCCGTTCCAGGGGCCGCTCGAGCTGCTCGGCTCGTTCGACCAGCCGTGGCTCGTCTGGGGTCGCCCGCTGCTCGGCCTCGTCGTCGGCGTGGTGGTCGCGCTGCTCGTCGTCGCGGCCTCACCGGTCCTCCGCGTCGGCCCGAGGGAGATCGAGGTGCTGCGCGGCGGCGACGTCGACCGCGTGATCGATCGCGACACCGTCGACGCCGTCTACCGCAAGGGCTCGCACCTCGTCGTCGAGACCGCCCAGGGCCGGGCGCTCTTCGACGCCGAGCTCGAGGGCGACAAGGACCACCACCGCGCGGTGCTGGTCGAGGCGGGCTACCCGTGGGAGGGCAGGCGCGACTGACCGGTCCGTCAGCCGAGGACCCGCGCGAGGACGCGGGCGTGGTTGTTCTCGGTGTCCTTCGCGGCGTACACGAGCGTCACCGTGCCGTGCTCGTCGACCAGCTCCTCGAGGTGCGCAAGCGCGTCCGTGCCGTCGAGCTCGGACTCGTAGCGCCCGGCGAACTCGTCGAACTTCTTCGGGTCGTGGTCGAACCACTTGCGCAGGTCCGTCGAGGGCGCCACGTCCTTCAGCCACTCGTCGACCCGCGCGTCCTCCTTCTTCACCCCGCGGGGCCACACCCGGTCGACGAGGACCCGGTACCCGTCGGACTTCTTCGCGTCGTCGTAGACACGCTTGATCTCGACACCCATGCATTCCTCCTCGAACCGCGCCCGGACCGTTCGTCATCCCGGCGCCGAGAGGACGAACGTACATCGAGGACACGAAGCACGCGCCGAAAGTACCGACGGCGGGTGTCCGCTCGGCACGCGCTTCGTCACCTCGACGACCGGGTGCTCGACGGCTCCGCCCGAACGACGACCGGCCGTCCCTCCCCACCTCTGTGTCCCCGTCCGCACAGCGGACCCCGTCCCCATCGTCACGTCACCGCGTCATATCCTGGTCCCGTCCCGACGCGAGCCCCCGAGCGCGGCGGGCACGCCCCCCACCGACATGCGCGGGGCACGAGTGCGGCCCACACATCAATACAATTGCATGGATTCGGGAATGAACCCCGGACCGTCGGGGTTGCACCAGAAGAGAACCTGACGCGTCGGGTCGGCGGACGGCCGCCCCGGCAACGAGCTCGGCCGGCACCAACCAGGCGCCGGCTGCGACATCCGAAAGAGGGATCCCTTGACCGCAGACAACGCACCAGTCCCGCACGACCCGAGCATCGACACGCTCGGCCCGCTCCCCCAGGGCACGGCCCCGACGGGCGCCAGCACCCGCGAGAACGGCGCGCCCGCCGTCAGCGACCGCAACTCCCTCAGCGTCGGCACGAACGGCCCGCTGCTGCTCCACGACGTCAAGCTCGTCGAGTCCCTCGCGCGGTTCAACCGCGAGTCGGTCCCGGAGCGTCGCCCGCACGCCAAGGGCTCGGGCGCGTTCGGCCACTTCGAGGTGACGAACGACGTCTCCGCCTACACGAAGGCCGCCGTCTTCCAGCCGGGCGCCCGCACGGACATGCTCGCCCGCTTCTCCACCGTCGCCGGTGAGCTCGGCTCGCCGGACACGTGGCGCGACGTCCGCGGCTTCTCGCTGCGCTTCTACACGACCGAGGGCAACTACGACCTCGTCGGCAACAACACCCCGGTGTTCTTCGTCCGCGACCCGATGAAGTTCCCGCACTTCATCCACTCGCAGAAGCGGCTGCCCGACTCGGGCCTGCGCTCGAACGACATGCAGTGGGACTTCTGGACGCTCAACCCCGAGACCGCCCACCAGGTCACCTACCTCATGGGCGAGCGCGGCCTGCCCTCGTCCTGGCGCCACATGAACGGCTACGGCTCGCACACCTACCAGTGGGTCAACGAGGCCGGCGAGCGCTTCTGGGTGAAGTACCACTTCCACACCAACCAGGGCATGGAGTTCCTCAGCAACGACGAGGCCGACGAGCTCGCCGGCAAGGACGCGGAGCACCACCGCCGCGACCTGTTCGACGCGATCGCCCGCGGCGACCACCCCTCGTGGAAGCTCTCCGTCCAGGTGATGCCGTACGAGGACGCGAAGACCTACCGCTTCAACCCGTTCGACCTCACCAAGGTCTGGCCGCACGCGGACTACCCGCTCATCGAGGTCGGCACGATGACGCTGGACACGAACCCGGTCAACCACCACGCGCAGATCGAGCAGGCCGCGTTCGCGCCGTCGAACGTGGTCCCGGGCATCGGCTTCAGCCCCGACAAGATGCTGCTCGGCCGCGTCTTCGCCTACGCCCAGCGCTACCGCATCGGCCCGAACTACAACCAGCTGCCGGTCAACAAGCCGATCGTCGAGACGAACAACTACGGCCAGGGCGGGCCCATGGAGTACGACCACAACGGTGCGCAGCCGCCCTACGCGCCCAACTCCTACGGCCGCGACTACTCGGACTTCGAGGGCGTCGAGGACGAGGGGTGGGAGTCCGACGGCGAGATGGTCCGCCAGGCCTACACGCTCCACGCCGAGGACGACGACTTCGGCCAGCCGGGCACCCTGGTGCGCGAGGTCTGGAACGACGACCAGCGCGCGGCGTACGTCGACCAGATCGCGGGCTCGCTGCTCGCCGGCGTCTCGGAGCCCGTGCGCGAGCGCGTCTTCCTCTACGTCAAGGCCGTCGACCAGGCCACGGGCGAGGCCATCGAGGCCAAGGTCCGCGAGGGCTCGGCCGCCTGACCCAGGCAGCCTGACCCGCGTGGTCCGACCCTCGAGGTCCGACCCACCGGGTCCGCCGGACGACACACCGGCCGACCCACCGACGGCGCGTCCCCGGGAGAATCCCGGGGGCGCGCCGTCGTCCGTCTACCGGTGGCAGCGCCCGGCGAGGACCTAGCGAGAGCCGCCGCCCGGCGTCGTGGTGCCGGAGGCGTCCGGAACGGGCGTCGACGGCGCCGCGGGCGTCGCGTCGGCCACGGGCGACGACGGCGCGGCGGGTACGCCGGCCACGGGCGTCGACGGCGCGGCGGGCTCCTCGGCCGGCTCGTCGGCGACCGTGCGCCGCAGAACCTCCGCCCACGGGGTCGGCGTCATCCCGAGCGCGGCCTGCGCCTCGGTGGTGTCGACGACGTACGGGGCCGTGAACTGGAAGGCGATCTTCTTGATCTCGCGCATCTGCGGCACGAACCAGCCGACGACGGTGAGGAGCCAGCCGGGCATCGAGCTGACCTTCGGCGTGGGCACGCCGACGGCGGCGGCCAGGTCCGCGGTGAGCTCGCGCTGGGTGCGGGGCGGGTTCGTCGGCACGAGCCACGTCCTGCCGTGCAGCTGCGGGTCGGCCGCGGCGGCGACGACCGCGCGCGCGACGTCCTCGGTGAAGGTCCACGAGTGGCGGACGTCCGCCGCGCCGATCACCTGGACGGGCTTGCCGCCGCGGATCGCGTCGAGGTTGCGGGTGGCATGCCCGTTCTGGCCGACGCCGGCGCCGATGTAGTCGGAGGCCTGCACCTCGACGGCGCGCAGCCGGCCCGCACGGTGGGCCGCCATCACGTCAGCGGTCATCCGCGCCCGCAGCTCGCCCTTGTGCTCGGCGGGCCGCACCGGCGTGGACTCGTCCATCGGGCCGGTGACGCGGCCGTAGGGGTAGAGGTTGCCGACGGTGGCCAGGACCGCGCCCGAGGACTCCGCGGCGGACATCAGGGCCGCGTGCAGCGGCGGCCACTCCTTCTCCCACAGGTGGTAGCCGGCCGGGTTGAGGCAGTTGTAGATCACCGCGGCGCCGTCGGCGAGCTCGGTCAGCGCGACGGCGCTGCTCGCGTCGGCGGGGACGCGGTGGGCGCCACGGACCTCCCGGCCGGTGCCGGAACGGCTGGTGAGGACGACGTCCTTCCCGAGCGCGACGAGGTGGCGGGCGACGGCGCGCCCCACCGGGCCCGCTCCGACGACGAGGTGGTGTGCCATGTGGACCTCCAAGATGTGCATGATGCGCGGACCGGGCCGGCCGACGCGCGTGGAGCGATGATCGCTTGCGTGAGCACTGCTCACACAGCACACGCTAGGGTTGCGCGAGCCATCGCGCAAGAGCAGTGCTCGCTGAAATGGGTCGGCGATCTCTGAAAGATGCCCCTGCTCGCCGAGATGGGCATACTGGCGAGATGGACCAGCCCCACGCGCCCACCTCGGCACGCGCGATCGCCACGGCGGAGGTCCGGCGACGGATCGTCGAGGAGTCCCGCCGTCAGCTCGGCGTCGTCGGACCCGCCCAGCTCTCGCTGCGTGCGGTCGCCCGGGAGCTGGGCATGGCGTCGTCGGCGATCTACCGCCACTTCGCGAGCCGCGACGAGCTGGTGACCACGCTCATCGTCGCCGCCTACGAGGAGCTCGCCGACGCGACCGACGCCGCCGTCGCCGCGGCGGGCGGGCAGGGCGTGGACCGGTGGCGCGCCTGGTGCACGGCGGTGCGGGGCTGGGCGCTCGCCCACCCGCACGACTACGCCCTCATCTACGGCTCCCCCATCCCCGGGTACGCCGCCCCGCGGACCACGACCGCCTCGGCGTTCCGCGTGCTCCGTCCCATCATCGAGATGTTCGCCGCCATCGAGTCCCCTCCGGGCGCCGTCGACCCGGGCGAGCGTGCCGCGGCGTTCGCCCCGCTGTCCGGCCTCTTCCGCGAGCTCACCGGGGCCGCGCCCCGCGAGGGCGTGGGCGCGCTCGAGGCCGCACGCGGGATCAACGCGTGGGCGAACGTCATGGGCTTCGTGTCGCTCGAGCTGTTCGGCCACCTCGAGAACGGCATCGCCGACCCGAACCTCGCCTTCGCCCAGACCGTCGAGCAGACGGCGGCGGACCTCGGCATCCGGCCGGTCGAGACCACGCCCGGTGCTCCGCCTGCGGCCGGCGCCGCCGGTACTCCGCCCGCCGCCGACGCGGCCGTTGAGGAAGGATCGCTGTGGTGACCCACTCCCTGCTCGCCGGGCACCCGCTCACGCTCGGCACGATGTACTTCGGCACGACGGTGCCCGCCCGCATCGCGCACGACCTGCTCGACCGCGCGCGCGACCTCGGCGCGAGCTCGTGGGACACCGCGAACATCTACGCGCACTGGGTGGGCCGCGACGGCGGCGAGTCCGAGCGCACGCTCGGCCAGTGGTTCGAGACCCGCGGCTCGGTCGCGCGCGACGACATCACCCTGGCCACCAAGATCGGTAACCTCCCCGTCCCGGGCGGGCCGGGCCCCGGCGGCACCACCGGTCTGCGAGCGCCGGCCGTGCGCCGCCAGGTCACCGAGTCGCTGCAGCGCCTGCGCACCGACCGGGTCGAGGTCCTCTACGCCCACATCGACGACCTCCACACCCCGCTCGAGGAGACCGTCGGCGCCCTGTCCGACCTCGTCGAGGAGGGGCTGGTCCGCGAGGTCGCGGCGAGCAACTTCTCCGCCGAGCGGCTCCGCGACGCGCTCGCCGTCCCGGCCGCGCACCGGTACTCGGCGCTCCAGCAGCGCTTCACCTACCTGCGGCCCGCCGACGGCGCGGACCCCTCCCCGCACGTCCTTCTCGACGACACCGTCGCCCACTTCTCCGTGCGCGCCGGCCTCACGCTGCTGGGTTATTCGCCCCTGCTGTCCGGCGCCTACACGCGCTCCGAGCGGCCGATACCGGACCAGTACCGCACGTCCGCGCTCGGGCCGGCGATGCTCGCGCTGAGCGAGGTGGCCTCGGGCGCCGGGCTCGACGCCGGGCAGACGGTCCTTGCCTGGATGAGCCAGCGGGCGCGGCCCGTGCTGCCGGTCGTCGGCGTCTCCAGCGCCGAGCAGCTCGAGGAAGCCTGGCAGGGGGTCACCACCGAGCTCGACGCCGACGCTCTCGCCACGCTCGACCGGGCCCGCCTCGGCGGCTCCTGATCCCGGGCGGAGGCGCGCCGACGCCGTCCCGCACCGCCCCTGGGCGCCCGGCGCGCCGCGGTGCCACAGTTGGTGCATGGCTACCACGGAGGCACTCGAGGCGGGCCTGCTCGTCATCGGTTGGGGCAAGGGCGGCAAGACGCTCGCCCGCTCGCACGCCGCCGCCGGCGAACGCGTGGTCATCGTCGAGACCGACCCGCAGATGGTCGGCGGCACGTGCATCAACATCGGCTGCGTCCCCTCGAAGGCGCTCGTCCACCGCGCCGCCGAACGCCGGGACGAGGACGCGTCCGGGTGGTTCCGGTCCGCCGTGTCCTTCCGCGAGCAGCTGACGAGCACGCTCCGCGCCGCGAACCTCGCCATGGTCGACGACTTCGACAGCTCGACCGTCCTGTACGGGCCGGCGCGGTTCGTCGGCGAGCGGTCCGTCGAGGTCACCACCGCCGAGGGACCGGTGACCGTGCGCGGGCGGACCGTCGTCGTCAACACGGGCGCCGAGCCGGCCTTCCCGCCGGTCCAGGGGCTGCGGGAAAGCGACCACGTCGTCGACTCCACCGGCGTCCAGGTCCTCCCCGACCTTCCCGAGCGCCTCGTCGTGCTCGGCGCCGGGCCGATCGGCCTCGAGCTCGCGGACGCCTTCGCGCGGTTCGGCTCCCAGGTCACGGTGGTCGACGTCGTCGAGCGGCTCCTGCCCCGCGAGGACGAGGACGTGGCCACGAGCGTCCGAGGTGCCATGGAGGACGCGGGGACGACGTTCCTGCTCGGCGCCGCCGCACGCCGCGTGACGGACCGGGACGGCTACGCCGAGCTCACGGTCGAGGTCGACGGCGGCGAGCGCACGCTGGATGCCGAGGCGATCCTCGTCGTCACCGGACGCAACCCCCGCACCGCCGAGCTGGACCTCCCCCGGGCGGGCATCGACGTCGGGGAGCGGGGCGAGATCACGGTCGACGAGCACCTGCGCACGAGCGCGGAGGGCGTCTACGCCGTCGGTGACGTCAACGGCGGGCCGCAGTTCACCTACATCTCCTACGACGACCACCGGATCGTCGAGGACCAGCTCCGCGGCGAGGGAAGTCGCTCCACCGCGGACCGGGTGGCCGTGCCGACGACGACGTTCCTCACGCCGCCCCTCGCCCGCGTCGGGCTCAACGAGCAGGAGGCCACGGAGCAGGGGGCCGAGTTCGAGGTCCGCGCGAAGCCGGTCGCGAAGATCGCCGCCATGCCGAGGCCGAAGGCCGTCGAGGAGACGCACGGGCTCATCAAGCTGCTCGTCGAACCCTCGACCGACCTCGTGCTCGGCGCCTCCCTGCACACGATCGACGCCCAGGAGCTCGTCAACCTCGTGGCCCTCGCCATGCGCCACGGGATCACGGCGAGCGAGCTGCGCGACGGCATCTGGACCCACCCGTCGACGACGGAGGCTCTCAACGAGGTCCTGACCTGACCGGCCTGACCGGCCGCCTGACCGGCCTGACGGGCGGCTGGGGTGCGCGATTCCGGGTTCTGCCACGAGCGAGACGTGGGCGCAGCCCCTGTGCGGCCCGGTGGGCGGGCCCGTAGCGTCGAGGCATGACTTCGCACTCGAACGTGATCGTCTTCGGTGGCCACGGCAAGGTCGCCCTCCTCCTCCACCCCGAGCTCGTGCGCAACGACGACAAGGCCAGCGCGGTGATCCGCAACCCGGACCACGCTCAAGCGGTCGAGCAGGCCGGAGCGACCCCCGTCGTCGCCGACGTCGAGCAGCTCTCGACCGAGCAGCTCACCGAGCTCATCGCCGGGCACGACGCCGTGGTGTGGACCGCGGGCGCGGGCGGCGGCAACCCCGAGCGGACCTACGCCGTCGACCGTGACGCCGCGATCCGTTCGATGGAGGCCGCGAAGGCCGCCGGGGTGACGCGGTACGTGATGGTCTCCTACGCGGGCGCCGGCCCCGACCACGGGGTGCCCGAGGACAGCTCGTTCTTCCCGTACGCGGACGCCAAGACGGCAGCCGACGAGCACCTGCGCGCGAGCGGCCTCGACTGGACGATCCTCGGCCCGGGCAGGCTCACCCTCGAGCCGCGCACCGGCACTGTCACCCTCACCGACGAGTCCGGCGACACCTCGCGGGCCAACGTCGCGGCGATGGCCGCGAGCGCGCTGCGGCAGCCGTCCTCGATCGGGAAGACGTACAACTTCCACGACGGCGACACCCCGATCGCCGAGGCGCTCGCCTGACCGGGGCCTGACCCGGGCCCGGAACGCCCTCGAGACTGACCACCGCGCATGCGGTGACTCGAGGGACTCCGGAGCCCGAGCCGCACCGCGGGTCGCCCAGCACGCTTCCCCCACCGAATTGGACCGCAGAGGCTCGAGCCGGACCTCGCCGAGGGCCAGCTCGGCGCGGGCATGGTCCAGCTCGGCGCAGCAGGGGCGCACCCTGCCTCAGTCAGTCATCACCCCGGACGCCGGCCTCCGCCGTCATCGCCTCGGTGCGCCGCTCCCGCCGTCGAGACGCCCCACGCGCCGGGCGCCCGCGGTCACGCGGTAGGACTCCTCGACGAGCTCGGCGATCTCAGCCCAGTCCGTCGCGTCGTCGAGATCGATGCCGAACCAGCCCGACGCCCCGACGTAGGCCGGGAAGAAGCACCGCGGGTCGCCCAGCAGCCCCCGCAGCTCCTCCTCGCCGGAGGGCTTGAGCAGCAGCGCGCGGTCGTGGCGCTCGTGCCGCCCGCCGCCGAGCTTCACGCTGCCGCCGTAGGTCGCGAACGTCCGCGTCGTGAAGAACGTCGGCCGCCCGTGGGAGATCTTCTCCGCCGCGTCCGGCAGCGCAAGGGCGATTCCGCGCACGCGCGCGAGGACCGGGTCGTCGTCGTCGAACATGCGCGGGTGCGGCATGCGGGCACGCTACCGGCCGGGTCGGGCGCGGAGAATTGTGCCCTGCGACACC
>JBQDDG010000019.1:47662-62831 GCA_052093225.1 Actinomycetaceae bacterium
CATGCGGGCACGCTACCGGCCGGGTCGGGCGCGGAGAATTGTGCCCTGCGACACCGAGTGCCACAATGTGCCGCACCGGTGCTCTGACACCGTTTTCCCCGGCCCTCGACGACGAGGGGCCGGCGATCTCGACGAGGAGAGAACTGATGAAGGTACGTGGTGCACTGCTGCGCGAGCAGCCCGGGGAATGGCTGGTCGAGGACCTCGAGCTGTCCCGACCGCAACGGGGCGAGATGCTCGTCGAGATCGTGGCCACCGGGCTGTGCCACTCCGACGAGCACATGGCCAAGGGCGACACCCCGCTCCCCAACCTGCCGGTCGTGTCGGGCCACGAGGGCGCGGGCATCGTCCGCGAGCTCGGCGAGGACGTTACCGGCTTCGAGGTCGGAGACCACGTCGTCACCTCGTTCGTCCCCGCCTGCGGCCGCTGCAAATGGTGCTCGATGGGTCTGCAGAACCTGTGCGACTACGGCTCGCTCATCCTCGACGGCACCCAGCTCGACGGCACCACACGCATGACCGACGCCGACGGCAACCAGGTCTTCGCGGCCGCCATGCTCGGGACGTTCGCCAACTGGCAGGTCCTGGACCAGACCTCGTGCGTGAAGATCGACAAGGACCTCCCGCTCGAGATCGCCTGCCTCATCGGGTGCGGCGTCCCCACCGGGTTCGGGTCCGCCGTCAACGCCGCCGAAGTCAAGCCGGGCGACGTGACGATGATCCTCGGCGCGGGCGGCATCGGCATGAACGCCGTCCAGGGCGCGAACTATGCGGGAGCGCGTCGCGTCATCGTCGTGGACCCGGAGCCGTTTAAGCGTGAGAGCGCACTCAAGCTCGGCGCGACGGACGTCTTCGACAACGTCGAGGAGGCCGACGCGCTCGCGAAGTCGCTGACGAACGGGCAGGGGACGGACTCGACGATCGTCACCGTCGGCGTCACGACGGGTGAGCACGTGCTCGCCGGCTACGAGACGGTCCGCAAGGCCGGCACGCTCGTCGTCACCGGCCAGGGCAGCACCACGTCGACGATCGACGGCATCAACCTGTTCCAGATCTCGATGCTGCAGAAGCGGATCCAGGGCTCGCTGTACGGCAGCTGGTCGCCGCGCGTGGCGATCCCCAAGCTCATCGAGCTCTACAAGGACGGCAAGCTGCACCTGGACGAGCTGGCCACGCGCCAGTACCGGCTGGAGGACATCAACCAGGCCTACGCCGACATGTACGCGGGACAGAACATCCGCGGCGTGGTCGTCCACGAGCACTGACCCACCCGGACAGGCCCGGCCCGACGGCGGAGCTTACCTCCGTCGTCGGGCCGGCACCCCGGCAGGGTGCCGGCACCTCCGGCGTCGGGCCGGCACCCCGGCAGGGGGCCGGGACCCCCGGCTTCGGGCCGGCACCTCCGGCGCGGACGCCCAAAAAAGGTGCCGATGTGGGTGACCGGTGCCACGGTGGAGGCATGGAGCAGCTGACGACGGACGCGATCCAGGACGCCGACCTGCGCGACTGGCGCCACCTCCAGGGCGCACTGCACACCCGCTTCGACACGGGCGACTTCCGGCGCGGTCTCGCCCTCGTGTCCGCGATCGGCGAGGCGGCGGAGGCGGCCGGTCACCACCCCGACGTCACGCTGACCTACCCGGCCGTGGCGATCCGGCTGACGAGCCACGACTCCGGCGGCGTCACTCGCAAGGACGTCGACCTCGCGCGCACCATCAGCGCCGTCGCCGCCGAGCAGGACGTGGCCGCGGCCCCCGGCGGCACGACCCAGGTCGACCTCTGCCTCGACACCGCCGACCAGGGCGCGATCGACTCCTTCTGGTCCTCGGTCCTCACGGGCTCGCCGGACAACGTCGACGGCGACGAGATCGCCGACCCCGCGGGCCGGGTGCCGCTCATGTGGTTCCAGCAGACCTCGCCGCACGAGACGCCGCGGCAGCGGTTCCACCTCGACGTCCAGGTCCCGGCCGACGAGCTGGACGCCCGGGTCGACGCCGCGATCGCCGCCGGCGGCCGCCGCGTGGAGGACATGGGCCGCGCGCGGGCGTTCGTGGTCCTCGAGGACGCCGAGGGCAACCGGGTCTGCTTCTGCACGGTGCTCGACCGCTGAGCCTCTGCGACCAAGAGGTCAGCGCCGCCTCCGCAGGCGAACGCCCGCCACGCAGAGCCCGATCGCCGCGACGAAGACGATGACGACCAGCACGACACCGCGCCGTTCGTCCGCCTCCCTCTCGCGGTCCCACTCCCAGGACCCGTCGTCGGCGACGGCGAGGGGACGCGCGTCCCCGTCGTGCACGCACGAGATCGTGTGGCGCCCCTCGTCCTCGGCGTAGAAGCGGGCGAGCGCGGAGCCGCCCCCCAGCGACCAGTTCGCCGCGAGCTCCACCTCGACCTCGTCGCCGGCGGGGTCGGTCACGGTGCACACCGGCACCTCCTCCGGGTCGGCGGACGAGGAGACGCCATCAGGATCGGAGGCGCTCTCGGGCCCCGCGTCGGCACTCGCCGTCCCGGCCGCACGCCGCTCGTCGACGACGACGTAGGGCCAGTCGCCGTCGAGCACGATCGTGCCGTCGTCATCGACAGGGACCGGCTCGGAGGCGACGAGGTCGGGCGGCGCCCCCGTGAACCCGTTGATCACGGAATACACCAGCATGCCGAACAGGCCGACGACGAGCACGACCGGGGCGAGCAGCAGGAGCACGAGTCCGCGCCGCCGTCGGCGACGGACCGACGGGTCACCGGCACCGTCCGGGTCGGCGGGGGTGTCGGTCACCCGTGCATCGTGTCAGGAGGACGGCGGCCCGGCCCGGGCAGGTGCGTCCTGGCCGGGCCGGGCGGCTGTCCGGGTCGAGGCTCCCGGGGCTCGGCGGCCGGCTGCGCGGCAGCCGAGCGGTCAGAGTCGTCCCGGGAGCCCACGGGGTCACGCCGTCTGGTCGGAGTGCTTCCCCTCGGCGATCTCCTCGATCGTCTTGGCGCAGAACGCGTTGAGGTCGTCGGGCGTGCGCGAGGTGGTCAGACCGGCGTCGACGACGACCTCCTCGTCGACCCAGTCGGCGCCCGCGTTCTTGAGATCCGTCCCGACGGACTTCACGGAGGTGAGCCGGCGCCCCTCGACGACGCCCGCGTCGATGAGGATCCAGGGGGCGTGACAGATGGCGGAGACCGGCTTGTGCTGGTCGAAGAACGCGCGCACGAACGTCCGCACCTCGGCGCTGGTCCGCAGCGCGTCGGCGTTGAGCGTGCCGCCGGGCAGGACGAGCGCCTGATAGTCGTCCGGGTTCGCAGCGGTGATCTCGAGGTCGACCTCGAAGTCGTCACCGCGGTCCCAGTCGAACTTCAACGAGGTGATGGTGCCGGGCTCGAGCGAGATGAGCGTGGGCTCGCCGCCCGCGTCCTTGACGGCCTGCCAGGGCTGGGCGAGCTCGGACTGCTCGACGCCGGTCGTGGCGATGAAGGCGACCTTCTTGCCGGAGATGGACGGAGCCATGGTGGACCTCCTTCGATCGTGGTCGGCCCGCGCGGCGGACCGCGTACACCTCCACCCAACTGCCGATCACCCCCGCGCGCATCCCGGGCGGGCCGCCACACCGCCGATCTACGCCGGGCGCGAACGCGGCCGCGCAGAGGACGGTGAGGTCGGGGCCTCAACGGATGACGCGTGGGCGGATCGCGTGCCAACGGATGACGCGTGGGCGGATCGCGCGTCGGGGATGTGCGCGTCGGCGGATACCTTGTGCCCATGACCATCGGCCCGGACGCGCGGCTCGTGCTGCGCGGCGCCACCCTCCACGCCGCCCGGCCGGCCGTCATCGTGCCGGTCGTGTCCGCCGACGACGCACCGGCACGCGCGGCCGAGGCTGTCACGGCGGGAGCCGACGTCGTCGAGTGGCGCATCGACCTCGCCTTCCCCGGGCCCGCACCCGACGACCCGACGGCGCCGCTCAGCCGGGACGCGCCCGGCACCCCGGGGGCCGCGCGAATCGCTGCCGCCGTCCCCGCCGTGCGCGACGCCTGCGGCTCCGCCCCGCTGCTCGTCACCTACCGCACGGCGGCGGAGGGAGGCGCGGGCGAGGCGTCGCCGGAGCAGTACGTCGCTCTCGTCTCGGCGCTCGCCGGGGCGGGGGCGGACGGCGTCGACGTCGAGGCCGACCACCCGCGCGCCACCGAGGCGGTCGCGGCGATCCGCCGGGCGGGCGGGGCCGCCGTCGTGCTCTCGCACCACGACTTCGCCCGCACGCCACCCGGCGCCGACATCGTGGAGCGGCTGGCAGCGATGGAGGCGGCCGGCGCAGACGTCGCGAAGATCGCCGTCATGCCGCGGTCCACCCGGGACGTCCTCACGCTCCTTGCCGCCACGGCCGAGCGGGCCGAGCGGGCCCGGATCCCGCTGGTGACGATGTCGATGGGCGACCTCGGGGCGCCGTCGCGACTGGTCGGCGGGAGGTTCGGCTCCGCCGCGACGTTCGCGAGCGTCACCGCGTCCTCGGCCCCCGGCCAGCTCCCCGTCGCCGACGTGCGCGCCGCGATCGACGCACTCGGCCCCGCGCGCTGACCCGGCCGGTTCTCGCGCTCGGGCAGCGGTCCGCCATCACCGGTTCATCGGGCGGTCAACACCTGGACTTTCCCTGTGTGCGATGTGTCGCTAGGTTGTGAACCGTCCGTTATGAATCAATCGTGGAAGCGAGCGCAGACACATGGACGAACTTCGGAACTACGACTGGGTAGGCCTCCTGGAGAAGGTGGTCGTGGCCCTGGTCATCCTGCTGGTCACCTGGATCGTCGCCAAGCTGGTGAAGGCCGCGTTCGAGAAGCTCGCCGGCCGGGTGCCGGCGCTCCAGCGGGTCGGCCGTGACGGCCAGAGCATCGGCACGGCGATCGGACAGATCGCCTCACTCCTCATCTGGCTCTTCGGGCTGGTCGCGATCCTGCAGGTGTTCCGGCTCGAGCAGGTCCTCGCCCCGATCCAGGGCATGCTCGACACGATCCTCTCCTACCTGCCGAACGTCATCGGTGCCGGCGTGGTGTTCTTCATCGGTCTGGTGCTCGCCCGGATCGTCCGCCAGCTCGTCGGCACGGCGCTGTACTCGGCCGGCCTCGACGAGCGCGTCGCGAAGCTCAGCCACAAGAGCTCGCCCGCCGCGGCCCAGGCGCCGGCCGGTCAGCAGACCGCCGGTCAGCAGGCCGGTGCCCCGGGTGCCCCGCCCGCCCAGGGCGGTGCACCCGCGCAGCAGACGAGCCTGACGAATACCCTCGCGAACCTCGCGTACGCGCTCGTCCTCATCGTCGTCGGCATCTCCGCCCTGCAGATCCTCGGGATCGCGGCGATCTCCGACCCCGCGACGTCGATGCTGCAGACGATCCTCGACGCGCTGCCGAACATCATCGCGGCCGCGGTGCTGCTCGTCCTCGGCTGGGTCATCGCCAAGTTCGTCGGTCAGCTGGTCGAGTCCACCCTCGCAGGCCTGAGCATCGACCGCGTCGCGACCGAGCAGGGGATCCTGCCCCAGGACCGTCGCGCGTCGAGCATCATCGCGACGGTCGTCAAGATCGCCATCGTCGTGTTCTTCGCGATCATGGCCACCAACCTGCTCGGGTTCCCCGAGATCACCGCGTTCCTCGAGGAGGTCATCGCACTCGGTGGCCAGATCCTCTTCGGCGCGGCGTTCATCGCGGCCGGTGTCCTCATCGCCACGCTCCTGCGTCGTGCCATCGGGACCGGCACCCCGGCGCAGATCGTCTACTGGGCGACGATCGCGCTGTTCGCCGCGATGGGCCTGAGCTTCATGGGTATCGCCGAGTCGATCGTCAACCTCGCGTTCGGCGCGGTCGTCGTCGGCGGAGCGCTCGCCGCGGCCCTGGCCTTCGGTCTCGGCGGCCGCGACGCCGCCGCCCGCACGCTCGGCAGGGCCGAGCGGAAGGTCGAGTCCGAGCAGCAGGGACCCGGCCAGGCCTGATCGCGCCTCCGGGCGCCCCGAGGGGTGTACGGCCGGCCCACCGTCCGGCCGTGCACCCCTCGCACGCCGACCACACGGTCGGCACGCACGACGGGGTCGGCACGCACGATCGACGCCGTAGGGTGCGGCGGTGCCCCCTCGCAGCCGCGACGCACGGCTGAGCCGCGCACGCACCGCCGGTTCCGTCGTCTTCCTCACCAACGGGTTCGTCTTCGCCTCCCTCGTCCCGCGCCTGCCCGGCGTCAAGTCGGCGCTCGAGCTGGGCGACGGCGCGTACGGGCTGGTGGTCGCCGCCGCCCCGGCCGGCGCGCTGGCGCTCGGCCTCCTCGCCCCACGTGTCATGGCGGCGATCGGTACCGCGCGCGTGGCGACCCTCGGGATGACCGCGCTGGGGCTCGTCTACGTGCTGGCCGGCGCCGCACCCGAGGCCTGGCTGTTCGCGGCCGCCATGTTCGTCGCCGGCGGCACTGACGCGATCGTCGACGTCGCACAGAACAGCCACGCCCTGCGCCTGCAGCGCCTCTACGGGCGCTCGATCATCACCAGCTTCCACGCCGTGTGGGCGATCGGCTCGCTCTCGGGCGGTCTCCTCGGCGCCGCGGCGGCCGCCACGCAGGTCCCCCTCGTCGTGCACCTCGCCGTCGCGGCCGTGGTAACGGCCCTCGTCATGGCTCTCACCTCGCGCCACCTCCTCCCCGATGCCGACCCGGCGACGCTCGACACCTCGTCCGGTTCGACGCAGAGCACACACCCCGGCACCGACGGGACCGCTGCCGACGCCGACGCAGACACCGATGCCGGTGCCGGTGCCGGTGCCGGTGCCGGTGCCGGTGCCGACGCTGCCGCTGCCGCTGCCGCTGCCGGCACGATCGAGGAACGTGCCGTTCGCACCTCTGGCCACGAGATCGTCCGTTCTCGGCCGAGCCGCGCCTGGCTCCTCATCGCCCTCTTCGCCGTCATCGGCACGGCCGGGGCATCGGTGGAGGACGCCGGCTCGAGCTGGTCGGGCGTCCGCCTCGCCGAGGGGCTGGGCGCCGGGCCCGGCGTGGCGGGGCTCGGCTTCGTCCTGTTCACCTGCGGGATGGTGGCCGGCCGCCTCGTCGGTGACCGGGTGGTCGACGCCGTCGGTCGCCACGGCGCCGTCCGCCTCGGCGGGGTGCTCGTCGCGGCCGGGATGGCGACCGCCGGGTTGGCACCGTCGGTCGTCGGCGCGATCGCCGGCTTCGCGCTGGCCGGTCTCGGCACGTCCGTGCTCATCCCGATGGCGATGGACGCCGCCGATGACGTCCCCGGCCTCCGCCCCGGCGTCGGCCTCACGGTCGTCAGCTGGATCATGCGGGCGGGCGGCCTGTTCTCCCCGATGATCATCGGCGCCGCCGCCGAGGTCGTCGGCGTGGGGCACGCGCTGCTCCTCGTCGCCGGAGCTGGACTCCTCGCCGCGGCCGCCTCCTTCGCGGTGCCGCGTCGGCGTCGAGCCTGATCACGCGCCGTATCGTCGGAGCATGTCGACGGCCGCACCGCCCCTCGCCCCACCGCCGGATGCGGAGCCCACCACGGCACAGCTCGGCCCGCACCGTCTGGGGACGGGCACGGCCACCGACCGGGGCGCACCGGCGCGCACCTCGTCGGTCCTCGTCCGCCAGCTGCCGTTCGTCGCGACGGCCGCCGTCGTCGCCGTCGTCCACATCGCCACCCGTCCCGAGGCCCTCCTCGACGACCGCACCTTCGCCGCATTCCTCGTCGTCGTGGCGGCGACGACGGCGGCCGTCGCCATGCCGTGGCACCTCCTCCCGAGGTGGGCGGTCGCCGTCGTACCCGTCGCCGACGTCGTCGCGATCGTCCTCCTGATCTCCGACTCCCTCGTCATCTCCTCGATGCTCGTCCTGCCCGTCCTGTGGCTCGCCCGGGCCTTCCCGCACCGCGGGTACGCGGGGGCGATCGCGCTCGGCGTGCTGGCCGCCTGGTCCAACGATCTCTGGCCGCTGCTCACGGACGGCACGGTCGCCGACGCCGGTCCGGCCACCCTCCAACGACTCGTCATCGTCCCCGCCGTGCTCGCGTCGGTGGCGATCGTCGTCTCCGCGTCGGAGCGCCGCGCGAGCGCCCGCCTCCAGCTCATGGCTGCGCAGAGCCGTCTGGTGGAGGAGTCGCTGGACGAGTCGCGCACGCAGCGCCGGCTGCTCGAGGCCGTCCTCAACACCGTCGACGTCGGCGTCGTCGCCCTCGACCCCGTCGGCCGCGTCTCCCTCATCAACCGCCTGCTGCGCGAGGACGGGGCACCGATCCCCGCGGTCGGGGAGTCCGTCACGGACGTGCAGGTCCTCGAGCGCTTCGACGGACGTGTCCTCGGCGACGACGGCGCCACCGCCCTCGCGCCGCACGAGCGGCCGATGCTCCGGGCGCACCGCGGTGAGCGCATCGTGCGCGAGCTCGTGTGGTGGACCGGCGAGGGCGCCGACGCCCCGTCCGCCCAACGTGTCTCGGCCGCCCAGCTCACGGACGAGGAGGGCAATCGCGCCGGCGCCGTGCTCGTCTACCAGGACCTGACGAAGGAGATGGCGGCGCTCGCCCAGCGCGACGACTTCGTGTCCTCGGTGACCCACGAGCTGCGCACACCGCTGACCTCGGTCCTCGGCTACCTCGACCTCGCGCTCGACACGCCTGACCTCCCGGCGGACGCCACCGCGCGGCTCGAGATCGCCGTGCGCAACGCGGAGCGCCTGGAGCTGCTCATCTCCAACCTCCTCGTCGCCGCGCGGGAGAGCGCGGGCGCCTCGCCGGCGCCCGTGGGCCGCGTCGACCTGTCCGACGTCGTCCGCGACGTCGCCGAGGGCCAGGCCCCGCGCGCCGCCGACGGGAAGGTCGCCGTCAGCGTCATCGCGGACGAGGCCTGCGACGTCGAGGCCGACCGGACCCGCCTCACCCAGATCGTCGACAACGTCGTCTCCAACGCCATCAAGTACTCCCGGCCCGGCGACTCGGTGACCGTGGAGACGTGGCGCGGGGTGGACACCGTGCACCTGCAGGTCGTCGACACCGGCATCGGCATCTCCGCCGGTGATCAGGTGCGACTCTTCACCCGCTTCTACCGGGCCCCGTCCGTGCGGCAGGGAAAGGTCCAGGGCACAGGCCTCGGTCTGCACATCACCAAGCAGCTCGTCGAGGCGCTCGGCGGCGAGATCACGCTCGAGTCCGCGCCGGGCGTGGGGACCACGGTCGACGTCACGCTCCCGGCGGCGGGTGCCCGATGAGCCTCGACACCTTCACCCTGCAGGCCATCGCCGGCCTCATCGTCCTCACCGTGACGATCCTCTTCGTCGTCGACGCCCGCACGCGCGGGGAGGACGACGTCGACCGGATCTGGGGCGGCGCCTTCGCCGCGGCGCTCACGGGTTCTTTCGCGTTCGTGGTCGCCGCGTCGTCCCCCCAGCTGTGGTGGGCGAACGGCTACGGCAACGGCGCCGTGGTGCTGACGACCTTCCTCATGTGGAACGGGACGCGCGCGTGGACGGGGCGCAGGCCGCTCCTCGCGGTCTCCGCGGGCGCCGGCTCGCTCGCGGTGCTCGCGACGCTCGCCGAAGGGCCGGACGGCGGGGCGTGGGCCGGCGGCTGGGCGATGCTCCTCGGCGCGTCGGTCGGTGGGATCCTCGCCGGGACCGAGCTGCTCCGCGCGCGGCGCCGCCGCTCACCTGTCGTGGTGCTCCTCGCGGCGGTCGTCCTCGCGGCGGGCGCGTTCTACCTGCTGCGGTTCGTCCTCATCCTCACCGCGGGGCCCGACTCGCACGTCTTCCGGCGCTGGGCCGGTACCGCGGCCTCGTCGATCGTCATCATCGCCCTCATCACCTGCGCGGCCTTCTGCATGATCGCCATGCGCGGGCAGGACATCCGGGCGGAGCGCAGGGAGCAGCGCAACTACGACCCGATGACCGGGGCCCGCACGGTGCTCAGCTTCCGCCCCCGGGCGCAGTCCGCGATCGTCGGCGACCGCGCGACGCACCAGCCGGTGTCGATGGTGACGCTCGACCTCGACGACCACGAGCGGATCGCCACTGCCTTCGACAGGTCCGTCGCCGACGACGCCGTCATCACCGTCGGGGAGGTCGTGCGCCGACTCCTCCCACCGCGCTCGCTGATCGGCCGGGAGGACTCCCGCACGGGCTTCGACGTCCTCCTGTCCCGACACTCGGTGGCCGAGGCTCGCCTGTGGGCAGAGCAGGTGCGCACCGAGCTCCTGGACGCGCCGCTCGCCGTCGAGACGGGCCGGCTGCGACTGCGGATGAGCATCGGGATCGCGTGCGACGAGACCGCGGGCTACGACCTCGACGATCTTGCTCAGGTCTGCCGCGACGCCGCCCGCGCCGCGCTCGGTGAGGGCGGAAACCGCGTGCACGTCGCCACGGTTGAGGAGGGCGCCGCGAGCCTGGCCTCCGTCGGACGCAGGATCGGTGCCCCGCGCGAGAGGGCGTCGCGCCCACCTCAGGCTGGCGCCGAGAGATCTTGATCGAACCCTGAGGTGACCGTTCGGAGGACCGAAGGGGTTGTTGAGGTCGGCGGGGGAACCTCTTCTCAGCAGCCCGGACAGGCCGGGTTCCCCTCCCGAAAGGCCCGCACCATGGCGAACGCCACCGCCTCCCCCCGCTCGAAGACCTGGAAGGGTATCGCCGCCGGCGCCGCCGCCATCGCCCTGCTCGCCGGGGGCGGGGCCTCGTTCGCCGAGTGGCGCGACTCGAGCACCGCGGACAGCTCCGCGTCGATCAGCTCCGGCGTCCTCACCATCAGCGACGGCACGAACGGCACCTGGACCAACGTCCGCGGCGAGGACGTCACCGGCGCGATCGAGGACGGCACCTACCTCATCGTCCCCGGCGACGAGCTCACCTACGCCGAGTCGATGACCATCGAGGCCACGGGCGACGAGCTCACCGCGACCGTCTCCACCACCCTCGCGGACCTCACCGGTGACCCCGAGCTCGTCGCGGCGATCAACGAGTCCGCCTCCCTCGAGCTCGACGGTGCGGCCGTCGACGGCCTGTCCGCCCCGGTCACCGCCGGCAACGAGCCGCAGGCCCTCGACGTCACCGTCACGCTGCCGTTCGACGCCGCCACCACGGGCACCGTTGCCCAGGGCCAGACGGTCTCGCTCGCGGACCTCGAGGTCGTCCTCCAGCAGGGCCCCGTCGTCGACGCCTCGAACTGACCATCCCGGCACGACGCCCCTGAGACACCGAGAGGAGGACGACGATGAGAAGCACCCCCCGGCTGGGCCGCGCGACGCTCGCAGCGGCACTCGCCGTCGTCCTCCTCTCGGGCACAGGCGGTACGGCCGCCTCCTGGCTCGACACCGCCACCGTCCCCAGCGCCGGGATCACCTCGGGCCGGCTCGAGATCGAGCCCGTCACCCAGTCTTTCACCGTCACGCGACCGGGCAGCGGCAGCCCCTTCGACCTTGGTAGTGCCCCCCTCCACGTCGGCGACACGATCACGATGACCTCGACGGTGCGGGTCCGCGCGGCGGGCGACGCGCTCGACGCGACGCTCGCGCTCGACACCTCGAACCTCACGTACTCCATCGACCAGGTCGACCTGTCCGACTTCGCGTCCGTCAGCACGAGCAGCTCGCTGCCGTCCGCCGGCGGACACGCGTTCGGAGTGACCGGCGACGACGACGGGGCGACCGCCACGGCCACGGTCACCTGGCATATCCCCGCCACGACCGACGGCCGCGCACCGGCGAGCGACAGGTCGAACTGGTGGGGCGGGCGCCTCCAGGGTCAGGCCGTCGACCCCGGCCACCTGGGCTGGACCGTCCGCCAGGGCCCGTGAGCCCCTCGCGCACCGGAACCGACCGAGAGCCAGACCGAGAGCCTGACCCCGAACAGGAGACACCGTGACCACCACGACCGGCAGCACCCGCCGCCCGAGCCGCGCTCTCGCCGTGCTGACCGCGATGCTCGCTGTCGTGCTGGCCATCGTCCTGCTCACCCCGTCCGGCCGGACGCAGGCCGCCTGGAGCGACGGTGTCGACGTCGACGTGCCGGCCGCGACGACCGGCAACCTCTCGCTCGCGGTCAGCGGCGCCGTGACCGGGTCCACGACCGTCGTCCCCAGCGGGACGGTGGCGAGCACCTGGCGGCCCGCATCGGTGCGCGTGCTCGCGAACGGTGGACCGCTCACCGGCGCGCAGCTCGCCGGCTCACGGATCGAGTACCGCGCCGCCTCCTCCGGCGCCTGCGCCACCGCATCGGCAGCGACGTTCACCGCGGCGCCAGCCGGTGCCGGGACGACCTTCGCCGTCGCCGGCGGCACCGCGCAGACCGGCACGAGGACGCTGTGCGTCACGCTCGTCCCCGGCGACGCGCTGCGCGCCTCCCACGCCGGGGTCCAGCTGAGCGTCGAGACGACGCTCTCGGCCACCCAACCAGGATCCGGCACCTGGACCGCCGGCACGTCCTGGACGACCACGCAGCAGCTGCCGGCGCTGCCGGCGATCGGCACCCTCGACTGCTCGCCTCTCTCGAACGACAAGTTCGTCCAGCTCACGTGGACGTGGGTCGACCAGGAGACCGGCGCCACGAGCACCGCATCCGTGGAGAGGTGGCGCGTGGAGCACCGCGTGGCGACCTCCGGCTGGGCGCCGATGTTCGACGAGATCGCACCCGAATCCCGTTCCCTCGAGATCAAGTGGCAGGACCTTCCCCAGCAGTTCCAGCGGAACAGCATCGGACACATCCGCATCGTCGCCGAGCTTCCCGACGGCAGCACCGTCGTCAGCGATCAGATCGGCCTGTCGACATCGACCCAGCGGGGAGGGACCGTCACCTGCCGCTGAAGAACGTGTCGCACCCGCTCCTCCTCCCCACACCCGCACCCGCACCTCGCCGTCCGAACCAGGAGCCCACCATGACCGTCCGCCGCCTCGGCCGCGCCCTCACCGGCCTCGCGCTCATCGCGATCCTCGCCCTGCTCGGTGCGCTCGTCGTCGTCCCCCGGGTCATGGGCTGGGCACCCCTGACGATCCTCTCCGGCTCCATGGAACCGACCATCCCGACGGGCAGCCAGGTCGTCGTCGATCCCGTCACCGGCGAGGATGAGGCCCGCGAGCTCCAGGTCGGCGACGTCATCACCGTCATGCCCTACCCCGAGGACCCCACCCTGGTCACCCACCGCATCGTCGAGCGCCGGGACAGCGCCGACGGCGTCAGCTTCGTCACGCAGGGAGACGCGAACGGAGCGGTCGACGAGTGGGACGTCACCGCCACGCAGATCCGTGGCGAGGTCCGCTACCACGTGCCGTACGCCGGATACGCCGCCACCGCCCTCGACGGCGAGCAGAAGGCGATCGGCGTCGTCGTCGCGGCCGCCGCGCTCCTCGTCTACGCCGCCGTGCAGATCGTCGGCGCCGTGCGCGGCCCGAACAGGCGCGACGGAGCGGTGGACGGTGACGCGATGGAGGCTCGCGACGACGCCGAAGTGCTGGACGAGAAGCGGCTGGTAGCCGAAGTGCCGGCCGCCGAGGACACGGCTGCACACGTCGACCCCGACGTCGACGCACCCCGCGCTCGGGGCAGGCACGTGCTGAGCAGCTCTCGATGACGGCGGACCGCCCCGCACCCGTCGATCTCGGCGTCCTGCACGCACTCGCCGCGGACGTCGGCCGCGAGACCGCCGCCGGCGTGATCGAGCGGTTCGTCGCGATGCTCGAGGTCCGGCTCACGCGCATCCGCACGGCCCCCGACCCGGACGAGCTCCGGGTCGCCGCCCTCAGCCTCGCCTGCTCGGCCTCGATGCTCGGCGCCGAGCCGCTCGCCCGCTCGGCGCGCTCGCTGCGCATGAGCGACCTCGCCCCGGACCTGGGCGACTGCCCGCGCGAGGAGCGCGCACTCTCCCGCCTCGATGCCCTGGCGCGGTGCACGGCCGACGAGCTCGGCCGCGTGCACGCACCCTGCGCCTCCTGACCGACGCCCGGCGTCGGCCCCGCTACCGCCCGACGGTCAGCCGGTAGCCCACCCCACGCACGGTCTCGACGAACCGCGGTGCGCTCGCCCCGTCGCCGAGCTTGCGCCGCAGGTTGGCCATGTGGACCTCGACGGAGCGTCGGTCGGCGTCCATGACGGTCGCCGCGAAGTCGTCGCGCTCCCCCCACAGCACCCGCACCAACCGATCCTTCTCGACGACCCGCCGACCGGCCCCGACGATCGTGGCCAGGATGTCGAACTCGCTGCGCGTGAGGTGGACCCGCCTACCGTCGACCGTGGTCAACCGGGCGTCCACGTCCACGACCAGCCCGTCGTGGGTGAGCACGCCGTCGGCCTGGTCGCCGTGGTCCGTCGCACGACTCACCGGAGCGTCCGGCGCGACCGCCGGCGTGCCGTCGGCAGGCGTGGCGGGCGCGCCGTCGAGGTCGCCGTGCGCGGCGACCGGGATCTCACCGGATCCGTGCTGCGCCCGCAGTGGTTCGACCGACGTGGGCGCGTACCCCCGGTCCGGCAGCGGGACCCCGGCCGGCGCGGCCGATCCGGCTACGGGTGAAGACGCCGCCACGGGTGACGAACCCGCGACGGGGGCGGAACCCGCCGATTCCGGCGAGCCCGGCAGCTCTCGGGGCCGGCGCAGCATCGCCGCGATCCGCGCGCGCACCTCCCGCGGTCGGAACGGCTTCGTCACGTAGTCGTCGGCCCCGGCCTCGAGCCCCAGGAGGGTGTCGATCTCGTCCGACCGACCCGTGAGCATGAGGATGTAGGACGAGGTGAACATGCGCACCCGTCGCGCGACCTCGAACCCGTCGATGTCCGGCAACGAGATGTCGAGCGTCGTGACGATCGGGTCGACGGCGCGGACGAGCTCGACGCCCTCGATCCCCGTCGGGGCCGAGTGCACCTCGAACCCGGCCTGCCCCAGGGTCGTCTCGAGCAGAAACCGGATGTCGGCGTCGTCCTCGATGACGACCGCCGGTCTCCTGTCCTCGATCACGCCACGACGTTATCAGGGCACAGATGCCTGAGACGGCGGGGAACGACGCGGCCCCCTGACCCTGCGGTCACCGGGTCGCGCTCGGTCGGATGGGTCACGAAGCGCATGAAACCCCCGGGAATCCGGATGGCCCGTAGTAGTCTCGCAACTCCCCTCATCTCAACGATTCGACGCCTCGCGCGCCTTCCCTAGCCCGCCTGCGCCGCCGATGTACGGACCGACACAAAGGTGGACCCGTGGAACTG
>JBQDDG010000020.1:0-62371 GCA_052093225.1 Actinomycetaceae bacterium
CTAGGACACCGCCCTCTCACGGCGGCGGCGCGGGTTCGAATCCCGCTGGGGGTACAGATCAGGAGCCCGGGACGGCAACGTCCCGGGCTCCTGTGCGTCGGTGCCGGTGCCCTCCCGGCGCCCATACCCGCGGCCCCGCGCAGCGTCCGTCGTGTGCTGGCCGTCCCGCGCCCCGGCCTGCGCCGGCTCATCGGCCGCGAGCTCTCCTCAGCCGGCGAGCAGGCCGAGCACGAGCGCCCCGAGGCCGAGCCCCGTGTCGAACGCGATGTTCCAGGCGGCGCTGCTCCGCTCGACGTCCCTCGGCGTCCGCGCGCGCCGCATCATCAGCGTGAGCGCGGTCGTCTGGCTCGACCCTGCCCCGAGCCCGACGGCGGACCCGGCCAGGATCACCAGCAGCGGCCCGTCGACGAACGGGTAGGCCACGGCGCCGGCCGCGAGGAGCACCCCGGCCAGCACGCCGGTGCCGGGGATCGACCAGCGGTCGCAGAGCACCCCGCCCAGGAGCCGTCCGACGGCGGCCGTGCCCTGCACCGCAAGGGCCACGAGCACGGCGGCGGTGGCCCCCTCCGGGCGCGTGCCCGCGGCGGACAGGACCACGGCGTACGCGGTGACGGCGAGCAGGTGGAAGACCAGGGCGACAGGCACGGCGGCCGAGCGCCGCCCGCGCTTCGGTGTTCCGGGCAGCTCCCAGCCGCCCGTGGGCTGCGCGGCCGGCTCGGTCGGCGCGGCCGGGTCGAGCTGGACGGGGATGGGCGACCCGGGCGGGACGAGGGCGAGCAGCGCCAGCCCGATCGTCGCGCTGACGGTGAGGCCCACCACGAGGCCCGTGGCGCCGAGCTGCGTGGTGAGCAGGAGTCCGACGGGCGCGCCGATCGCGCCGCCCACGGCCGTGCCGAACCCGAAGATCCCCATCGCCCGGCCCACGCTGTCCGCGTCGGCGAGCTCCTTCGCCCAGGCGTTGCCGATGACGATGTAGAGGCCGAACCCGGCGCCGAGCAGGAGTGGGCCGAGCCACCAGTTCGCCACCGGCAGGGTGGCGCAGCCGAGCGCCATCACGGCCGCGGACCCGGCGACGACGCGCTTCCGGTTGCGCAGGAGCGATCCCGCGAGCACGGCGAGGGGCTGGACGAGCACGACCGCCACCATGACGATTGGCACGCGCACGGCCGGGCCAGGGGAGGCGTCCGCGAGCAGGACGGACGCGGCGGAGTAGAACGCGTAGAACGGGGCTACGGTCCCGACGGCGGCCGCCGCCAGCGGCAGCACACCGCCCGGCAGGCCACCTCGCCCGGACGAGGTCACGCCCGTTAGCTCCCCATCTCCTCGTCGGAGGCGCGCACGACCTCGCTCAGCCGGTTGCCGGCCGCCATGAGGGCGGGCGCGAAGTGCCGGCCCGGCTGGCGCCCCATGCGCTCGATCGGGCCGGAGACGGAGACCGCCGCGACGACGCGGCCGGACGGCCCGCGCACCGGCGCGGAGACCGAGGCGACCCCCGCCTCGCGCTCGCCGACGGACTGGGCCCAGCCCCGGCGTCGGACCTGGGAGAGCATCGTGGCCGTGAAGGTGGCGCCGTGCAGGCCGCGGTGCAGGCGGTCCGGCTCCTCCCACGCGAGCAGGGTCTGGGCGGCCGAGCCGGCAAGCATCGACAGCGACGCCCCCACGGGGATCGAGTCGCGCAGCCCGACGGGGCGGTCCGCGGCGGCCACGCAGATGCGGTTGTCGCCCTGGCGCCGGAAGAGCTGGGCGGACTCGCTCGTGTGGTCGCGCAGCGCGAGGAGCACCGGGCCGGCGGCGGCGAGGAGACGGTCCTCGCCGGCGGCCGAGGCGAGCTCGCCCAGGCGCGGGCCGAGCACGAACCGGCCCTGCATGTCCCGCGAGACCATGCGGTGGTACTCAAGGGCGACCGCGAGGCGGTGGGCCGTCGGCCGGGCGAGGTGCGTGGAGGCGACGAGCTGGGCGAGCGTGGCGGGCCCGGACTCGAGGGCCGCCAGTACAGCGGCGGCCTTGTCAAGGACGCCGACTCCGCTAGAGTTGTCCATAGAACAAGACTACTATCTCATCCTCTGAGATGCACATGTAGTCTTCGAGACACGCAGGACAGGCCAGGACGAAGGAGAGACGGATGAGCGGGACGCTCGCCGAAAAGGTGTGGCAGGAGCACGTGGTGGCGCGCGGGGAGGACGGCGCACCCGACCTCCTCTACATCGACCTGCACCTCGTGCACGAGGTGACGAGTCCGCAGGCCTTCGAGGGGCTCCGGCTCGCGGGCCGCCAGGTGCGTCGCCCCGACCTGACGATCGCCACCGAGGACCACAACACCCCCACGGTCAACATCGACCTGCCGATCGCCGACCGCACCTCGCGCACGCAGATCGAGACGCTGCGGAAGAACGCGGAGGAGTTCGGCATCCGCATCCACTCGCTCGGGGATGCCGAGCAGGGGATCGTCCACGTCGTCGGCCCGCAGCTCGGCCTGACGATGCCGGGCACCACCGTGGTCTGCGGCGACTCCCACACGTCCACGCACGGCGCGTTCGGCGCGCTCGCGTTCGGCATCGGCACCTCCGAGGTGGAGCACGTGCTCGCCACGCAGACGCTGCCGCTGGCGCCGTTCAAGACGATGGCGATCAACGTCGAGGGCACGCTGCGCCCGGGCACGACGTCGAAGGACATCATCCTCGCCGTCATCGCCAAGATCGGCACCGGCGGCGGGCAGGGCTACGTCCTGGAGTACCGCGGCGAGGCGATCCGCAACCTCTCGATGGAGGCGCGGATGACGATCTGCAACATGTCCATCGAGGCCGGCGCCCGCGCCGGCATGATCGCGCCGGACGAGACCACGTTCGAGTACGTCAAGGGCCGCCCGCACGCGCCCGAGGGTGCGGACTGGGACGCCGCCGTCGAGCACTGGCGGACGCTGCGCACGGACGACGACGCGGTGTTCGACGCCGAGGTCACGCTCGACGCGGACGACCTCGAGCCGTTCGTCACGTGGGGCACCAACCCCGGCCAGGGCTTGCCGATCTCCGGCGCGGTCCCGGACCCGGCCGACATCGCGGACGAGGCCGAGCGCAAGAACGCCGAGCGCGCCCTGGAGTACATGGCGCTCGCCCCCGGCACCCCGCTGCGGGAGATCGGCGTGGACACCGTCTTCATCGGCTCCTGCACCAACGGGCGGATCGAGGACCTGCGCTCCGTCGTCGACGTCATCAAGGGCAAGAAGAAGGCCGACGACGTCCGGGTCCTCGTGGTCCCGGGCTCGGCCCGGGTGCGGCTCCAGGCGGAGGCCGAGGGGCTGGACAAGGTGTTCACCGAGTTCGGCGCCGAGTGGCGCAACGCCGGCTGCTCGATGTGCCTGGGGATGAACCCCGACCAGCTCGCCCCCGGCGAGCGGGCCGCCTCCACGTCGAACCGCAACTTCGAGGGCCGGCAGGGCAAGGGCGGGCGCACCCACCTGGTCTCGCCACTCGTCGCCGCGGCCACCGCGATCCGCGGCACCCTGTCCACGCCCGCCGACCTGGAGCCGGCCCCCGCCGGCGCCGGGCTCTGAGAGGAGACCGCCATGGAGAAGTTCACCTCGCACACGGGCGTCGGCGTGCCGCTGCGCCGCAGCAACGTCGACACCGACCAGATCATCCCGGCCGTCTACCTCAAGCGCGTCACCCGCACCGGTTTCGAGGACGCGCTGTTCGCCGCCTGGCGCGGCGACCCGGACTTCGTGCTCAACCAGCCCGAGTACGCGGGCGCCTCGGTGCTCGTCGCCGGCCCGGACTTCGGCACCGGGTCCTCCCGCGAGCACGCGGTGTGGGCGCTGAAGGACTACGGCTTCAAGGTGGTGCTCTCGACCCGGTTCGCGGACATCTTCCGCGGCAACTCCGGCAAGCAGGGCCTCGTGGCCGGCCAGCTGGCCGCCGAGGACGCCGAGATGCTGTTCAAGATCCTCGAGGCGGAGCCCGGCACCGCCGTCACCGTGGACCTCGAGGCGCGCACCGCCACGGCGGGGGACGTCACCGTCTCCTTCCAGATCGACGAGTACACGCGCTGGCGCCTCATGGAGGGCCTGGACGACATCGGGCTCACCCTCCAGAAGGAGGAGAGCATCACCACCTTCGAGCAGACGCGCGCCGCCTGGCGCCCGAAGACGCTCCCGGCGAAGACGCTCGGCCCGGGCGAGGTCACGCTGGCCCGCCCGGTCGGCGAGGAGGCCGCGCTCGGCTGAGCCGGGCCCTTAACCGGCCACGCCCCGTGAGTGCCCTCACGGCGGCGGCCGGGGGCGCCACGTATCCTGGTCGGCGTCACGCATCTTCCGGTGCGCGGCACAGCCCCGAGGCTCGTCGGGGCGCACCGCGTCCGGCGACCGTCCGCGGCGCATGGATCGGAGGCTCGATGAGCGACCTGCTGACGATGAGCGACGTCCTGACGATCGAGGGCGGTCGGCCCCTGACCGGGGAGATCACGGTTCGCGGGGCGAAGAACCTCGTCTCCAAGGCGATGGTGGCCGCCCTGCTGGGCGAGACGCCGTCGGAGCTGCGCAACGTGCCGGAGATCCGTGACGTCGAGGTCGTCTCCGGGCTGCTGAGCATCCACGGCGTCGGCATCGAGCGGGACCACGAGGCGGGCATCATCCACCTCGACCCGAGCAACGTCGAGTCGGCGCACGTGGCGGACATCGACGCCCACGCGGGGTCCTCGCGGATCCCGATCCTGTTCTGCGGACCGCTGCTGCACCGCCTCGGCGAGGCGTTCATCCCGGACCTCGGCGGCTGCCGGATCGGCGACCGGCCGATCGACTACCACCTCAACATCCTGCGCGAGTTCGGCGCGGTCGTGGACAAGCAGCCCTCGGGCATCGCGATCACCGCCCCCCGCGGCCTCAAGGGCTCGGTCATCGACCTGCCCTACCCGTCGGTCGGTGCCACCGAGCAGACCCTGCTGACGGCCGTCCGCGCCGAGGGCCGCACCGAGCTGCGCGGCGCCGCCACCGAGCCCGAGATCCTCGACCTCATCGCGATCCTGCAGAAGATGGGCGCGATCATCTCGGTGGACACCGACCGCACCATCCGCATCGAGGGCGTCGACCGGCTCGAGGGCTTCCGGCACAACAGCCTCTCCGACCGGATCGAGGCGGCCTCCTGGGCGTCGGCCGCGCTCGCCACGGGCGGCGACGTCTTCGTCAAGGGCGCCACCCAGCCCGAGATGATGACGTTCCTCAACACGTTCCGGAAGGTCGGCGGGGCGTTCGACGTCCGCGACGACGGCATCCGCTTCTGGCACCCGGGCGACGACCTCAAGCCGATCGTCCTCGAGACCGGCGTCCACCCCGGCTTCATGACCGACTGGCAGCAGCCGCTCGTCGTCGCGCTCACGCAGGCCGAGGGGCTCTCGATCGTCCACGAGACCGTCTACGAGAACCGGTTCGGGTTCACCGACGCGCTGCGTGGCATGGGGGCCGAGATCCAGGTCTACCGCGACTGCCTCGGCGGTTCGCAGTGCCGGTTCGGGCAGCGGAACTTCTACCACTCGGCGGTGGTCTCGGGCCGTACCCCGCTCAAGGCTGCCGACATCGTGGTGCCCGACCTCCGCGGCGGCTTCTCCCACCTCATCGCGGCTCTCGCCGCCGAGGGGACCTCGCGGGTCAGCGGCATCACGCTCATCAACCGCGGGTACGAGCACTTCATGGACAAGCTGGAGGCGCTCGGCGCCGCCGCCACCATGTCGAGCTGACCACCGACACACCGAGACACCGGGCCGTTCGGCCCCTGCCCGACGCCGGAGCGCACCTCGCGCTCCGGCGTCGCGTCGTTCCGGGGGCCGGGAGGAGTGGCGTGGCCGCCCATGACAAACCTCATGGGCGGGCCGTGAGCGGGCCACACGAACCGGTGCGCGCACGCACTGCCTGAGCGGCAGATCCGGCGGCATCGTTGGTCTCATGAACACGACGAGCACCGACACCGTCATCGAGGCCCGCGGGCTTCGCCGTTCCTACGGCTCGCGGGGCGAGCGTTTCGAGGCCGTCCGCGGCGTCGACATCACGGTCCGCCGCGGCGAGCTATTCGCCCTGCTGGGCACCAACGGCGCCGGCAAGACCTCCACCCTGGAGGTCCTCGAGGGGCTCGGCCGCGCGAGCGCCGGCACCGTCAGCGTCCTCGGCGGCGACCCGGTCAAGGACCGCGACCGCATCCGGCCCCGTACCGGCGTCCTCCTCCAGGAGGGCGGCTTCGTCAGCGAGCTCACCGTTGCCGACACGGCGCGGTCCTGGCACGGGACCCTCCCGCGCTCCGTCGGACCGGACGCGGCACTGAGGATGGTCGAGCTCGACCACCGGGCAGGCGTGCGCGTGCCCTCGCTCTCCGGCGGTGAGCGCCGCCGCCTCGACCTCGCACTCGCGCTCATGGCGGACCCGGAGCTGCTCTTCCTCGACGAGCCCACCACCGGGCTCGACCCCCAGTCGCGGCGCGTCCTGTGGGACCTCGTGCGCACCCGCCTCGCCACGGGCACGACCGTCGTGCTGACCACGCACTACCTCGAGGAGGCCGAGGAGCTCGCCGACCGGATCGCCATCATGCACCAGGGCGAGGTCGTCAAGGAGGGCACGATGGCGACGATCGTCGCCGACGAGCCCGAGCGCATCTCGTTCCTCACCGCGGGTACCGAGGGTCTCCCCGTGGCGGGCCTGCCGCACCTGCTCGCCCGCCCCGCCACCACGAACGGTCGCACGACGCTGGAGACCCACGACCTCCAGGCCACCCTCACCAGCCTGCTGACCACCGCCGCCGACGCCGGCGTGCGCATCGACGGGCTCGACGCCCGGCACGCCTCGCTCGAGCAGGTCTTTCTCAACATCGCGGGCTCCGAGCTCGAGCAGGACGCCGCCGCATGAGCGACGCCGAACCCCACGCCACCACACACGCCCAGGAGGACGCCGTGCACACCACCACCGACAGCACCACGACCGACCACGCCACGGGCGGGAGGTCCGGCCGCGCCACCGGGGGCTCCGGCCGCACCGCCGGGATCCGCGAGCTGCCGCAGGCCACCGAACGACGCAGCGGCCCGGTCGGCCGGATCGCCTCCCTCGCCGGGGCCGAGCTCAAGGTCCTCGGCCGCAACTCCGTCGCCGCCTTCTACGCCGTCCTCATGGCGCCCGGGATGCTCCTGCTGATGACCACGCTCCCGTTCTGGGAGGACCTCGCCGGGATGGCCGGCCCGGCGATGGCGGTCCGCGCCGTCGGCATGCTCGTCGTCTTCGGCCTCGTCATGGCCGTCTACTACAACCTGACGACGGCGGCCGTCGCCCGCCGGGAGTCGCTCGCCCTCAAGCGGCAGGTCTCTGGCACCGCGCGCCCGTGGGAGGTCCTCACGGCGCTGTCCGTCCCGAACGTCGCGGTCTTCGTCGTGCAGTTCGTCGTCGTCCTCGGCGTCGTCGCCTGGCGGATGGACGTGCCCGCGTTCACGAACCCGATAGTCGCGCTGGTGGGCCTCGTGCTCGGTGCCGTCGTGTTCGCGCTGCTGTCCTTCGTCACGACGATTGTCACGCGCACCGCGGAGTCGGCGCAGCTGACGACGATGCCGATGATGCTCGTCGGGCTGGGCATCTCCGGCGCGATCCTCCCGATGTCCGTGCTGCCCGAGCGCGTGCAGACCGTCCTCGAGCTGTTGCCCGTCCTGCCGGTCAACGAGCTCGTCACCATGGGCATCGGGGGCACCACGATGGCCGGCGAGCAGCTCTCCTTCGCCGAGACCTTCGCCGCCTCGGGCCGGCCCGTCGTCGTACTCGCGGTGTGGGCGGTGGTCCTCGCGATCGTCGTCAGGAACAAGATGCCGCTCGAGCCGCGGCGCTGACACCTCGGCGGCGGTGACGCTCCGGGGTCGGTGACGATCCGGCGCCGGTGCCCCACCGGCGCCCGGGCGTCACCGCCCCGTTCCACCCCGCCACCGGGCCGGGCCGGTCGTCCACGGGCGACCGGACCGGCCTGCCAGACTGTCCACCCGAGGAGGCACCCATGAGGATGTTCGAACGCTGGCGGACGTCGACCGACGCCGCGCGCTTCGAGGCGTACACCTGGTGGTCGCTCGTCCTCATCATGGGGATCGTCCCCTTCATCTACCTCGGCGGCTCGGGCGGCGCGACGACCGACCCGGAACCGGACGCCTCGCCTCCCGTGCTCGACCTGCCCGACGGCGCGACGGTGGTCGTGCTGGTCGGCGTCGCCGTGCTCCACGCGGCGGCGGCGGTCCGCGTCCTGCGGGACTCCCTCGCACTCCGGCTCGGTCGGGGCGAGGCCCGGCGCGGCAGCCTCACCCTGCTCACGGCCTCGACGGTGGTCGCCGTGCTGGCGGCCGTCCTGCTCATGCCGATGTCGGTCCAGTGGCCCGCGACCGGCGGGTTCCTCGCGACGGTCGCCCTCGCGGCCACCCTCGCCGCGTTCGGGACGCGCTGGACCGCGCGGCGCCTCGCGCTGGCGGGGCTGCCCGCCACGGCCGTCGTGCTGCTGACGAGCGTGCGCGTCCCGGGCCTGGGACCGCAGCACTACCTCCTGCTCGCCCTCGCCTCGTGCGCGATCATCCTCGGCTTCGCGTTCTCCGTCTGGCTCTCGGCGTGGATGGTGGAGGTCGTCCGCCGGCTCGAGGACGCGCGCTCGGTCAAGAGCAGGCTCGCCGTCGCCGAGGAGCGCCTGCGCTTCTCCCGCGACCTCCACGACACCCTCGGCCGCTCGCTGTCCGCGATCGCCGTGAAGTCCGAGCTCGCCGCCGAGCTGGCGCGGCGCGGCCGGGCGGAGTCGGCCGAGGAGATGGCGAGCGTGCGCGACCTCGCCCACGGGGCGCTCGCCGAGGTCCGTTCCGTCGCCGAGGCCTACCGCCGGGTCGACCTCGCCGACGAGCTCGACGGCGCCCGCTCGCTCCTTCGCTCCACCGGCGCCGTCACCAGCATGTCCGCGGACACCGAGGGCATCAGCGACCCCGCGCAGGATGTGCTGGCCTGGGTGGTCCGCGAGGGCGTGACCAACGTGGTCCGGCACTCCTCGGCCCGGCACGTCGAGCTCGTGCTCGAGCAGCACGGCGACGACACGGTCCTCACGCTCGTCAACGACGCGGCCGCCGGCCCCGAGGGGGACGACGTGCAGACGTCCTCCGCCGACGCCGACGCCGACGCCGACGCCGACGACGGCGACCGGCCCGGCGCCGGTCGCGGTTCGGGTGGTGCCGGACGGGTGAGGCGCGGGACCGGCCTGGCCGGCCTCGAGGAGCGGGTCGCGCGCATCGGCGGCACGCTCCAGACCCGCCTCGACGGCGACCGGTTCACCCTGCGTGCCCGCGTCCCGTCGCGACTGCGCGCGCAGCCCGGCGACGCCGACGCCGGGGCCTCCGGTCCACCGCCCGGTCCGCCGCCCGGCCCGCCGGTCGGCGCGACGACGGGGGAGACCACGCGATGATCCGACTCCTCCTCGCCGACGACGAGACCCTCATCCGCGACGCCCTCGCCTCCCTCCTGCGCCTCGAGGAGGACATCGACGTCGTCGCCGTCGCCGCCTCGGGCACCGAGGCGCTCGCCGCCGCGCGCAAGCACACCCCGGACATCGCCGTGCTCGACCTGCAGATGCCGGGCCTCGACGGGATCGAGGCGTCGACCGAGATCACGAAGGCGGTGCCGGGCTGCCGGTCGATCATCGTCACGAGCCACGGACGCCCCGGCTACCTCAAGCGCGCGCTGTCCGCCGGGGTCGCCGGGTTCCTGCCGAAGACGGTGTCCTCGACCGTGCTCAGCCAGGTCGTGCGCCAGGTCCACGGGGGCGGCCGGTACGTCGATCCCCAGCTCGCCGCCGAGGCCATCGGCTCGGGCGACTCGCCGCTGACCCCCCGCGAGGCCGACGTGCTCGAACTCGCCGAGCAGGGCGCGCCGATCGAGGAGATCGCCGAGCGCGCCAACCTCTCGGCCGGCACCGTGCGCAACTACCTCTCCTCGGCCACGCACAAGCTCGGCGCGGCCAACCGGCACGAGGCCGCCCACCGGGCGCGCGAGCACGGCTGGATCTGACCCGCACGGGCCCGGCCCCGAGCGCCGGGACGCGCCTCGGGCCGACGTACCATCGCCCGGTGCCACGACCCGTACCGCCCGCCCTCAGCGGGATCGCCGCCGCACTGCGGCCGCCGATGCGGGCACTGCTCGGGCGGCGTTGGGCCGGCGCCCACCACCTGCCGGCGAGCGGGGGATTCGTCGTCGTCGCCAACCACGTCTCCAACCTCGACGGGCCGCTGGTCGGCGACTTCCTCCTCGCAAGCGGCGCACCGCCTGCCTTCCTCGCGAAGTCCGAGCTGTTCGCCCGGCCGCGCGTCGGGGCCCTGCTGCGGTCCGCGGGCCAGGTCGAGGTCCGGCGGGACACCGACGCCGCCGAGCAGTCCCTGGACGCGGCGCGGGAGGCGGTCGCGGAGGGGCGCTGCGTCGTCGTCTTCCCCGAGGGGACGTTCACCCGGGACCCCGACCTGTGGCCGATGACCGCACGCCCGGGTGCGGCCCGCCTCGCGCTCGAGACCGGCGCGCCCCTCGTCCCGGTCGTGTGCTGGGGCGGTCAGCGCGTGCTGCCGCCGTTCACGTCCCGCTTCCGCCCGTTCCCGCGCGAGACGGCGCAGGTGGTGGCCGGACCGCCGATGACCCGGACCGAGCTGCTGGGCGGCGTGGACGAGGCGGCTGATCCCGCCGTCGGTCCCGCTGAGGGCACCGCCGCCGCCGGTCCCGACGGGGGTCCTGCGGCCGGTGCCGGCGCGGATCCCGCCGTCGTCGCGACGGACGCGATCATGGACAGGCTGACGGCGATGCTCGCCGTCGTCCGCGGCGAGACGCCACCCGCGCGGCGCTGGGACACGAGGATCGACGGCGACCCCCACCCGCGCCGGCCCCGGTCCGGCCGGTAGCGGCGCGGACCTAGCCGGCGATCTCGATGTCGATGACCAGGCGCATCGGGTCCGGCAGGACGAACACCCGGTACGGGCGCGCGGAGTCGACCCCGAGCACCACCTGGATCTGCCCCTCGAACGGGGAGGACACGTACGCCTCGGTCACGCCGTTGCCGTCGACCGCCTCGAAGCCATGGGCGAACTCCTCGCCCTGCTCGGGCATGCGGAACCCGGACACGGTGACGTGGAGGAACGCGTTGCCGTCGATCTCCAGCGGCGCCCCCGAGCCGTCCTCGACCGGGTCGCCCGTGTAGTCCGCGTACCAGCCCGGGTTGCCGCCCTCACCCTCGAGGTCGATGACGACGCGGTCGTAGTAGGGGTGTACGCCCGAGCGGACGTCGACGGCGAGGAGCGGGCCGCCCGCCGGGTCGCCCTCGCCCTGGTCCGAGCTCCCGGGGGAGATCCACTGCGCGTCCTCGCCGCCGGGCTCCTGCTCGTCGCTGCTGGGCTCGTCCGTGGGGGCGGTCTCGGTCGGTGCCTCGTCGTCAGGGGCCTCGGACGGGTCGTGCGACCCGGACTCCTCCGCGGGCCCGGACGCGGCCTCGTCGCCGGCGTCCTCGTCGTCGTCCGCCGCGCTGGTCGCCTCGTCCGAGGGGGCGGTGTCCGCCGTCGGCGTGGTGCCGGTGTCGACGTTCGAGTCCTCGGGGGTGGAGTCGTCCTCGGAGGAGCAGGCGGCAAGGGTGACCAGGAGAGCGGCGGTGGCGGCAGCTGCGGCCGCGCGACGAGCGCGCACGTGTACTCCTTCGAGTTGGGGGTGGCGGTCGGGGGGTCCGCCAGTTCGCCATCGATCCTGCCTCACGAAAAGCGCCGTCCCGTCACGGCGTGGTCACGGGAGAGCGACAAACTGATGGCCGTTAGGCTTCATCCGATGACTATCGAGACCGGGGCCACAGAACGTCGGATCCGCATCGCCCTGGTGTTCGGGGGCCGTAGCGGGGAGCACGAGGTCAGCTGCGCGACGGCGGCCGGGGTGATGCGCGCGCTCGACCCCGATCGTTACGAGATTGTGCCCGTGGGGATCACCCCCGACGGCCGCTGGGTCGAGGCGCCCGGTGACCCGGACCAGCTCGACCTGGCCGCGCACGGCGTGATCTCCGACGGCGCCGAGGTCCTCCTCCGGCTCGACGGCGGTCGCGAGCTCGTCGCGGGCGGCACCGGCCGCTCCGGTGCGGCCGACGGCGCCGCCGTGCTCGGTCAGCTGCGCGGGCTCGGCCGGATCGACGTGGTCCTGCCCCTGCTCCACGGGCCGTTCGGCGAGGACGGCACCGTCCAGGGCCTGCTCGAGATGGCGGACGTCCCCTACGTCGGCTCGGGCGTGCTCGCCTCGGCCGCCGGCATGGACAAGGACGTGATGAAGGTGCTGCTCGCGGCCCGCGGGCTGCCCGTGGGGCCCTACGTCTCCGTGCCCGCCCGCCGCTGGGCCACGGACCCGGCCGGCGTGCGCGCGGAGATCGAGGCGCTCGGCCTGCCGCTGTTCGTCAAGCCCGCCCGCGCGGGCTCGTCGATCGGCATCTCCAGGGTCGACGACCTCGGCGAGCTCGACGCCGCGATCGCCGAGGCGCAGCGGCACGACCCGAAGATCGTGGTCGAGGCCGCGCTGGACGGGCGCGAGATCGAGTGCGGCGTGCTCGGCGGGCACGGCACCGACGCCCCGCGCGCCTCGCTGCCCGGCGAGGTGGTCCTCGACGACGCACCGGCGGGCTTCTACGACTACACCGCCAAGTACGTCGACACCGACGGCCTGGAGATGTCCGTCCCCGCCGTGCTGCCCGAGGACGTCACCGAGCGCGTGCGCGCGCTCGCCGTGCAGGCCTTCGACGCGCTGGAGTGCGAGGGGCTCGCGCGCGTGGACTTCTTCGTGGACGGCGAGACGATCGTCGTCAACGAGCTCAACACCATGCCCGGCTTCACGCCGTTCTCCATGTTCCCCGTGCTGTGGGAGGCGACGGGCCTGCCCTACGGCGAGCTGATCGACGAGCTCGTCGCCCTCGCGCTCGAGCGGCCCGTCGGTCTGCGCTGACCGCTCGGTCCGAGGCCGCCTCGGACTCGAAGGCCGTACCGGCCGCGTACCAGGCCCGGAGTCCTACTCCGACGTGGCGTCCGTCCCTGACTCGGCCTCGGCCTCCGCGGACCGGACCTCCTCGGCGCCCACGCAGGTGGCCCGCAGCTCGGTCGCCTCGACCGCACCGTCGAGGTCGACCAGCACGGCGGAGGCCTGGTCGGACACGTCCGCCGGGACCACGACCTCGATCGCCGGGACCCGCCCGTAGGAGACCCACGTCGACTCGATGCCGGCCGGCCCCTCGCTCTGGAGGGTCGCCCCGGCGTCGGTGTGGATCCAGTCGTGCACCCGCCCGTCGGGCAGCTCGATCGACAGGCACTCCGCCGTCGTCGGGGGCGGGGGCTCGACCCCGCACCGCAGGGTGATCGCCGGGTCGCCCCACGCCGTCGAGGACTGGGAGCTGGTCGAGCGGCGCTCGCGCTCACCGAGGACGTCGGGGGTGGCCTGCAGGACGTCGCCGCACTCCGGCGCCGACGCCGTCGGGGCGGGTTCGAGCGAGACGGGCGTGCCGCACGCCCCCAGCAGCAGCGCAGCGAGGGATGTCGCGGCGGCGAGATGACGACCTCGAGGCATGGCGTCCAGGGTACGTCCGGGCCTCGGTAGCGTGGCCCGGTGACCATCCCGCCGCTGCCCGCCGCCGCCCGAGCCGTCGACGACGAGGGCGCGCTGACCGTCCGCGACGTAGGGGAGGACGGCGTGCTCGCGGTCCTGCTGCCCGAGCTGCCCGTGGGGCGGGGCACGATCGTCGGCCCCGGCGACGACTGCGCGGTCGTCGCCTCCTCGGACGCCCGCCTCGTCGTCAGCGCGGACATGCTGGTGGAGGGACACCACTTCCGCACCGACTGGGGGTCCGGGGTGGACGTCGGGTGGCGTGCAGCCGTCCAGAACCTCGCCGACGTCGCCGCGATGGGTGCCGAGCCGATCGCCCTCGTCGTCTCGCTCGGGCTGCCGGCCGAGACCCCGCTGGCCTGGGTGCGTGACCTGGCGCGCGGTCTGGCGCTCGCCTGCGGCCCGCTCGGTGTGGGCGTGGTCGGCGGTGACCTCACGGCCGCCGAGCAGCTCATGGTCTCCGTCGCGGTCCACGGCGACCTGCGCGGGCGCGACCCCGTGCTGCGGTCCGGCGCGCGGCCCGGCGACGTCCTCGCGCACGCCGGCGTGCTCGGTCGCGCCGCGGCCGGCTACGCGCTGCTCGCCGCGCGCGGTGGCACGGCCGCCGGTGACCCGCTCGTCGGTGCCTTCCTCAGGCCGGACCCGCCGCTGGCCCTCGGCCCCGCCGCGGCCGACGCGGGCGCGAGCTCGATGATCGACGTCTCCGACGGGCTCCTGCGCGACGCCGGACGCGTGGCGCGCTCCTCGGGCGTCGTCCTCGACGTCGATGCCGCGGCCGTCCGGTCCACCGGCACGGACGACGACCCGCTGACCGGTGCGGGTGCCGTGCTCGGCGTCGATCCGCTCGACTGGATGCTCAGCGGCGGCGAGGACCACGGTCTGCTGGCGACCTTCCCTCCGCACGCCGACCTCCCGGCGTGCTTCCGCGTCATCGGCCGCGTGACCGCGGGGCGCGCGGGGGAGCCCGAGGCGCCCGACGCCGGGGTCGTCGACGGCGTCGGGGGCGCGGTGCTGCTCGACGGGGAGCCGGTGCGTGGCGTCGGGGGCTTCGACCACTTCGTGTAGCCGGTGGCACGCGCCGGACGCGCCGGACGCGCCGGACGCCCCGGTGGGGCGCTCACGGGCCCGGACGCACGAAGGACCCCGCCGGTCCCGGCGAGGTCCTTCGGTCGGCGAACGGGCGCTCGGCCCGCCGCGCTCAGCTCTTGATGTAGCGCGTGACCTTGTCGGCCTTGAGGCAGGAGGTGCACACGTTCATACGCTTCGGCGCGCCGTCGATGTTGGCGCGGATGCGCTGGATGTTCGGGTTCCAGCGGCGCGACGTGCGCACGTGGGAGTGCGACACGCTCTTGCCGAAGCTGGGGTGCTTGCCACAGATGTCGCAGGTCGCAGCCACGGTGGTTCTCCTGACTCGTACTGTTGAGGCCGCGGAGGGACCGCGATCCATTGGTCGATACGCCCGATCGACGACCTCACGGCCGGACGGGCAACCGGAACAGAGTACCTTCTCGTGGCGCCCCCGCCCAAGGCCGGTGGCCGGGCCGGGTGCGTGCGTCTCGCCACACCGCGGCGGTGTCCGTACCGACACGTAGCCTGAGGCCGTGATCGTACCGGCGGACCCCGCGGGCCTTGACGCCCCCGTGTCGCGGCTCGTGCGTGCCCCCGCGGCGAAGAAGTTCGCGCGCCTCGGCGTCCACACCCAGCGCGACCTGCTGCGCCACTACCCGTTCCGCTGGGTCCCGGCAGGTCGGCTCACCTCGCTCGCCGACCTCACGGTGGGGGAGCAGATCACGGTCGTCGCCCAGGTGCTGCGGGCCGAGACGAAGGTCTCCCGCGCCGGCGGCCGCGGCGGCTCGCGCCTCGTCGTCACGATCACGGACGGCTCGGCGACCCTCACGCTCGTGTTCTTCGGCTCGAGCCCGCGGTCCTTCGGCATGCACACGCGCCGGCTCACGCCGGGCACGCGCGGGCAGTTCACCGGCGAGGTCTCGAGGTTCCGCGACGACCTCCAGCTCGCCCACCCGGACTACCTCACCTTCGAGCCGGACGAGCTCGGCGCCGCGGCCGAGGCGCTCGCGGCCGACGAGGCGCGCCGCCCCACGCCGATCTACCACGCGACCTCGGGCCTGCCGTCGTGGGTCATCGCCCGCACGGTCCGCAGCGTGCTGGACCCGCTGCGGCCCGGTGACATCCCCGAGCCCCTGACGGAGGCGTACCGGGAGGAGCACGGGCTGCTTACCGCCATCGGCGCCCTGCGCGCGCTGCACCACCCCGAGGACGAGAGGGAGGTCGACCGCGGGGCGCGGACGGTCCGCCACGAGGAGGCCTTCGTCGTCCAGACCGCGCTCGCCCGGCTGCGCGCCGAGGCCGCCGCGGACTCCGCCGAGCCGAGCCCTGTCGAGGGCGGGCCGCTGCTCGCGGCCTTCGACGCCCAGCTCCCGTACCGGCTCACCGCCGGCCAGGCGAGCGTGGGCGAGGCGATCGCCCGCGACCTGGCCGACACCCACCCCATGCAGCGGCTCCTGCACGGCGAGGTCGGCTCCGGCAAGACCGTCGTGGCCGCCCGGGCGATGCTGCAGGTGGTCGACGCCGGGGGGCAGGCGGCCCTCCTCGCGCCCACCGAGGTGCTCGCCCAGCAGCACCACCGCGCGCTGTCCGATCTCCTCGGCCCGCTCGCCCACGGCGGCCGGCTCGACTCTCCGGAGGACGCCACGCGCGTCGGCATCCTCACCGGCTCGCAGCCGGCGGCGACCCGCCGGACCGAGCTCGCCGCGCTGGCCTCCGGCGAGACCGGGATCGTGGTCGGCACCCACGCCCTGCTCACCGAGACCGTGCAGATCCCGTTCCTGCGACTCGTGGTCGTCGACGAGCAGCACAAGTTCGGCGTGGAGCAGCGGGACGCCCTGCGCTCGCGCGGCCAGACCGTGCCCCACCAGCTCATCATGACCGCGACCCCGATCCCGCGCACCGTCGCCATGACCGTCTTCGGCGACCTCGAGACGTCCGTCCTCACCGAGCTGCCCGCAGGGCGCAGCCCCATCGCGACGACGCTCGTCCCGGCGGACAACGCGCGCTGGGTGAAGCGCGTGTGGGAGCGCGTGCGGGAGGAGGTCGACGCGGGCGGCCGGGCGTACGTCGTCGTGCCCCGCATCTCTGATGCGGACACTGACGAGACCCCCGACGACGACGCCTCCCGCCCGCCGCGCGCGTCCGTCGAGCGGGTGCTCGCCGCCCTGGGCGAGGAGGCGGCGCTCGCCGGGGTGCCGGTCGGGCACCTGCACGGCCGCATGTCCGCCGACGAGAAGCAGGCCGCGATGGCCGACTTCGCGTCGGGTGCCACGCCCGTGCTCGTGGCGACCACCGTCGTCGAGGTGGGGGTGGACGTGCCGGAGGCGAGCGTGATGGTCGTGTTGGACGCCGACGCCTTCGGCCTGTCCCAGCTGCACCAGCTGCGCGGCCGCGTGGGGCGCGGCGAGCGGGCGAGCGTCTGCCTCGTGGTGTCGCACGCGGAGGTCGGCGGACCGGCGTGGGAGCGGCTCGACGTCTTCGCCTCGACCTCGGACGGCTTCGCGCTCGCCGAGGCCGACCTTGAGCTGCGGCGGGAGGGCGACGTGCTCGGCACCGCCCAGTCCGGACGCACGAGCGGGCTGCGGCTGCTCCGGCTCGCCCGGGACGCCGACATCATCGCCGGCGCGCGGGACGCGGCGCGCGCGCTCGTGGACGCCGACCCGGAGCTGGCGGACCACCCGGATCTCGCGGCGGCGATCGTGCTGGAGCTCGAGGACGGCGAGGAGATGTTCCTCGAGAAGTCGTGAGGGCGCCTGCGCCTCGTCGTGAGGACGTCTACACCTCGACGTGAGGACGTCTACGCCTCGTAGGCGGGTGGCGGCGTGGTGACGACGGCGGCCAGGACGGCGCCGAGGCCGGCGGTCGCGGCCAGCAGGACGAGGATCGGCGACCCGGCCCAGATCGCGAGCCCGATCGTCACGCTCGCCACGACCGCGACGTCCGGCCCCGTGAGCAGCAGGAGGATCGAGCCGATCGGGATCGGCCCGAACGCGCTCGGCGCCACCAGGCCCGTCCCCTCGTCGTCCTTGCGGTAGGCCCAGCGCAGGGCGGCGGCCGCCCAGCCGATGCCGGACAGCGCGAGCAGGACGAACCAGGTTGGTCCGCCGAGGACGATCGCGACGCCGACCGAGTAGGGGAGCATGAGCAGCCAGGACGTGGCGAGCCGGCAGAGCCGGTGCGCGCGGGCGCTCATGGGCAGGTGCGCGTCGAGCCCGGTCTCGACGCGGGCCGTGCGCGCGCCCTCCGCGCCCGCTCGCGCCGAGACGTAGCCGCCGATCCCGATCGCGACGGCGAGGAGCCACGCGGGCAGGCCCACCGTGCCGGCGACGACGGCGATCGCGAGGGCCGCGAGCAGCGGCCGCAGCGCCCGTCCGGGGCTGCGCCTGGTGGCGACGAGGTCCGCGACGACGAGCGCGACCGGGGCGCGCCAGGGCAGGGGGAGGCGCGCGAGGAGGCGGAGGCGGGCCGGCCGTCGGATGACGGGTCGCGAGCCGGTCCGCATGAGCGAACCGAGGGAGCGGGTGTCGAGCTGGCTCACCGCTCCGGTCGCCGCCCCGGCGACGCTCCCGCCCCGGGCGATCTCGGCGTCGGGGATGCGGGGGATCGCCCGGCGGGCGGCGACCACCGCGAGAGCGAGGCCGGCCAGGGCGATGCCGGCCACCGCCCACAGCGCGCCGGCCGGCGGGACGGCGGGCGCGGGCGGCGCGAGGACGAGCACGGCGACGGCGCCCGCCGCCACCAGCGAACCCGCCACCAGGAGGGTCGCCTCGAGCGCGCCGCGGTCGCCGCCCGGCGAGGGGTCGGGTTCGGGCACGGTTGCCCGGACGGTTCCGACGTCGCCCGCCCGGGCGGGCGTCCCCGTGCGGGTGGTCACGGCTCCGCCCGCGGTGCGGGCGTCGTCGTCGGGGGAGGTGGCAAAGCCGCGGGCGGTGGGCGAGTCGCCGTCGGGGGCGGTGACCGGCGCCGACTGGGCGAGGACGAGGGCGACCGCGAGGGCCGCGATCGTCAGGCCGGCCGCGCACGCCCCGGCCACGACCTCGCCCGGACCGGCGGCGCCGTCCTGAGTGCCGAGGACCGCGACGGCGAGCGCGCCGAGGGTGGCGCCGAGCGCCCCGCCGACGGCCGGCCACTTCCACGCGGACGGCCCGATGAGCCCGACCCGGTCCACGGGCAGCGGGAACCACCAGCGGGCGCGCGGGCCGTCGAGACCGACCGGGCCGAGGCGGCGCGCGGCGACGAGGGTGCCGACCGCGAGCGCGGCGAGCGCGAGCAGCATCGGCCACGACCCGGCGATCCGGTCCGCCCCGGTGACTGCGAAGCCGCCGGTGCCGGCCGCTCCGGGGTCGCTGTGCGCCGGGATATAGGTGGCCGCGGCGTGCAGGGCGATCGCGATGGACATGGCGGCGGCGAGCACGCCCATGTAGACGTCGGAGAGGGTGTCGCCGAGCGTGCGGGTGGAGGACGCGCTGCGGCGCACGTCGGTCCACCGGCGGACCCGGCGGCCAGTGATCGGGCCCGCGACCTGGGCGGTCACAGGGCCGCGACCGCGTCGGCGCCCTCGTCGGGGCCGAGGATGTCGATGCCGTCCTCGGCGATGACGAGCACCCGGGTGGCGGCGAGGCGGACGACCGCCGGGTCGTGGGAGGCGAACAGGACGGTGCCGCCGGTCTCGCGCTCGCGGGTGAGGCGCTCCGCGATGCGGGTGCGGGCGGAGGTGTCGAGCCGGGACTCGGGCTCGTCGAGGACGAGCAGCTCGCGCGGCCGGGCGAGGGCGGAGGCGAGCAGCAGCCGTCGCCGCTGGCCGGACGACAGGGCGGCGGGCACGGCCCGCGCGCGCTCCTCGAGCCCGAGCTCCTCCAGGAGCGCGGCCGCGGTGGCGGCCGGGTCGGCCTCGCCGTGGCCGAGCGCGGTGAGCTCCAGGTGCTCGGCCGCGGACAGCCCGGGGAAGAAGACCTCGTCGCCCAGGTCGTGGGAGACCGCCGCGCGCTGCGCCCGGGAGCGGGGGTCGGGGCGGGCACCGAACAACCGGGAGGTGCCGGAGATGGCGGGGAGCATGCCGAGGACCGTGCGCAGCAGCGTGGACTTCCCGGTCCCGTTGAGGCCGACGACCGCGAGGCACTCGCCCCGCCGCAGCGTGAATGTCACAGGGGCGCAGACGGGGTAGCCGTAGCCGACCTCGAGGTCACGGGCGGAGATGACGGTGTCGGCGGGCATGAAACCAGCCTAGTTTCCGTGAAAGTAGACTGCCGGGGTGACACGGATCGTGGCCGGGAGCGCGGGTGGCCGCACCCTGAAGGTGCCGAGGAAGGGCACCCGCCCGACGTCGGAACGCGTGCGCGAGGCCCTGTTCTCCACGCTCGGCTCGCTCGGCGCGGTCGACGACGCGGTCGTCCTCGACCTCTACGCCGGCAGCGGGGCGCTCGGGCTCGAGGCGGTCTCCCGCGGGGCCCGCGAGGCGATCCTCGTCGAGCGGTCGGCGCCCGCGGCCGCGGACCTGAGAGAGAACGTGCGCGCGGTCGGGCTGCCGGCCCGCGTCGTCGTCTCGGACGTGACCTCCTTCTTGACGACGTCGGCGCCCCTCGGTGCCCACCTCGTCCTCATCGACCCGCCGTACGACCTGCCGTCGGCCGACCTCGACGCCGTGCTCGGGCTGCTCGCGGCCAGGCACGTCGCGCCCGACGGCGTCGTCGTGGTCGAGCGGGACCGGCGGGCGGACCCGCCGTCCTGGCCCGCCGGCCTGACCGACCTGCGGACCAAGTCCTACGGCGACACCGTCGTGTACTTCAGCGAGTTCCCCGGCGATCCGGCTACCGTGGAGGACACCATGGAGACCGACCGATGACCCTCGCCGTCTGCCCGGGCTCGTTCGACCCGATCACCCTCGGGCACCTGGACGTCGTCCGCCGCGCCGCCGACATGTTCGACCGCGTGATCGTGGGCGTCGCCCGCAACACGTCGAAGTCCTACCTGTTCACCGACGAGGAGCGGGTCGACCTCGCCCGGGCCGCCACCGCGCACCTGGGCGCCGTCGACGTGCAGCTCGTCCCCGGGCTGCTGGCCCAGTTCTGCAAGGACGCCGGCGCGAACGCGATCGTCAAGGGGCTGCGCGGCGGCGCCGACGTCGACGCCGAGCAGCCGATGGCGCTCATGAACCGGCACATCTCCGGGGTCGAGACCGTCTTCGTCCTCGGCGACCCGGCACTCGCCCACGTCGCGTCCTCCCTCGTCAAGGACGTCGCCCGGTACGGCGGCGACGTCTTGGACCTCGTCCCCGAGGGAGTGGCGCACGCCCTCCCCACGGCGCTTCGCCGCGCCACGGCCGGGATCGCCCGGCCGGACAGTCCCCGATCACCTGGAGTCACGGCATGAGCACCGACCACACCCACGACGCCGGGGAGTCGCTCCTGGCGATCCTCGACGAGATGCGCCGGATGGTCACTCAGGCGCGATCGATGCCGATGTCCTCCTCCGCGATCGTCAACCGCGCGGAGCTCCTCGACATGATCGCCTCCGCGCGCTCCGTCGTGCCCGAGTCCATCGCGGCCGCCGACTCGATCGTGGCCGACGCGGACGCGGTGCTCGAGCGCGCGCGTTCGCAGGCGGACCAGATCGTCGCCGACGGCGAGGCCGAGGCCGCGCGTCTCGTCCAGATGGAGAGCGTGCTCGACCAGGCGCGCGCCGAGGCGGCCCGCATCATCGAGGAGGCGGAAGGCGCGGCCCAGCGCCGCGCGCAGGATGCCGACGCGTACGCGAACCAGCAGCTCGGCCGCTTCGAGAACGAGCTCGCCGCGATCTCCTCCCAGGTCCGCGCCGGGCGCCAGTACCTCGAGAAGACCTCCGGCCTCCCGCAGGCCGCGCCCGGCGAGCCGCCCGTGGCGGACACCGCCGGCGAGGGGCAGAGGCCCGACGGCCAGAAGCACCGGCCCACGCACGCCGCGAGCGACCGACGATGAGCGGGGCCTTCACCGTCTCCGTCCGGGACCTGTCCCGGCGCGCGGGCTCCGTCCGCGACGTGCACCTGACGATCCCGGCGCCGGACGACCTCGGCAGCGAGGTCCTGCGCATCGAGCCGGGCAGCCCGCTCGACCTCGACCTCACGCTCCACGCCGTCTCCGACGGCATCCTCGTCACGGGGCCCGTCAGCGGGAAGCTCGTCGGCGAGTGCGCGCGCTGCCTCGACCCGATCGAGGACTCCCTGACCGTCGAGCTCGGCGAGCTGTACTACCACCCGGACGTCCGCGACCGCCTCGTGGCCGACGGCGACGAGGACGCGAAGGAAGCGCCCGTGGTGGAGGGGGACGACCTCGACGTCGAGACCGAGGTGCGCGACGCCGTCGTGCTCGACCTGCCGTTCACCCCGCTGTGCGAGCCGAACTGCCCGGGCCTGTGCCCGGTGTGCGGCATCCACCTGCGGGACGCGGAGGAGGGGCACAGCCACGACGTCATCGACCCGCGCTGGGCCAAGCTCGAGGGACTGGACCTCGGGGACGGCACCGCGCGGGACGGCGAATGAGCCGCGCGCGCGGCAGGGCGGAGGACGCCGGGCCGGCGAGGCGCGACGACGTCGAACGCCTGACCGGGGCGCTCGGCGTCACCATCGACCCGGAGCTGCTCGTCCTCGCGCTCACCCACCGCTCCTTCGCCCACGAGGCCGGGGGACTGCCCACGAACGAGCGCCTGGAGTTCCTCGGGGACTCGGTGCTCGGCATCATCGTGACCGAGCACCTCTACCGCGCCCACTCGGACGTCCCCGAGGGCGACCTCGCGCGCATGCGGGCCGCGACCGTGTCCCAGAAGGCGCTCGCGTCGGTCGCTCGGGAGCTCGGGCTCGGCGACTACATCCTGCTCGGGCGGGGGGAGCGAACCTCCGGGGGGCGGGAGAAGGACTCGATCCTCTCCGACGCCGTCGAGGCCCTGATCGGCGCCGTCTACCTCGGCCACGGCCTGGAGCCCACGCGGGAGATGGTCACCCGGCTGGTGGCCCCGCTGCTCGAGCGCGCGAGCTCGCTCGGCGCCGCGCTGGACTGGAAGTCCTCCCTGCAGGAGGCGGCCGCGGCCACCGGCCTGCCCGCGCCGACGTACACGATCGCGCACACCGGTCCCGACCACGCCCGCGTGTTCACCGCCGTCGTCACGTTCGACGCGGAGACGGCCGGCAGCGGCAGCGGCGGGTCGAAGAAGGTCGCCGAGGCGGAGGCGGCCGAGGCCGCCTACCAGTGGGTGACCGCCCGCGCCGAGGGCGCGGGGGACGGTGCGGGTGCCGATGCGGACGCGGCGGCCGACCCCGCGGCCGACTCCTAGGACGCGTCGTGCCCGAGCTTCCCGAGGTCGAGGTCGTCCGCCGCGGCCTCGAGCCTGCGATCGTGGGCCACACGATCGCGGACGTCGAGATCCGACACCCGAGGTCCGTCCGCCGCACACCGGGCGGGGCCGCGGCCTTTGACGCGCTGGTCGGGCGCGAGGTGAGCGCGGTCGCGCGGCGCGGGAAGTTCCTCTGGCTCCTGCTCGACGACGGCTCCGACGCCGTCCTCGCCCACCTCGGCATGTCCGGCCAGTTCCTCGCCCAGGATCCCGGGCGGGTTCCCGAGCCGGGGCCGCACCTGCGCGCCCGGCTCACCACGGACCGGGGCGCGGAGATCTGGTTCGTCGACCAGCGCACGTTCGGCTACGTCGACCTGGTGGCCACGTCCCCGACGCCGGACGGCCGCCCGGGCGGGATGGGTTCCGACCTGCCCGTGGTCCCGCAGCCCGCGGCGCACATCGCGCGCGACCTGCTCGATCCCGACCTCGACATGACCGACCTCGTGCGCCGCACGCGCGCCAGGCGCACCCAGATCAAGCGGGCGATGCTCGACCAGTCGCTGGTCTCCGGCATCGGGAACATCTACGCCGACGAGGCCCTCTGGCACGCCCGGCTGCACGGCACGCGGGCGACCGATGTGCTGCCGGCCGCGGCGGTGCGCGAGGCCTACGAGGCGGCCCGGGGCGTCATGCTGCGGGCCCTCGAGGTTGGCGGGACGAGCTTCGACGCCCTGTACGTCAACGTGTCCGGGACGCCCGGCTACTTCGCGCGCAGCCTCAACGCCTACGGGCTCGCCGGGGAGCCGTGCAGGCGGTGCGGGACGCCGATCGTGCGGGAGAGCTTCATGAACCGGTCGAGCCACTTCTGCCCGAGGTGCCAGCGGAGGCCGCGCGCGCGGCGCTGACCCGGTGCGCGCGGACCTTTGCGCTCACCGCTCCTCGGACCCCGTGCAGGGCGTTGAACCCGTCCAGCCCGATGAGGACGTCCTCGAGATCGTCGGGGTCGAGCGTGCGGAGCCGGAACGGCACCAACTGGCAGGCTCGATCGATCAGCTCAGGTTCTCCGCCGGTGTCGACGCGCCGGCGAAGGAGCGTGTTATCGGGGAGAGATGCCTCGAGGGAGACGGCGTAGTACCCGGTAGTCGCCCTGGGCTGGTATCACTGCCACGTCGACGAAGGTCCCGATGCTGCGGTGGGCGCGGGCGGACGAGGCGTCCTTGGCCTTGCCGCCGCCAACGTGGCCGGGCCATCGGTAAACACCGTGCCGTTCGTCCGCAAACGATGGAACCATGCGCGAATGATTGGGAGCCGAAGCGACGCCAGAGCGGGCCCGGGGGCGAGCGGGGACGGGTGGCCAGCCGGGAGTTCATCTCTCCACGAGACGTTCCTCCGGTCGCGGACGCAGGAGGTCGGTGAGGACCACTGCTTCATCTGCGGCCGCCACATCCCGAAGGGTTCGCCGCAGCGCACGAAGGACCATGTCTTCCCGAGGTGGCTGCTCAAGGAGATGGGCGTGTGGCAGTCGGGCGTGACGACGATCGCCGGGCGCCGCATCGGGTACCGCACGATGACCGCCCCGTGCTGCCAGGTCTGCAACGGGATCGACTTCGGCATGGTCGAGGGGCGGGTACGGGACGCGTACCACGGGGGCCCCGACGCCTTCGGCGCTCTCGACCGGCGGGACCTGTTCCTCTGGCTCGGCAAGATCGCCTACGGACTCGCGTACGTGGAGTGCTGGCTCGCGAGTGAGGTCGGGTCCCAGGACGCCGCGCGACTCGTGGAAGGCGAGCCTCTGCGGGGACTCGAGCTCCTCCACTTCCTTCTCCAGGCCGCATCCGGGGCGGTGACGTGGTCGCCGGCCGTCCCCGGGCCCGCCGGCTTCCATATGTTCGAGTGCCTCGACGACGATCCGGACCGACGCTTCGACCACCTGGACGACCCGCGCGTCCCGATCATCGGTCTACGGATCGGACCCATCGGCGTCGTGGGCGTGCTGACGGACTGGGGAGCGTCCGAACGGGCGAGGTCTCCGCGTCTCGATGCGGGGCCCGGGGCGGCGCTCGGACCGGCGCAGTTCCGAGAGCTCTATGGCCGGCTCGCAGCCGAGGCCGCCGCGCCCCGGGGCGCGACGAACTACGAGGTCCTCGGGGGAGACGTGGTCACCGTGCGCGCGACGGCGCGGGAGCGACGTCGGCGGTGGTGACCCCTGCGCGACAGTCGCCCCGTCGGGCCGGTGACCCCACCACCGGCCTCCCCACCCAGGTACTGCCGGCACCTGTCTCGCGCGTCGTCCGGGTCGTAGCGTTGACGCATGGACACGAGCGCGCAGGTGAGGGACTTCCTCCGGTCACGTCGGGACCGGCTCCAGCCGACCGACGTCGGCATCGCCGGCGGCCTGCGCAGGCGCGTGCCCGGACTGCGCCGGGAGGAGGTCGCCCTGCTCGCCGGCATGAGCGTGGAGTACTACGTCAAGCTCGAGCGCGGGAACCTGCGCGGCGTGTCCGAGGGCGTCCTCGCGTCGCTCGCGCGCGCCCTCCGCCTCAGCGAGGAGGAGCACCGCCACCTCATGGATCTCGCGAGCGCGGCGAACAGCGGAGCGGGATCATCGGTCAGCCCCACCCGGCGCGTGCGACCCGCGCTGCAGCAGCTGCTCGACGCGATGGCGGCTCCGGCATGGGTCCGCAACGGACGCAGCGACTTCCTCGCCGGAAATACCCTGGGCAGGGCGCTTTACGCACCGATCCTCTCCTCGAGCATCCAGCCGGCGAACGTCGCCCGCTTCATGTTCCTGGACCCGTCGAGCCGCGACTTCTACCCCGACTGGGACGAGATCGGCCAGCAGATGGTCGCCTCCCTGCGGGCAGAGGCGGGGCGACACCCCTTCGACCGGCCGCTGACCGACCTGATCGGCGAGCTGTCTACCCGCAGCGACGAGTTCCGCCGCTGGTGGGGCGCCCACGAGGTCTTCACCCACTCGGCGGGGTCCAAGCGCATCCACCACCCGGAGGTCGGCATGCTCAGCCTCAGCTACGAGCCGATGGCGCTGACCTCGGACACGGGCCTGACGATGATCGTGTACTCGGCCGAACCGGGCAGCCCGACGGCGGACGGCCTCGCGCTGCTCGCGAGCCTCCATGCGGGGCCGGCCGCGTCCGCGACTTCGCGCGACGACGCGCCCCGCCGCGCCTGATCGCCCCGCCGCCGGGCCTTCTGACTCCCGCAGGCAGGTACTGGCAGTAACTTCCTCCCGCTCCTCATCCGCGGTCGACTGGATACCGGGGAGGCCCGCCTCGGGCGCGCCGATCCGACCGAGGCCCACGGCGTGGACAATCCGCGTGGAGCCGCGGCGCAAGCGCACCACGGACAACGAGGAGCACACGCACATGCGCGCAGCAGTCATGCACGGAGCCGGGGACGTCCGCATCGAGACGGTCCCCGACCCCGTGATCCAGCAGCCCACCGACGCGGTCGTCCGCGTCGTCGCCGGCTGCATCTGTGGGTCGGACCTGTGGCCCTTCGCCTCCCTCCCGGCCTCCGCGACCGGCCGGCGGATGGGGCACGAGTTCGTCGGCGTCGTCGAGGAGATCGGCGGGGACGTCTCGGACGTCGCGGTCGGCGACTTCGTCATCGCCCCGTTCGTCGTCTCCGACGGCACCTGCGACTTCTGCCTCGAGGGCCTGCACACGTCCTGCCGGCACAGCGAGGGCTGGGGCGGGACCGCCGACGGCGGACAGGGCGAGCGCGTCCGCGTCCCCCACGCGGACGGCACCCTCGTCGTCGTCCCGGCCGGCTTCGACGAGGCCCTTGTCCCTTCCCTGCTCGCGCTCTCGGACGTCATGTCCACGGGCTACCACGCGGCCGTCTCCGGAGGCGTCGGCCCCGGGAAGACGGTCACGGTGATCGGCGACGGCGCGGTCGGCCTCTCCACCGTCCTCGCGGCGAAGCTGCTCGGCGCGGAGCGCATCATCCTCATGGGCCGCCACACCTCGCGCACGGACATCGGCCGCGAGTTCGGCGCCGCCGAGGTGGTCGCCGAGCGCGGCGAGGCGGGGATCGCCCGGGTCGAGGAGCTCACCGACGGCGACGGCACGCACGTCGTCCTCGAGGCCGTCGGCCACAGGGCCGCGCTCGAGACCGCGTTCGCGGTCGTCCGCGACGGCGGGGTCGTCAGCCGCGTGGGCGTCCCCCAGTTCGCGGAGGCCCCGCACGGTGTGCCGGAGTTCATGCGCAACGTGACGCTGACCGGCGGCGTCGCCCCGGCGCGCGCCTACATCCCGACCCTGCTACTCCTCGTCCTCGACGGGACGATCGAGCCGGGGCGCGTGTTCGACAGCACCGTCGACCTGGACGGGGTGCCCGGCGGGTACCAGGCCATGGCCGACCGCGAGGCCCTCAAGGTCCTCGTCCGCCCGTGACCCCGGTCCCGCTCTGAGCCGAACCGTTCCTGAACCCCTGAGAAGGAGACCACCATGGAGTACCGCCAGCTCGGCCGTTCCGGCCTGCAGGTCAGCCCGCTCGCCCTCGGCACGATGATGTTCGGGCCCTGGGGGAACGAGGACCGGGCCGACAGCATCCGCATCATCCACCGCGCGCTGGACGCCGGCATCAACTTTGTCGACACCGCCGACGTCTACTCGGCCGGCCTGAGCGAGGAGATCGTCGGTGAGGCGCTCGCCGGGCGCCGCGACGACGTCGTGCTCGCCACGAAGTTCTTCATGCCGATGGGGGAGCGCCCCAACCGCTCCGGCGGCTCGCGGAAGTACATCATGCGCGCGGTGGAGGACTCTCTGCGCCGCCTCGGCACCGACTACATCGACCTCTACCAGGTGCACCGGCCCTCGGCCACGACCGACGTCGAGGAGACGCTCGGCGCGCTGACCGACCTGGTCCGCCAGGGCAAGGTACGCTCGATCGGCTCGTCCTCGTACTCCGGCTCGCAGATCGTCGAGGCGCAGTGGGTGTCCCGCGACCGCCGCCTCGAGCGGTTCGTCACCGAGCAGCCGCCGTACTCGATCCTCGCGCGCGGCATCGAGGAGGACGTCCTGCCGACCGCCCGGCGGCACGGCATGGGCACGCTGACGTACAGCCCGCTGGCCGGCGGATGGCTGTCCGGCCGGTGGCGGAAGGACTCCGCGGGCTCACCGACCTCCGCCGCGCGGCCGCGCGCCCGGTTCGACATGTCGGACCCGGCGAACCTCCGCAAGCTCGACGCCGTCGAGGAGCTCGCCCTGCTGGCCGAGGAGGCCGGGGTCCCGCTCGTCCAGATCGCGATCGCGTGGGTCATCCGTCACCCTGGTGTCACGAGCGCGATCATCGGCCCCCGGACGATGGAGCAGCTCGAGTCCCAGCTGCCCGCCGCGGACGTGGCGCTGTCCGCCGATGTCCTCGACCGCATCGATGCCATCGTCCCGCCGGGCGTCACCGTCAACCCTGCCGACAACAGCTACGGGGCGGCCGAGCTGCTGGCCGACGCCCGCCGTCGATGACGTCACCCCACCCGTCCGGCACGTCCGACTGGTCGAACCTGGAGCAGAACATGACCGACTCACCCCTCACCGTCCTCGTCGTCGGCGGAACCGGCAGCATCGGCCGGCACGTCGCCGCGCGGGCGCTCGCCGACGGGCACCGCGTGCGCGTCCTCACCCGCCGTCCGGGCTCGGCGCCCGCCGGTACGGACGTCGTTGCCGGTGACCTCACCGATCCCGCGACGCTCGGCCCGGCGGTCGACGGCATTGACGCGGTGGTCTTCACCCACGGAGCGCCCTACGCGAGCGACGCGGCCCGCGACGTCGACTACGGCGGTGTCCGCAACGTCCTCGCCGCCGTCGGCGCGCGGGGCGTCCGCATCGCCCTCATGACCGCCATCGGCGTGACGAACCGTGCGGGCGGGTCCCACGACTGGAAGCGGCGCTCGGAGCGTCTCGTCCGGGCGAGCGGTCACCGTTACACGATCGTCCGACCGGGCTGGTTCGACATGAACGAGAGCGACCAGCTCAGCCTGCACGTCCTCCAGGGCGACCGCCGCTGGGCGGGGAGCCCCGCCGACGGCGTCATCGCCCGCTCGCAGATCGCCGACGTCCTTGTCGACGCACTGACGTCCCGGGCCGCCATGGGCAAGACCCTCGAGCTGGTCGCGGAGACCGGACCCGCGCAGGAGGATCTCGACCCGCTGTTCGCGGCACTCGCCGCCGACGGCCCCCTCGACCCGCCGGAGGACACGGCGAACATGCCCCTCGAGGAGGAGCCGGCCGACGTGCGCGCTGACCTGGAGGCCGTCTCGGCCCGCTGACCGACGCAGCTGTCCGAATCGGCCCGCTGACCGAATCGGCCCGCTGACCGAATAGACCCGCTGACCGAATAGGCCCCAGCACCTCTCGCCCGCGCGCGGATCCGTCCGCCCGCGGGTGAGAGGCACTACGGGCGCTCGAGCGGGAAGACCAGCAGGCTGCCGGAGGCCGTCGCCACGACCTTCCCCGATGCGTCGCGGACCTCGCCCTCCGCGAAGGTCACGCGGCTGCCGGGCTTCGTCACGCGCCCCACGCAGGTGAGCGGGCCCCCGGCCGCCGTCACGGGCCGCAGGTAGCTCACCTTGATCTCGATCGACGTGTACCCGGTGCCGGCGGGGAGGGTCGTGTGCGTGGCGCAGCCGAGCGCGGAGTCCAGCAGCGTGCAGACCAGTCCGCCGTGGACGACGCCGATGGGGTTGTCGTGCGACTCGTCCGGGGTACTGCTGAAGGTCACGGTGCCGCGCTCGACCTCGAGGATGTCCATCGCGAAGTGCGAGGCGATCGGCGGGCCTGGCACCTCACGGTTCTTCATCCTTGTGAGGAACTCCAGGCCGGAGACGGTCGGCAGGATGGCAAGGCCGGTCGCCGGGTCCTCCCATCGGATCGTGCTCTCGCGCTCGGTCATCTCACTGCCTCTCGGTCGGGATGGGAACACTACCGGCGGGGTGGCCCGGGTATGCCGTGCCGCCCTGGGCCTCGCCCGATTCCCGATGACGGAGCCCGACTCAGGAGTCCTCTCGCGTCCTGCCGGACGCGAGGGCCTGGGCGAGGTACGGGCCGGTGACGGATCCCGGGTGGCGGGCGACGTCGTCGGGGGTGCCGGTGGCGACGATCCGGCCGCCGGCCACGCCGCCGCCGGGACCGAGGTCGATGACGTGGTCCGCGTTGGCGATGAGGTCGAGGTCGTGCTCGATGACCACCACCGTGGCGCCGCGGTCGGTGAGGCGGCGCAGGACGCCGAGCAGCGTGCGGACGTCGAGCGGGTGCAGGCCGACGCTGGGCTCGTCGAGGACGAAGACGGCGCCCGACTGGTTGCGGTGCAGCTGGCTGACGAGCTTGAGGCGTTGGGCCTCGCCGCCGGACAGGGCCGGGGTCGCCTCGCCGAGCGTGAGGTAGCCGAGGCCGAGCTCCTCCAGGCCGGTCAGACGCCTGCGGAGGCGGGGGAGGTCCTCGATCAGGCCGAGGGCCTCGCGGACCGTGCGGCGCAGGAGGCCGGGCAGGGAGATGCCGCCGCGGAGGTAGGCCTCGGCGGCGGGTGCGAACCGGCCGCCGTCGCAGTCGGGGCAGACGATGTCGACGTCGGGCAGGAACTGGATGTCGAGCGAGATCTCGCCGGTCCCGGCGCAGCGCGGGCAGGCGAGCGAGCCGGTGTTGGAGGAGAAGTCCGAGGCGGTCAGGCCGTCGGAGCGTGCCTTGTCGGTCGCGGCGTAGGCCTTCCGGAGCTCGTCCATGACCCCGGAGTAGGTGGCCACGGTCGAGCGCGCGTTCTGGCCGATCGGCGTGGCGTCGACGACGTGGACCGTCATCGAATCCGGCGCCCGCAGCTCGCGCACGTGCGCGGGGGCGGCGTGCGCGCCGGAGCGCGCCTGCAGCGCGGGGACGAGGGTCTCCAGCAGCAGGGTGCTCTTGCCGGAGCCGGAGACGCCCGTGATCGCCGTGAGCCGGCCGAGCGGGATGTCGATCGCGAGCGGGTGGACGGTGTGGATCGCCGCGGTCGACAGGTGGATGGCGCCGCGTGCGAAGACCTCAGCGGCGTCGAGCGGCGGGCGGATCAGGGCGGGCTCCTCGCCGCTGAGGAACCCGGCGATGAGGGAGCCCTGCTGCTCCCCGATCCGGTCCGGCGCGCCCTCGGCGACGACGGTTCCGCCCTCGGTGCCGGAGCCGGGGCCGATCTCGATGAGCCAGTCGGCCCTGCGGAGGATCTGAGTGTCGTGGTCGACGAACACGACCGAGTTGCCGTCCGCGAGCAGGTCCCGCATGACGCCGAGGAGCCCGTCCACGTTGACCGGGTGCAGGCCGATGGACGGCTCGTCGAGGACGTAGAGCACTCCGGTGGTGCGGTTGCGGACGGCGCGTGCGAGCTGCGCGCGCTGGCGCTCGCCGGTCGAGAGCGTGGAGCCCGCCCGGTCGAGGGAGAGGTAGCCGAGGCCGAGCTCGACGAGACGGCGGGCCATGTCCGTAAACGTGGAGACGAGTGCGGCGGCCATCTGCCGCAAGTCCTCGGGCACGGTCGCGGTGACGCCCGACGTCCAGCCGACGACGTCGTCGAGGGTCATCGACGTGACGTCGGCCAGGTTGAGCTCGCCGATCATGGGCGCGCGGGCGGCGACGCTCAGGCGGGTGCCGTTGCACGTGGGGCAGGTGCCCTCGCGCAGGAAGCGGCCCACCTTGGCCAGGCGCTTGTCCGTGTCGGCGCGCTTCAGCTCCTCCGTGACGGTCAGTCGCGCGTTGCGGAAGGTGAAGTCGAGCTCGTGCACGCCCTTGATGGACGTGACGGTGATGTGCTTCTTCTCCTCCGGCCCGTCAAGGACGATGTCCCGCTCGGCATCGGTGAGCTCGGCGTACGGGACGTCTGTGCGCACGCCGAACTCCCGGGCGATCGCGGGCTGGACGTTGAAGCCGAACATCTGCCAGGGGAGGACCGCGCCGTCGTCGATGGACCTGGTCGGGTCGGGGACGAGGGCGGCGTCGTCGACCGTGCGGACGATGCCCGTGCCCTGGCAGGCGGGGCACGCGCCGGAGGAGTTGAAGGACAGCTCCTCCGCGCCGGGCGCCTGGACCGTCTCGCCGCAGGTGGGGCAGTCGAAGGGGGTCTCGGCGGCGACGTCGAGGGTGGGCGGGACCCGGTGACCGTTCGGGCAGACGTGGCGGGCGAGGCGGGAGAACATCAGGCGCAGCACGTTGAGCAGCTCGGTGGACGTGCCGAACGTGGATCGCACGCCGGGTACGCCGGGCCGCTGGCGCAGGGCGAGCGCGGCGGGCACGTGCTCGACCGAGTCCACCGCGGCGCGCGGGGACTGGGACATGCGCCGACGCGTGTAGGTGGACAGGGCCTCGATGTAGCGGCGGGAGCCCTCCGCGTAGAGCACGCCGAGCGCGAGCGAGGACTTGCCCGAGCCGGAGACGCCGGCGATGCCCACGAGCGAGTGCAGCGGGACGTCGACGTCGATGCCGCGCAGGTTGTGGACGCGGGCGCCGCGCACCCGGATGCGGTCCGGGTCGCTCATCGCGCGGCCTCCGGATCGTCGTCGGCCGGCTCTGGCGCGGTGCCCGACGCGTCCTGCCCGGGGCGGATCGGTCGGAGAAGCTGATGGGTCTGCAGCGTGGTGAGCGCGGGGACCGGGAGGTCGGTGACGGGGCCGTCCGCGCGCAGGCCGTCCAGCGCGATCCGGAGGTAGCGACGGTAGATCTGCTCGACGTCGTCGCGTCCCTCGGGGCGCGGGCCGTCCGTGGAGACCTCGGCGACCGCGTTGAGCGCGATCTGCAGGAGGATGAGGTCGGTCCCGGTGGCGTCCGCCCGGAGCGTCCCGGCGTCCCGCGCGCGCTCGGCGACCCGGTTGACGAGGGGGGCGAGGCGGTCGCGCGCCTCGTCGTACCGGACCGCCCGGCCGTGACGCCCGGAGAAGATCTGCGCCATGCCGCGGTCCTTCGTCTGCAGCTCGAGGGAGCGCTCGAGGTAGGCCACGAGGCCCGCCCACGGGTCCGGTTCCGCGAGCGCGGCGTGCAGGATGCGCTCCATCTCCTCGTCCTGGCGCTCGAGGATCGCGTCGATGAGCTGTTCCTTGTTGGCGAAGCGCCGGTAGGCGGTGCCGACGCCGACTCCGGCGTGGTGCGCGACGTCGTTGAGCGTGACGCCCAGGCCGTGCCGGGCGAACAGCTCGCGGCCGGCCACGAGCAGCCGCTCCCGGTTCTCGGCGGCATCCTTGCGGAGCCTCGGCTCGGTCGGGGGAGTGGCGCTCATTCCGCCACCGTACTCCAAGCGGACCTATGGCATCCGGATGGACTGGACTTTTCGATGCGGATATGGGCGATCCGCCTGTCCTGGTGGGCGCGGCGCCGGCGGCCCTGGACGGTGTGGTTCGCCGGGCGGGGCCGGGGCGGATCGGCGGGGCCTGTCGTCGTCGGGGGTGGGGTGCGGCGCTTCGTTCGCGCGAGCGTGACCCACGAAGCGGATGTAAACAATCCGCCTGGGTGTAGCCTTGGTAATCGGATGCGAGGAATCCGCTTCGTGAAGCCGCCACCTCTGGGACGAGGAGTCAGCCATGACCGACGCACACCCCACCTTCACGCTCAACAACGGCGTCGACCAGATCGACCTCTTCATCCTCCACCAGGCCTACCCGCAGGCCTTCGAGCGGACGATCGGGGCCTTCAAGGTCCTCGAGACGCTCCTGGCCGACCGCCGCGTGCGCGCCATCGGCGTGAGCAACGTCCTGCCCGTGCGTCTCGACGCGCTGTTCGCCGAGACCGGCGTGGTCCCCGCCGTCAACCAGATCGAGGTCCACCCCTTTACCCAGCAGCGCGAGGTCCAGGAGGCCAACGCCCGGCACGGCATCCTCACGCAGGCGTGGTCGCCCATCGGCGGACTGCGCACCTACGGCGGCGGCGACACCCCGCTGGCCGACCCGACGATCGGCGCGATCGCCGAGGCCCACGGCAAGACCCCGGCCCAGGTGATGCTCCGCTGGCACATCCAGGAGGGCCGGCAGGTGATCCCGAAGTCTGTGCGCCCCGCGCGCATCGCGGAGAATGTCGACGTGTTCGACTTCGAGCTGACCGCGGACGAGATCGCCCGCATCGACGCCCTCGAGCAGGGCATGACGATGGTGCCGGACCAGCTCGACCTCGACGCCTTCGGCATCGAGGTCCCCGAGGACTGACGGACGAGGCGGGACCGGAGGACGGCGCCGAGCTCGTTCGTCCTGGTGTCACGGGCCATGCACCTCCCGTCCCCGACCGACGCGCCGGGAAGCGGGGATTTCCTCCCAGGATGGTTCCGACCCCTGCACATCCCGGGAGCGGGGCGCCATCATTGACGGTGTCGCGGTTGGCGGCGGCACCGGACCGGACGCCGCATCGGCCGGCGCACTGTCACCGGACCTCACCCGAGGAGAGACATGAACGACATCGCATTCGACCAGCCCTTCGCCCAGGGCGAGCCCAACGAGGCTTTCGGGCAGTACTTCATCGGCGAGAGCTACATCGGGCCGGTGGTGGACGGCACCGTCCCGGTCAACAACGTGACCTTCGAGCCGGGCTGCCGCAACAACTGGCACATCCACCACGGGACGAACGGCTCCGGCGACCAGATCCTGCTGTGCACGGCCGGTTCCGGCTGGTATCAGGCCGACGGCGAGGAGCCGATCAGCATGGTGCCCGGCACCGCGATCCGCGTCCCGGCCGGCACCAAGCACTGGCACGGGGCGAAGGCGGACACGTGGTTCTCCCACCTCGCCTTCATGACCCCGGGCGATGGCGTCAGCAACGAGTGGCTCGAGCCCGTCACCGACGAGGTCTACGGCCGGCTTCCTCACAGCGAGGAGAACGCATGAGCATCCTGAACGAGCCCTGCACGCCGTCCACCGGCGTGACGATCCCGAAGCTGGGCCTTGGCACCTGGTTCATCGACGACGACATGGCCACCTTCCGTAACCTGCACGCTCAGGACTTCGGCCACTCGGCCGCCTTCCCCGTCTCCAGCAGGACGTTGGAGGCGCGCGGGCGCAGCCGGGGGCTCAGCGAGTCACCCGGTCGCGCCTGAGCAGGCCGTACATCCAGGAGTCGGAGACGACGCCGTCGACGATGCAGTTCTCGCGCAGCGTGCCCTCGAGCGTGAAGCCGAGCTTGTCGAGCACCCGGGCCGAGGCAGGGTTGCGGGTGTCGACCTCCGACTGGACCCGGTTGAGGTCCATGGCCGTCAGTGCCCAGTCGAGAAGCGTGCCGGCGGCCTCGGTCGCGTAGCCGCGGCCCCACGATGCCTCGGTGAGGACGTAGCCGAGCTCGCCGGTGCGGAACTCCGGGCTCGACCACAGAACCGTGCTCCAGCCGACGAACGAGCCGTCGTCCGCCCGGTCGATCGCCACCCGAACGCCCCGGTCCGTCTCGGCCATGGTCCGGCAGGTGCGGAGGAAGGTGTCGGCGCGCGAGCGGTCCGCCCATGGAGGGGAGTCCCAGAACTCCAGCACGCGCGCATCGGACTGGAGGGCGTAGATGTCCTCTCGGTCGCGCTCCTCGAACGGCCGCAGCAGGAGCCGGTCGGTGCGCAGCGTCGGGGTCGTCAGCGACATTCGGGCAGTCTCGCATCGCGCGCTCCGGGGAGCGACCTGATACTCGTCGATCGGCGCCGAGGACGGTGAACCGCTCCCGGCGTGGCGCGCCGGTCGGTGTGCCAGGCTGAGCGCGAGGGCGTTCGCCCGCGACGATCAGCCGAGGAGCCGCCGCCGTGACGACCCATCGAACCGACCGCCGGGCGCGAGGACGCGCCGCCGTCGGTCTCGCGCTGACCGCCGCCCTCGCGCTGGCCGCCTGCGGCCCAGACGGGGAGGACGATCCGACCGACGACGCCGCGCCGATCTCGTCGACGCCCACCGAGTCCTCGAGCGCGGAGGCGACCACCGAGGACCAGCCCGAGCCGCCGAGCGACGAGGCGTCGGAGCCGACGACGACGGACGAACAGCCCGCACCCGAACCCGACGCCGTCCTCGGCGTCCGGATCCTCGACGCGGAGGGCGCCCCGCAGGCCCCGGGCTGGGTGGCGAGCCTCGACGGCGCGACGGACGAGCCGCTCGCCGACTCGTGGGAGCTCGACCCGGGCGGACGGTCCGGCGTGGCCCCCGAGGCGCGCGCACTTGCGGCCGACGGCTCCGTCGTCGGCTGGGACGAGGGCTCGACCGGTGCGGGCTCCTGGAACCTCTTCCGCTACCGGGAGGACGGCGAGCCCGAGCACCTCGTCTACGAGCTCGAGGGCGCGACCGACATCGGCGTCGCCGACCCGGTGCAGACCGTCGTGGACGACGACGGCACGGGAGCCGGACAGATCGCCTGGCTCGCCCAGGCGCCGGACGACCCGCAGGCCTGGCGCGTGATGTCCCTGGACCCGGCGGCCGAGGTGGCCACCGAGGTGATCTCGTCGGCGTCGTCGGTCGCCGACCCCACGCGGATCTGGCTGACCGAGGGGGTCCTCGTCCTTGCCGACTACGACCCGGAGGTCGGCGGCTACGCGGTCCGGCCCGGCGAGGAGCCGGCCGAGCTGCCGCTCGACCTCACCACCGCCACCGCGTGGGACGCCGGCTCCGGCCACGTCGCCGCCGTCCAGGAAGGGGAGACCGGTCTCGAGGTCGTCGTCCTTGACGTCACCGACCCGGCCGCGGAGCCGCGGTCGATCGCCTCGCTCGACGTGCCCGACGACGTCTACCTCGTCTCCCTCGCGGCGTCGGGCGACCACGTCGTCGTCCAGGTCGAGGGCAGCGGGGCCGGGGCCGGCGGCGTGGGGGACGGCGGGCTCCTCGTCCTGTCGCTGACCGACGGGACCTACGTCGGCGGCGTCGTGGACGTGGCTGTCAGCGGCGGGGCCGTGGCGGGCGGGTCGCTCTGGATCGCCGCCGACGGCCCCGACTCCGACGCCCCGTCGGGCCTGTACTCCGTGGACCTGGCCGGCGGCGAGACTCACGCACGCTCCGACTTCCCGGCCGGGAACCTCGAGGTCAACGCCCCCGCGGTCCTGGCCGACCGCTCCGCGCCCGACATTCCGGACCCGCTGCTGGTCTGGACGAACTGACCTGCTCGCCCCTCATCTGCCCACCGTCCCGCTCGCCCCACCGCTGCCCATCCACACCACCCCCAACTGGTGGGACCCAACCGGCAGCTTCTACGCCGAAAACCTGCCAGTTGGGTCCCACCAGTGCGGCTAGGGGCGCGGCACATCGCTCAGGCGACAGCGCCACCACCACTTCCATGAGGGAGGAACGGGGCGCCCCCGGACCGGCGCCAACCAACCGGCCGTCCGCCGATAGGATCGGTGGGTGAACGAAGGGCGACCGGACGCGAGGACTGAGGACGTCCGGGTGATGATCGTCGACGACCACGAGATCGTCCGGCGCGGGATCACCGAGGTGGTCGAGCGCGCCGACGGGCTGACCGTCGTCGCCGAGGCCGGCACCGTGGCGGACGCAAGGCGCCGCGCCGAGCTGGTGCGGCCGGACGTCGTCCTCGTCGACCTGCAGCTCACGGACGGCTCAGGCATCGACCTCATGCGTGACCTCGCCGAGTCCGTCCCGGACACGCGCCCCGTCGTGCTCACGAGCTTCGACGACGACGACGCCCTCGCCGCCGCCCTCGAGGTCGGCGCCAAGGCCTACGTGCTGAAGTCCGTGCGCGGCGCAGAGATCGCCGAGGTCATCCGCGCCGTCGCCTCCGGGCGTACGCTTCTCGACTCCCGCACGGTCACCCGGCGTCGGTCCGACGCCAGCGACCCGACGTCGGCCCTCACGCCGTCGGAGCGGCGCATCCTTGACCTCCTCGGGGACGGCCTGGCCAACCGCGAGATCGCCGAGCGTCTCGGCGTCGCGGAGAAGACGGTGAAGAACCACGTGACGGCGCTGCTGTCGAAGATGGGCCTCCAGCGCCGCACGCAGGTCGTCGCCTGGGTGGTCGGGCAGCGCTCGGCCGGTTGGCGCGGCTGAGGACACCGCGCCGCGGAGCCTCGGACCACGCGGGCGCACGATCGCCCAGCCGACCCGGCCGCGTGGTCACAGCCGACCCGGCCGCGTGGTCACAGCCGACCCGGCCGCGTGGTCACAGCCAACCCAGCCGCGTGGTCACCGTCGGCCCGGCCGACCCAGCCGCCCGCGACCTACTGGACCGGCAGCCCGTGCTCGCCGAACGCCACCTGGCAGTACCGGGTGAGCGCGCGCACGCGCCCCGACGGCCGTGACCCCTCGGGGGTGACGAGCACGACCGAGTTCGGCTCGAGGTCGTCCGCGATCTCGCGGTAGACCAGGGGGAGCCCGTCGTAGGTGGCGTCGCCCGCCGGCCGGCCCATGATGACGCCGTAGGCGAGCCCCCGGGCGACCAGCCCCCGGATGGTCGCGGGGTTGGGGGACTCCCAGCGCACGTTCGCGTGGTGGCCCGCCCGCTCGAACGCGTCCAGGACCCGTTGGCGGGTGGGCTGCAGGCTGAGCAGCGCCAGCGGCTCGTCGCCGAGATCGGTCAGCCGCACGGCCTCGTGCGTGGCCAGCCGGTGCTCGGGGTGGAGGAGGAGCCGGATGCGGATGGGCGCGATCGGGGTCGACTGCACGCCCGGCCCGAGCTGCCAGGACAGCATGATCGCGGCGTCGAGGGCCCCGCTCGCCACCTGGTTGAGCAGCTCGTCGGCCGGCGTCTCCGACACGCTCAGGCGCACCGCCGGGTGCTCCGAGGCGAAGTGCTCGGCGATGCGGGGCACCATCCACGGGCCCAGCGTGATGAAGCAGCCCAGCCGCAGGTGACCCACCACCTCGTTGCGCTCGCTGCGCGTCGTCGCCTCGAACTCGGCGACCTGCTCGAGGATGTCCCGCGCCCGTTCCACGGCCGAGGCGCCGGCGGGCGTGAGCGTGGCCCCCTTGGAGCGGCGCCGGACCACGAGCTGCACCTTGAGCTTCGACTCGAGTGCCGAGATGGCCTGTGACACCCCGCCGGGCGACACGAAGAGGTGGTGCGCGGCGGCAACCACCGAGCCATGGTCGGCGACCGCCACGAGGTACTGCAGCTGGCGCAGCGAGACGTCATTCATCAGGAAACCTCAACAAGTTGCGCGGGAATCTGCAATTTACATGAGGTTCAGCTGTGGGGGATGGTGGTCGGGCTTCGATGACGAGGACATGGAGACACGATGAAGTGGACGAAACGGCGTGTGTCGGTGGCGGTGACGGCACTCGCCCTGACCGCCTCGATGACCGCCTGCGGGGGGTACGAGCGGACGACCGACGCCGACGGGCTGGTGCAGATCCGCGTGGGGGTGCTCCCCACCGGGGACGTCCTGCCGATCTACCTCGGTGAGGAGCTCGGCATCTTCGCCGAGCACGGCCTGAGCATCCAGCCCGTCGTCGCGCAGGGCGGCGCGGCCATCCTGCCCGCGGTCGTCCAGGGCGACGTGCAGATCGCCTTCACCAACACGATCAGCTACATGATCTCGATCGAGAAGCGGCTGCCGCTGACGGTCGTCACCGGCTCGCACCTCTCGCACGATCCCGACGTCCCCGTCGACGAGGACCACCCCGTCTCCGCGCTGCTCGTCGATCCGGACAGCGGCATCGAGACCGCCGCGGACCTCGAGGGCCGGCGTGTGTCGATCAACGCCCTGGGCAACATCCAGGAGGTCGCGGTCCGCAACGCCATCGAGCAGGGTGGGGGAGACCCCGACGAGGTCGACTTCCTCGAGCTGCCGCTCTCCCAGGCCTCCGGGTCGCTCGCGGAGGACCAGGTCCAGGCGATCAGCGTGAACGAGCCGTTCACGACCGGCGGCATCGACGACGGGTACGAGATCCTCGCCCGGCCGTTCACCGACTTCGAGGAGTCCGCCGCCCAGATCTCCGTCTACTTCACCACCGCGAGCTTCGCGGAGGAGTACCCCGACGACGTCGACGCCTTCCGCGCGGCGTACGAGGAGGCCGCGACCTACGCGCGGGAGCACCCCGACGAGGCGCGCGAGATCCTGCAGGACTACACCGGGATCTCCGACGACGTGGCCGAGCGCGTGACGCTCCCGTACTACACGGCCCGGGTCAACCGGGCCTCCGTGGAGGAGCTCGCGGAGCTCTCGACCAGGTACGGCCTCCTCGAGGACGGACTCGACTGGGACGCGATGTTCGGCGACGTCCCCACCCTGGAGGACTGACATGTCGACTGCGACGACGACCGCGAACGACGACCACTTCATCCACCGCCTCGTCGGCTGGGGACAGTTCGCCGGGTGGGGACTCGGCTCCGCCGCGATCGCCGCGGCGCTGTGGCAGGTCGCCCTGTGGGTGGGCGTCCTCCCTTCGGAGCACTTCCCGAGCATCTGGGCGCTCGCCCAGGCCTGGGTCGGCCTGTTCGCCGACGGCTCGTTCTGGCTCGCGCTGTGGAACACGCTCGCCGGCGCCACGGCCGGCCTGCTCATCGCGCTCGTGCTCGCCGTGCCGATCGGGCTCGCCATCGGTCGCAACGACTACCTCTTCCACGCCCTGCGGTTCCCGCTGGAGTTCCTGCGCCCCATCCCGTCGGTGGCGCTCATCCCGCTCATCGTCCTCATGCTGGGCGTGGACCTGGAGGCGAAGATCGTGCTGATCACGATCGCCGCCTTCTTCCCCCTCGTCGTCCAGACGACCTACGGCGCACGCGACGTGGACCCGGTGGCCGTCTCCACGGCCACCACCTACCGGCTCGGGCGGGCGCGCACGGTCCTGCTCGTCCTGCTGCCCGCCTCGGCGCCCTACATCCTCACCGGCGTCCGGATCGCGTCGGCGATCGCGCTCCTCGTGGCCATCTCGAGCGAGATCATCATCGGCGCCCCCGGCCTCGGCCTGGAGATCACGCTCGCCGAGAATGCCGACCAGATGCCGCTGATGTACGCGCTGATCGCGATGAGCGGCTTCCTCGGCATCCTCATCAACCTCGTCGTCCACGCCGTCCAGGCCCGCCTGACCGGTTGGTCGACGCTGAAGGGAGCGAACTGACCATGACCCGTCGCCGCGCGATCCTCGTCGCGCTCGAGATCGGCACCCCGGTCGTCCTCGTCGCGATCTGGTGGTTCGCCTCCTACAACTCCCTGTCGATCTTCTTCCCGCCGCTGCGGTACATCGCGGAATCGTTCGCGGAGTACTGGTTCGGCGAGCGGTTCGTCTCCGACGTCGTCCCGTCGGTGGTGAGGATGCTCGCCGGCTACCTCGTCGCCATCGTGGCCGGGGTCGGCCTCGGGCTCGTCATCGGCCAGTGGCGCATCGCCCGGAAGCTCACCGGGCCGGCCGTGTCGTTCCTCCGCTCGATCCCCGGCGCGGCGCTCCTGCCGCCCGCGGTCACCCTCCTCGGGGTCGGCAGCGGGATGAAGGTCGCGATCATCGCGTTCATCTGCCTGTGGCCGATCCTGCTCAACACGATCGACGGGCTCGACGAGCAGCACCCCACCGCCGAGTCGACCGCCAAGGTCTTCCGGATCGGCGGCTGGAACGAGCTGCTCTGGGTGACCATCCCCGGCGCGCTGCCGCGCATCTTCGCCGGGCTGCGCACGTCCCTCGCGCTCGCGGTCATCATGCTCGTCATCAGCGAGATGGTCGCGTCCACCAACGGGCTCGGCTTCTTCACCCTCCAGGCCCAGCGCACGTTCGACGTGCCGGACATGTGGGCGGGGATCATCATGATCGGCCTGCTCGGCTACGTCCTCACCCTGATCTTCACCGTGATCGAGCGCGCCGTCCTGCGGTGGTACCTCGAATCTCGTTCGGCCTCCTGAGTCGACGTCGCACCGAAAGGCAGACATGACCACCACCGACACGGCCCTGCTCGGCATCGAGCACCTGTCCGTCACCTACGGAACCGGGGACTCGGCCTACCAGGCACTGAAGGACATCACGTTCCGGGTCACCGACGGCGAGGTCGTCACCGTCGTCGGCCCCTCCGGGGCCGGGAAGACCACCCTCCTGAAGACGATGTGCGGACTCATGGCACCGACGTCGGGCACGGTGTCCTTCGCCGGGACCCCCGTGGCCGGCGTGCCCGACGGGCTGGCCGTCGTCTTCCAGGACTACGCCCGCTCGCTGTACGCCTGGTTCAGCGTGCGCCGGAACGTCTCGCTGCCGCTCGAGGCGGCCGGGCTGCCGAAGAAGGAGATCGCCGAGCGGGTCGACGACGCGCTGCGCGCCGTCGGGCTCGCCGACGCCGGGCACAAGAAGCCCTACCAGCTGTCCGGCGGGATGCAGCAGCGCGTGGCGATCGCCCGCGCGCTCGCCTACCGGCCGAAGGTGCTCCTCATGGACGAGCCCTTCGCCTCGGTGGACGCGCAGACGCGCGCGGAGCTCGAGGACCTTGTCCTGCGCACGCGCGCGGACTTCGACATCACGATCGTCTTCATCACCCACGACATCGACGAGGCCGTCTACCTGGCCGACCGCGTCGTCGTGCTCTCGCCGCCGCCGACCGTGGTCCAGGACATCGTCGAGGTGGACCTACCTGCCGCCCGCGACCAGATCACGACCAAGGAGCTGCCCGAGTTCGGCCATCTCCGCGCCCGCGTCTACCGACAGATCCGCACCACCTCGGAGGAGGAGAAGTGAGGCTCGTCCTTCTCGGGACCGGCGGTGGGCCCCGCCCGACCACCAGCAGGTTCCCCACGTCCCAGGCGATCGTCGTCGGCGAGCGGGTGATCGTCGTCGACTGCGGGAACGGGGTCGCCAAGCAGCTGGTCGGCGCCGGCCTGAGCCCGCGCGACGTCTCCGACGTCCTCGTCACGCACCACCACGTCGACCACAGCGCGGACCTCGGCTACCTCCCGGTGACGAGCTGGATCGAGGGGCGCACCGACGACGTCCACGTGTGGGGCCCGCCGCCGACCGTCGGCGCGCTGACCGCGCTGTTCGACGGCTACCAGGAGGACTTCGACAAGCGGCAGGCCTCCACCGGCCGGCCCCCGTTCCGGCAGATGATCACCGGCCACGACATCACCGCGCCCGGCGTGGTGCTCGAGGACGACGAGGTCCGGGTGACGGCCGCCTTCGTCGACCACCCGCCGTTCGAGATCGCGCTCGCCTACCGGATCGACACGGCCGACGGCTCTGTCGTGCTCTCGGGGGACACGGCGCCGTCGGACAACCTCGTCGAGCTCGCGCGCGGGGCGGACGTCCTCGTCCACGAGGTCGTCCACCCGGAGGGCGTCGTGCGCATGGGCATCGGGTCCTCCGCGACGACGATCGCCCAGCACATGCGGCGCAACCACACGATGGTCGAGGACCTCGGCGGGATCGCTCAGCGCGCCGGGGTGGGCACGCTCGTGCTCTCCCACCTGGTGCCGCACGACCTGCCCGACGACGAGTGGCTCGCCGCCCTCGGCGACGAGTTCACCGGCGAGGTGATCGTCGGCTCCGACCTCATGTCGATCGACGTGAGTCCATCGGGGCCTGCCACCGAAGGATCGTCCCGACGCCGGAGCGCGGCCCGGAGATGAGGAACGTCCCGCCGTGCCGGCGGGCGCGTTGGGCGAGGTTCGCCAGGCCCGACGAGCGGGACCGGCCGGCGGGCATGCCCCCGCCGTCGTCGGAGACCTCGATCGTGACGAGTCCGTCGGCGTCCGTGCTCACCACCTGCATGCGGACGGTGACGGACGAGGCCGACGCGTGCCGGGCGGCGTTCGACAGCCCCTCGCGGGCGACGGCGACGATGTCGTCCGCGACGTCGGGGTCGATCCGCGTCTGCACGGCCTCCGCGGCCGGGCTGCGCAGGAACGCGTCCGAGACGACCTCGCCGTCCATCTCCACGATCAGCGACGGGGCGAAACCGAGCGCGGTGCGGGCCCGCGAGGTCTCCTGGCGCAGCCGCTCCACGAGCAGCAGCTCGCGGCCGGACTCGCGCAGCCGGTGCACGATGGAGCGGATCTGCCGCACCGACTCGTCCACGGCCTCGACCGCAGCGTCGATGACGTCGACGACGCCGGGGACCGCCTCCCCGGTTGCGTCGATGACGCGCTCGCGGGCGAGGCTGAGCTGCATGCCGGTCGCGAACAGGTGCTGGATGGCCAGGTCGTGCAGGTCGCGAGCGATTCGCCCGCGCTCCTCGACGAGCGTCGCGACGTCCCCGGCGTGCCGGGCGCCGGCCGCCTGCAGGGCGAGGACGGCCTGCGCGGCCACCTGCTGGGCGATCTCGAGCTCGAGCGGCGTGAACTCCTCCCGGCCCTGGTTGCGCAGCAGGAGGAGTACGCCCTCGGCCTTCGAGCCGAGCACCATCGGCGCGTAGAGCGCGGGGCCGTAGGAGGCGAGCTCGGGCACCCTGATGTGCCGGGTCCGCGTGAACGAGTCGACGATGAGGCCGGTGCGCTCGCGGATCGCGCGCTGAGCGCGGCCGTTGGTCGGGAACCGCAGTCCGAGCAGGCTCTCGGCCCGCTCGCCCTTGACGATCTCCGCCACCCAGTTGTTGCCGACCGACGGGAGGATGAGGATCACCGTGTCGGCCTCGGCGGCCTCGAGCACGCGCGAGGCGATGAGGTCGAGGGCGGCCTCCTCGTCGGATCCCTCGAGCAGTGCGGTCGCCACGTCCTGGGCGACCACGCCCCACCGCTCGCGCGTGCGTGCGTCGGAGTAGGTGAGCGCGTTCGCGACCGCGACCCCGGCCGCCCGGGCGAGTGCCTCGACGATCACCACGTCGGCGTCGGTGAAGCCCCCAGGCTTCTCCGTGAGGTACAGGCGGCCGAAGATCCGGCCGCCGGCGCGGACGGCGGTGCCGAGGAACGATCCCATGGGCGGGTGCCCCTCGGGGAAGCCGCCGAAGTCCGGGTGCTGCGTGAGGTCCTCGAGCACGAGCGCCCCGTGCTCGGGGATGGCGCCGAGCACGCCCGTGCCGATGGGGTGGGCGAGCGCGCCGGCGACGTCGCCCGGTATGCCCACGTGCAGGAACGTGCCCGTGCTGCCGGAGGAGTTCAGCACGCTGAGCGCCCCGTACCGCGCGCCCGTCAGCTCGGTGGCCGAGCCGAGGAGCTCGTTGAGCGCGCCGGTGACGTCCAGGTGGGCGGTCACCGTGAGGGCGCTGCCGAGGACGTCGTCGCCCAGTGACGTCATGACTCCTCCTGCTGTGTGTCGGGGTGCTGTGTGTCGGTCTGCTCAGTGTCGGTGAGCACGGTGTTGGTCGGCTGCGTGTCGGTGCTCGGCGGTGCCGCGCCGAGGTCGATGACGTGGTCGGCCGCCTGTGCGGCCGCCTGGCGGTGCGTGACCACGAGGATGCCTCGCGGCGGCGTCCCGTGGGGGAGGTCGGTCAGCAGGTCGCTCACCAGCCGGTCGGCGAGCGCGGGGTCGAGGTGCTCGTCCGGCTCGTCGACGAGCAGCAGCGGCGCGGGCGACGCGAGCGCGCGGGCGAGGAGCAGCCGCCGGCGCTCGCCGCCGGAGATCGTGGTCCCGTCTGCGGACAGCATGGTCGCCAGCCCGTCCGCGAGCCCGTCGAGCCAGTCGCCCAGGCCGACCCGCGCGAGCAGGTCGTGGGCCTCGTCCTCGGTCACGTCGCCGCGGGCCACCCGCAGGTTCTCGAGCACGGTCGTGGCGAAGACGTGCGCGTCCTCGCCGGTCAGCGCGACGACGTCCGGCCGCCGCGCGCCCTTCAGCTCGCCGCCCAGCGGGTCGAGCAGGCCGGCCAGGGTGAGCAGGACGGTCGTCTTGCCGATCCCGGAGGGGCCGACGATCGCGATCGACCGTCCCGGCGTCAGCTCGAGGTCGATCGTTGCCAGCGGCGCGGCCCCGGGCCTGCCAACCGCAAGGTTCCGGGCCACCAGCCGGGACTCGGGGGCCTCGGCGGGGTCGTCGGCCGGGGGAGCGGCCGGCTCGGTGTCGGCACCGCCAACCACGTCGGCCCCGCCGCCCGCGGCGTCGATGAGTCCGAGCACGCGGCGCGCGGCGGCCGCACTCGTCACCCGCTGGATGGCGGCCGGGCCGAGCGCGGCGGTCGCCTCGAAGCTCGCCAGCGGCGTGAGCACGACGACGCACAGCGACACCGCGGACAGCTCACCGGCCGTCACGGCCGGGATTCCGACGAGCAGGGCCCCGACGACGGCGATCGCCATCCCCGCCAGGTCCAGCCCGGCGCTGATCGCGCCGGCCCGGCCGAGGCGGTCCTTCTCGTCCGCGATCGCGCGCTCGGTTGCCGCGAGGGCGTCCCTCGCCGCGGTGATCCGGCCGGAGGTCTGCAGCTCGACCGCGCCGTCCATCCACGTGGTCGCGTGCGCCGTGAGGTCGGCGCGGTGCCCGACCTGCCGGGTGGCCGAGCGGCGCGCGGCGGCGGCCGTGATCGCGGGGGAGACGACGCCGGCCAGCAGCAGCCCGACGAGCAGCAGGACGCCCGCCGCTGGGAGGAGGGCGCCCACGATCGCGAGGGAGGCGAACCCGACCCCGACGGCCACGGCGCGCGGCACCTGGGAGCGGACGACGAGGTCGCCGACCGCGTCGACGTCCTCGCCGACCCGGGCCGTGAGGTCCCCGCGGCGCAGCCGCGCGACCACCTCGGTGCGCCCGACGGCGAGCGACCGGTAGGTGGTCTCGCGGAGCCGGGCGACGCCGTCGAGGGCGATGCGGTGGCCGGCCAGGCGCTCGAGGTACCGGAAGACCGCCTTGCCGACGCCGAACGCGCGCACGGACGTGGCGGCCACCCCGAGGACGAGGACGGGCGGGTGCTCGGAGGCGCGGGCGATGAGCCAGGCGGAGGTCGCCGTCAGGCCGACGCCCGAGCCGACCGCGAGGATGCCGAGGAACACGGCGAACGCGACCGATCGTCGCCGCACGCCGAGCAGGGACCAGGCCCGACGCAGGATCGTCCGGTCGCCGGCGGGCGAGCCGACCCCGGCCACGAGCGGGGCGCGCGCCGTGGGAGCCGCGGTTGCGCTCATCGCGGACCCCCGCCCGTCGTCGGGCCGGGAGCGGTCGCGGGGCCGGCGTCCGTCGGCGATCCGGGGGCCGCCACGGGAGCCTGCGCTGCAGTCTCAGCGGCGGCCGGGAGAGACGAGACCTCGATCGTGCGGTCGGCGATGTTCCGGAGGTCCGGGCGGTGGGCCACCAGGAGGACCGTCCGGCCCTCGTCGGCCAGCGCGGTGAGGGCGGCCAGCACGTGCCGCTCGCTGTCGGCGTCCAGGTGGGCGGTGGGCTCGTCGAGGACGACGAGCGGTGCGGGCGTCAGCAGCGCGCGGGTGAGGGCGAGGCGCTGGCGCTGCCCGACCGACAGGCCTACGCCGCCGTGGCCGATCGCCGTCCGCCACCCGTCGGGCAGGCCGGCGACGACCTCGTCGAGGCCGGTCAGCCGGGCCGCCCGCTCGAGCTCCGCGGGGTCGGCGCCGGGGGAGACGTTCTCGGCGATCGTGCCCGGGAGCAGGGTCGGGCGCTGGGGGACGTAGGCGATCTGCGCCCAGTAGGTCTCGAGGTCGACGTCGGCGAGGTCCGTCTCGCCGCCCTCCCACGTAAGGACCACCCGCCCGGAGTCGGGCCGCAGGATGCCGAGGGCGAGCAGCGCCGCGGTCGTCTTGCCGGAGCCGGAGGGCCCGACGAGGGCGGTCGTGCTCTCCGGCGGGACGGACGCGGTGAGGGCGCCGGGGGCGAGCATCTCGCCGGAGTCCGTGCGTACCGAGGCGTCGCGGAGCTCGATCGTCGCCGTCGCGAGGTCGGGAGCGGGGATCGTGCCCGCGGCCGGTGCCGGGGTCTCGAGGACCTCGAACGCGCTGTGCGCGGCGGCGAGGCCGTCGGCGGAGGCGTGGAACTGGGAGCCGACCTCCCGCAGCGGCTTGAAGACCTCTGGCGCGAGCATGATGCAGATGAGAGCGGCCTCGAGGCCGACCTGGCCGTAGACGAGGCGGAAGCCGACGCCCACGGCCACGAGCGCCACGCAGATCGACGTGAGGAACTCGAGGACGGCGCCGGAGAGGAACGCCAGCCGAAGGGTGCGCATCGAGGCGTCCGCCCAGCGCCGGCCGAGGTCACGGACGCGGGCGGCCGGCGCGACGTGGCGGCCGAGCGCGGTGAGGGTGGCGAGCCCGACCATGAGGTCGACGAGCTGGCCGCCGAGCCTGGACATGGCGGTCAGCCGACGGTCGGCGAACGCCGAGGTGAGCCGCCCGACGAGGACCATGAAGATCGGGATGAGCGGGAGCGTGACGGCGAGGATGATCGCCGAGGTGAGGTCCGTGCCGAGGACGACCAGGAGCGTGGCCGGCGTGACCGTGGCCGAGAGCAGGAGCTGCGGCAGGTAGCGCACGAAGTAGGGGGAGAGGTCGTCCAGCCCGCGCACGGCGAGCGTGACGGTGTTCTGCCCGTGCCCGGCGCGCCAGCGCGGGCCGAGCGCGAGCGCGTGGTCGAGCAGGGCGGCCCTCAGCTCGGCGACGACGTCGCGCGCCGCCCGATGGGCGACCGCCTCCTGAAGGGAGTGGACGGCGACCCGCGCGGCCAGGGCGACCGCGAGCCACACGAGGGGCTCGCGCACCTGGTCGAGCGACCAGCCGTCCTCGATGGCGCGGGCGAGGATCCGGGCGAGGAGCAGGACCTGGGCGACGACGAGCCCAGCAGTGAGGGCGCCGGTGACGGCGACCAGCACGACGTACCGGCGGGCGCCCCGCGCCTGCGTGAGCAGGCGCGGATCGACCGGCTTCATGACTCCTCGGCGCGCTTCGTGGGTGGGGTGCCGTCGTCGGGCCCGTGCGTCCCGCCCCCGGCGCTCCTCGCCCCGGGCGAGCCCGCGCCGGTCTCGGGAACGGTCGCGGCGTCGTCGGGCGCGTGGGGGCCGGCCTCGACCATGACGGGCGGCAGGCCCGCGGCCTCGTCCGGGAAGACGTCGGCGTTGATCCGCTTGCGGAAGACCCAGTACGTCCACGCCTGGTAGGCGACGACCACCGGCACGAAGATGAGCGCGACGACGGACATGACCGTGAGGGTCGGGCCGGTCGCGGACGCCTCGCGGAACGTGAGCGAGAGTGCCGGGTCGATCGAGGACCGCATGACGTCGGGGAACATGCCGCCGAACACGAGGACCACGAACGCGAGGATCGACGCGGCCGTCCCGGCGAAGGCGCCGCCCTCCCTCTCGGCGCGCGCGAACGCGACGGACGCCAGGGAGCCGAGCGCGACGACCGCGACGGCGATCCACGTCCAGGCGTGCGCGGAGTAGGCGAGCTGCGCCCACACCGCGAAGGCGGTCGCGACGACCGCGGCGATCGCGGACAAGGGCTTCGCGGCCCGCTCGGCCCGCTCGTGCACCTCGCCGGCGGTCTTCCACGCGAGGAAGACCATGCCGTGGGCGAGGAATAGCAGGGCCGTGGTCACGCCGCCGAGCAGCGTGAACGGGGTGATGAGCGAGCCGAGCCCGCCGGTGAGCTGGGCGCTCCCGCCGGCGTCGCGCTCGATCGCCATGCCCTGGATGAAGTTCGCGAAGGCCACGCCCCACAGGACGGCCGGCACCCACGCGCAGACCGAGTGGAGCACGTCCCAGCGGCGGCCCCAGGTGGGCGAGCTGATCTTGCCGCGCCACTCGATCGCGCAGATGCGGACGATGAGCGCGAGCAGGATGAGCAGCAGGGCGAGGTACATGCCGGAGAACGCGGTCGCGTACCACTCGGGGAAGGCCGCGAACATCGCGCCGCCGGCCGTGATGAGCCAGACCTCGTTGCCGTCCCAGTGCGGCCCGATGGCGGAGAGCATCGTGCGCTTGTGCCGGTCGCGCTTCGCGGGGTCGCGGCTCGGGAGGACCGTCAGCAGCATGCCGACGCCGAAGTCGAAGCCCTCGAGCACGAGGTAGCCGGTCCACAGGACGGCGATCAGGATGAACCAGATGAGGGGAAGTGCCTCGATCATGAGCGAATCTCCTCCAGGCCTAGTACGCGAAGGTCAGCGGCTGGTCGGCGTCGGGTTCCTGCTCGACCTTCTTCTCGTCGATCCCCTCGCGCACGTAGCGGCGCACGAGCCAGTACCAGACGACGCCGAGCGCGGCGTAGAGCAGCGTGAAGGCCACGAGGGAGGCGAGGACGGTCCACTCGGTGATGACGGTCGAGACGCCGTCGGCGGTCCGCAGCCACACCCGGTCCACCGGGTTGTCCGGGTTCGGGGCGACCACCCACGGCTGGCGGCCCATCTCGGTGAAGATCCACCCGAAGGACGAGGCGAGGAACGGCATCGGCAGGGCGACCAGGCACATGCGGGAGAACCACGTGCTGCTCGTGATCCGTCCCTTGCGCAGCGCCCACAGCCCCCACAGCGCGAGCAGGCCGGAGGCCATGCCGAGGCCGATCATGAGCCGGAAGGTCCAGTAGGTGACGAGCAGGTTCGGCCGGTAGTCGTAGCCCTCGCCGTACAGCTGCTCGTAGAGCTCCTGCACGTCGTTCACGCCCGGCAGGTAGCTGTCCTCGCCGACGAAGTGGTTCGTGCCCATGAAGGACGTGACGCCGGGCAGCTCGATGAGGTGGCGGGCGTTCTCGCAGTTGTTGGTGAGGTCGCCGATCGCGAGGATGGACAGCGGCACCGACTCCCCGCCGTCGCAGACCGCCTCGGCGGACGCCATCTTCATGGGCTGCTGCTCGTACATGAGCTGGCCCTGGTAGTGGCCGGAGGCGACCACCCCGACGCCGGCGATCACCACGGTGAGCAGGCCCACCATGGCGCCGGGGCGCCAGACGTTGCGCGCGGCCTCCTCGTTGCCGCGCCGCGCGGAGCGGACGATCCACCAGCCGCACACGCCGGCCACGAAGGTGCCCGCGACGACGAAGGCCGCGGTGACGGTGTGGCTGAACGCGGCGATGGCCGTGTTGTTGGTGAGGACCTCGAAGAAGCCGCCGACGCCGTCGAGCTCGGCGCGGCCCGTCTCCTCGTTGTAGACGGCGCCGACCGGGTGCTGCATCCAGGAGTTGGCCGCGATGATCCAGTAGGCGGAGAGGTTCACGCCGAGGGCGACCATCCAGATGCAGGCGAGGTGGATGCCCTTCGAGAGGCGTTCCTTGCCGAAGATCCACAGGCCGAGGAAGGTCGACTCGAGGAAGAATGCCGCGAGCGCCTCGATCGCGAGCGGCGCGCCGAAGATGTCGCCGACGAACCGCGAGTACTCGGACCAGTTCATGCCGAACTGGAACTCCTGCACGATGCCGGTCGCGACGCCCAGGGCGAAGTTGATGAGCAGGACCTTGCCGAAGAAGTTCGTCAGCTTCAGCCAGTGGTCCTTCCCGGTGCGCACCCAGAAGGTCTGCATGAGCGCCACCAGGGGCGCGAGGCCGATCGTGAGCGGCACCAGGATGAAGTGGTACACGGTCGTGATACCGAACTGCCACCTGGCGAGATCCAGAGTCTCCACAGGCTGTCCTTTCACACGTCGTCGGCGCGGGGGCGTCCGGCCTCGACAAGCGTAGGCGCGCCGGATCGGCGGTGCCGGGACGAACGTCCCGGTTCTGACGTTCTGTCACGACACTCACCGGCCCGCACTCACCGGATGTGGGGCGTCCTCCTCTCCATCGGTGCGCGCATGTGGGATGATGGTCCCGACCCCAGCGCGGGGCCGATCCACCGCGCAGGGTCCGACGACGAACCTCACGCCGCCAGGCCGGGTCCGGATCGCGCCGCTACCACGCGTCGCCGCGACCGCCCCGAACGACGACGAAGCCGCCGGGCGCCACCGCCCGCGGGATCCAGGAGCGGAGTCGGCGCGCCCGACGGGCGCGCACCACACGGACTTCCGTCCGCGGCACGCCGCGGACGACGAGCAGGCTCGACGACCGGGACGGTCGGTCGGACGAGCGGAAGGATTCGCATGAGCGAGAATCCCGAGACCGAAGCAACGACCGAGCAGGCCGCCGAGAAGCCGACGACGCGTCGCCGCGGCTCGCGCCGCGCCACCGCGCCGGCCGCGGCCCCCGAGCACACGGCCGCCGACGCCGCAGCGAGCAGCCCCGCGGGCGACACCGACGACGACGTGGCGGCGACCGGAGAGGTGCCCGACCTGAGCGCCGACCTCGCCGCACTGAGCGAGTCGAAGACCTCCGCCCCGACCGCCAGGAGCCGCAGCCGCCGCGCGACGGGCACGAAGCGCGCGTCCGCACCGGCCGCCACACCCGCCGCCGCGGACGCCGGGTCCGACGCCGACGGCGCGGAGAAGGTGGAGGACAAGGAGACCGGGGCCCCGGCGTCCCGCCGCAGCGCACCGGCCGCCCGCCGGGCCTCGCGCCGCGCGACCGCCCCCACCCGCGAGCCCGACCAGGCGCTCGACGTCCTCGCCGCCCTCGGGGCCGGCGACATCTCCGGCTCCGGAGCCGCCGACGACGGCGACGACGAGACGCCCGACGAGGCCGCCACGGACGGGGCCACGACGAACGAGACGACGGACGCCACCCGGGCCGACGACGCGCAGGCGACCGACGCCGACGCGACCGACCAGGACGACGCCGACGAGGACGAGGACGCGATTGAGGAGGCGTCGGACGACGACTCCTCGCCCCGGCTGCCCGCGTCCGCGCTCCTCTTCCAGGCGCCCGACCTGGCGAGCTCCCGGCCCCGCCGCCGCGCGGTCGCCGCCGCGGGCTCCCCGGAGCTCCGCTTCGGCGCGCCCGCCGCGTCGGACGACGACGCCCCGGCCACGGATCGGTCGGACGCCCGGTCCGCCTCGACCGACTCGGACCCCGACGACGCCGAGGAGACCCCCCAGCGCGGGGGCAGGTCCGGGGGCGGCAACCGCTCCGGACGCTCCCGCCGCGCCCGCACCGGCAGCCCCTCGGCCCCGCAGGGCTCGGGTGCTGAGGCGGACGACACGAAGGACTCCGGCTCCGCCGATCCCGACAACGATGGTTCCGACGGCTCCGGCACGAGCGGATCGGGTTCGAGGGGCTCGGGCTCGCGGGGCTCGGGCAGGAACGGGTCGCGCGCGAAGAACGCCGACGACGACGCCTCGACGGACGCGGACGCGTCCGACGACACCGATTCCGACGACTCCGGCTCCGACGACGAGTCGGGCGAGGGCCAGGGCGGCGGCCGCAAGCGCCGCCGTCGCGGGGGCCGCGGACGCCGCAACCGCTCCGGCCAGCGCTCGGACGACGGCGACGGCTCGAACGACAACGACGGCTCGGACGACGGCGACGACGCCGCGTCCGGGGACAGGCCCGGGTCCGACCGGTCCGACGACTCGTCGTCGGACGACAACGGCAGCCACGACGACAACGGCAACGGTGACGACTCCGGCGACGACCAGGGGTCGTCGCGCCGCCGTCGCCGGCGTCGCCGCGGGGGCGGCAACGGCCCCGAGGTGGATGACGGCGCCGCGCGTGCCCGCGACGAGGTCACCGCGCTCAAGGGCTCCACGCGCCTCGAGGCCAAGCGTCAGCGTCGCCGCGAGGGCCGCGACGCCGGCCGACGCCGCACCACCATCAGCGAGTCGGAGTTCCTCGCCCGCCGCGAGTCCGTCGAGCGCCGCATGCTCGTCCGCGAGCGCGACGGCCTCAACCAGATCGCGGTCCTCGAGGACGGCGTCCTGGTCGAGCACTACGTCGCCCGCCACACGCAGACCTCGATGGTCGGCAACGTCTACCTGGGCCGCGTCCAGAACGTGCTGCCCTCGATGGAGGCCGCGTTCGTCGACATCGGCAAGGGCCGCAACGCCGTGCTGTACGCCGGTGAGGTCAACTGGGCGGCCGCAGGCATGTCCGGCCAGCCCCGGAAGATCGAGCAGGCACTGAAGTCCGGCGACCACGTGCTCGTCCAGGTCACGAAGGACCCGATCGGCCACAAGGGCGCCCGCCTGACCTCCCAGATCACGCTGGCCGGACGCCACCTCGTGTTCGTCCCGTCCGGCTCGATGACCGGCATCTCCCGCAAGCTCCCCGAGAGCGAGCGGAGCCGGCTGAAGAACATCCTCAAGGAGATCGTCCCGTCCGGCTCCGGCGTCATCGTGCGCACGGCGGCCGAGGGCGCGTCCGAGCAGCAGCTGAAGGACGACGTCGACCGCCTCACCAAGATCTGGGCGGACATCGAGAAGAAGTCCGGCTCCGGCGCGAAGGCCCCGGTGCTCCTCAAGGGCGAGCCCGAGCTCGCCGTCCGGGTGGTGCGCGACGTCTTCAACGAGGACTTCCGCTCGCTGACCGTCCAGGGCGACACCGCCTGGACGACCATCAACGGCTACGTCACCGACCTGGCCCCCGACCTCGCCGACCGCGTCGAGCACTGGACCGAGCCCGGCGACCTGTTCGCCGCCCACCGCGTCGACGAGCAGCTCGCCAAGGGCATGGACCGCAAGGTCTGGCTGCCGTCGGGCGGCTCGCTCGTCATCGACCGCACCGAGGCGATGACGGTCGTCGACGTCAACACAGGCAAGTTCACCGGCTCCGGCGGGACGCTCGAGGAGACGGTCACCAAGAACAACCTCGAGGCGGCCGAGGAGATCGTCCGGCAGCTGAGGCTCCGGGACATCGGCGGCATCATCGTCATCGACTTCATCGACATGGTGCTCCCGCAGAACCGGGACCTCGTGGTGCGCAGGCTGCTCGAGTGCCTCGGCCGCGACCGGACGCGCCACCAGGTCGCCGAGGTCACGAGCCTCGGCCTCGTGCAGATGACCCGCAAGCGGGTCGGCCAGGGACTCGTCGAGGCGTTCTCCACGCCCTGCGAGCACTGCCACGGGCGCGGGTTCATCGTCCACGACCACCCGATCGAGCGGTCCGACGCCGCCGAGGCCCAGATCGCCGACTCCTCCGAGCAGGGGGGCCGGCGTCGTCGCGGACGCGGGGCCTCCTCGCGCGGCGGCAACGGCTCGGGCGCCGGCGGCAACGGCGGGTCCGGTTCAGGTTCCGGCTCGTCGAACGGCAACGGCAAGGGTGGCGAGCAGGGCGGCGAGGCCAAGCCCGAGCCGGACCGCGAGGCCGTGCGTCAGACGCTCGCGCAGATCGCCGCCGCCGCGGCCAACGCCCATGACCGCGACGGCTCCGAGCCGTCGCCGGCCGAGGCGGACGAGAAGGCCGAGGACGCCGCGGGTTCCGGCGTCGGGACGACCGAGGCCGTGACCTCGGGCGGCGACGCCGAGAAGAAGGCGGCCGACACGACGGCGGATGAGTCCACCGACGAGCCCCCGAGCGCGCCGAGTGACGAGGCCGCGACAGCGTCGACCGACGACGAGGCCGCCGGACCCGCGGCAGAGAAGGCGGACGGCACCGCACCGGCCGCCGACGCCGCCGAGCCCGAGGGCGCGGCGGGAGCCGGGACCGGGGACGAAGCCACCACCGAGGAGCCGGCGGCACCGCCGGCGCCCAGGCGCCGTCGTCCGCGCCGTGCCACGAGCGCCCCGGCGGCACCGGCCTCGACCGACGAGTAGGACCACACCGGTGGGCGGGTGCACGCGTGCCCGCCCACCGGGACCCTGCGTCGACCGGGACTTTCGTCAGCCGGGACCTGCGTCGACCGGGACTGCCCGTGAGCATGGACCCCGCGCCGACCCGGTCGGGTCGTCAGCAGTGACCGCGCGTCAGCGGGTGAGCGGCTGGTAGCGCAGCGGGTTCGGGCGGCACTCCGCCTCCGTGGCGATGCGCATCGAGCGCGCCACGAGCCCCTCGTCGCGCAGCGCGAACAGGCGGTCCACCACGCGGTCGCGCAACGTCCACGGATCGATCGTGTTGACGTTGATCTTCGTGCCGCCCTCGAAGCCGGCGAGCGTCGACACGCGCCACTTGAGCATGATCCGCCACGGCATCGGTACATCGACGTCGGCAGGCTGGTGGTGCCACTCCTCGTTGCTGGCCACGTGCGTCCCGGACGCGGCGTGGCAGGCGTGCACGAGGTCGGACATGGCGCGGAGCTCGTCGGCCGACTGCTCCCACGGGCGCGTACGCGCCGAGCGCGAGTAGATCTCGAGCGTGGGGTAGCGGTGGCCGAACCCGGCGAAGGCGATCGCGTGGTCGTTCTCCGCCACCACGAGGTTCTGGTACTGCGCGTAGTTGACCGCCGCCTCGTTGAACAGGTTGGGGTTCGCGCGCAGCCGCTGGAGCTCGAGCTCTGCCTGCACGCCGCGCTCGTCGATCGACACGAGCTGCTTGTGCAGGTGGTCGAACGAGGCCCCGGCCGGCCTGAGCCAGTTCTGGAACACCGCGACGTAGCGCACGTACCGGTTGGCCGCGTACAGGTCCCGCAGGGCCTCCACCGTGAACGACGTGTAGCGCTCGTGCTCGACGGGCGTGAGGCTCCCCGAGGAGGCCAGCTGGTCGTCCGTGGTGGCGCCGTCGACGAAGTGCCGGCGCGCGACCACCACGTCGTGGCCCCCGGCGAAGAAGCCGGTCGCGTGGGTGCGCCGCTCCTCGGCGTTCATCGAGGCCCAGGTCGTGGCCGTGTCGCCCGCCGCCCGCAAACGCTGCCCGACGACCTTCGCCACGTGCGCCTCACCGCCCGGCTCCGCGAGGTACTCCGTCATGCGGCGCTCGAGGGCCACCGGCACCTCGTAGCCGTAGTTCTTCCGCCAGTAGTCGAAGGAGAGGATCTCGAAGAGGTTGGGGATCCGCCGCAGCTCCGCGACCGACTCGTCGAGGCGCGCGGCGGGCAGGCCCTCGACCAGGCGCGGTCCGTGCTCGTCGACGACCAGACGGGACTTCTCCGGCGGGGTCTCGTCGTAGCGCAGGTGGCAGAACGCGCAGTGCCGGCCGTGCTGCTCGGCGTCGAGCGGCAGCGGGTCCGCCGGCGGGAGGCCGACGGGGCGGTGCGCGCGCCCCGGGACGGTCCACACCTCGGTGCCGGTGAATGGGGAGACCTGCTTGATCGTCCCGTCGGCCATCCTGGTCAGCGGCGCGGCACCGGGCGCGTAGGGCTGGGACATGGCGCCACGGTAGTGCGCAGCCGACCCAGGACCGGAGAGCCGGGGGGGCGGGGAGCCGGGGGAGCGGAGGCCGGCCGGCCGGAGGGCCGCGTCGAGGGCGCGGACTGTCGTCGGCGCCCGGTCCGTGCCACCCTGTGCGGGATCACACAGGCGATGCGGCGCGAAGACGCACGTCGCGGCCTTGCCGCGGCGCCCCGCCGTGCGTAACCTAGGACGTCGGCGCGCGCTGCGCCGTGCAGAAAGAACCCCCGTGGCTCCAACGCCTCGGCACGCCTGCGCAAGCGGGCACGTGGTTCCCCAGGATGCGATACAGAGATGAGCAGCAACGTGGTCTACGCGATCGTCAAGGCCGGCGGCCGGCAGGAGAAGGTGTCCGTCGGCGACATCGTCGTCGTCAACAAGATGGCCGGCGAGCCCGGTGACACCGTCGAGCTCACCCCCATCCTCCTGGTCGACGGCGAGAAGGTCACCACCTCCGCCGATGGCATCACCGCCACGGTCACCGCCGAGATCGTCCGCCCCGAGAAGGGCAAGAAGATCTCGATCCTGCGGTACAAGAACAAGACCGGCTACATGCGCCGTCAGGGTCACCGTCAGTCGCTCACGCGCCTGAAGGTCACCGGCATCAAGTGATCGTGGTCCGGCGGTAGCCGGGCCCCTCAACGCATGCGCACGAGCGCACCACCTCCACGGAAGAGAGCACAACGAGATGGCAACGAAGAAGGGCGCCAGTTCCTCCAAGAACGGCCGCGACTCCAACTCGCAGCGCCTGGGCGTCAAGCGCTTCGGCGGCCAGGTCGTCAAGGCGGGCGAGATCCTCGTCCGTCAGCGCGGCACGCGCGTCCACCCGGGTCTCGGCGTCGGCCGCGGCAAGGACGACACGCTGTTCGCCCTCGAGGCGGGCTCGGTCGAGTTCGGTCGCCGTCGCGACCGCAGCGTCGTCAACATCGTGCCCGTGGAGGCCTGAGCACCACCCACACACGTCGACGAGGGGCGGACGGCATGATGCCGTCCGCCCCTCTCGTCTACCACCGACCGCACCGGAGGCACCGATGGCCAGCTTCGTCGACCGCGTCGTCCTGCACGCCGCAGGCGGCAACGGCGGCCACGGCGTCGCCTCGATCCGCCGCGAGAAGTTCAAGCCGCTCGCCGGCCCCGACGGTGCGAACGGCGGCAACGGGGGCAACGTCGTCCTCCTCGTCGATGCCCAGGTGACCACGCTGCTCGACTACCACCACTCGCCGCACCGCCGCGCCGCCCACGGCGGCCAGGGCGCGGGTGACATGAAGCAGGGCGCCAACGGCTCCGACCTCGTCCTGCGCGTGCCCGACGGCACGGTCGTCACGTCCACCGACGGCGAGGTGCTCGCCGACCTCGTGGGAGACGGCACCACCTACGTCGTCGCCGCCGGAGGCCGCGGCGGGCTCGGGAACGCCGCGCTCGCCTCGGTGCGCCGCAAGGCCCCCGGCTTCGCCCTGCTCGGCGAGGAGGGGGAGGAGCGCGACGTCGTCCTCGAGGTCAAGTCCGTCGCCGACGTCGCCCTCGTCGGTTTCCCCTCGGCGGGCAAGTCCTCGCTCATCGCCACCATCAGCGCGGCGCGGCCGAAGATCGCCGACTACCCGTTCACCACCCTGATCCCCAACCTCGGCGTGGTGATGGCGGGCGAGGAGCGGTTCACCGTCGCCGACGTCCCCGGCCTCATCCCCGGCGCGTCCCGCGGCAAGGGGCTCGGGCTGGAGTTCCTGCGCCACATCGAGCGCTGCGCCGTCATCGTGCACGTCCTCGACTGCGCCACCCTCGAGCCGGCGCGCGACCCGATCTCCGACCTCGACACGATCGAGGCCGAGCTCGCCGCCTACGCCGAGGACCTCGACTCCGGCTCCGGCGCCGTGCCGCTCATGGAGCGGCCGCGCATCGTCGTCCTCAACAAGATCGACGTCCCCGAGGCCCGCGAGCTCGCCGAGTTCGTGAGGGAGGACCTCGAGGCCCGCGGGCTCAAGGTCCACGCCGTCTCCACCGCCACCCACGAGGGGCTGCGCCCGCTGACCTTCACGCTCGCCGGGCTCGTCGCCGCCTCCCGCGAGGCGGCCGCCGCCGTCGTGCCGCCGCGCGTGGTCATCCGTCCGACGGCGGTGGACGACCTCGGGTTCACCGTGGCCCGCAAGGGCGGCGCGGACGAGCCGTTCTTCCAGGTCCGGGGCGACCGCCCCGAGCGGTGGGTCAAGCAGACCGACTTCGCCAACGACGAGGCCGTCGGGTACCTCGCCGACCGGCTGGCCCGGCTCGGCGTCGAGACCGAGCTGATGAAGGCGGGCGCGGTCCCGGGCGACACCGTGGTCATCGGTCCCGCCGACGGCGGCGTGCTGTTCGACTGGGAGCCCACGATGATGACGGGGGCGGAGCACCTCGGCCCGCGCGGCACGGACCTGCGCCTCGAGGACGACCGGCGCCCCACGCGCGCCGAGAAGCGCCGCGAGTTCCAGGAGTCGATGGACGCCCGTGCGGCCGCCCGCGAGGAGCTGTGGACCGAGCGGAAGTCGGGCCACTGGGCCGACCCGTCCGCCGACGAGGCGGACGCCGCGGACCGCTGAGGCGTGCCCGTCGCACAATGACCCCGTGAGCTTTCCGACGATCCACCGGCCCCTCGCCAACCGTGCCCTGCTCGCGCGGGCCGGCTGCGTCGTGGTGAAGATCGGTTCGTCCTCCCTCACGCGGCCCGACGGGTCGCTCGACCTCGAGCGCATCGAACAGGTCTCCACCCTCGTCTCGACCCGGGTGGCGGCGGGACGGCAGGTCGTCCTCGTCTCCTCCGGCGCCATCGCCGCGGGCCTCGCGCCCCTCGGGCTCGCCGCGCGGCCGAAGGACCTGGCCACCCAGCAGGCGGCCGCGTCCGTGGGCCAGGGGATGCTCGTCGCGCGCTACGCGGCGGCCTTCGCCCGGCACGGCCGCCAGGTGGCGCAGGTCCTGCTCACGAGCGAGGACCTCGTGCGCCGCCAGAGCAACGTCAACGCGGCCCGCGCACTCGACCGGCTGCTCTCCCTCGGTGTCACCCCGATCGTCAACGAGAACGACGCCGTCGCCACGGACGAGATCCGGTTCGGGGACAATGACCGGCTCGCCGCGCTCGTCGCGAACCTGGTGCGGGCGGACGCGCTCGTCCTGCTCACCGACGTCGACGGCCTCTACGACGGGCACCCGCGGACGCCGGGGACCCGTCGCGTCCCGGTCGTCCACGGCCCGCAGGACCTCGAGGGCATCGCCGTCACCGGCCGCGGCTCGTCCGTGGGGACGGGCGGCATGGTCACCAAGCTCGAGGCGGCGGCGATCGCCACCGGCTCCGGCATCCCCGTGGTCCTCACCGATGCCGACCACGCCGCCGACGCCCTGGCCGGCAAGGAGGTGGGGACCTGGTTCTCCGCCCGCGGGCGCCGCATGTCCGCGCGCCGGCTGTGGCTCGCGCACGCGGCCAAGCCGCGCGGGAGCATGGTCATCGACGCCGGGGCGGCCGCCGCGGTGGGGGAGCGCCAGCGTTCGCTCCTCGTGCCCGGCGTGGCCGAGGTGGTCGGCGACTTCGAGGCGGGGGACGTCGTCGAGCTCGTGGGGCCGGCCGGCCTGGTGGCCCGCGGGGTCGCCGGGTACGACGCGCGCGAGATCACCGAGCTGCTCGAGGGACCGGCCGAGGGCCGGGCGCACCAGCGTCCCGCCGTCCACCGGGACGACCTCGCCGTCATGCGGGACGTCGGCGGGCGCGCAGGGGGACGGTAGTCACACCGCCGGTCCCGACTGGTGAGATGTGCCGGTGGTGTCGTTGACGCCCGGTCGCGGCGCTGCCTATGGTCCATCCAGGTCTTGAGAACCAGTGCGAAGCCCCGGCTCGCTGGTCGGCAACCCCCTCGTGTGGCGGGGGTGCTCCGGGTGATGACCTGGTCCCACGTCCGTGGGACAACGCCCGGCGCAGCCAGCGCCCTTGCACGAAGGATCCGGACATGATGCAGCAGGTGAGCACCCACCGATCCAGCTTCACCCTCCTCCCGGGCATGATGATGTGCATGCGCCCGGGCTGTTGCCGAATGTCGGCCTGACAGCCCGGAAACACCCAGCGACGCCCGCGCTCCCGCGCCGCGTCACACCGGTAGAGGCCGCGATCCCCGCGACGAGTGACACGTCCCGGCCGCACGCCCCCGGTCAGCACCACGCCGTCGGCACGATCGAGCCGTGCGACGGCGGACCCCTGTGAGGACCCCAGCCATGAGCATCAGCCTGACCCATACCCTTTCCGCCGCCACGACCACCACTGCCACGACCGCCGACGGCGCCGGCCGCACCGACGTGCCGCGCACGGCCGCCGGCCGCACCGACGTCCCCCGCACCGAGGCTCGCCCTGCCGCGCCCACCACCGGGACGAGGACGGCCCCGAGGACCGGCGAGACCCGCAGGATCGGCGGCGCGATCGTCCTCGACCTCTCCGGACTCGGCGCCGTGGTCAGCGACCCGGACGCCGACCTGCCCGTCGACTCCGCCGACCTGCCCCGGCTCGCCCGCCAGGCCCATGCGGCCCGCGCCGCCGGCGTCACCGAGGTGGCGCTCTCGCCCTCCTTCCACCTGCGCTCGGACGCCCCGTGGCGCAGCGAGGCGGGCGCGGACGCGCGGCGCACCGGCGAGCGGCTCACGGACGCGGGCGTCGACGTCCTGCTGCCCGGCTGCTCGGTGGGCCAGCGGCTGCCCAGCGCCGCGGGTGCCACCGCCTCGGCCGCACGCCGCGCCGCCGGTAGCCGCGCACGGACCGCGGGCGTCGCACCGACCGCCGGGTCGCACCTGCGCACCGCCGAGTACGTCGACTCCGCCGAGGAGGGCCTCGAGGCCGGCCGCCTCGGCGGGACCGTGGTGGTGCGGGCGATCCACCACGAGCGCGTGAGCGAGTTCGTCGCCGCCGTCCGCGCAGGCGCACGCGAGGCGGGCACCGAGGTGCGGGTCCTCGTCGAGCTGCACGTCGCGATCGCCGAGACCCGGGAGCGCGCCCTCGCGCGCTCCGAGCTCGTCGCGGACATCGCCGCCGTCGAGAAGCGCGACCTGCCCTGGCAGGGCGCGGCCGCCGTCATCGGTTCGGTCGAGGACGTGCTCGCCGAGGCGCGCTCGTTCGCCGAGCTCGCCGACGGCCTCGTCCTCGTGCCGATCTCGGTGCCCGCCGACCTCACGGCGATCCTCACCGAGCTCGTCTGAACCCACCACGAGTGAGGGGCTTTTTCCCGACGAGTGAGGGGTGTTTTCGCCAGGCGGCCTGACGGGCGCCGCCCGGCACGCCGGCCCGACGCCGCCACGCCATTCCCTGAGTGGGCCCGCCGCCTCGCCATGAGTGAGCCCGTCGCTCCGCCACGAGTGAGCGCCCCGCCCCGGAACGCACGAACGCCGCACGGTCAGGAAGACCGTGCGGCGCTCGTCGTCGTGAGGAACTATCCCCTCACTCGTGAGGGAAAGTCCCCTCACTCGTGAAGAGCTGGCCCCTCACTGGTGAGGAAAAGTCCCCTCACTCGTCGTTCAGGCGGTGGGGGCCGAGTCCGAGTCGGTGTGGCCCGCCTCGTGGTCGGCGATC
>JBQDDG010000021.1:0-61144 GCA_052093225.1 Actinomycetaceae bacterium
CCGGCACCGCCCGGCCCGCCGCGGCCGTCGCCGGCCCCCTGCCCACGGCGCGGGTCGTACGGACCCCGTGCTCCGCCGTCGGGGGAACCGGGGCGCCCGGGTGCGGCCCCGCTGCCGCCCGGCGCGCCCCCGGCCCGGCGGGCAGCGCTCTCGGCGGTGCGGACGGCCTGACGCACGGAGACGTCGTCCATGCCGAGCCAGCCGGCGAGCTCGCGCGCGTACTCCCCGCGCAGCGCGCGGTCACGGATCGCCGCGATGACCGGGGCGGCCGAGCGCAAGCCGGCCACGCGCCCCTCGGCGGTGCCGAGGTCGAGCGACGCGAGCGAGGAACGGATGACGAACTCGAACAGCGGCTCACGCCCGGAGATCAGTTCGCGCACGGCCTCGTCGCCGCGCTCGAGCCGCAGGTCGCACGGGTCCATGCCGCCGGGCGAGACGGCGACGAAGGTCTGGGCCGCGAAGCGCTGGTCCTCGTCGAACGCGCGGATGGCGGCCTTCTGTCCGGCGGCGTCGCCGTCGAAGGTGAAGACCACCTCGCCCCCGCGGGCGGTGCCCGCGGCCATGACGCCGGTGGCGGCGTCCCCGACGTCGCCGAGCAGGCGCCGCACGATCCGCACGTGGTCCGCGCCGAAGGCCGTCCCACAGGTGGCGACGGCGGTGGTCACGCCCGCCAGGTGGGCGGCCATGACGTCGGTGTACCCCTCGACGACGACGACGCGGCGCTGCTTGGCGATCTCCTTGCGCGCGAGGTCGATGCCGTACAGGACGTGGGACTTGCGGTAGAGCTGCGTCTCCGGGGTGTTGAGGTACTTGGGGCCCTGGTCGGACTCGAGGAGCTTGCGGGCGCCGAACCCGAGGGGCTCGCCCGTCGTCGACCGGATCGGCCAGATGAGGCGGCCCCGGAACCGGTCGTAGACGCCGCGCTGCCCCTGCGAGACGAGGCCCGCGCCGACGAGCTCGGCCTCGGTGATGCCGCGGCCGCGCAGGTGGCGCAGCAGGTGGTCCCAGCCCTCGGGGGCGAAGCCGAGGCCGAAGTGCGCGGCGGCGCGGGAATCGAAGCCGCGCTCCGCGAGGAAGGCGCGCGCGGGGGCGGCGCCGGGGCTCGCGAGCTGCTCGGTGAAGTACTCGGTGGCGAGCCGGTTCGCCTCGACGAGCCGCTGGCGTCGCCCGGGCTCGCCCGGCGAGGACTGCCGGGAGCGCCCCTCGCCGTCCTCGCGCCGCAGCTCCACCCCGACGCGCTCGGCGAGCAGCTCGACCGCCTCCGCGAACGAGAGGTTCTCGATGCGCTGGACGAAGCTGACGACGTCGCCGCCCTCGCCGCAGCCGAAGCAGTGCCAGACGCCGATCTGCGGGCGGACGTGGAAGGACGGCGTGCGCTCGTCGTGGAACGGGCACAGGCCCTTCATCGAACCGACGCCGGCCGGGCGCAACGTGACGTGCGCGCCCACGACCTCCTCGATCCGGACGCGCTCCTTGACGGACTCGATGTCCTCGCGACGGATCATCCCCGCCACGCGCGCACCCCCGGGGCCGTCGTCGGTGCTGCCGTGATCCGTACTGCCGTCATCAGTACACCTCGGAGAGCATCCCGCACAGGCGGGCGTGCCACTGCTGGGCGGAGGTGTCCGTGAGCGAGGCGATCTGGTCGACGACGACGCGCATCCGCTCCTCCTCGCTGCCCACCCCGCGCCACCGCTCGGCCAGGTGCGGCTCGAGGTGGGCGTCGCCGGAGGCCGACAGCGCGTCGGCGAGGTCGAAGATGATCGTGCGCTGGGCGAGGTAGAGCGGCTCGGTCTCCCGGGGCGCCATGACGAAGTGCGCGGCCACGCCCTTGAGCGCGAGGATCTCCGCCGTCGTCGCCGCCGGCACCACGAGGTCGGCCGCGTAGCGGGCGAGCGGGTCCGGGCCGTACTGCTCGCGCGTGGCGTCCTCCGCGGCGGCGCAGAAACGCCCGATGAGCTGGCTGGCCATGTCCTTGAGCGCGGCGAGGCCCGCCCACGAGTGGTCGAACTCGCGCGGGACGACCGGGAGGGCGAGGACGCGTTCGAGGGCGGCGCCGATCTCGTCGTCGGGCAGGTCCGGGTCGTACCAGGCGCGAACCTGCGCGACGACGCCGGTCAGGGCTGCCTCGCTGCGCACCGTGGCGAGGTCGACGCGGCCGCCCGCCACCGCGTCCTCGACGTCGTGCACCGAGTACGCGACGTCGTCGGCCAGGTCCATCACCTGCGCCTCCAGGCAGCGGCGGTGCGTGGGGGCGCCATCGCGCAGCCAGGCGAACGCGGCGGCGTCGTCGGCGTAGACCCCGAACTTGGCGGTGGTCGAGCCGTCGGCGCGGCGCGGGCCCTCGCCGGCGGCCCACGGGTACTTGGTCGCGGCGTCCAGGGTGGCGCGCGTGAGGTTGAGGCCGACCCCGGTCCCGTCGTCGGTCATGATCTTGGGCTCGAGGGAGGTGAGGAGGCGCAGGGTCTGGGCGTTGCCCTCAAACCCGCCGATGCCCGCGGCGACCTCGTGGAGCGCGCGCTCGCCGTTGTGCCCGAACGGCGGGTGCCCCAGGTCGTGGGAGAGGCAGGCGGCGTCGACGACGTCCGGGTCGCAGCCCAGCGCCTGGCCGAGCTCGCGGCCCACCTGCGCCACCTCGAGGGAGTGCGTGAGGCGGGTGCGGACGAAGTCGTCCGAGCTCGGGCCCAGGACCTGCGTCTTCGCGCCGAGACGTCGCAGCCCCGAGGAGTGCAGCACGCGCGCGCGGTCCCGCTGGAACGGCGAGCGCCGCGGGTTCTTCCCCTCCTCGGGCCAGAAGCGCGCGGCGTCGGCCGGCACGTAGGGCGCGGGAACCGCCCGGGCCGGGACCTCCTCCACCGATGCGCTCACCCGATGAGTCTAGGCAAGTGCTTGGCGCCCGACCGACTGCGGTCCACAATGATGCGGAATGACCCTCGCGACGATCACCTCGGGAGCGTCCGTCGACGGCACGCGTGCCACGCGGATGCTCCACGGCCGACCCCGCACGCCGTTGCCGTGGTGGTCGACTGCCGCCGTCTACGAGACGGCCCCGGCCCGCAGCCTGGCCGACCTCGACGACGTCGCCGTGCACGTCACCCACGTCGCCTCCCTCGGGTGCGACGCTCTCCTGCTCACGGCGCACGACCTCGACCCGCGGCACCCCGCGGTGGCCGAGGCCGTGGCCGCGATCGTGCGCAGGGCTCATCGCCGGTCGGTGCGCGTGCTCGCCGCGGTCACGCCGCTGGAGATGGGCGACTCGACGGCCGGGCACGTCGCGCGGATCCGGCGCTGGATGGGCCTCGGGGTGGACGGCATCGACCTCGGGACGGCCCGCGAACGCTCCGACGCAGGCGCGCTGCACTCCGCTCTGGCCGAGAGCGAGGCGGCCCTCACCGGCGCCGTCCGGGGTCTCGACGTCGCCGACTACGCCGAGGTGCTCCACGAGCAGTGGCTGCACGCCACCCGCGACGACCGGCTCGCGCGCGTGGCTTGGGACTCCGGCTCGATGGCCGGTGCGCTGACGGAGGTCCACCGGATCCATGCGCCGCTGGGCGCCCGGCCCGCGTGGGCGCTGGCGACCGAGCCCGGCCCGGCGGCGGCCCCGACCTGGGCGGCCGGACTCGACGCCGCCGAGCGTGCGGCCCGCATCCAGGCGATGTCCGCGCTGACGATCATGCTGCCGGGGTCGGTCTACCTGCGGCAGGGTGTCGAGCTCGGGCAGGGGGTTGAGCTGGGTGAAGGTGTTGAGCGCGGGCAGGGGGTTGAGCGCGACCCTGTCCCTGAGGGTGCGGATGGGGCTGCGGCGCCCGCTTCGGGCTCGCTCGGTGAGCTCGTCGCGGCCCTCGAGCCGCAGCGGCACCAGAACGACTCCCCCTATGAGCGGCTGCGCGCCTGGCTGCGGCTGCGGCGCGAGCTCGGCGCGGCCGGCGGTTACCTCGGCGTGCGCGAGTCCGACCCCCACGCGCTCCACCTCGCCCTCGACAACCGCGACCTCGTACTGGCGCTCGGCCCCGATCCCGTCGCGCTGCCCGAGGGCGCAGCGGTCACGCACTCCTCGCGCGGGCTGATCCGCGTGGACGGCGAGGGCGACGACGGCGACGCGGCCCGGAGCACGCCACCGGACGCGGGCACCGGCAACGATCGGAGCAGCGGGTCGAGCACCGGCAACGATCGGAGCAGCGGCGGCCGCATCGCGGATGCCCCCACCGAGTATGCGACCACCGCCCTGGCCCCCGGCACGCTCGCGCTCATCCACCACGGCTGACCGGACCCGCCGGCGGGTCCCTCGGCTCTGTCCACGGCCGAGCCGGGACCGCGGCGACCACGCTCAGACCGGGACCGCCTGGAGCCGCACCGCAGAGAGGGCCCGGCTCCAGCGCGTCACCTCGCCGAGCAGCTCGGTGAGGTCCTCGACGTGGCGCGGTGCGGGCGTGAAGGATCCGACCACCGTGGGATCGGTGATGTCGAGCCCCGAATAGTCGAAATCGGTGTGCATGCTGAGCGCGACCTGGGTGCGCACGTCGGCGAGCTTGAGCTCACCCGCGATCTGCCGCAGCTGCTCGACGGCGCGTACGCCGGCGTTCACGCCGTAACTGACGAACCCGACGGCCTTGTCGTTCCACTCGAAGAACAGATAGTCGATCGCGTTCTTCAGCGGCCCGGGAACACCGTGGTTGTACTCGGGCGTAACGACGACGAACCCGTCGAACGACGCGACTGCCGCCGCCCACCTCCGCGTGTGGTCGTGGGTGACGGCGCCGGACATCGCGGGGGCCGGCTCGTCGAGGACAGGCAGCTCGAACGTGGCGAGGTCGAGCGGCTCGACCTCCACACCCTCCGGCACGACGCGGCGGGCGGTCGCAAGGGCCCATTCGGCCACCTGCGAGCCTGCACGGTGGGGCCGGGTACTGCCGGCGATGATGGCGATGCGTGTCATGTCTCCCCCTCAGCTGGATGTAAAGTACAACGCGCACTTTACAGTCACGAGGATCCGCCACCACCCCGGAGGGAAGCAACGTGAATACTTCTGCCAAGGGCGCGCCGCCACCGACGCCGCGTGCGGGGGGCCGACTGCGGGCCGACAAGCGCTCCGCGATCATGTCCGGCGCGCGTGAAGTGTTCGCTCACATCGGTTATGAACGTGCGAGCGTCGCCGCCATCGCCTCGGTCTCCGGCGTCTCCACACGGACGATGTACAAGCACTTCGCGGACAAGTCCGCCTTGTTCTACGCGGTGGTCGAGGAGACGTCCGCCCGGGTGGCCGAGGACGAGATCACTCTCCTCGAGCGCCATCTGTCCGGCGTCGTCCGCGGCGACCAGGTCGAGCCCGCCCTGCTCGGGTTCGCCACCGAATGGTTGACCGGCACCGCACCCTCGCCCGAGGGACGCGCGCTCATCCGCCAGGTCCGGGCAGACACGGCGCAGCTCGGCGACGACGCCGTCGTCGCCTGGTGGCAGGCCGGCCCCGGTCGCGTCATCGCCGAGCTCGCAGCCGTCCTCGCCGACTGGCACCGGGCGGGGCTGCTGGACGCCCCGCACGACGAGCGGGCCGCCCTCCACCTCGCCGAGCTCGTCGCGGCCCGGCCAGGGCCACCCGGCGCACACCTCGCTGCCGACGCGCAGCGCGAGTGGATCGCCGACGGCGTCCGCGTCTTCGTCCGTGGCCACAGCCCCCGGCCGAGCCGGCGCGCCACCGACGACTCCGATTGACTCCACCGCGTTGAGACAACGACCTGTGTCACGACCCCATGCCCTTGGGGCAGCCTCTCGTCACACAACCCATTGCCTCGTCGACTTGAGAGGGCGCAAGGCGGGCCGGGTGCGCGACGCAGCCACGCAATCAACCACCCCCCTCCCTGCGCAGATGTGCAGCTTCCGGGCCGGACCTCTCCTGCGCAGCCACGAGCACTAGGCTGAGAACCGCAGCTTCCATCGCTGAGAACTTCTCACACAGCGGTGAGCATTCGGCCCGGCCCCGGTCCCCCCGGCCCTGACCGACGGCGTCGCCGCCAGGACAACAACGAGGTGTGTCATGCCCAAGTCGAAGAAGATCATCAACGACCCCGAGAACCTCATCGACGAGGTCCTCGACGGCCTGGTGCTCGCGTCGCACGGCGCGCTGACCCGCGAGCCCGGGTCGCGCGTACTCGTGCGCGACGGCATCGAGGACGGCAAGGTCGGGCTCGTCATCGGTGGCGGCTCCGGCCACGAGCCGATGTACACGGCCTACGTCGGTGAAGGCCTCGCGGACGCGAGCGTGGCCGGCAACATCTTCGCCGCGCCCGCCCCGCAGCACGTGCACGAGGCCATCAAGGCCGCAGACCGCGGCAAGGGCGTCATCCTCCTGTACGGCAACTACGCCGGCGACGTCCTCAACTTCGACATGGGCGCCGAGCTCGCCGAGGACGACGACGACATCGAGTCGCGCACCCTGCTGGTCAACGACGACGTCGCCACCGACGACCCCGAGACCCGCCGCGGCATCGGCGGCGCGTTCTACGTCGTCAAGGTCGCGGGCGCCGCGTGCGCCGAGGCCTCCTCCCTCGACGAGGCCGAGGCGCTCATCCAGAAGGCGCTCGACGCCACGCGCACCCTCGGCGTGGCCGTCCGCGCCGGCTCCCTCCCGGAGACCGGCGAGCCCACGTTCGAGCTCGGCGACGACGAGATCGAGATCGGCCTCGGCATGCACGGCGAGGTCGGGGTCGAGCGCTCGAAGATGATGCCGGCCGACGCGCTGACGGAGAAGATCGTCGACAAGCTCGTCGCCGACCTGCTCTACTCCTCCGGCGACCGCGTGGCCCTCCTGGTCAACAACCTCGGCGCCACCACGCTCACCGAGCTCCTCGTCGTCAACCGCAAGGCCCGCCAGCTGCTCGCCGACAAGGGCATCGAGGTGGTGCGCACCGACGTCGGCTCGTACTTCACCTCGCAGGAGATGGCCGGCTTCTCGCTCACGCTCATCCGCCTCGACGACGACCTCGAGCGGCTGATCGCCGCCCCGTGCAGCTCGCTGCCCTACTCCCAGGCCTGAGCGATGGCAGAGCAGCTGACGACGGCGGAGCTCACCCTTGTGCTGTCCGCCGCCTGTGACGGGATCATCGCCGCGAAGGACCGGCTGACCAAGGCCGACCAGGTGATCGGCGACGGCGACCACGGGGTGGGGATGGCCCGCGGGTTCGCCGCCGCCAAGGAGGCACTGGCCACCGCCGAGCCGGCCGGCGTCGGCGAGGTCTACAAGACGGTGGGTTCCGCGGTGCTCGCCACGAGCGGCGGCGCGTCCGGGGCCATCTTCGGCACGCTGTTCCGGGCGCCCGCCAAGGCTCTCGACTCCGACGTCCTCGACGCCGACGGGTTTGCCACCGCGCTCGAGGTCGGCGCCGAGCAGGTGATGAAGCGGGGCAAGGCCGCCGTCGGGCAGAAGACGATGCTCGACGCACTCGTGCCCGCCGCCGAGGCCGCCCGCGGCGCCGTCGACCAGGGCCTGTCCGCGACGGCGCACGCCGCCGCGGACGCCGCGGCCGAGGGGGTCGAGCGCTCCGCCGAGCTCGTCTCCGCTTTCGGCAAGTCGCGCTCGCTCGGTGAGCGCAGCGTCGGCCACCCGGACCCCGGCGCGATCTCGGTGTCCGTCCTGCTCGCGTCGATCGCCGAGGCGATCGACGGGATCTGACCCGGCCCGACGGCGGGGCGCACCTCCCGGGGTGCGCCCCGCCGTCGTGAGGTCGCGGCGCGAGGGGAAACAACCGTCGTCGTGCCATGACGTCGTCGTGCCGTCCTTGGGCGGGCGACAATGTGCGCCATGAGCAGGACGGACGCATGAGGGCCCCGGGGTTCGACGAGCCGACCTCCCCGGAGGGCCGCGGCGGCACCGGCAACGAGAGCACGCGCCCCGCTGACCGAGCAGGCTCGAAAGGCTCGGCCCGCGCAGGCACCAAGGGCTCAGCCCGCCCGCCCGGCACCAGCCCCTGGAAGCGCACAGCCCTCGTGGCGCTCGTCGCCGTCGTGGTGCTCGCCGCTCTCGTCGTCCTTACTCGCTGGCTCCTCACCCTCGACGGCGTCGCGGGATTCGTCGAGCGCTACCCGGGCGTCGCCACCCAACCCGAGTCGGCGCCGGTCGGTCTGCCCGGCTGGGTGGGCTGGCAGCACTTCCTCAACATGTTCTTCCTCGTCCTCCTGATCCGCACCGGATGGCTCATCCGGTCCACGCCCCGCCCGAACGCGTACTGGAAGCGGGACAGCTCGAAGTTCCCACGGACCAAGCGAGCCCCGAAGAAGATCAGCCTCAACCTGTGGCTCCACCTGTCGGTCGACGCCCTGTGGATCCTCAACGGGGTGGTCTTCGTCGTCCTCCTGTTCGCCACCGGCCAGTGGATGCGCGTGGTCCCGACCGGCTGGGACGTGTTCCCCCACGCGCTCTCGGTGGGCCTGCAGTACCTCTCCCTGGACTGGCCGGCCGAGAACGGGTGGCTGCACTACAACGCGCTGCAGGAACTCACCTACTTCGTGACGATCTTCGTCGCGGCCCCGATCGCCGCGCTCACGGGCCTGCGGATGTCACCAGCCTGGAACGACCGCTGGCGGGTGAGCAAGGCACTGCCGCTCCCCCACGCCCGCCGGCTGCACGGGCTGTCGATGCTCTACTTCATCATCTTCGTCATCACGCACGTCACGCTCGTGCTCACCACCGGGGCGCTGCGCAACCTCAACCACATCTACACCGCGAGCGACGACGCCGGATGGCTCGGTTTCGGCCTGTTCGCGGGCTCCGTGGTGCTGGTCGTGGGCGCGTGCGCGCTCGCGCGACCGATGTTCCTCCAGCCGATCGCCTCGCTCAACGGCAAGGTCACGGCGCGCTGACTGGTGCCTCAGTGAGACGGCAGCGTGAGGATGTCCGCGCCGTCCTCGGTGATGGCGATGGTGTGCTCGGTGTGGGCGGTCAGGCAGCCGGTGGCGCTGCGGAGGGTCCATCCGTCGTCGGCCACGGTGAGCTCGTCGGTGTCCACCATGACCCACGGCTCGATCGCCAGCATGAGGCCGGGGCGCAGCACGAAGCCCCGACCGGGCCGGCCGATGTTCGGCACGTGCGGGTCCTGGTGCATCGTCGTGCCGATGCCGTGGCCGCCGAACTGGGTGTTGACGGGGTAGCCGGCGCCGCTGAGGACGGTCCCGATCGCGTGGGAGATGTCGCCGATCCGCGCGCCCGGGCCCGCGGCGGCGATCCCGGCGTCGAGCGCCCGGCGCGTCGCGTCGATGAGCGCGAGGCTCTCGGCGGGCTGCGTCTCCCCGACGACGAAGCTGATCGCCGCGTCCGCCGCCACCCCGTCCTTGATGACGGCGAGGTCGAGGGTGAGCAGGTCGCCGTCGGCCAGGGTGTAGTCGTGGGGCCGCCCGTGGAGCACGGCGTCGTTGACGGCGGTGCAGATGTGGTGGCCGAAGGGGCCGCGGCCGAAGGACGGCTCGTAGTCGACGTAGCAGGACGTCGCCCCGGCCGCGTCGATCATCTCCGCCGTCCAGCGGTCGATCTGCAGGAGGTTGGTACCGACGGTCGCGCGCTCGCGCATCGCGGCGAGGATGTCCGCGACGACGGCGCCCGTGACCTTGCCGCGGGCCACCTCGGCGGGGGTGAGGATCTCGATCATGGGGTCATTGTCGCGCGCCCGGGCAGGCCGCGTGGACGGAGACCGCCGCCGTGCTCCGCAGGCCGACGAGGCCCCGAGGTCGTCGAGAAGCACTGGTCACGGCCCGACGGAGTGGGTGGGGAATGCCGACGGTCGCTGATGCGCTGCTGAGGACAGCGAGGAGCGGGCCGTCGTTGCCGTGACCGGCGCCCACGACCGGCGCACCGCCGCCCGAGCCAGGATCCGGTGCGTTCGCGCACGAACGAGGAGTCAGCATGGTCGTCGACCAGTCCGAAGACCGGGCCGCCGGGTGGCAGCGCACGGAGAGTGCGCTGATCGCCGTCGGAATCGTCGTCGCGGTGATCGCGTGGGGACAGCCGTGGTGGCTGCTGCTCGCCGCCTTCCTCGTCTTCGACCTCTCCGCGCTCGGATACCTGGCGGGGCCGCGGGTCGGCGCGGTGACCTACAACCTCGTGCACAACTACGCCGCACCCGCCGCGCTGATCACCGCGTGGGCGGCGCTCCTGCTCGCTGACGTCGAGCACGGCGCAGGTGCCGACTGGATGGTGCTGCTCGCGGCGTGCTGGGCCTTCCACGTCGCCGTCGACCGAGCCCTGGGCTTCGGGCTCAAGGTCGGCACGTTCGGCCACACGCACCTCGGTGTCATCGGCGCGGCCGCTCGAGCCGACGTGCGGCCGCAGTAGGGCCGCGCGCCTCAGCGGCGGGGCCGGGCGGCAGACGCGCAGCGACGCCGTCGCACCGCGAGGCCGCGAGGCCGTCGCGCACCCGGACTACGGCTCGAGCACCAGCTTGAGGCTCTCCCCCGCGGCGGCGCGCGCGAACCCGGCCGGCGCCTCGGCGAGCGGGACCCGGTCCGTGACGAGCGCGCGGAACCGCTCGGGCCGCTCGGAGACGATCGCCAGCGCCTCGGCGTTGTCCTGGGGGGTGTTCGCCGTCGACCCGGTGACCACGAGCTCGCGGTAGTGGACGAGGTTCGCGTCGAGCAGCACCTCGCCCCTGCCCGAGGGGAGACCGGCGAAGAAGTTCACCCGGCCGCCGAGGGCCGCGGCCTTGAGCGCGTCGGCGAACACGTCGGCCACCGGGGTCGCGACGACGACGGCGTCCGCCCCCTTCCCGTCGGTCAGCTCCAGCACGCGCTCGGGCAGGTTCTCGGCGCGCGGGTCGACGGCGTCGTGGGCGCCGAGACGGAGTGCGAGCTCGCGGCGCGGCGCGGAGGTCTGGCTGACGATCACGCGCTCGACGCCGCGCATCTTCGCGAGCAGCACGGCCGTGAGACCGATCGGCCCGGCGCCACAGATGAGCACGGTGTCCCCGGGGCCGGGATCGAGCGGACGCAGACCCCGCACGACGGCGGCCACCGGCTCCGTCATCACCACGTCGATCGGGTCCAGCCCGTCGGCAACCGGCAGCACGTTCCCGGTCTGCACACCGCGGGCAGGAACGCGGACCACCTCGGCGAAGCCGCCGTCGAAGGTGAGCCCGAGCCCCTCGTAGCGCGCGCACAGGTTGCTGCGCCCGCCCACGCAGGCGTGGCACGTACCGCAGCCGATGTTCGGCGCGAGCGCGACGAGCCTGCGCTCGGTGAGCGAGGCGTCGTCGGAGCGGTTCTCCCGCACACGGCCGACGACCTCGTGGCCCGGGACCCGCACCGTGCCCGCCGGGTACATGCGGTGCTCGCCGCGGGCGATCTTCAGGTCCGTCCCGCACACGCCCGAGAGCGCGACGTCGACGGTCACCTCACCGGGGCCGGCCCGCGGGGTGGGCCGCTCGACCAGCTGCATCGTGCCGTCGGCCTGGTACTCGTACGCCAGCATGCGGTCATCCTCTCGTCCCAGGGAGCGGGTGGCGGTTCGTCGTGCGGGAGGTGTGTGGGCTCTGGTCCGGCCGTCCGCCTTGTCCATCGAGCACACGGGTTGTGTCACGACTCAACGGGATAATCCTGTGTCCTCGTGACACAACCCGTGGCCTCGATGAGAAGGGGCGGGTGAGCGGGGTGTCAGCCGTCCAGGCCGTCGAGCACCGCGGCGGTGCCGGACAGGCCGAGGCGCGTGGCCCCGGCGTCGATCATCGCGAGGGCCTTCTCGGTGTCGCGGATGCCGCCCGAGGCCTTGACGCCGAGGCGTCCGCCGACGGTGCGCGCCATGAGCGCGACGGCCTCCACGGTGGCGCCGCCGGACTTGTGGAAGCCCGTCGAGGTCTTGACGAAGTCGGCGCCCGCGCGCTCGGCGGCCTCGCACACGGCGACGATCTGCGTCTCGGTGAGCGCGGCCGACTCGATGATCACCTTGAGGACGACGCCGGGCGCGGCGTCGCGGACCGCGCGGATCTCGGCCTCGGTCTCGTCGTAGCGGCCGTTGACGGCGAGGGCGAGGTTGATGACCATGTCGATCTCGTCGACGCCGTCGGCGGCGGACCGCGCGGCCTCGGCGGCCTTGACCTCGGCGGCGTGGGCCCCGGACGGGAAGCCGCACACCACGGCGAGCTTGAGGCCCTCGGGCACCTCGACGGGCACGAGGTTCGGCGAGACGCAGATCGAGTACGCGCCGAGCTCGGCGGCCTCGGTGACGAGGGCGGCGACCTCCTCGGGCGTGGACTCGGGCTTGAGCAGCGTGTGGTCGACGAGCTGGGCGACCTCGGTGCGGGTACGTGCGGTCATGTGGTGCTCCTTGTGGTGGCGGGTGGAAGTGCTTCGAGGAGTCCTGCGGCGAGCTCCTCGTCCGTGACGAGGATGTCGCACAGTCCGTGGGTGACGGCCGCGAGGGCGACCGCGGTCTTGTTCGCGCCGGCGGCGACGGCGATCGACGTGCGTGCGGCGCGCACCTCGTCGAGCGTGAGTCCGACGGTACGCGCGTCGATGGCCGGGTCGGCGGGCCTGCCCTCGGCGTCGATGAAGCGGCCGAGGACGTCGCCGACGGCGCCATGGGCGACGAGCCGGGCCACCTCGTCGGCGCTGATGTAGCCGTTCTCCACGAGGACGGAGGTCTCGACCGGCTCGCCCGGGGAGAACAGCAGCGCGTCGGCTCCGCGCGCACGGTCGAGCACGCGGCGGGCGGACCCGTCACCCATGAGGATGCGGGCGAGGTCCGGTGAGTCGACGATCGTCGGGGCCTGGAGGAAGACGGCGGTGCCCCGCGCCTGGCGGGCGAGCTCGGCGACGACGTGCGCGGCGTTGGAGGTGCCGGGCTGGCTGAGCCCGCCGTTGGCCTGGACGACCACGGTGCCGTCACCCCAGGACGGCGGGACCTGGTCGGCGAGGTCGTTCATCGTCCGGCCCCAGGACACCGCGAGCGTGGCAGGCGGGTCCCTGAGGTCGGCGAGGAGCTCACCGGCGGCGGCAGCGACCCGGGCGCGCGTCTCGACGTCGGTGCTCTCGGGCGGCACGACGACGGCGGCCTGCAGGCCGGTCCGCGCGACGAGCTCGGACTCCAGGGCGTGCGAACGCGCCCGCGGGTGGACGATCTCGATGCGCACGATGCCGACCCGTCGGGCCTCCTGGAGAAGCCGCCCGACCTGCCAGCGCGTGAGGTGAAGGCGGTCGGCGACCTCCTGCTGGGTGAGCTCCTGCTCGTGGTAGAGCGTGGCCACGCGCAGCAGGAGCAGGTCACGTTCGCCGTCTCCCCCGCGCATCTGCGCAGCGCTCATCTCCGCCTCCTCGTCGTCGGGGACAGGGTGTCCGGGCGAGCCTCCCGACCGGCTGCTTCGAACCCGGTCTCCCGGTCCGACGGTCGGAACCCAGGTGTCCGGTCCGAGCCTCCCGGCCGGCTCCCCCGGGCCGGGCCGTCCGGGCGGCGGGTCCTCCCCCGCCGCCCGGACGCGTGGTCGGTCCCTACTTGCCGTGCGGCAGGAAGAGGACCTTCGAGCTGTGGATCGTGCGCTTGGCCATCGCCTCGATGGTCTCGGCGACCTTCTCCAGCCCCAGCTCGTGGGTGATCATGAACTCCCACTTGAGCAGGCCCTGGTGCATGGCCTCCACCGTGGTGGTCCACTCGGTGCCCGGGAACGGGGCTGAGAACGAGTTCCACGAGCCCAAGATGTTGATCTCGAGGCGCATGAGGCGCGCCCAGTTCTTGTCGCTGATCGTCACGTCGGCGTTGGGGATGCCGATGAGCACGACCTCGCCGTGGCGTCCGGCCAGGCCGACCGCCTGGTTCTCGGCGATCGGGTTGCCCGAGCACTCGACCACGATGTCGTAGCCGAGCCCGGCCGCCTCGCTGGCCTCCTCCGGCGTCGACGCCGTGGCGGTGGCCCCGGCCTCGCGGGCGAGCTCGGCCTTCTCGGTGGAGATGTCGACGGCGAGGACGTCCAGCGCGCCGCCGAGGCGTGCCCACTGGATGGCGAACAGGCCGATGGGCCCGCCCGCGCCGACGACGGCTACGCGCTTGCCCGGCGCCAGCTTGGTGCGCAGCAGGGCGTGGAGCGCGATGGCCGACGGGTCGACCATGGCGGCGGCACGCGGGTCGAGGTCCGCGGGCACCTTGAGGAGCAGCTTGGCGGGGCCGGCGACGTACTCGGCGTAGGCACCGTGGCGGCGCGAGCCGTAGTAGTCGTAGTCCTCGCACAGGCTGTAGTGCCCGGCCACGCACGGGGCGCACTCGAAGCACGGCAGCATCGGCGGGACGGTGACGAGGTCGCCGACGGCCACCTCGGTCACGCCCTCACCGAGCTCCTCGACCCACGCGGAGAACTCGTGGCCGCAGATGAGCGGGAGCTTGTGCGCCCCCTTCTTGAACATGCGGTCGAGGTCCGAGCCGCAGACACCGCAGGCGGCGACCTTGAGGAGCGCCTCGCCCGGCCCCGGGGTCGGCTTCTCGACCTCCTCGTAACGCACGTCCCCGACGGCGTGGAGCTGGACGGCCTTCATCGTCTCGGTCATGTGTGGCTCAGGATCCCTTCTGGTTCTCCGGCGCTGCCGCGGTCGCGGCGCTGCCGTTGTGCGGTGGTGGGTGGGTGGAGGTGGTGGGTGGATGTGGTGGGTGGACCTGGCTCGGGCCGGTGGCCTTCGGCTCAGGAGGTGCGCGGGGCTCCGGCGTGGAAGCCCCCGCGCACACTCAGGTCGTCCCCCGGGCTCGGTCAGGACGCGTCGACGTGGCGCGACATGGCGTTGGTGAGCTCCTTCATGGCCTCGTAGGTCTCCACATAGGCCTGGAAGTTGTACTCGTAGGCCTCGTGGGCCTCGGCGTCGGGCTCGATGACGTCGACCGTGCGGACCATCTCCTTCGCGGCCGACGGCAGGTCGGCGTGCACCCCGGCGCCGACGGCGGCCATCATCGCCGAGCCCAGCAGCGGGCCCTCGCCGACGTCGGTGAACGTGATCGGCAGGTTGGAGACGTCGGCGTGCATCTGCATCCAGAGGCGGCTCCTCGTGGGACCGCCGGAGACGACGAGCTCCTTCGGCGGGAAGCCGTTGTCCCGCATCGTGCGGAAGATGTTCTCGGTGCCGAAGCAGATGCCCTCGAGGATCGCGCGGAACATGTGGCCCTCGGTGTGGCCGAGGGTGAGGCCCCAGAAGACGCCGCGCGAGCGCGGATCGGAGTAGGGCGAGCGGTTGCCCTGGAAGTGGTCGAGAAGCACGAGGCCCTCCGAGCCGATCGGGACCTCGGCGGCGAGCTCGTCGAGGATCTGGTAGGCGGAACGGTTCTCCGCGGCGGCGCGCTCGTTGGCGCTGCGCGCGAGGTGGTCGCGGAACCAGGCGACGACGGAGCCCGTGGAGACCTGGCCGGCCTCGACGGTCCACTCGCCGGGGATGACGGCGTCGGTGTAGGAGCCCCACAGGCCCTTGGCGTGCAGCGGCACCGGGGACTGGCCGATCATCACGTGGCTCGAGCCGGTGATGAGGGCCATCTTGCCGGGCTCGACGACGCCGAGACCGATCGCACCCGCATAGGCGTCGATCGCGCCCTCGGCCACGGGTGTGCCGGCCTTGAGGCCGAGCTCGTCGGCGACGCCGGACCGCAGCCCGCCGACCGTGGTACCGACCGGCAGGACGCGCTCGGGGAACTTTTCGAGGAGGTCCGCGGCACCGACCTTCTCGTACAGGGAGGTGGGCCAGCCTCCGACCGAGGTGTCGTAGAAGTACTTGCCGGCCGCGTGGTTGAGGGACATCGTCCACTCGCCGGTGAGGCGGTGCACGAGCCAGTCGGTGCAGTCGACGAGGAGGTCGGCCTTCGCGAAGATCTCCGGCTCGTTCTTCTTCAGCCACATGGACTTCGGGGTGCCCCACTCGGCCGACACGGCGCCGTGGCCCGAGTACTTCAGCGCCGGGTCCTCGGCGCGGGCGAGCGCCTCGGCCTCGTCGGCGGCGCGGACGTCCATCCACAGCAGGGCCGGGCGCAGGTGCTGGCCGTCCTTCGTGGTGGCGACGACGGTGGCGCTCGTCGCGTCCACCGAGATGCCGGCGATGGCGTCGGCCGGGACCTTGGACTTCTCGAGCGCGACCCGCACGGACGCGACGACCGCGTCCCACCAGGTGTCCGGGTCCTGCTCGGCGCGGCCCGGGCGGGGGAAGGACGTCTTCCACTCGGTCGAGCCGAGGCCCTTGAGACCTCCGGCGGCATCGAAGATGGCGGCGCGGGCGCCGCCGGTGCCCATGTCGATGCCCAGCAGGAACGGTCCGTCAGTCATCGGGAACTCCCATGTTCTCGGGGGTGCGCACACTGCGGATCGCCGGGTGGCGACCGGTGCGCTCTTTCGAACAGACTGACAGCCAGACGCGCATCCGCGCAACCTTCGAGCCTTGGTTGCTCAGATGTGCAGCGCGATGCAGGTGAGGTCTGCGCTTTCTCACGTAGAGGTGCATCAGTCACGTCCGCGAGAGCTGGAGTGCCTCCCCCACTCCCACACACGTCGAGGCCACGGGTTGTGTCACGAAGGCACGGGATTGGTCGGTGTCCTCGTGCATCAACCCGTGGCCTCGTGGAAGAAATGAAGCGGCGCGCGCAGGTCAGCCCGCGCGGGGTCACCACACGCACCGGCCACGCCCGCGAGCGCTGGGGCGCCCCTCCCCCCACTTCGAGACCACGGGTTGTGTCACGAAGCCACAGGATTAGTCAGTGTCCTCGCGCACCAACCCGTGGCCTCGTGGAAAAAGTGAAGCGGCGCGCGCACGACAGCCCGCGCGGGCGTCGCCACGCGCGCGGGGCCTCCACGCGCGCGGGGTCACCACGCGCGACGGCGCGCGCCGGGCTCAGCCCTTGACGGAGCCCGCCGTGAGCCCGCCCACGATGTAGCGCTGGAGGAAGAGGAACAGCAGCAGGACCGGGACCGCGGCGAGGACGGCGCCGGCCGCGAACATGCCCCAGTTCTGGTTCGTCAGCGAGGAGACCATGTTGTAGAGCCCGAGCGCGAGCGTCCAGTTCTCTCCCGACTGCAGCACCACCTTGGCGATGATGAAGTCCGAGAACGTCGCGACGAACGACAGCAGCGCCACCACCGCGAGCACCGGCGAGACCATGCGCAGGATGATCGTCCAGTAGATGCGGGCGTGGCTCGCGCCGTCGATCTTCGCGGCCTCGTCGAGCTCCTTCGGGATCGTGTTGAAGAACCCGTACATGAGGAACGTGTTCGTCCCCAGCGCCCCGCCGAGGTAGACGCAGATGAGCCCGATCTGAGAGTTCACGCCGAGCCACGGCACGACCTCCCCGAGCGAGAGCAGCAGCAGGTAGATCGCCACGAACGCCAACAGCTGCGGGAACATCTGCAGCACGAGCAGCACGTTGAGGCCGAGCGCATGCCCCTTGAACCGGAACCGCGAGAAGGCGTACGCGGCCGCAGCGGCCATGACCACGGTGCCGATCGCCGTCGAGAGGCCGATGAACATCGTGTTCCGGAACCAGGTCCAGAACATGGTGTCGCCCAGCTGAGAGTAGCTCGCCGGGTCGAAGGCGGTGAACAGCGAGTTCGACCCCGTGAGGGTGGCCCCCTGGCCGGCGAGCGATGCCGAGATGACGTAGACGATCGGGAACGCCGCGTAGACGACGAACACGATGCCGACGACGTGCTTGACCCCGATCTCGGCGAACCAGCGCCCGAACGGCATCTTCGCCTGCGGCGGCAGCTCCTGCCCGCTGCGGTCGGTGACCACGCCCTCGTTCCCCGCACCCCTGCCTGTGGTGGACATCAGTTGTACTCCTCGAGCTTGCGCGCCTGACGGAAACCGATGATCGAGATGACGGCGACGATGACGAAGATGAGGATCGACAGCGCCGAGGCCAGCCCGAAGTTCCGGTCGGCGCTGCCGTCGAACCCGGAGATGTTGTAGACCATCGAGATGAGGATGTCCGTCTCGCCGACGGGGGCGCTCGTACCGGTCATCCTCGGCCCACCGCCGGTGAGCATGTAGATGAGGTTGAAGTTGTTGAAGTTGAAGGCGAAGGAGCTGATGAGCAGCGGCGCCGTCGCCACAAGCACCAGCGGGAACGTGATCGACCGGAACTGTTGGAGCACGCCGGCGCCGTCGATGCGGGCGGCCTCCTTGAGGTCCCCCGGGATCGACTGCAGCGCGGAGGTGCAGACGAGGAACATGTAGGGGAAGCCGAGCCACAGGTTGACGCCGATGACGGACAGCTTGGCCAGCCACGGGTCGGTGAGCCACGGGACCTCGGACCCGAACAGCAGCACGTTGTTGATGAACCCGAAGCGCTCGTTGAGCAGCCCGGACCACAGCAGCGCCGCGAGGAACCCGGGGAACGCGTACGGGAGGATGAGCAGCGTCCGGTAGATCTTCTGCCCCCGCACGCGCGGGTCGTTGAACACGACGGCGAGGAAAAGGCCGAGGAGGAACGTCGTCGCCACCGAGAGGAACGCGAAGACGATCGTCCACACCAGCACCTTGAACAGCGGGCCGGCGTAGCGCGAGTCGGAGAACCCGTCGACGTAGTTGTCCGGCCCGACGAGGACGTACCAGCCCGGGGTGAGCACGTCGCCATCGTCGGACTCGAAGTTGCCGGTGTCGTTGGGCGTGTAGACGACGCCGGTCTCGCGGTTCGTCATCGTGTCGGCGTCCTCGTCGTGCACGAGGCGCGGGGTGGCCACGGTGACGTTGCGGCCGTCGCGGGTGCGCAGGGAGCCGTCGTTCGGGTCCTCGGAGAACGGCACGCGGATCTCGGTGACCTCCGCGGACATCGCGTACAGCTCGTTCTGCGGGACGACCCGCGCGTCGGGGACCGCCTCCACCAGGCCGTTCTCGTCGAGCGTGGCGCCCTCGACCGACTCCGCCGGCTCCTCCGGGAAGCCGACCCGCACCTCGCCGGCGTCGTCGACGATCGCGAGGCCCAGCTCGGCCTCCTCCCCCTCGCCGCGCTCGACCACCCGGCCCGCGTAGGTCACGGAGTCCGGGAGGGTGAACTCGTTCTGCTCGAGGATCTCCTCGATGGCCGCCTGCTTGTCGTCGTTGTGCCCCTGGCCGTAGTTGGTGAAGGAGACGTAGCCCGTGTAGACGATCGTGAAGACCTGGTAGACGAGCAGGAAGAGCAGGCCGGGCACGAGGTACTTCGCCGGCACCGCGCGGCGGGCGAAGTACACCCAGTTGATGCCCACGAGTGCGACGGCGGTCGCCACGAGGATCCACCAGGACTCGACGACGAACGCCTGCCACAGGATGTACACCCCGAGCGCGTCGACGAGGGCGATCAGCGCGAGCTTGACGAAGAACCAGATGTTGACGTCGCCGCCGCCCGCGGGTTCCGTCGGTCTTCCGCGGCGCCGCGCCGGGGCGCTCGCCGGTGGCAGCTCTGTCGAGGTCATGGACGTCCTTTCGAGGAACGTGGCTCGTCGTCGTGCGGCGCTCGGCGCCGACCGTCAGGCTCGGGGCGTGGGGGCGCGCCTCGCACATCCGGCCCTCTGGGACTCGGCGCGCGCGTCGCACGGCACCGGGCGGAGGTGCCGCCCGGGGTGACCACCAGCGAAGGTCACCCCGGGCAGCGAGCCGGTTCAGCCGGCGTCGATGGCTCCCTGGATGTTGCCGACCATCTCTTCCCAGGCACCGGCCGGGTCGGCCTGGTCCCCGGAGACGATGCCGGCCTCGGTCACGCCCCAGAACTGCCAGACGGCACCCATGGCGGGCAGCGCCGGCATCGGTGCGGCCTCGGCGCCGACCTCGCGGAAGCCCGAGACGATCTCGTCCTCGGCCGCTGCCTCGGCGGCGGCGGTGAGCGCGGGCAGACGGTCGCCGGCCTCGAAGATCGCCGTCTGGGCCTCCTCGGTGGACATGTAGTTGACGAGGAAGTCGTTCGCGGCGAGCGCGTCGGTGGACTGCGCGTTGACGAAGAACGCCTGGACGCCCGCGAACGGGGTCGCGGCCTCGGGGCCGGGCGCCGGGATCGGGTCGATCGCGACGTCGATGTCCTCGAACGAGGCGAGCATCCACGGGCCGCCGATGATGAACGGCGACTCCCCGTTGGCAAAGGCCTCGACGGCGATGTCGTAGGTGATGTTCGTGTCGAGCGCGCCGGTGCCGGTCTCGCCCTGCTCGGCGAGCCACTCGGCGAACGCAGTGCCGCCCTCGCCGCCCAGCCCGAGCTCCTCGGTGTAGGCACCGTCGGCGTCGGTCTCGAAGACCGGGGCGCCGAAGGACATCTGCAGCGGGTAGAAGGTGTAGGGGTCACCCTCGGTGCCGGACTGGAGCAGGATCGGGTAGTCCGAGCCCTCGCCGGCCGCGAGCGCGTCGTCCCAGGTGGCCGGGGCCTCGGGAGCGAGCTCCGTGTTGCGGATGAGCGCGATGTTCTCGATCGCGAACGGGAGGCCGTAGATCTGGCCCTCGTAGGTGACGGCGTCGATCGCGACCTGCTCGAACTCGTCGGGGCTCGTCAGGTCCAGCGGGGCGACGACGCCGTTGACCGTGAGCTCGCCGAGCCAGTCGTGGGCGCCGACGGTGATGTCCGGCCCCTCGCCGGTGGGGACCTGCGTGACGAAGTCCGCGCGGATCTCCTCGAAGTTGCGCAGGACCGTGACGACCTCGACCCCGGTCTCCTCCTCGAACGCGACGGCGGCGTCCTCGACGGCCTGCTGGCGGGTCTCGTCGACCCAGATCTCGAGGGTGCCCTCGACGTTCTCGGTGACCTCGCCCGCCTCGGCCACCTCGCCGTCACCGGCGTCGTCGGACCCGGCCTCGCCGGACTCGGACTCGGCGCCCTCGGACTCCGACTCCGAGCCGGTCTCGTCGGACCCCTCGGTGGTGTCGGGCTCCTCGGCATCGGTCGACTCGTCGTCGGAACCGCCACAGGCGGCAAGGGTCAGGGCCACTGCTGCGGTGGCTGCGAGAGTGGTGATGCTCCGTCGCATCTCGGTCTCCTGGTCTGTGAAGGTGACGGGGACGTGTCCGGAGCCGTGCTCATCGCTGCGCACGCTGCCGGTCGGGGGTGACACTACGCAGCGGGCTGGCCCTCCGCAAGCACTTGCAGTAACTTTCAGATCTCAGGGTGGTGAGCCGTGTCCCACCCAGCAGACCACCGCACCGGATCGCTCGACGAGGAGCGCAGGATGTTCTTCACGCAGGTCCCCGAAGGGGCCGACCGCAGTCCCGTCCACCGAGGTACCGCATGAGCACCCGCACCCGCCTGACCGACGTCGCCGAGCAGGCCGGCGTCTCCACCGCGACCGTCTCCCGCGTGCTCAACGGGCGCCCCGGCGTCGCCGAGCCGACGCGCCGCGAGGTGCTCGCCGCGCTCGACGTCCTCGGCTACGAGCGACCCTCCGGCCTGCGCCAGCGGGCGGCCGGGCTGGTCGGCCTCGTCGTCCCCGAGCTGTCCAACCCGATCTTCCCCGCGTTCGCGCAGCAGATCGAGACGCTGCTCAGCTCCTCGGAGTTCACGCCGCTGCTGTGCACGCAGTCGCCGGGCGGGACCACCGAGGACAGCTACGTCGAGATGCTCATCGAGCACGGGGTCGACGGCATCATCTTCGTCTCCGGCCTGCACGCGGACACCTCCACGGACCCGGCGCGCTACCACCGACTCGTCGACCGTCGCGTGCCTTTCGTGCTGGTCAACGGCACGAACCCGGAGATCGCCGCACCCGCGTTCGCTGCCGACGACGGCGACGCCATGGACCTCGCCGTCCGGCACCTCTCGGCGCAGGGACACCGGCGGATCGGCCTCGCCGTCGGGCCCACGCGGTTCGTCCCGGTGACCCGCAAGGTCGAGGCGTTCCGCCAGGCGATGTCGACCTATCTCGGCGACGACGACCCCTCGACGGTGACCACCCTGTTCACGGTCGAGGGCGGGCGCGCCGCCGGTTTCCAGCTCATGGAGGCGGGCTGCACGGCGATCGTCGCGGCGTCAGACCTCATGGCGCTCGGCGTGATCCGGGCCGTCCGGGCCGCCGGCCGACGGGTCCCCGAGGACGTGTCGGTGGTGGGCTACGACGATTCGCCGCTCATGGGCTTCACGGACCCGCCGCTGACGACCGTGCGCCAGCCGGTGCCCGCCATGTGCCAGGCCGCCGTGTCGACGCTCGTCTCGATGATCAAGGGCGCCTCGCCGAGCCCCACCGAGCTGACGTTCGTCCCCGAGCTCGTCGTGCGACGCTCGACGGGGGCCGCCCCCTCGCCAGGGCATGAGACCGAGGGCTGACGACCCGCACCTCGACGCACCCCGGCCCACATCTCGACCCGCACCTCGACCGCGTCCGTCGACGGACCCCACCACGCACCGGACAGGAGCCACGTGACCGAGACCAGCCCCGCCGTCGTCCTCCACTCCCCCGCCGCAGGTCGGAGCGCCGACTGGTGGCGTGACGCCGTCGTCTACCAGGTCTACCCACGATCGTTCGCGGACTCCGACGGCGACGGCCTGGGCGACCTGCCCGGTGTCACGTCCCGGCTCCAGCACCTCGCGGACCTGGGCGTCGACGCGCTGTGGCTCTCCCCGTTCTACCGCTCGCCGCAGAAGGACGCGGGATACGACGTCGCCGACTACCGCGACGTCGACCCGCGCCTCGGCACGCTCGCCGACGCCGAGGCGATGATCGAGCGTGCCCACGGGCTCGGGCTGCGCGTGATCGTCGACCTCGTCCCCAACCACACCTCGGACCAGCACGCCTGGTTCCGCGCTGCGCTCGCGGCCGGGCCGGGCGCCCCCGAGCGGGACCGCTACATCTTCCGGCCCGGCGCCGGCGCGGACGGCGAGCGCCCGCCCAACGACTGGTCCTCGGTGTTCGGCGGCGCGTCCTGGACGCGGGTGCGCGACCGCGACGACGCCGTCGGGTCACCGTGGGCGGCCGACGACGAGTGGTACCTCCACCTCTTCGACCCCTCGCAGCCCGACCTCGACTGGGACCACCCCGAGGTGCGCGCCGAGTTCGAGTCGATCCTCAGGTTCTGGCTGGACCGCGGCGTGGACGGGTTCCGGATCGACGTCGCGCACGGGCTGGTCAAGGACCGCGAGCTGCCGGACTGGCAGTGGCACTGGCACATGGTCTCCGGCTCGGACGTCGACCCCGTGGACGTGCCGCCGGCGCCGATGTGGGACCGCGACGAGGTGCACGAGGTCTACCGCGCATGGCGGCGCGTGCTGGACGAGTACTCGCCCTCCCGGATCCTCGTGGCCGAGGCCTGGGTCGACGACGAGACCCGACTCGCCCGCTACATCCGCCCCGACGAGATGCACCAGGCCTTCAACTTCCACTTCCTGTCCACCGAGTACGGCGCGGGCGGCTACCGGGACTCGATCCGGGAGTCGCTGGCCGGCGCGGACTCCGTCGGCGCGCCGACGACGTGGGTGCAGTCCAACCACGACGTCGTGCGGCACGCGAGCCGGCTCGGGCTCGAGCGGACGCAGACCGGCAAGGGGCCGAACGGGATCTCCGCGGACGACCCGCAGCCCGACGCCGAGCTCGGCCTGCGGCGCGCGCGGGCGGTCACGCTGCTCACGCTCGCGCTGCCCGGGTCCGCGTACCTGTACCAGGGCGAGGAGCTCGGGCTGCCGGAGCACACCACCCTGCCCGACCACGCCCGGCAGGACCCCGCCTTCTTCCGCACCGGCGGCGAGGAGACCGGGCGCGACGGCTGTCGCGTGCCGGTCCCGTGGGAGTCGGACGCGCCGGCGTACGGGTTCTCGCCGACCGGTGAGTCGTGGCTGCCGCAGCCGGAGAGCTTCCGCGACCTGGCGCCCGATCGCCAGGCGGGCGTGGACGGGTCGACGCTCGAGCTGTACCGCGAGGCCCTGCGGCTCCGGCGGGAGCTGGGGCTCGGGCGGGCGCAGCTGGAGCTCGCCGGTGATGGTGGAAGTCCGCGCGCGACTGATGACGGGCACGCGCCGAGCTCCGTCGGTAGCGCGCGCAGCGAAGCCGACCGGGGTGACGACGCCGGAGGCACGGCAGCCGCGTGCTCGCTCAACACCGACGACGTGCTCGGGCTGGTCTCCCGGACCGCAAGTGGCGACGAGGTGCTCGTCGTGCTCGTGACCGGTGGTGAGCCGGTGGCGCTCCCTGCGGGCTGGCGCGTGCTGCTGGCCTCGCAGCCGAGCGCGGGCGACGACGGGCTCGTCCCGGTCGACACCACGGTCTGGGCGGTGCGCGCGGGCTGACCCGCCACCTGGTCCGGCCTGCTCCACCACTGGGCAGGGACTTCTCCCACTGGGCAGGCCACACAGCCACCTACCCAGTCACTCAACCCCCTGCCCAGTCACACCCGCACACACACCCCTCAGAGCGGTCCTGCCCAGTGACACTCGCACACGCGCACTCAGAGCCGCCCGAGCTCCGCGACCGGCCGCAAGCGCCACCCCCGCGTCGCCACCAGCGCCCGCTCCACGCGCGCCACCACCCGGTGCGCGTGCACCGCGTCCTTGGCGTCGAGGCGGATCACTGTGTCGCCGAGCCGCTCGATCGCCCGCTGCCGGTCCCGCTCCGCGGCGTACACGCGCGCACGCTCGCGGGCGTCGAGCACGTCGTACTTGATGAGGCCGTCGAACTCGATGTGCACGTACCTGGTGGTGCCGTCCGGGCGGACGCCGTCGGGGATCGCCAGATCGGTGAAGAACGTGCCCGACTCCGTGTCGACCCGGCACTGCGCGATGACGTCGCGCCGCCCCCAGCACAGCATGATCCACCGGACGTGGCTCTCCCACGGAGACTCCGCCCACGGACTCGACCAGGTGATGACGGCCAGCGCCCGGCGTCGGCCCGGGGATCGGATCGGCAGCGACTCGACGGCGGACAGCAGGTCGGCGCGCGCACGCTCGGCTGCGCGCGCCGGCTCAGGGCCGTGCCGCCCGCCGTGCAGTGCATGGGCAGCGAGAGCGGAGTCGACGACGACCAGGGCGTCCCGCTGACCATCGAAACGCGCGACGTCGATGCTCGTGCGCCTCGCGCTCGTCACGGGCACGCCCTCCACCAGCACGATGTCGTCCTCGGACAGAGCTCCCCGATGACGCCGGTGGCCGACCGCTCGGCCCTGCGAGCGCCTGGCCGGGCTGCACACGGCTGGCATCTCGGGCACCTGCCATGTGCGAAGCCCCAGGAAAAGGGCGGCCGACTGTCGTGCGACGGCATGCGGGACAGCGGTCGCTCGACTCACGGCGGCGCATCGAGCGAGGTGCTCGGCGCGTCGACGGTCGTGGGGTCCGAGTGAGTCGGGCAGGGCTGCGACAAGTCCTCGTCCGACCCGGAGCCATGTCACGGCATCGGCTCTGGCGGCTGCGGGGGGCGCGGTCGACGCGGACTTCGTCGGCGCGTGTCGCGCCGCGGGGACCGACGCCGAGTGCGCCAGCGGACGTCCCCTGTGCGCGGGCATCACCGTGGGTACGAAGGGTGTGGTGGGGCGGCGGGAGTCGGTCACGCGTCTGAGCCTGCCGGGGCGTCGCCGACCACCACCTGCCGCTGGCTCCGATCTGTGGACGGGCCGTAACAGGAGCGTCCTGTGGAGAGCGCGAGAGAGGGACGAGGCAGGGGAGCTTCCAGGCAAGCAGCAGCAGGAGAGCCCCGTGGAGAACAGCGAGGGAACGCAGCAGCAAAAGAGCTCAACGGTGGGGCCTGCAAGGAAGAAGCAGGCAGGCGGGAGCGAGCGCGTCCGCCACTAGGCAGGACTAGGCAGGGGGTTCCGCCACTGGGCAGGCTACACAGCCACCTACCGAGTCTCTCAACCCCCTGCCCAGTGATGAAAGGGGGCGCGGCGCAGCAAGGCCAAGCCGCCCAGTGAGTGAAGTGGACAGCGCAGCAGGGCCGAGACACCCGGCGGCGCGAGAGGGCCAGCGCAGCCGGGCCGAGACACCCGGCGGCGCGAGAGGGCCAGCGCAGCCGGGCCCAGCAGTACAGCCGGGCCCGGCCGCGGGGGTGGTCAGGCGCGGCGCGCGAGCGTGCGCACGACCACGGCCGCGGACACCGCACCGGGGTCCGGGTGCCCGACCGACTTCTCGGCCAGCGGACGCGCGCGCCCCAGCTTCGGACGCATCGGGCCGGTGGCCTCGGCGCCCTGCTGGGCCGCCACGGCAGCCGCCGCCCAGTCGCCCTCGCCGAGCGCGTCGATCGCGGGCAGCAGCGCGTCGAGCATCGTCTTGTCCCCGGCCACAGCGCCTCCAACACGCCCAACCGCATCCACCGCAGCCTTCGCGGCACGCACGAGGTCGGCCTGGTTCGGCGCCCCGGTGTCGGACAGCTCGCCGGCCGCCGCGTTGAGCAGCGCACCCCACAGGGCTCCCGACGTGCCGCCGGCCCGGTCGGACCAGGTCTCCCCCGCGCGCCCGAGCGCCGTGCGCAGGCCAGCCCCGGCGTCGACGGCCTCGTGGGCCGCACGCAGCGCCTCGGACGAACCGCGCGCCATGCCGGTGCCGTGGTCGCCGTCGCCCGCGAAGGTGTCGAGCTCGCCGAGCTCGTCCTTCTTGTCGGCGAGCGCCACGGCGACGTCGTCGAGCAGCGAGACGAACGTCGCGGCGGCGGCCTTGCCCTCCTCGTCGGCGTCGGGGATCGTCTCCTCGACGGCAGCCACGTCGTGGATCTCGTCGGCGGTCAGCTCCTCCGCGCCGATCTGGCCCATCTTCACGGCCGGGGTGTCGCACGGGGCCTTCCACAGGCGCTCGAGCTCGTCGTCGACCCACACGAGGGTCAGCGAGACGCCGCCCATGTCGAGCGAGGTGACGAGCTCGCCCACGAGACGGTCGACCACGGTGAGGCCGGCGTCCGCGAGCTGCGCCTCGATCGTGCGGTAGGCGACGAACATCTCCTCCCACTTCGCGGTGCCGAGCCCGTTGAACAGGACGACGACGCGGCCGTCCGCGCCCTCGGGCCGCTCCTTGAGCACCTCCTGCACGAGCGTGGCGGCCACCTCGTCGGCGGTGCCCAGGTCGGTCTCGTCGATGCCGGGCTCCCCGTGCACACCGAGCCCGATGCCCATCCGGCCCTTCGGGACGGTGAACAGAGGCTCCGCGGACCCGGGCAGGGTGCAGCCGGAGAAGGCGACGCCGAGCGTGCGCGTCCGGTCGTTGGCGTGACGGTAGACGCGCTCGACCTCGTCGATGTCCATGCCCTCCTCGGCCGCCGCGGAGGCGATCTTGAAGACGGGCAGGTCGCCGGCGATGCCGCGGCGCTTGTCGACCTCGTCCGGGCCCGCGGAGGCGAGGTCGTCGGTGACGACGAGGGCGCGGGCGTCGATCCCGTCGGCCTTCAGACGCTCGACGGCGTCGCCGAAGTGCAGGACGTCGCCCGCGTAGTTGCCGAACCCGATGATGACTCCGCCGCCCCGCTCGGCGGCCTTGGCGACGGACACGGCCTGGGCCGCGGACGGGGAGGCGAAGATGTTGCCGGTGACGGCGCCGTCGGCGAAGCCCGGGCCGACCCAGCCCATGAAGGCCGGGTAGTGGCCGGTGCCGCCGCCGGTGAGGACGGCGACCTTGCCCTGCTGCGAGCGGGTGGCCCGGACGACGCCGCCGTACACCTCACGCACGTGGTGCGGGAACGCGGCGGCGTACCCGGAGACGAGCTCGGACGGGAAGTCCGAGGGGTCGTTGACAAGCTTGGTCATGACAGCTCCTTCGATGTCGTGCTGGGTGTCGGGGTGTGGAGATCGCGGTACGTAGAGGTGGTCGTGGGTGGATGTGGTGACGGTCAGGCGCTGAACGTCGCCGCGGCCCCGGGGGTCACGGCCACCTTGAGCCCGCCCCGCTGCGCGGTGAGGTCGATGGCGTCGAGGGCCTGGTCGAGCCCGAACCGGTGCGTGACGAGCTGCGACCCGTCGATCGCGCCCGAGGACAGCAGCGCAACGGCCTCGGCGTAGTCGGAGCGTCGGCAGTTCGACCCGCCGGTGACGGTGAGCGCGCCGTAGTGGATATCGTTCGGGTCCATGACGGCGGTCCCGCCCTTGGGGAACCCGGCGAACGCGCTCACGCGCCCGCCCACGCGCACGGACCGCACGGCGTCGGAGAACAGCTCGGGCACGCCGATCGAGATGATCGCGACGTCGGCGCCCCGGCCGTCGGTGAGGTCGCGCAGCGCGGCGTCGACGTCGTCGGCGGCCGGGTCCAGGGCGAGGGTCGCCCCCATCTGCCGGGCGATCTCGCGCCGCTCCGGGGACCGGTTGGTGACGACGACGTTCCGCGCCCCGCGCAGGAGGGCCACCTGGAGGTGGAGCAGGCCGATGGGCCCGGCCCCCATCACGAGCACGGTGTCCCCGAGCTCGACCGTGTACTCGCGCAGGCCGTTGAGCACGCAGGCGACCGGCTCGGCGAGGGCGAGGTGCGCGGGGTCGACGCCCTCGGGCGCGCGGAAGAGGTTGCCGCGCGCGACGGCGTCGGCGGGGACCAGCTGGTACTCGGCGAGGCCGCCGTCCACCTGGTACCCGAACAGGCGCGCCTGCTCGCAGTGGTGCTCGAGGTCCCGCTGGCAGAAGTAGCAGGAGCCGCAGGAGATCGTCGGCAGCACGGCCACGAGGTCGCCGACCTGCACGGACGTCACCCCCTCGCCGACCTCCGCCACGGTGCCGCTCGCCTCGTGGCCGAGCACGACGCCGGCGCGGGCGTCCTTCTCGCCGCGCACGAGGCGCACGTCGGTGCCGCACACGGTGTTGGCCGCGACCCGGAGGAGGACCTCCCCGGGGCCGGGCGACGGCGTCGGGACGTCGGTGACGACGACGTCCCCCTTCCCGCGCAGGACCACCGCCCTCATCGTCGGCTCCCGGTCGGCGTGGCCGCAGGCGTCGTTCGCATGTCGTGCTCCTTGATGTCGGGGGAACGGGTCACTGTCGTCGGGCTCGAGCCTGCCGCACCGCGCGGCCGGGCGCACCAGGGTCCGCGCCGACTCATGCGACGTGCACGCGCAGGCCGAGGTCCCGCAGGTGGCCCACCCGGTCCTCGGGCAGGTCCTGGTCGACGACGAGGTCGTCGACGGCGGTCAGGTCCGCCACGCGGTGCATGGCCCGCCGGGTGAACTTCGAGGAGTCGACGACGAGGATCTTGCGCACCGAGCGGGCGAGCATGGCCCGCTTGATCTCGGTGACGTCGCCGTCGGGGTGGTGCATCGCGTCGTCGGAGACGGCGGTCGCGGACATCACGCAGACGTCGGCGGTGAGGTCGCGCAGACCGGCCACCGTCGAGGGCCCGTGGTAGGCCTGCGCCCACGGCGTCCACCGCCCGCCGACGAGGTGCAGGCGCACGCCCTCCATCTCCTGCGCGGCGCTCGCCACGAACTGGCAGTGCGTGACGACGGTGAGCCCCGTGAGGCCGCCGAGCGCGCGCAGGACGTGCAGCCCGGTCGTGGAGTCGTCGAGCATGAGGACGGAGTCGGGCGGCACGAGGGCCCCGGCGACGGCGGCGAGCCGGTCCTTGACGCCCGTCTCCCGGCTCAGCCGGTAGGCGGCGGAGGACTCGACGAGCGATGTCACCACGGAGGTGACGGTCCCCCGCGCGCGGACGACGAGGCCCTGCTGCTCGAGGAGGGCGAGGTCGCGGTAGACCGTCATCGCCGACACCCCGAGCTCGGCCACCAGGTCCTCGACCTGGACGGACCCGCGCTCGACGACGATGTCCGCGATCTGGTGGCGCCGGCGGTTCTTCTCGCCGTAGACCTTGCCGTCCTCCGCCATGTCTCGTCCTCCCCCGCGCCCTACGGCAGCACGGCCGCGGCGACGAGACCGGCCGGGTCCTCGGCGCCGTCGATGATCTTTGCGACGGCGGACAGCAGGGGCATGCGCTCCGGCAGGCCCTGGCCGACCTGGTCGACCAGCCGGACGGCGAGCCCGGCGGCCGGCACGCCCTCGACCGTCTGCTCGGCGGCCTCCATCGCGGCGAGCGCCTCCTTGGCGCCCTCGCCCTGGCCGATGCGCGAGCCGTAGACCTTGTTGCGGCCGGAGAGGCCGGTGACCTCGAGGTCGCCGACACCGGCGAGCCCGTAGACGGTCCCGGCCCGCCCGCCGAGGGCCTCGCCGAGGGCGGCGATCTCGCGCACGGCCTGGGCGAACGTGGCGGCCTTGAGGTTGTGGAACGGGCGGCCCTGCGCCTCGAGGAGGCCGTCGGCGATGCCGAGCGCGATCGCGTAGACGTTCTTCATCGGCGCGCTGACCTCGAGACCCACCTCGTCGTCGGAGCCCTCGATGCGGTACGCCGTCGAGCTCAGCGCCGCCGCGACCTCGTCGACGACGCCGGCGTCGTGGCCCGCGTAGAGGGTCGCGGTCCACTGGTCGGCCGCCACCTCGTTGGCCTTGCAGGGACCGCCGACGGCGACGATCGGCGGCAGCGGCGTGCCGGCGGCCGCGGCGACGCGCCGGACGGCGTCGGGCAGGAGCTCGATGCGCCCCTCGGCGTCGGGCGCGAAGCCCTTGGAGGTGAGCAGCAGCGTGCGGGCCTTCGCGATCCCGGGCATGGCGAGCTCGGCGACCTTCTCCACCCCCACCGAGGCGACGGCGAGGACGACGTACTCGGCGCCGTCGAGGGCCTCCTCGAGCCGGTCGCTGCGGAAGAGCCGGGTCCCCTCCGCGAGCGGCACGTTCGTGCGCGGGTGCGGCTTCCCGGCCTCGACGGCATCGAGCAGGTGGTCGTCGAGCCAGGTACCCCACAGGCGCACCTCGTGCTCCCGGGCGCGGTAGGGGGTGGCGAGAGCGGAGCCCATGGCGCCGGCCCCGAGGATCGTGATCGTGGTCATCTCGTGTCTCCGTCGTCTCTCTGGTCAGTTCTCGGCGAGGTTCGCCGGGTACTTCTCGCTGAACTCGTGCAGCTCCCTGGTCACGCCCTTGAGCTGGTCGTAGAGCTTGCCCTGGATCTGGCCCAGCTCCTCGTAGCGCTCGTGGTTCTCGAGGTCCGGCTCGGTGACGTCCCCGAACCTCGCCATGGCCTTCGCCGAGGCGCGCACGTCCGGGGTGTCCCCGTGGGCGCCGGTGACGGACTGGGCGAGCACGGCCGCGCCGAGGGCGGTGACCTCCTCCTCGACGCAGGCCGTGACGGGCAGGCCGAGGCAGTCGGTCATGATCTGGCGCCACAGGGTGGAGCGCGTGCCGCCGCCCATGGCCCGGACGGTGGTGATCGGGGTACCGGTGGCCTCCTCGAGGCTCTTGAGGTTGCGGCGCATCTCCATGCCGATGGCCTCGAGGATCGAGCGGTACATGTTGGCCCGGCCGTGCGAGCCGCGCCAGCCGACGATGGCGCCGCGCGCGATGGCGTCCCAGTGCGGGGACTGCACGGCGTTCCAGTACGGGAGGGTGACGAGGCCGCCGCAGCCGAGCGGCACCTGCTCGGCGGCGCGGTCGAGCTCGGGGTCCGGGGCGCCGCGGCGGGCGGGGTCGCCGAGGGACTGGCGGAACCAGCCGGCGAGGTAGGAGCCGGAGGACTGGAGCACCTCGAAGTCGTACTCGTCGGGCAGGCCGGCCGCGAGCGTGCGGTAGACGGGGCCGTAGGCGTACTCCGCGCCGTGGACGCCCGCGTTCACGGCGGTGCCGAGGTTGAGGTAGGCGGTGTCCGGGTCGACGGCGGCGGCGCCGAGGCCGGCCGCCTGCCCGTCCCCCGCGCCGGCGACGAGCGGGATCGCCCCGGGCAGGCCCCAGGACTGCGCCACCGAGGCGCGCACCTCGCCGAGGATCTCGCCGGGCTTGACGAGGGTGGTCATCTGGTCACGCGTGACGCCCGCGAGCTCGAGCAGGCCGTCGTCCCAGTCCTGCCTGGAGATGTCGAAGAGGCCGAGGGAGTCGGCGCAGGCCACGGAGTCGACCCACTCGCCGGTGAGGTGGAAGACGACGTAGGCGTGGACGTCGACGACCTTGTGGGCGCCCTCGAGCATGCCGGGCTCGTTCTCCTTGACCCAGGTCATCTTGTACAGGGCCGGGGTCACGCCGGGGGGCTTGCCGGACAGGGCGTGGATCTCGTCTGTGCCGAGACGCTCGATCTGGTCGTCGGCGCGGGAGTCGAGCCAGAGGATGCCGGTGCGCAGGGGCTTCCCGGCGGCGTCGACCGGCACGAAGGACTCGCGCTGGTGGGTGACGCACATGGCAGCGACGCGCTCGCGGTCGACGCTGCTGAGCGACCCGACGGCCTCGCCGACCGCCTCGTCCACGGTGGTCCACCACTGGGTCGCGTCGTGCTCGTAGAAGCCCATGGCGGGCGTGATGAGCTCGATCTCGCGGCGCGCGGTAACGATGGTGCGACCGGCTGCGTCGACGACGACGGCCTTCGTGGAGGTGGTGGAGGTGTCGACGGCAAGGACCAGTGGTCCGTCGCCCGGCGTCTCGTTCATGTCTGGCTCCGCTCCTGATTCATCGATGAATCCCCGGGCCATCCTCGGCCCGCACCCGCACTCTCTCACATGCTCGACGTGGAAAACAACAGGCGCCATGTGAAAGATGGGCCGACGCCGGACGACACCAGTCGGTGGAGGCCCACCCAGGGCGACACGGCTGGAGTCGGGTTGATCGAGGACGACACCGCGGGAGGCTGCTCGAAGGTGACGAGACGGCGGCGGCCCGGAGGTGACGAGCTGGCGGCGGCCGACCGCCCACCGGTCGTACCGCCGCCCGTCCTCGGGGGCGGCCCACCTCGGACCGCCCGACGCCCATCTCCCGCGGCCGGCCGTCAGTGCTCGCCCTTGGTCTCCCAGATGCGCTCGTAGACGGGCTCGAGCGCGGGGTAGAGCGAGGCCTGCACGTCGCCCCAGCGGGCGTACTCCTCGCCACGCGCGGCGTCCGGCTCGGTGACGTGCCCGGTCGAGGCCATCGCCCGCGCGGTGGCCGCCACGTCCCCGTGCACGCCGGTGTGCGCCATCGCGAGGACGGCGGCGCCCTGGGCCGAGACCTCGTCGATCCCCGAGGCGACGATCGGCAGGCCGGTCGCGTCCGCGAGGATCTGCGTCCACAGGTCCGAGCGCGAGCCGCCGCCGGTGGCTCGCAGCTCCTTGAGCTCGGTGCCGGTCCCCCGCTGCATGCCCGCGAGGTTCTGGCGCAGCTCGTAGGCGGTGCCTTCCAGCACGGAGCGGTACATGTGCGCGCGGGTGTGCGTGCCGCCGAAGCCCACCATCGCGCCGCCGGCCACCGGGTTCCACCACGGCGACTGCACGGCGTTCCAGTACGGCAGCGTGAGCAGGCCCTCGGCGCCGATCGGCACCTTGGCCGCCGCGGCCTCGAGCGCGGTGTCCGGCTTCCCGTCGAGCGCCGGGTCGCCGAGCTCGGAGCGGAACCAGTTGGCAAGGACCGAGCCGGAGTTCTGCACGATCTCCAGCACGTACTGCCCGGCGAGCCCCGCGGCGAGGGTGCGGTACTCGCGCCCGTAGCGGTAGTCCGCCGAGTGGACGCCCGCGACGATCGAGGTGCCGATGTTGACGTAGGCGACGTCGGGGTCGATGGCGGCGGTGCCGAGGCCCGAGCCCTGGCCGTCGCCCAGGCCGGCGACGACGGGCACGGTGTGCTTGAGCCCCCAGTGCTGCGCCACCTCGAGGTCGAGCTCGCCGACCACCTCGCCCGGTGCGGCGAGCTCGGCCATCTGCTCGCGCGTGACGCCCGCCAGGTCGAGGAGCTTGTCCGAGTAGTCGAGCGCCTCGATGTCGAACAGCGCGAGGGTGTCCGCCGAGGCGTGGGAGGACACCCACCGGCCGGTCATCGCGTGCACGAGGTAGGCGTGGACGTCGACCACCTTGTGCGCGCGCTCGAAGACCTCCGGCTCGTTCTCCTTGAGCCAGATCATCTTGTACAGCGCGGGCGTCGTGTCCCCCGGCTTGCCGGAGAGCCGGTGGATCTCGTCCGAGCCGTGCTCACGGATCTGCTTCGCCGCCCGCGAGTCCAGCCACAGCACGGCGTTGCGGGTCGGCGCCCCGGAGGAGTCCACCGGCACGAAGCTCTCGCGCTGGTGCGTGATCGAGAGCGCCGCCACGCGGGACTTCTGCTCCGCGCTCAGCCGGCCGACCGCGCGCCCGACGGCGGTGTCGGTGGAGAACCACCACTGCCGCGCGTCGTGCTCGTAGTGGTTCATCCGCGGCTGGATCAGGTCGATGTCCGCCCGTCCCTCGCTCACCGCCCGCCCGCGGGAGTCGACGACGACCGCCTTCGTGGCCGACGTCGAGGAGTCGAGCGCGATGACGAGTGGGTCCTCGCTCACCGGGCCCCTCCGAAGAACTCGTCCCAGGGCAGCTCGATGGGCTCGTCGCGCGCGATGATCCCGTGCAGGTGGCGCAGCAGCGGGAACTCGTGGGGCTCGAGCACGCCCCGGTCGATCTGTTTCTCGATCGCCGCGCCGACGACGCGGATCGCGTTGACGCCCTCGAGGGTCACGCCCTTCATCAGCGAGTCGCGCACCTCCGAGAACGGGACGCCCGAGCCCACGTAGGTGCCGGCCTTGACGTTGCGGCCGCCGGCCGAGGTCACGTGCATGTCCCCGACGCCGGGCAGGCCCCACACCATCGCCGGGTCGCCGTCGAGGATCTCGTAGAAGCGGTGCATCTCCTGGGCGCCCTGCGCGAAGATCGCCGCGGTGAGGTTGAGGCGGCGGTAGCGCTGGTTGGCGTCGTCGCCCTCCTTGAGCTGGAGGCCCTCGCCGAACCCGGCGGCGAACGCGTAGATGTTCTTCGTGGCCGCACCGATCTCCGCGCCGCGGAAGTCGGTCGTCGTCCACACGTGGTAGTAGTCCGTGCGGAACATCTGCGCCAGCCGCTCGACGACGTCGGCGTCGTCGCCGCAGAACATCACCGCCGTGTCGTGCCCGACGGCGAGCTCGCCCGCGATCGACGGCCCCACGATCGCCGCCCAGTCGACCTGGTTCGCGAGCTCCTCGCCCACGATGCGCTTGAGGGCGTCGGGGATCATCTCGAGGTTGCCGTCGTCGTCGGCGAGCATGCCCTTGGTGACCGACAGGACGGTCTGGCCCGGGCGCAGGAGGCGGGCGAGCTGCTCGCCGACCCAGTCCACGCCGAACGAGTTGACGCCGGACATCACGACGTCGGCGCCCTCGAACGCCTGCTCGGCGTCCTCCAGCTGGTAGGCGGTGATCCCGTCCTCGACGACGAGGTCGAGGTCGGGGTGGCGCCCGGTGGTCTGGATCGAGTCGATGATGTCGCGGTCCAGGTGGGTGCCGACGAGGCGGACCTCGTGCCCGTTCTGGCGCAGGGGGAAGGTCAGGGCGGTCGCCATGATGCCGGACCCGAGTACGACGACGGTGGTCATGTGCTGCTCCTTGGCGTGGGTGGTTCGGTCAGTTCTGTCCGTAGACGCCCTGGTAGCGCTCGTAGAGCTGCGTGACGGCGTCGTCGGGGATCGGGAGGGGCTCTCCGAGCTGGTTCGAGACGTGCACGGTGCGCGCGACCTCCTCGCACATGACGGCCGCCTTGACGGCCGCCCGCGCGTCCTTCCCGATCGTGAAGGGCCCATGGTTCTGCATGAGGACGGCCGGGGACCGGTGGCCGCGCAGCGTCTCGACGATGCCGCGGCCGATCGAGTCGTCACCGATGATCGCGAACGGCCCGACGGGGATCTCGCCGCCGAACTCGTCGGCCATCATCGTCAGCACGCAGGGGACGGGCTCCCCGCGTGCGGCCCAGGCGACGGCGTAGGTCGAGTGGGTGTGCACCACTCCCCCGACCTCGGGCATGTGCCGGTAGACGTAGGCGTGCGCGGCCGTGTCGGAGGAGGGGCTGAGCGCGCGGGTCGCGTCCGGGTCGGGCAGGGCGCGGCCCCACAGGTCGGTGACCACCATGAGCTCGGGCGTGAGCTCGTCGTAGCCGACCCCGGAGGGCTTGATGACCATGAGGTCCTCGCCGCCCTCGACGGGGACGCGCATCGAGACGTTGCCCGCCGTCCAGACGACGAGCCCCCACCGCGGCAGCTCCGCGTGCAGGGCGGCGACCTCCTCGCGTGCACGCTCGACGTCGTCGCGCACCGCCGGGTCGAGGTCGCGAAGAGCCACGACGTCCCCCGTCGGCTCGTCGGACGGGTCTCCTGCTGTCACTGCACTCCTCCTCCTGCGCGCCGGCCGCGCTCCGTGTCCGTCACCAGCCTGGCCCTGCCGACGCCGTCGCGCCAGGCGGTGCACGCGCCCGGCCGGGTGGTGGTCCCGGCCGGACACAGGTTCGCTACTTCTTGCCGCGGGCGGCGGCGCGGGCGCGGATGCCCTTGAGCCGGTGCATGAGCTCGTTGCCGCCCCGGCCAAAGTAGTCGTGCAGAGCGACGTACTCGGCGTAGAGCTCGTCGTAGAGCTTGGCCCGCTGCTCGCTCGGCAGGTAGGCGTTGCGGATCTTCCCGCCCATCGCCTCCGAGGCGACCTGGATCGTCTCGTACTCGCCCGCGGCGACCGCCGCGTGGACGGCGGAGCCGAGCGCGCCGGCGTGCGCCGCCGTCGCGACGGAGATCGGCAGGCGCGTGACGTCGGAGAACAGCTGCATGAGGAACTTGTTCTTCAGCAGACCGCCGGCGGCGACGAACTCGGTGATCTCGACGCCGTGCGCCGTGAAGGTGTCGACGATGACGCGTGCGCCGAAGGCCGTCGCCTCGAGCAGGGCCCGGTACTGGTCCTCCGGACGGGTGGTGAGCGTCGTGCCGACCATCAGGCCGGACAGGTCCGTGTCCACCAGGACCGAGCGGTTGCCGTTGTGCCAGTCCAGGGCGATGAGGCCGTGCTCGCCGATCTGCTGCTCGGCGCCGAGGTCGGTGAGGTAGTCGTGGATCGACTTCTTCGCCTTCTTCGCGGCGTCGTGGTACTCGGGCGGGACGCTGTGGTCGACGAACCAGCCGAAGATGTCGCCGACGGCGGACTGTCCGCCCTCGAAGCCCCACAGCCCGTCGACGATGCCGCCGTCGACGACCCCGAACATGCCGGGGACCTCGACGAGCTCGGGCCCGGAGACGACGTAGACGGCGGACGTGCCGAGGATCGCCGTGAGCTGGCCGGCCTCGACGGCCTTGACGGCGGCCGCGGTGACGTGGGCGTCGATGTTGCCCACGGCCACGGCCGTCCCGGCGTCGAGCCCCATGAGCCTCGCGAACTCCTCGCCGAGCTCGCCAGCCTTCGAGGCGAGCGGCGCCACGGGCGCGGGCATCTTCTCCTCGAAGACGCCGCCGAAGTCCGGGTTGAGCGCCTCGAGGTACTCGCGCGAGGGGTACTGACCGTCCTGGTACATGCGCTTGTAGCCGGAGTCGCCCGCGGACTGGACGAGGGTGCCCGTCATCTTCCAGACGATCCAGTCGAGTGCGTTGACGAAGACGTCGGTGGCCGCGTAGACCTCCGGGTCCTCCTCGAGGGTCTCGAGCACCTTGGGCAGGAGGAGCTCCGAGGAGATCGTGTTGCCGTAGCGGCCGAGCCAGGTCTCCCCGCGCTCCTTGGCGACCTCGACGATGCGCGTGGCCTGCTCCTGGCCGCCGTGGTGCTTCCACAGCTTGACCCAGGCGTGCGGCCGGTTGCGGAACTCCTCGAGCGTGCACAGCGGCGTGCCGTCCGCCTTGGCGGCGACGACGGTCGCGGAGGTGAAGTCGATGCCGAGGCCGACGACCTGGTCGGCCGTGACGTCGGCGTCGTCCATGGCGGCCGGGACCGCGGTCCTCAGGACGTGGATGTAGTCGTCCGGGTCCTGCAGGGCGAACTCCGGCGGCAGCTTCTGGCCGTCGGCCGCGTCCAGGGTGCGGTCCATGACGGCGCTGGGGTAGTCGACGATGACCGACGCCCCCTTCTCGAGGCCGTCGCTCACACGGATGATGCTGGCCCGGCCCGAGAGCGTCCCGAAGTCGATGCCGATGACGAACTTGCTGTCCTTGGTCACTGTGCTGCCTTCCTCCCGGCGCGGTGACGCCGTCGTCGGTGGCGGGGGGCGGTGGTGCGGAGGCTGAGGGGTCCCGGTCCCCGCCGGGCCGGGACCCGCCCCGGTCAGCGCGCGGAGTCCTGCGACCAGTAGCCCTCGGGCGAGAAGAGCTCCTCGACGCACTCCTCGAGCAGACCGAGCTCGAGCAGCAGGTCGAGGATCGTGTACCGCGAGCGGATGGTCTGCGCCCGGTAGTACGTGAGGCGGAACCGCTCCATGTCGAGGTCGATCTGTTCGGGGTGGAAGACCGCCCCGACCGAGCGCAGCATCTCGCGCGCCTCGGCGGCCGGGATCAGCTGCTCGCGGCACTTCGCGACGATCGTCGGCCACTCGCGCACGACGAGCTCGAGGCGCTCGCGCAGTTCCTCGGGCTCGAGGTACTTCGCCAGGGTCTGCTGGACGGCCGGCTCGACGAGCGGGGCGGCGCGCTCGGCGGTGTGCATCGCGCGCACCCGCGCCTCCATCTCCTCGCGCGTGGGCCACGCGGCCACGAGCGCGTCGATGTTGATCCCGGGGACGTCCTTGGTGAGTGCCACCTCGTAGAGCGCGCAGATCGCGACGGTGCCGAGGCCCACCTTGAAGCCGTGCGAGAGCGGCGGCTCCCAGTCCAGGCCGTGTCCCTCCATCTCCCAGGTGTGGGAGAACTGGTGGCCGGCGCCGGAGGCGGGCCGCGAGCTCTCGTGCGCCTGCATGGCGAGGCCGGACATGAGCAGGCCCTCGGCGAGCCCGGACAGCGCGTCCGGGTCCGACTTCGCGAGCTCGTCCGGACGGGAGAGGGACTCGCGCAGCGGGCCCTGGACAAGACCCCACACGTAGTCGTCGACCTTCTCCACGCCGAGGACGTCGGAGATCAGCCAGTCGGCGCCGGCGGGCACCTTCTCGATGAGGTCGCCGAACCCGGTGGCGGTGAGCCGCTGGGGGGCGGTCGCCATGAGGTCCAGGTCCGCGACGAGCGCGGTCGGCGCCGGGCAGTTGCGCGTGATCTTGAAGCCGTCCTTCGTGATCGACGCGCCGAACGCGGCGTAGCCGTCCATCGAGGCCGCCGTGCAGACGTTCATGTACGGCCGCTCGAGCTCGCCCGAGGCGAGCTTGACGATGTCGTTGAGCGTGCCCGACCCGATCGAGCAGGCCACGGCGTCGGAGCCGCGCAGGTGCTCGCGCACGAGCTCGACGTTCTCGTAGCCCGCGTACAGCGTGGGTGTGCCCGGGAGGACGTAGGGCTCCTCGAGCTCGACCCCCGCCGCGCGGAGCGACTCGGTGACGGCCTCGCCCGCGAGCGCCCACGTGTTGCCGTCGGCGACGACGATGCCGCGCCTGCCGCCGAACTGCTCGGCGAACAACCGTCCGGTCTCGCCGACGACACCACGCCCGTGCACGATCGCCTTCGTGTCGGAGGCGGTCTTCAGCGCCGTGGTGATGAGGTCCTCGGTCATGTTCTCTCCTGGTTCGCGAAGGGTGGTCGGATCTGCACGTGGGCGGGGTCAGCCCGCCACGTGGTCGACCGTGTCATGGATGAGGTCCTGGAGCGCGGGGTACTGCTTGGCGTACTGGTCCACGTAGAAGGAGTACTCCTCGTGGCGCTCCCGGTTGGGCTCGAGGCGGGCGCGCGTGTGCACCATCGCCTCGGCGGCCTCGGCCACCGAGGAGTGCAGTCCGGCGCCGGCGGCGGCGAGGATGCACGAGCCGAGCGTGACGGCGTCGCCCACCTCGGTCAGGGTGATCGGGACGCCGGTGACGTCGGCGTGCATCTGGATCCAGTCGGCGGACTTCAGCGCGCCGCCGGCGGCGACGAACTCCTCGACCTCGAACCCGACCTCGCGCAGGCCGCGCATGTTGAGCTCGACGCCGTAGGCGACGGACTCCTGCACCGCCCGGTAGAGGTGGGCGCGCGTGTGCGAGAGGGAGAGCCCGGAGACCGTCCCGCGCGCCTTGGAGTCCGAGTACGGGGTGCGGTTGCCCTGGAAGTACTCGGTGAAGATCACGCCGTCGGAGCCGGGCGGGATGTCCCTGGCCTGGGCGTTCATCACGTCGTAGGGGTTGAGGCCCGTGCGCTCGGCGGCGTCGACGATGTCCTGGCAGAACTCGTCCTTGAACCACTTGAGCACCGAGCCCGAGGAGGTCAGCGACGTCTCCACGGTGTACTGGCCGGGTACGACGCCGTCGACGTAGCCGCCGAAGAAGCCGGGGCCGGAGATCGGCTCGGCGCTCTGGCCGGACATCACGTGGCTCGAGCCCGTCACGAGCGTCATCTTGCCGGGGCTGAGCACGCCGAGCCCGATCTGGCCGTGCCAGGCGTCGCCGCCGCCCTGAGCGACCGGGGTGCCGGGCGTGAGCCCGAGCTCCTCGGCGGCGTGCGAGGTGAGGCCGCCGACCTGGACACCGAGGTCGTTGACCGTCTCGGGCAGCTTGTCGAACACGTCGCCCGCGCCGGCCGCCTCGTAGAGGTCGACGGGCCAGCCGCCGTTGTCCCGGTCGTAGTAGGAGCGGTGCGCGGCGGTGTTGATGTTCAGCGTCCACTGCCCGGTGAGCTGGAACGTCAGCCAGTCCGGGGCGTCGATGAGCCGGTACGCCTGCTTGTAGGTCTCGGGCTCGTTCTCCTTGAGCCACGCCGCCTTGAAGGGGTACCACTCGGCGGTCGGCGGCAGGGTGCCGCCGCCGGTGTAGCGGGTGGCCGCCGACGGGTGGCCGACCACGCGCTGGGACTGCTCGGTGGCGCGCACGTCCATCCACATGATGGCGGGACGGATGGCCTTGCCCGCCCGGTCCATCGCGACCACGGTCATCGTCGTCGCGTCGTAGGAGATGCCCTTGATGTCCCGGCCGGACAGGCCGGACTCGCGCAGCGCCTTCCCGGTCGAGGCCTTGAGCGCCTCCCACCAGTCGGACGGTGACTGCTCGGCCCAGCCGGGCCTGGGGTGGGTGGTGCGGTAGGTCGTCGCGGCGAACACGACGGGCTGTCCGACCAGGTCGAAGATGCCGACCCGGCAGCTCTCGGTGCCGAAGTCGATGCCCATGACGAAGGGGCCGGTGGGGGTGCGGGCGGTCATCGTCGCCTCTTTCTCGGGTGAGTCTTCCGCGCGGCGCCGCGCGGCTGGCCGTGGTGCCGGCCGGCGCCCGGGCGTCGGCCGCTCGTCGTGTCAGTCGGTGTCGGAATCGCTCCAGCCGAGCGCCGAGCGCTCGGCCGCGGGGACGAGGTGGTCGATGCGCCCGAGGGCGAAGGTGGGCTGCTCGGCGGCGGGCAGCGCCTCGGCGTCGGCGAGGGTGTTGTCGCCGGTGAGGACGAGGGTGGAGGCCATGCCGGTGCGGACGGCCATCCCGATGTCGGTGCCCAGGCGGTCGCCGCCCATCATGCAGCGCGCCGGGTCGACGTCGAGGCCGGCGAGTGCCGCCTCGAGCATCGCGGCCTCGGGCTTACCCATGTTGGCGTGCAGCGAGACGCCGGTGGTCGCCTCGATCGCGGCGACGATCCCCGCGGCGTCGGGCTCCCCGCGTCCACCCGGGAACGGGCAGTAGCGGTCCGGGTTCGTGGTGATGAGGATGGCGCGCTTGTGGAACCACAGCGCGTCGAAGGCGATCTGCAGCTTCTTGTACTCGAAGGTGCGGTCGTAGGACGCGATGACGATGTCGATCTCGGCGGGGTCCTCGGACCGCTTGATGCCCGCGGCGTCGAGGGCGCGGATCAGCGGGGCCTCCGCGATCGGGTAGACGGTGGCGTCCGGGTGGTGGGTCTGCAGCCAGCGCACCGTGGTGACCACGGTGTTGGCGATCTCCTCGACCGGGGTCGGCAGGCCGAGGCGGTCGAGCTTCTCCGAGTACTCCTCGGGGTCCTTCGTGGGGTTGTTCGAGAGGAAGCGCACCGGCAGGTCGCGGCGGTGCAGCTCCTCGATGAGGCGCTTGGCCCCGGGGAGCAGGTGGTCCCCCAGATAGATCGTCCCGTCCATGTCGAAGACGTAGGCCTCGTAGAACTCCGTCGGGCCGACCTGGTCGATCATGTCGCCTGCTCCCTCTCTCCCGTACTCGTGGTGCCCGGCCCAGGAAGGGCCGGGGGCCTGCCCGCGCGGACGACCCGCCGTCGCTGCTGCGACGACGCCTGCCGCCCGCGCGGCCTGCGCGCCGGGGCGGGGCGCGGTGCGTCCCCGCCCCGGCGGTCCTGCCCTAGATCGTGGTGAACAGGTAGATCAGCGTGGTCCCGATGAAGATCGCACCCGCCGGGGGGTCGATGTGCGTGTCGCCGCGGGCGTTGAACAGGCGCGAGAACGCCTCGCCGAGGACACCACCGAGGAGGCCGGCGATGCCACCACCGATGACGGCGACCCACGGGTCGGTGCCGACCACGGTGAGCAGCTGCACGGCCGCGAGGCCGGCGAGGATCGTCATGTGGTGCGTGACCGGCGTCTTCATGCCGAGGCTGAGGAAGATCAGCGAGATCGCGGAGATCGCCCAACCGATGAGGAAGACCTGGCTGACGATGTTCGTGTACGCCGGGTTGTCGGTGGGGACGTTGCCGATGAGCCACACGGCGACGAACGCGAAGAGGAGGCCCGACGTCAGGCCGTGGAGGGCGGACATGCTCCACTTCTCCTGGTGCTCGACCCAGTGCGTGCCGTCCTTGAGCGAGAGCGGGCTCTCCCCCTTGAAGGGGCCCACGAGCGAGCGCGACTTCACGCCGAACGCGAGTCGGGCGATGACGGCCACACCGACGACGGACAGGGCGACCGTGTCGGTCGTGAAGAGGAGTCCCTCGCCCTCGGGGGCCCACAGGCCGAAGAGCCAGACGAAGAACTGGTTCATGACGTAGCCGATGATGCCGAAGACACCACCGACGATGAAGATGTCGGCCTTGGGGAAGCCCGCCAGCGGCGTGACGATGTCACGGCCGTTGACGCCCTCGGGGAAGTAGCCACGCTTCGCCGCGTAGGCCGCGGCCGCGGCACCACCGGCGAAGGCGATGTGCGGGCCGAAGACCGGGCCGAAGGCGAACATGCTGATGAAGTCCTGGGCCACCGGCACGCCACCCAGCAGGGCGGAGAACCCGAACAGGAAGGCGAAGCCGGTGAAGATGAATGCGGTCTGCCCGCCGATGGCGGCGCCGAACGCACCTCCGGCAAAGGCGACGATCAACCAGACGATGTCGATTTCCACGTCGGTGGTACCTCTCTCTTCCCCCACTGCGTCGTGGGGCGTGTCGTGACTGCGTTGTCGATACCACCGTCGCCCGCAGGGGGCGGTCGAGGTGGCGGCGACCGGGGCCCCGCAGGTCGACTGCCGAGCCCCGGTCCCGCTTCCGGCCAGGTGACCGGTCAGCGGATCAGGAGGCGGAGGTGCCCGCCTGCTGGTTCTTGGACTCGTACTCGCTGAGCACGGCGACCTTCGCGGCCGAGCCCGAGCTCTCGTCGAACTCGTGCTCGAGCCATTCGCCGGCGAGCTTGCGCGCCAGCTCGAGACCGATCACGCGCTGTCCGAACGCGAGGACCTGCGCGTTGTTGGACTTGATGAGGCGCTCGACGCTGAAGCTGTCGTGCGCGACGGAGGCGCGGATGCCGGGTACCTTGCCCGCCGACATCGCCACGCCCATGCCGGTGCCGCACACGAGCAGCGCGCGGTCGGCCTCGTCGGCGGCGACCTTCTCTCCGGCCGCCGTCCCGATGTTGGGGTAGGGGTTGTCGTCGGCGTCGTCACCCACGCCGACGTCGATGACCTGCTCGACCCGGGGGTCGGCCTCGAGGTCCGCCTTGAGGGCTTCCTTGTACTCGTAGCCCGCGTTGTCGGAACCGACAACGATTCGCAAGCCCATGTCGCCTCTCCTTCCGGCGCTCGAAGCGCCTTCCGGGTGACGGTCTCTCGGGCGCCGTCACCCGCCGCGCCCGTGCGGCGCGATCTGCCGGGAACCGTACCAAAGCCCTCGACAATTGCTCACCCACCTTGCACGGAGGTGCACGGGTGTCGGCGGGGCGTGCGAATGATCCCGCCCCTGGTAGCGCGGGCCGCTAGATCGCGAGCGTGCCCCGCCCCCTCGTGAGCCCCACCCGGCTCAGCCGGTCGGCCAGCGCGCGCAGCGTCGGTTCGTCGATGACGAGGTCGGTGACGGCCCCCGCCCGCAGTGCGCCGAGGGTGGGCGCCACCTTGGCCACGCCGGAGACGACGCACACGCGCCGGCCGATCCGACGCAGGGCCGCCGGGGAGGGGCCGGAGGCCCGGGCGTTCGTGGTGATGTCGGCGTAGGTGCCGTCCTCGCGCAGGAGGACCGTGCAGATGTCCCCGACGACGCCCGCCGCCTGCAGGTTCTCGATCTCCTTCTGGTCGAGGTATCCGGCGGCGTAGACCTGGGAGCTGAGCGAGCCGGTGAAGGCGCCGACGCCGAAGAGCGCGACGTCGGTGCGCGCCTGCAGGGCGCGGACGGCGGCGAGGGACCGCTCCTTCCACATGGCGAGCTTCGTCTCCGGGTAGTCGAAGAAGGCGGGCACCGGGAAGTGGTGGACCGAGGACTCGAACGCCCCGGCGGCGGCCTCCATGATGGCGCCGGCATACGGGATGCCCGTCGTCGTCGGGTTCGCGGCGCCGTTGAGCTGGACGACAGCGGAGCCCGGCGCCGGCCGGGCCACGAACTGGCCGACGACGGCGGCGATCGTGTTGCCCCACGCGATCCCGAGGACCGTGCCGGGCTCCATCCACCCGGACACGAGCCGGCCCGCGACCCGGGAGACCTGCTCGAGGCGCTGGACCTCGCTGGAGGCCGGCCGGACCGTCACCACGTGCGTCTGCACACCGAACAGGTCCCGCAGGACGCCCGACTCGCGCGTGCCCATCTCCGCGGGCGGGTGCAGCTCGATGCGCACCATCCCCGAGGAGCGTGCCTGCTTGATCAGGCGTGACACGGTCGAACGGGAGACCCCCGTCCGCCGTGCGATCGTCTCCATGGTCTCGTCCTGCAGGTAGTACATCGAGGCAGCCTCGAAGACCTCCCGCTCGCGGTCACGCTCGTCCACCGGTCCTCCGTCGTCGTGCACGTCCGCTCAGCAAAGTTGTGCGGATGTGCGTCTCGGACCATCCTAGGGAGCACACGACGCCGTGCCGTCCCCTGGCCACGCGTCGACGCACGAGCCGATGGAGGAGCGAGCACGTGAACACCACAGCACTCACCCGGGAGACGCGCCAGGCGGCCCTGGACCGGATGGCCGAAGAAGAGCTCGACGTCCTGGTCATCGGTGGCGGCGTCACCGGCGCGGGCATCGCGCTGGACGCCTCGACCCGCGGACTACGGACCGGCATCGTCGAGATGCGCGACTGGGCCTCGGGCACGTCGCAGTGGTCCTCGAAGCTCGTCCACGGCGGGCTCCGGTACCTCTACCAGCTGAACTTCGCGCTCGTCTCGGAGGCCCTGCGCGAGCGCGGCATCCTGCTGACGACCACCGCGCCGCACCTCGTGTCCGCACAGCCCTTCCTCTGGCCGCTCAAGCAGCGCGTCATCGAGCGCGGCTACTCCGCGATCGGCGTCGGCATGTACGACGCCCTGTCGATCGTCGGCAACCGCGGCGCGACCGTGCCGCTCCAGAAGCACTACACGCACTCCGGCGCGATGAAGCTGGTGCCGAGCCTCGACCCCGACTCGCTCATCGGCGGCATCCGCTTCTACGACGCCCGCGTCGACGACGCCCGCCTAGTCCTCACCCTCGTGCGCACCGCCCAGGGCTTCGGCGCCCTCGCCGCGAACCGCACCCAGGCCACCGAGATCGTCACCGACGCGTCGGGCCGCGCCACCGGGGCGGTCGTCAAGGACCTCGAGACCGGGGCCGAGACGACGGTCCGCGCCAAGCACGTCATCGGCGCCACGGGCGTGTGGACCGAGGAGACCGAGACGCTCGGCGGGGCCGAGGGCGGCCTCGAGGTGCTCGCCTCCAAGGGCATCCACATCGTCGTGCCCAAGGAGCGGATCAAGGGCAGGACCGGTGTGTTCCTCCGCACCGAGAAGTCCGTCCTGTTCATCATCCCCTGGCAGCGCTACTGGGTCATCGGCACCACGGACACCAAGTGGACCGAGCAGCTCGACTCCCCGGTCTCCACCGCCGAGGACATCGACTACGTCCTCGAGCAGGCCAACTCGGTGCTCGCCGACAAGCTGACGCGCGACGACATCATCGGCACCTACGCCGGTCTGCGCCCGCTGCTGCAGCCCGTGGACAAGGGCGACGGCGAGTCGACGAAGGTCTCCCGCGAGCACACCGTGACGAACCCGCAGCCCGGGCTCACGGTCATCGCCGGCGGCAAGCTCACCTCCTACCGCCTCATGGCGGAGGACGCCGTCGACCACGCGCTCGGCAAGGCCCGGGCGAAGGCCAACCCGTCGATCACGGCGAAGACCCCGCTGGTCGGTGCCCCGGCCCTCGAGGCCACGCGGCGGCAGCTGCCCCGGCTCAGCCAGCGCTTCGGCCTCACCCAGGCGCGCGCCGAGCACCTCCTCTCGCGCTACGGCTCCGAGCTGCCGCGCCTCCTCGAGACGATCGAGGCGGACAGCAGCCTGGGCGAGCCGCTCGAGCACGCCCCCGACTACCTGCGCGCCGAGGTGGCCTACGGCGTGACCCACGAGGGTGCGCTGCACCTCGAGGACATGCTGCTGCACCGCGTGCGCCTCGACTTCGAGCAGCCGGACCGCGGCAAGGCGGCGGCCCCCGAGATCGCCGGCATCATGGCCGACCTCCTCGGGTGGGACGACGCACAGCGCGAGGCGGAGGTGTCGAACTGGGTCGCCCAGGCCGACGCGGTCCTCGCGGCGCAGGAGACCACGGACGACGCCTCGGCGTCGGCGCAGCGCGTCGCCGCCCCGGAGCTCGTCCCGGTCGAACGACTCTCCACCACCGACTGACCAGGCCGAGAAGCACCACCCGCCCGGCGGGCGGAGCGCCCTCGCGCCCCGCCCGCCGAGCACCACCGAAGGACCGGTCCCGGCACCCGCCGGGCACCGGATGGCAATCGACATCGCCGTCGAAAGGAACTGTCCCCACCATGAGCGACACCGAGAAGTACGTCCTCGCGATCGACCAGGGCACGACGTCGTCCCGCGCGATCATCTTCAACCACTCCGGCGAGATCGTCTCGGTCGGCCAGCTGGAGCACGAGCAGATCTTCCCGCGCGCCGGCTGGGTCGAGCACGACCCGAAGGAGATCTGGACCAACGTCCGCGAGGCCGTGGGCCAGGCCCTGTCCAAGGCGTCCCTCAACGCCGGCAACCTCGCGGCGGTCGGCATCACCAACCAGCGCGAGACCACCGTCGTCTGGGACAAGAACACCGGCGAGCCGGTCTACAACGCCATCGTCTGGCAGGACACCCGCACCGACAAGATCTGCAAGGAGCTCGGCGGGGACGAGGGCGAGGAGAAGTACAAGTCGCGCGTCGGCCTGCCGCTCGCGACCTACTTCGCCGGCCCGAAGATCAAGTGGATCCTCGACAACGTCGACGGCGCCCGCGCGAAGGCGGACGCCGGGGACCTCCTCTTCGGCACCACCGACACCTGGGTCATGTGGAACATGACCGGCGGCACCGACGGCGGCATCCACGTCACCGACGTCACCAACGCCTCGCGCACCATGCTCATGGACGTCAAGACCCTGACCTGGGCCGAGGACATCGCCGCGGACATGGGCGTCCCGCTGTCCATGCTCCCGGAGATCCGGTCCTCCTCCGAGGTCTACGGCAAGGGCCGTCAGCAGGGGCTGCTCACCGACGTGCCGCTGTCCGGCATCCTCGGCGACCAGCAGGCCGCCACGTTCGGCCAGGCGTGCTTCGAGAAGGGCATGGCCAAGAACACCTACGGCACCGGCAACTTCATGCTCATCAACACGGGCACCGAGCCGGTCTTCTCCGAGAACGGCCTGCTCACCACGCTCGGCTACAAGATCGGCGACCAGCCGGCCGTGTACTGCCTCGAGGGCTCGATCGCCGTCACGGGCTCGCTGGTGCAGTGGCTCCGCGACAACCTGGGGATCATCAAGGACGCCCCCGAGATCGAGGAGCTCGCCAAGACGGTCGAGGACAACGGGGGTGCGTACTTCGTCCCGGCGTTCTCCGGCCTTTTCGCGCCGTACTGGAAGTCGGACGCGCGCGGCGCGCTCGTCGGCATGACCCGGTTCGTCAACAAGGGCCACATCGCCCGCGCCACGCTCGAGGCCACGGCCTTCCAGACGCGCGAGGTGCTCGACGCGATGAACGCCGACTCCGGTGTGGACCTCGCCGAGCTCAAGGTCGACGGCGGCATGGTCGCCAACGAGCTGCTCATGCAGTTCCAGGCCGACATCCTCGGCGTGGACGTGGTCAAGCCCGTCGTCGCCGAGACCACGGCGCTGGGCGCGGCCTACGCGGCCGGCATCGCCGTCGGGTTCTGGAAGAGCGAGCAGGACGTCATCGACAACTGGGCCGAGGACAAGCGCTGGACGCCGAACCTCGACGAGGCCGAGCGCGAGCGCACCTACCGCCTGTGGAAGAAGGCCGTGACGAAGTCCTTCGACTGGGTCGACGAGGACGTCGTCTGACCCACCACGAGTGAGGGGACTTTTCCTCACGAGTGAGGGGCAGGAGTCGGGCGAGGGGCCGGTGATCCACGGATCGCCGGCCCCTTCCTCGTGCTCGACGCCGCTGCGTACACCCCCGACGGTGCGCCACGTCCCCGCCGGCGCGACCCGGACGACTCACTTCGTCCCCACCGGCACGACCCGGACGACGCCGCACGCGCCGCCGCCGAACCGCCACGTTCTCAGCCCCCGGAGACCGACAGCTCGGCCTGCCGGAGCAGGCCCGCGAACTCCTCGTCGACGTCCCGGGACTCCAGCCAGGCGTCGGGCAGGTGGGCGCGTTTGGGGCCCCCGGCCCGACCCCGCTGCCCCTCGGCGCCCTCGCCCGGGTAGGGCGAGTCGAGATCGAGGTCGGCCACCAGGGCGTCGAGCTCGGCGAGCGAGGAGATGAGCGCGAAGGCCCGCCGCGCGTCGCCGCCGACGGGGTAGCCCTTGAAGTACCAGGCCACGTGCTTGCGCATCTCGCGCATCGCACGGTCCTCGTCGCCGAAGTGCTCGGCCATGAGTGCGGCGTGCCGGCGCAGGATGTCGGTCACCTCGCGCAGTCCCGGTCGCACGCGCAGGTCGGAGCCGGTGGCCGCGGCCACGAGGTCCGTGAAGAGCCACGGCCGCCCCTGGCAGCCCCGCCCGACGACGACGCCGTCCGCGCCGGTCGTACGCATCATCTCGGCGGCGTCCTCGGCCGACCACACGTCTCCGTTGCCAAGGACCGGCACGCTCGTCACGGCCTCCTTGAGGCGGGCGACGGCCTCCCACCGCGCGGTGCCCGAGTAGTGCTGCTCGAGGGTACGGGCGTGCAGCGCGACGGCGGCGGCCCCGGCGGCCTCGGCCGCGCGCCCGGCGTCGAGGTAGGTGAGGTGGTCGTCGTCGATGCCCATGCGCATCTTCACCGTCACCGGCACCTCGTGGCCGCGGCCCCTGCTGGCGGACCGGGCGGCATCGACGGCGCCCCGCACGATGTCGTTGAACAGGTCGGCCTTCCAGGGCAGGGCCGCTCCCCCACCCTTGCGCGTCACCTTCGGTACCGGGCAGCCGAAGTTGAGGTCGATGTGGTCAGCGCGGTCCTCCTCGACGAGGATGCGTACGGCCGCGGCGACCGTCACCGGGTCCACCCCGTAGAGCTGCACCGAGCGCACCGGGTCCGTGGCGTCCGGGGTGATCATGCGCATCGTCTCGGGCGTGCGCTCCACGAGCGCGCGCGACGTGATCATCTCGCAGACGTACAGGCCGGCCGGGGCGTGGGTCCCGACGGCGGTGCTCGCCCGGGCGGCCGGCTCCAGCGCTGCCTCGCCGGCCTCGCGGCACAGGCGCCGGAACGGCGGGAGGGTGACGCCGGCCATCGGGGCGAGAACGACGGGGACGCCGATGCGCACGTCGCCGATCTGCAGCCCCGGCAGAGCGGTCGCACCTATGGATGCGGACCCGCTGGTCGCGGAGGCGCCGTTCGCACCGTTCGCGGCGGTCGAGCCGTTCGCGGTGATCGCACCGTTCGCGGCGGTCGCACCGGCAGCGTCGGCGCTCGTCGTGCCGACGCCCGTCGGGTCCGTCGTCACCTGGCTCATCCGCGTGCTCCTGCTCGTCCGTCGCACCCGCCTCCGCGGGGGACCCTCCATTGTGCGCCACGGGCACCGGACCGGCAGCAGGACGCCGCTCACACCAGCGTCCCGCGGTCGATCCCCAGCGCGTCCCGAGCGAGGAAAAGTCCCCTCACTCGTGGAAAAGTCCCCTCACTCGTGGAAGAGTCCCCTCACTCGTGAGGAGGGGTGGGGGTCAGGCGCCGACGAGACGCTGGGCGAGGTAGCCCGAGACCTGGTCGAGCGAGACGCGCTCCTGCGTCATCGTGTCGCGGTCCCGCACCGTGACGGCGCGGTCCTCGAGCGAGTCGAAGTCCACGGTGAGGCAGTACGGCGTGCCGATCTCGTCCTGGCGGCGGTAGCGGCGGCCGACGGCGCCGGCGTCGTCGAAGTCGACGTTCCAGCTCTGCCGCAGCTCGGCCGCGAGGTCCCGGGCCATCGGCGAGAGGTCCGCGTTGCGCGAGAGCGGGAGCACGGCCGCCTTGACCGGGGCGAGCCGGTGGTCGAGCTTGAGGACGGTCCGCTTGTCCACCCCGCCCTTCGCGTTCGGCGCCTCGTCCTCGGTGTAGGCCTCCACGAGGAAAGCCATGAGCGAGCGCGTGAGACCCGCCGCCGGCTCGATGACGTACGGGACCCAGCGGGTGTCCTTCGTCTGGTCGAAGTAGGACAGGTCCTTGCCCGAGTGCTCGGAGTGCGTCGAGAGGTCGAAGTCGGTGCGGTTGGCGATGCCCTCGAGCTCGCCCCACTCGCTGCCCGTGAACCCGAAGCGGTACTCGATGTCCACGGTCCGCTTGGAGTAGTGCGAGAGCTTCTCCTCCGGGTGCTCGAAGTGCCGCAGGTTCTCCCGCGCGATACCGAGGTTCGTGTACCAGGCGGTGCGCTGCTCGATCCAGTACTCGTGCCAGCTCTCGTCCGTGCCGGGCTCGACGAAGAACTCCATCTCCATCTGCTCGAACTCGCGCGTGCGGAAGATGAAGTTGCCGGGCGTGATCTCGTTGCGGAACGACTTCCCGATCTGGCCGATGCCGAACGGGGGCTTGCGCCGGGCGGAGGTCATGACGTTGGAGAAGTTGACGAAGATGCCCTGCGCCGTCTCGGGCCGCAGGTAGTGCAGTCCGGACTCGTCCTCGATCGGACCGAGGTAGGTCTTGAGCATCATGTTGAAGTCGCGCGGCTCCGTCCACTTCCCGCGGTTGCCGCAGTTCGGGCAGGGCAGCTCGGTCATCTCGACGGCGTCCGGGTCGTCCAGGCCCTTGCGCTCGGCGTACTCCTCCTGCATCTGGTCCACGCGGAAGCGCTTGTGGCACTCGAGGCACTCGGTGAGCGGGTCGGTGAAGACGCCGACGTGGCCGGAGGCGTGCCACACCTGGCTCGGCAGGATGATCGCGGAGTCGAGACCGACGACGTCGTCGCGCGAGGTGACCATGTGCCGCCACCACTGGCGCTTGATGTTGTCCTTCAGCTCGACGCCGAGGGGACCGTAGTCCCAGGCGGAGCGGGTACCGCCGTAGATCTCGCCGGACTGGAACACGAACCCCCGGCGCTTGGCGAGGGAGATGACGTTGTCGAGTGCGGTGGCGGCCATGTGGTCTCCAGGTTCTGCCGGGCGGTGCCCGGCGCTCGAGCCGCACCCGGGTGGTGCGGACGTGCCCACGGTAGACGCACCGGGGCCTCTCGGGCGCCCGGGTCCGGTCGGTGGCGGTGGCTACTGGTCCCGGTACTGGCTGGGGACCTCGTCCGGCGCCGCGAGCACCCGGCCGTCGCCGACGGCGATGGTCGCCGGGCCGCCGTCGGTCGCGGTGTAGCTGATGGCCAGGGTCTCGACGCCGGTGACGTCCAGGTCGAGCTCGGTGGCGTCACCGAGCGTGACCTCGCCGCTCCACAGCGTCGAGCCGTCGCCGATGACCTGGACGCGGACGACACGCGCGTCGTAGGCGGCCTGGTCCTCGGGCAGGACGTCCGGGTCCTGCCACCGGCCGATCGTCCCCCGGAAGGTCTGGAAGCCGCCGGCGAGGTCCCAGCCGAAGGCGCCGTCCTCCCAGGAGGGGCTCGACACGATGCTGTACGGGTAGCTCGTGCCGGCGATCTCCACCGCCTCCGTCGAGGGGTAGCCGAAGCTGCCCTCGGCGGGCGCGTCGAGGTCGTCGAGGTAGAGCCGCGTGCTCGGACGTGCGACCTCGACCTCGACCGATCCGTCGTGGTCCTCCCCCGCGGCCGGCACCTGGCCGACGATCGTGCCGACGGGTTCGCCGTCGGACAGGGCGTCCGAGGTGACGATCTCCGTGCCCTCGCCGAGCTCGGTCTGTGCCTGCTCGACGGTCTGGCCCGAGAGGTCCGGGGTCTCGCTGCTGCGCAGGAAGAAGAACCAGACGAGCACGACGAGGACGAGCACCACGACCGCTCCCCCGACGACGAGCGGGAGCCTGCTCCGGCCGCGCGCGGCGGGCGCGCCTCCGTTCCCGTACGGACCGCCGGGCCCCTGCGGACCAGGAACCGACTGACCGGCCATCGACTGACCGGCCATCGGCTGACCAGGCATCGACTGACCGGGCATAGGCTGGGCGCCCTGGCCGGAGGTGCCCGGCCCGCCGGGACCGCCCTGCCCACCGGCCCCCTGCACGGGGAACGTGCCCGTGGCGGCCGACATCGCGCCGTCGGGGCTCTGGGCGTACGGGTTCGGCGAGCCGGCCACGGGTGCCGGTCCGTAGGGCCCGGCACCGGGCACGACACCGCCCGGGCCTGCGGCGGCCGCCGGCCATCCGTAGCCGTTCGCTCCCGGGCCGGCCGGCGTGGCCACCCGGGTCGCGTCCGTCCCGCCGGCCTCGAGGACGGCCGGGTCGACCTGCCGCGTGGCGTCCCCGCCGGTCGCCGCCGTCGCCGCCTGGCGCCCGAGCGCGACGGTGCCGTCGTCGTCGACCTTCCGGGGGGCGGGGAGCCCCGGCGGGGGCGTGGTGATCGGGTCGAGGGCGGGCAGGCCGCGCAGCTCCTCGGCGAGGTGGCCGAGCTCCTCGGCGACGGCGGCCGCGTCGGGCCGGTCGGCGGCGTCCTTGGCGACCATCCGCTCGATGGCGTCCCACAGGGCGTCGGGGACGTGCTCGGGCCGGCCGGGCATGTTCTCGGAGTGGCGGCGCAGCACGCCGTACGTGCCGCCGGGACCCGCGAACGGGGTCACGCCGACGACCATCTCGTAGAGCATGACGCCGAGCGCGTAGATGTCGGTGGCGGGCCCGGGCGGCTCCTCCTCGATGACCTCGGGGGCCATGTACAGCGGCGTGCCGAGCATCGCCGTCGAGGTGGTGGAGTGCAGGGCCTGGGTCACGCGGGCGACGCCGAAGTCCGACACCTTGGGCACCATCGTCCCGTCCTCGCCGCCCTCGGCGAGCAGGACGTTGCCGGGCTTGACGTCGCGGTGGATGACGCCGCGCTCGTGGATGGCGGCCAGCCCGCGGGCGATCTGCTGCCCGTACCAGGCGGCCTCGCCGGGTGGGAGCGTGCGGCGCTCGTCGAGGAGGCCGCGCAGGTCGCCGCCCGCGACGAACTCCATGACGATGGCGAGCGTGCTGCCCTCGACGACGAGGTCGTGGACCTGGACGACGTTGCCGTGCACGACCCGGACGAGGAAGGACCGCTCCTGGATGAAGCGGTGGACGATCTCGGCGTCGTCGGCGTACTCCGAGCGGAGCACCTTGACGGCGACCTCCTTGCCGTCCTCGTTGCGGTGTCCCGCCCACACGGCGCCCATCGCGCCCTTGCCGACCTGGTGGTCGAGCGTGTAGCGGCTGCCGAGCGGCCGTGACGTCATGGATCCTCGAGTCTGGGTGGGGTGGGTCGGTGAAAGTCTCGCGCAAGGTTACCGATGCGGCGGCGTCTCAGCCGTCCCGGTAGCGCTCGGGCAGGTCGCCCTCGCCCGTGAGCACGCGGCCGTCGCCGATGGCGAGGTACGCGGAGGCGGCGGAGCTGCCGCTCGTGGCCGCCCACCGCACCACGAGGTCGTCGACCCCTTCGACGTCGAGGGTCATGGCCCGGGGCTCGTCGAGCGAGACCGACCCGCTCCACAGGACCTCGCCGTCGCCCGTGATCTCGACGGCGACGACGCGGGTGTCGAACAGCTCCTGCTCGGCCGGGTCGCCGAAGGTCGCCGGCCGTCGGCCGAGAGTCGCGCGGAACGTGTCGAAGCCCGAGTCGAGCCGCCAGCCCCACGCCCCCTCGTGCTCGCCGGCCGGTGCGACCGTCCCGTGCAGGAAGGAGTCCTCCCCGATGTCCGCGGCCTGGTGGCGAGGCTCGGCGTACTGCTCGCCGGTGAGCGGGTCGAGGTCCTCGAGCATCAGGCGCTCGCTCGGACCGGCGATCGTCACCTCGACCTCGCCCTCGTGCCACTCGCCCGCGGTCGGGGTCTGGCTCATCACCGTGCCGATCGCGTGGCGGTCGGCGAGCCCGTCGGTGGTGACGACGTCGACGCCGCTCCCCAGCTCCTCCTCGACCTCCTCCAGGGTCATCCCCCACAGGTTGGGCGTCTCGCCCTCGTCCGGCCCGAGCAGGCGCGTGAGCCCGACGGCGCCCGCCGCGACGAGGGCGACCACCACGGCCGCGACCGTCGCCAGCACCGCGACGCGCCGACGGCGTCGCGAGGTCCGGTCCGGCGCGCGGCCCTCCCCGTGGTCCGGAGCCGCCTCGTGGTCCGGAGCCGCCCCGTGGTCGCGGACCTCCCCGCGGTCCGGGGCGGGCCCGTCACGGTGCGGTCCAGGTGCTCCGACCGGCGGCGCGGCCGCGGGCACGTGCCCGGACGGGTCACGCAGGACGGTGGTCCCGTCGTCGTCGTCAGCGGTGCTCTCGTCCTCGCCCGGGGACGCCTGTCCGCCCGACGACGACGTCTGGCCGGTCCCGCTCTCGCCGCCGGCACTCGAGGGCTCGCCCTCGGGCGGGTGCACGAGCCGGGTGCGCGCCGGGAAGCCGGCGAGGCCGCCGGCCAGCGCGTCGAGCTCGGTGGCGAGCTCGTCCGCCGACGGGCGGCTCCCGGGGTCCTTGGCGAGCGCGCGCTCGATGACGTCCCACAGCTCGTCGGGCAGCCCGCCCGGGCGGCCGGGCGCGAGCCGGGTCTGGCGGTGCATCACGCCGTAGGCGCCGCCGTCGCCGGTGAACGGCGTGACGCCGGTGAGCATCCGGTACAGCAGGATCCCGAACGAGTAGACGTCGCTGGCCGGGGTCGGGACGCGTTCGAGGATGACCTCGGGCGCCATGTACAGGGGCGTGCCGACGAGCATCGTCGCGCTCGTGGCCTCGGTGATCTCGCCGCGCGTCATGCGGGCGACGCCAAAGTCGGTCACCTTCGGCACCACCTCGTCCTCACCGCCCGCGAGCAGGATGTTCGCGGGCTTGACGTCGCGGTGGACGATGCCTCCTTCGTGGATCGCCGCCAGGCCGCGCGCCACGCCGGCCCCGTAGGTGGCCGCGTCTGCCGGGGGCAGGGTGCCGCGCCGGTCGATCTCCTGGCGGAGGTCACCGCCCTCGACGAGCTCCATGACGATGGCGAGGGTGTCCCCCTCGACGACGAGATCGAGGACCTGCACCACGTGGGGGTGGACGACGTTCGTCAGCAGCGTCCGTTCCTGGATGAAGCGCCGGACGATCTCGACGTCCTCCGCCACCTCGGCCTTCAGTCGCTTGATCGCGACGACCGTGCCGTCGCCGTTGCGGTGACCGCGCCAGACCGAGCCGACGGCGCCGCGCCCGATCTCGTGATCGAGCGTGTATCGGCTGCCGAGCGGCCGACCGGACATGCGTCTCTTCTCTCCCCGTGGACGTGCCCGCGCGGGCGGGCGGGCGATCATGGACAGGGTATCGACGCGGCGGCGGCCGGGCAGGCGGAGAACGGGGTGACCTCCCCACCCGGCGCGCGGAGAGGTCGGACACACGACCGCCCCGCAAATTGACAACGATTCTCACCGCTGTTGAGAATCAGTCCCATGAATCCCCGTGCCGCGCGGCTCGTCGCGCCCGCCGCGCTCGCGCTCCTGCTCACCGCGTGCGGGTCCGACGACGGCGACGACGGGGACGCCGAGGTCTCGATCGGGACGGCAGCGTACGCGTTCGAGTGGCTCGCCGCCGAGATCGGCGGGGACCGGGTCTCGGTCGAGAACGTCACCCCGCCCGGGGCGGACGCCCACTCCCTCGAGCTGGCGCCGGCCCAGGTGGTCGACCTCGAGCAGACCGACCTCGTCGTGCACCTGCCCCAGTTCCAGACGGCGATGGACGACGCCGTCGCGCAGCTCGACGTCCGCGTCCTCGACGTCTCGGTGCCCACGGAGCCGCTCGCGCCCGAGGAGCTCGCCGCGCAGGGGACGCACGCAGGGCACGACCACGGGGCGGAGACGGCGTCGGAGGACGACGGGGACGACGAGGCGCACGACCACGGCGAGCACGACGACGAGTCGCACAGCGACGACCATGCGGGCCACGACCACGGCCCGCTCGACCCCCACGTCTGGCTCGACCCCGACCGCATGATCGCCCTCGCCGGGGCGATCACCACCGAGCTCACCGAGATCGACCCCGACGGCGCGGAGACCTACGCGGAGAACCGGGACGCCGTCGTCGCCGACCTCGAGTCCCTCCACGAGGAGATGGACGCGAGCCTTACCGGCTGCGCGATCGGGACGGTCGTCGTCGGGCACGAGGCGTTCGGCTACCTCCTCGGCCCGCACGGCTTCACCGAGGAGGGCCTCGCGGGCCTCGACGGCGGTACCGAGGTCAGCCCCGCCCGCATCGCCGAGCTCTCCGCGCTCGTCGAGGAGACCGGCGCGACGGCCATCTACCGGGACGCCAACGCGCCCGACGACGCCGTCCGCGCCGTCGCCGAGCAGACGGGCGCGGAGGTCCAGGTCCTCGACCCGCTAGAGATCGCCCCGTCCGAGGGCGACTACCGTGACGCCATGCAGGCGAACATCGACGCGCTCCACGCCGGGCAGCAGTGTGGCTGAGGCACCCACCGCGCCGGCCGACCCCCTCGAGGTCGACGACCTCCGCGTGACGATCGACGGCCAGTCCATCCTGCGCGGCGTCTCGCTGCGGGTGGCGGGCGGCGAGTGCGTCGCCCTCATGGGGCCCAACGGGTCGGGCAAGTCGACGCTCGTGCGCTCGGTCGTCGGCATCCGCCGGCCGACCTCGGGGACGGTCCGCCTCTACGGCCGCGACATGGCCGGACGCCGCCGTTCCGTGCCCTGGCCGCGCCTCGGGTACGTGCCGCAGCGCGCCTCGGCCGGCTCGGGCGTCCCGGCGACGGCGCGCGAGGTCGTGGCGGCCGGGGACCTCGCCGGCTGGCGGTGGCGCCCCCGCCGGGGCGTGGACGCACGGGCCCGGCGGGCGCTCGAGCGCGTCGGCCTGGCCGAGCGCGCGAACGACCCGGTGCACGTGCTCTCCGGCGGCCAGCAGCAGCGCGTCCTGCTCGCCCGGGCGCTCGTGCGGGACCCCGACCTGCTCGTCCTCGACGAGCCCCTGTCCGCGATGGACGCCGCGTCGCAGCGTGCGACCACCGACCTGCTCGCCGACTTCACCGGGCGCGGCGGCGCCGTCGTCGTCGTGCTCCACGAACCCGGGCCGCTCGGCCCGCTCCTCGACCGGGCGGTCGTCCTCCGGCACGGCGCCGTCGTCCACGACGGCGCACCCCCGCGCCCTGCGCCCGGTCACGACGACCCCGACCACCGGCACCACCACCACGACGAGGACGAGGAGGACGCGCCCGCGCCGGCCGTCCTCGATCCGGGTGCGCCGCTGCCTGCACCGGGAGGCGGGATCTGATGGGCGTGGTCGAGACGATGACCGAGATGCTCGGCAGCCCGCTCATGCGGCGGGCGCTCGTGGTGGCTGTGCTCGTGGGCGTGGCGGCGCCGGTCATGGGCACCTACCTCGTCCAGCGCCGGCTCGCGCTGCTCGGCGACGGCATCGGCCACGTCGCGCTCACGGGGGTCGCGCTCGGCTGGCTCGTCGGGTCGGTCACGGGCATCTCGCCGGTCGACCGGTTCGCCGTCCCGGGGGCGATCGTCGCCTCCGTGGTGGGGGCGCTGCTCATCGAGCTCGTCCGCGCGCGCGGCCGGACCTCCGGCGAAGTCGCGCTCGCCATGCTCTTCTACGGCGGCATCGCCGGCGGCGTCCTCATCATCACGGTCTCGGGAGGGTCGAGCTCGACGCTCACCGGGTACCTGTTCGGCTCGATCGCCACGGTGTCCTCGCTCGACATGTGGCTCGCGCTCGTGCTGGCCGTCGTCGTCATCGGGGTCGGGGTCGGGCTGCGACCCGCCCTGTTCGCCCTGTGCCACGACGAGGAGCTCGCCCGCTCCTCGGGCCTTCCGGCCTGGCTGCTCTCCGCACTCGTGTCGGTGATGGCAGCGCTGACGGTCTCGGTGTCGATGCGGGTGGTCGGGGTGCTGCTGGTGTCCGCCCTGATGATCGTGCCCGTGGCCGCGTCGCAGCAGCTCACGCGTTCGTTCGCGGGCACCATGCGTCTCGCGATGGGGATCGGTCTGGTCGTCACCGTCGCCGGGCTCGTCGTCACCTACGTGCGGCCGTGGTCGCCGGGCGCGACGATCGTCGTCCTCGCCATCGGGGCCTACGCGCTGGCGGCGTTCGCCCACCCGGTGGTGGAGGCGCGCAGGAGGCGCCGGCAGGCACCGAGGGACCCGCACCCCGAGCACGAGGACGACGTGACCGTCGCCGGCCCGGCGACGCCGACGGCCTGAGACGGGCACTGGCCGAACGACTGGCCCGGGTCCTCCGCCGGCCGCCTGGTCCGGGGTCTCGCCGACCACCTGGCCCGGTTCCGCCGCCGGCTGCTTGCCCGGTTCCCCCGCCGACCACCTGGCCCGGGATCCCGTGGTGGATCTCCTCACGTCCGGGACCCGCGCGCGCCCGCGGGGATGACAATGAGCGGGTGCCCGACTTTCTCAGCGGATGGCCCTTCTGGGTCGTCTTCGTCTTCCTCTACATCGGGGCGACGCTGCGCGGGCAGATGATCTACTGGCTCGGGCGCTGGGCCACGCACCTGGCGGTCACGCGCACCCACCCGACGACGGGCTGGCAGGCGAAGGCGCACGGGTGGCTCTCCGGCGAGGGACCGCAGCGCGGCATCGACGCGCTGCGTCGCTGGGGCCTCGTCGTGGTCCCGCTCGCCTACCTCACCGTCGGTTTCCAGTCGATGGTCATGGCCGGCGCGGGCATCCTGCGCATCGCCTGGTGGAAGTTCTCGATCGCCCAGGTCCCCGGCTCGATCGCGTGGGCGGCGATCTACTCGACGATCGGGTTCGCCGTCTGGGGTGCACTCATCTCCGCCGCCGCGGGCTCGCCGCTGGGGATCGCGGTCATCGCCGCGGTCGTCGTCCTCCTCGCCGCGACGTTCGTCGCCCACCGGCTGCGCCGACGCACGCAGCAGGCACACGCCGACGACGGCGCGGCGACGCTCGAGACCGAGGCCGGCACCGTGGTGCGGGCGCCGGCCGCGCGCACCGGTGCCGACCTGCGCGGCGGCTCCGCCCTGCCCGACGACGCCGAGATCCGCGGTGACGCCGAGGTAACCCGCGACGCCGGGACGACCACCCCCGCCTCCTGACGGCCTCGCCGCCGTGCCGGTCGCGCACGGTCTTCAACCATTTGGTTGACAACACCGCTCGACGCCTCTACGTTCGCGATCAACCAATCGGTTGACGAAGGAGCGGACGTGCAGGACGACAGGCTCGACAAGGTGTTCGCGGCTCTGGCGGACCCGACCCGGCGCGGCATGGTCGCCCGGCTCGCGGACGGCGACGCCACGCTCACCGAGCTCGCCGAGCCCCACGCGGTCTCGGTCCAGGCGATCTCCAAGCACCTCAAGGTGCTCGAGGAGTCGGGTCTCGTGAGCCGCACCCGCGAGGCCCAGCGCCGCCCGGCGCACCTCGAGGCGGAGGTCCTCTCCCTCATGACGAAGTGGATCGAGCGCTACCGCCGCCAGGCGGAGGAGCGCTTCCAGCGGCTCGAGCAGGTCCTCGCGTCGATCGACGACGGCACGACCACCAACAAGGAGCAGGCCTCATGACCACACCGATCTCCCACCCGGCCACGACGATCGAGGCGGACCCCGACCTGCCGACGATCCAGATCGTCCGCGAGTTCGACTTCCCGGTCGAGCGCGTGTTCCGCGCCTACACGGACCAGGACCTGTTCGCCCGCTGGATCGGTCCCCGCTCGCTCACCACCGTGGTCGAGCACTGGGACTGCACCACCGGCGGCGGGTACCGCTACCGCAACGTCGACGGCGACGCCGAGTACCGCTTCTTCGGCTCGTTCCACGAGGTTCGCGAGAACGCGCGCATCGTGCAGACGTTCACGTACGAGGGCTTCCCGGACGGCGTCTCCCTCGAGATCGGCACCTTCGAGGACCTCGGCGGCGGGCGCACCCGGCTCACGCTGAAGTCCGTGGTCGACACGATGGAGGGCCGCGACGGCATGATCGCGTCCGGCATGGAGGTCGGCGTCGTCGAGGGCTTCGAGAAGCTCGACGAGCTCCTGGACGAGGGGGCGGCGTGAAGGGCGACGAGGCACCCGCGGAGCTCCACCGCGAGGTCGCGGGTGGCTTCACCGCCGTCGTCGACGGCGTCGCACCCGCCGCGTGGGACGCACCGTCACCGGTGGACGGGTGGGCGGCCCGCGACGTCGTCCGTCACCTCACCACCTGGCTGCCCGGACTCCTGTCCTCCGCGGGCGGGCCGACCCTCCCGGGAGGACCGTCGGTGGACGAGGACCCAGCGGGGGCGTGGCGGCATCAGCGGACGGCGGTCCAGGACCTGCTGGACGACCCCGCCGCCGCGGACACGGTCCTGTCGAACCCGAACTTCGGCGAGGTACCGCTGCCGCAGGCGGTCGCCCGGTTCTACGTGGGGGACGTCTTCATGCACACGTGGGACCTCGCCCGGGCCACGGGTCAGCAGGCGGTGCTCGACCCCGAGCTCGCGGGGTCGCTGCTCGGCGGGATGGCCCAGATGGAGGACGTCCTGCGCTCGAGCGGCCAGTACGGCCCTGCCGTCCCCGTGCCCGACGACGCCACCGTCCAGGACCGGCTGATCGGTTTCATCGGCCGCGACCCGCACTGGCAGCCGCGGGCGCGGTGACGACCCACGGTGACGACCCGCACCGGCACCCGCCGGCGCGGTGACCACCCGCAGTGACGACCCG
>JBQDDG010000022.1:0-58632 GCA_052093225.1 Actinomycetaceae bacterium
CCCCGCTCCTGCGCCCGCCCCGGCGCCCCGTCCGGCCCCGGCCCCCGCGCCCGCCCCGGCCCCGGCGCCCCGCCCGGCCCCGAACTACTCGGCGGACTCCGGCTACTCGGCGCCCTCGGCGAACTCGGGCCAGTCGGCCCCGTCGGCGGCCTCGGGCTGGTCGGCCGACTCGGCCGACTGACCGGAGCGGGCCACCGCCCGCCCGAGGAGACGACGCCGGACGCGGGGGGGGGCGGCCCCCCCGGGCGGGGCCCCGCCCCGCCCCCCGCGGGGGGGGGGGGGGGGGGGGCGGGCGGGGCGCAGGGCCCGCCCCCCCCCGGGGCCCCCGGCCGGGGGCGCCCCCCCCCCCCCCGGTGCCGCCGCGGCGGCCGCGGGGGGGCCCCCCCCCCCGGGGGGCCCCCCCGGCGCGTCGCCCGTCGATGGGGCCGGGGGAGGCGGCGGCATTCGCGCTGTCCCGGCGCGACGTCGTGAGCACGCCGATCCCGAGGATGCACGCCCACAGCGGCAGCGGCCACAGCGTGAGCCGCTCCGGGACCGACCAGTTGAGGTCCTGCGTCACGAGCGTGACCGTGACGAGCGCGGCGACCAGGCAGAAGGCGCCGATCCCCACCCCGAGGCGACCGGTGCCCGCCAGCGGTCCGCCGCCCCGGGCCAGCTGGATGGCCAGGAGCGTCGTGGCGGCGGGGGCGAAGAAGAAGATCGGGACCGAGACGAGCGAGTGCAGGTCGATGACCGTGTCGATCGGGACGAGCGCCGTGCCGATCGCGCTCACACCGGCCAGGACGAACAGCCCGCGCGTCACGGCGCGCAGCGCCGTGCGCGGCAGGATCGTGCTGATCAGCCAGGCGCCGGTGGCGAGCAGGATCCCGAACGCCGCGAACGCGGAGTTCATCAGCGGGTGCCACGGGGAACACACCTCGACCCACGCCCACCGGTAGGGGATCCACACGCAGCTCGAGGCACCGAGGTCGGAGATCGTGTGCGTGAGGAACGAGAACGGCGCCGTCACGCGCGACGCGACGACGATCTCGACCAGCCAGTACAGCGGGAGGACGACCCAGATCGCCGCACCGATGCGCGCCGCCGCGGTGGGACGCGCGGTGGGGGTGACGGGCACGGGAACTCCTTCGGGGCGGCCGGCAGGGGCCTGGGTCGGCAGGGCGGCGATCGGCGTTCGTGGGGCGGCGATCGACGCCGGTGGGGCGGCGCTCGCCGCCGAGGAACAGGTTCGCCGTCGGCCGCCTGCCGGTCAACAGGGACGGTGGGAAGGTCAGCCCTGCCCGGCCTTCCCGGCGGGGTCGGTGGTCCCGTCGGGTCCGGCCTCCGTGGCGGTCCCGGCCGGTCCTGCCGTCCCGGCCGGCCCGGTGCCGCGCTCGTACTCCGTGTACTTCGCGTTCGAGCCGCGCACCAGATCGGCCGGGTACTTCTCGGCGTTCGTCGCCATCTTGTCCGTCCAGGCCGCACCCAGGTCGATCCCGAGGCTGTCGGCGGCCTGCAGCAGGTAGGACGCGACGTCGGCGAGCTCGTCCCCGAGCGCACGCGCACCCTCGGGCGTGGCGGCGAGCGCCCTCAGCTCGTCGTCCGTGCGCCACTGCGTGAGCTCGGCCAGCTCACCGACCTCGCCGACGAGGGCGAGCACGAGGTTGCGCGGCGTGTGGAACCTGCCCCACTCGCGCTCGGCGCCGAACGCCCGCAGGTCCGTGGTCATGCGCTCGAGGTCCATGGCACGGTTCTACCGTGTGCGCGGTGACCGGGCCTTCACCGTCCGGTCACCGAGGCGTGGTTCGATGCACCGCGTGACTGCCCCGAACGCCCCCGAGACCGACCGTGCCGTCCTCTTCGACGTCGGTGGGACCCTCGCCTCCGACGGCCCGGTCGTCACCATCGTCGCGCGCCTGCTCGGACTGCCCACCGAGGGTGAGGCGCTCCGGTCCGTCATCGACGCCGTCAAGGTGCACCGCCCCGAGTACGACCGCACGGGCGACGACGTCACCTACTGGCAGCGGGTGTCCGACGACGCCGGCGGACCGCGCGTCACCCCCGCCGTGCTCGAGCAGCTCGTCGCCGCCGACATCCAGCGCTGGGCGCGCCTGACGCACCCCGTCATGCACCTGCTCCGGGAGCTGAGCCGGGCCGGCGTGCAGATGGGCGTCCTGTCGAACGCGCCGCTGTCCCTCGCTCGGACGTTCGACAACCAGACGTGGTCGGAGATGATCTCCGTCCAGCGCTTCTCCTGCTTCACGCAGCTGAGCAAGCCCGACGCCGCCGCCTTCGAGGACGCCGTCCTCCACCTCGGCTTGCCCGCCGAGCGCGTCGTCTACCTCGACGACCGCCAGGACAACGTCGACGCCGGGGCGTCGGTCGGTCTCGACGCCCACCTGTGGCGGGGCGCGGACCACGCCCGGGCGCTCCTCGTCGAGCGGGAGATCCTCGGGCAGGACTGACCCGCGCGCCGGGCTCACTCGCCGCCGAGCGCCCGCCGCTCGACCGCCTCGCGGATGCCGTGCAGGTGCCGGTCGACCATCCGCTCGATGCGGGTGTCGAACTCGCTGGCACCCGGCGACGAGGCGGGGTGGGCGAGGAACGCCAGGTACAGGGCGGTGCCCTCGACCGAGGCGATGAGGTCGGTGGCGTCCTCCTCCGTCGGCTCGTGCTCACCCTCGGCATGCTCGAGGAGCGTCCGGGTGAGGTCACGGATGCTGCGACCGACCGTCTCCTGCCAGATGGTGTCGAACACCTCGGGGTAGATCCGGGCCTCGATGTTGAGCCGGTAGATCGCCGGGCCGTAGGTCCCGCCGTACTGGCTGATGCGGCGCTTCGCCGCGTGGATGAGGAGCTCGCGCACGCCCAGGCCCTCGGACTGCTCGTGGTCCGGTGCGACGACCGAGAGGTCGAGGCTCGTGAGCGCGTCGATGAGCAGGGCCTGCTTGTCCGGCCACCGCAGGTAGATCGACGACTTGCCCAGCCCCGCCTCGGCCGCCACGGCGTCGAGGGAGAGGCCGGCCCAGCCGCGCTGGCCGAACAGCTCGAGGACGGCCGTGAACGCCTTGCGCTCGGCGTCGGCGTTGCGGGGCCGGCCCGGGCCGCGCCGTCGGTTCGCCGACGCGGCGTCCCTGGGCTGCCGGGGGCGTGCGGGCCGCGTCTGGGACTCGGCCGGGTCGAAGTGGTAGCCGCCCGGCGGCGGCAGGCGGTCCCCGGCCGCGAGCCACGGCTCGAACGGCCGGCCGGAGATCGTCGGGCGCCGGCGCGAGGGCCGGTTGTCGTCCGGGAACGGGTCGGCGCCGGCGAAGGGGCCCACCTCGTCGTCGTCGCCCCGCGGCGCTCCCGACGACGGCTCGCGGGAAGGAGGTGCCGGCGGCGTCGTGCGGGTCCAGGGCAACGGGCGGCTCTGGGCCGGGCGTCGTGCGTCCATCGGGGCCTCGTTCCGGACGGCGCCGCCGGCGCCGCCCTCGGGGTCAGGAGTGCGCCGCCGCCAGGGCGAGCGTGAGGGCGAGGGTGAAGCGGGTCTCGCGGTCCTCGGGCGACATGTCGCCAGAGTGGTCGAGCAGGTGGTCCGAGACGGTGAGGACCGCGAGAGCCTCGCGCCCGTACTCGGCGGCGACGCCGTACAGACCGGCCGCCTCCATCTCGACCGCCAGCGTGCCGTAGGAGGCGAGCGCCTCGTTGAGCTCGGGCGCGTTGCCGTAGAAGTGGTCGCGGGACACGATCGGGGCGACGTGGACCGGGGTGTCGCCGGCGTGCTCCTTCGACGCCTCGACGGCGGCGGCGACGAGCGGGTAGCTCGCCACCGCGGAGAAGTGCAGCCCCGGCAGCCGGGGCACGTTGATCGCCGAGTCGGTGTGGGCGCCGAGCGCGATGACGACGTCGCCGACGCTGACGTGCCGGGCCAGGCCGCCGGCCGTGCCGACCCGGACGATCCGCTGCACGCCGAAGTGCTCGAACAGCTCGTTGGCGTACAGCACGGTCGACGCCATGCCCATGCCCGAGGCCATCACCGAGAGCGGCTTGCCGTCGACCTCGCCGGTGAAGACCTTGTTCGCCCGGACGTCGGAGACGACCTCAGCGTCCGGCATGAGCAGGCCGGCGATGCGCGCGGCGCGGCGCGGGTCACCGGGCAGGAGGACGGCGGGGGCGATGTCGCCGGGCTCGGCGGCGATGTGGGGCGTGGCCATGGGAGTAGATCCTGACGTCGGGTCCGGCGCCGCAGGTGACGGCGTCGTGTGAATGATCCCACGGATGACGCCAGTTGTGGACCGAGAAAGCCCCGCACCGACGGAATCGCGGTGCGGGGCCCTCTCGGTATCGGGTCAGGGCAGGCGTCGCACGCCCAGGGTGTCCTCCCCGTCACCGTCCCAGTCGCCCACGAGCACGTCGTCGCCGGCGCGTCCGTAGTGCAGCTCGACGTCGGCCCAGCGCGAGTCGAACGAGTTCGCCACGAGGTAGAGGTTGCCGCGGCGCACGGCGAAGGTGTCGGCGCCGTCCGCGTCCCAGTCGCCGACGAGGACGTCGTCCTCGGCGCGGCCGTAGGTCAGCTCGTTGTCCGCCCGACCGCCGGACTGGTCGTCGTCGAGGAAGTAGGTGTTCCCTCGACGCACGGCGAAGGTGTCGACGGCGTCGCCGTCCCAGTCGCCCACGAGCACCTCGTCGCCGGTGCGTCCGTAGCTCAGCTCGACCTCCGCGTCGCCGGAGGCGAGGGAGTCGGACAGGAAGAAGTCGTTGCCTCGTCGTACGGCGAAGGTGTCGACGGCGTCGCCGTCCCAGTCGCCCACGAGCACCTCGTCGCCGGCGCGGCCGTAGTCGAGGACGACGTCCGCGGGGCCGTCGGTGAGGTCGTTGCCGACGAAGTACCGGTTGCCGCGCCGCACCGTGAGGGTGTCGGTGCCGTCCCCGTCCCAGTCGCCGACCAGCACGTCGTCGCCGGCGCGCCCGTAGCGGAAGACGTGGTTGGCGTTCGTGGTCCAGGAGTCGTTGAGGAAGAAGCCGTGCTCGAGGTCCGCCGGGGGCTCCGGCGCAGGCTCGGCCCACAGCTCGTCGAGGATGACCTGACCGATGTCCGTGTTGTCGAGGTAGGCGCCGCGCACCGGGTCCTCGCCGGTGGCGCGGGCGTCGAAGGCGTCGGACCCGCCGCCGATGGCGAAGAAGGGGACGAGCTGGTTGGAGTGGCCGAGCCGGTGCCAGGTGTGCTCCGGCAGCTCGCCCGCGCCGTTGGACTCCATCGGGGTCCAGGCCGGGTTCGCGTCCGGGCCGGAGATGTAGCCGGCCTCGTGGTCGGCGGTGACGACGACCATCGTCTCCTCCCAGCTGCTGTTCTCCTCGACCCACGACGAGATCGCCTCGACGGTCTCGTTGAGCGTGATCGTCTCCTCGACGACGCGCGCCGGCGCGTTGAGCTCCGAGGACCAGTCGATCGCCCCGCTCTCCACGGCGAGGAAGAAGCCCTCGTCGGAGGCGTGGTCCAGCACGTTGAGCGCGCCGAGCGTCATCTCGGACAGCTCGGGCACGGTCTCGATGAACGGCTCCTCGAACGGGACGTCGCTCTCGCCGTCGTCCCGCGCCTCCTGGGTCGTGGTCCAGACCTGGGCCACGCCGAACACGTGCTCGGGCGGCGCCTCGTCGTCCGCGAGCGCCTGGAAGTCCGTGCGCTCCTCGATGAGCTCGAAGTCCGTCTCGCCGTTGCCCAGGCGGGTCCAGGTCTCCTCGCTCACGTAGTTGAAGTCGGGCTCGTCGTACCGGTCGCCGTTGTCGTCGTACCAGGGGTGGCCGGCACCCATCACCACGTTGAGGCCGGAGTCGTCGACGAGCATGTCGGAGACGCCGAGGTAGTCGAGGCGGCTCTCGTTGTGGATGGCGAACGAGGCCGGCGTCGGGTGGGGGAAGACGACGTTCGTCACGACGCCGGTGGCCCGGCCCTGGGCCTGGGCGCGCTCGACGACGTTCTCGATCGGGGCGCCCGACGGATCGACGCCGACGGCCTGGTTGACCGTCTTCTCACCCGTGGCCATCGCGGTGGCCGCGGCGGCGGAGTCCGTGGGATCGGCGGCGACCGAGTCGTCGAAGCTGCCCCACATCTCGCCCGGGTCGTAGCCGCCGTCGACGGAGTAGGTGCTCATCCCGTACTGGACCGGCCAGTGCTCGTAGACCTGGTGGGGAGTGTCGCCGTCGACGTCCTCGACCTCGCCCGACCCGGGGTCGACCGACACCTGGTAGCGGCTCTCGCCGGTCTCGAACATGGTGGCGAGGTCGAGGTGGTTGTACCCCATGCCGTCACCGACCACGACGATGATGTTGTCCGGGCCGTCGGCGCCCGTGGCCTGGGCGCCAGCCGTCGCGGTGGCCGCGGCAGCCGGGTCCGCGCCCGGTCCTTCGGGCCCCTCGGGGGTCTGCTCGCCGTCGGCGATGGCCGGTGCGGCGGCCGTGAGCGTGACGGCGACCGCGGCCGCGAGGCCGAGTCCCGCCGACCGGCGTCGGCCGGTCATGTGCGTGCGCATCGATGAACTCCTTGAAGGGGACAGCTGTGTGATGCCGTCCACACGAGGGGGTCATGCGCGGGGGCCGGACGGCCCGGCGAAGGTACGGACGCCAGTTGTCCGCGGGGGGAGCGGCGAGCCAACGCCCGGCATCCTGGGTGTGAATGGCCAGGTCCCACATCTGAGCAGAGTGGCGAGGTCGCGCGCTGTTCGACCGCGGGTCGTGTCCGGGTCGCGTCCCGGACACATGGCCTGCCTAGCGTCCGGCGCGTCCGATATCCAGCCAGACGAGGGGGACGTCCCATGGCACCCAGCACCCACCACGCCGACCGGTCACGAGCGAGGGCGCGCGCACGCGTGCTCGCCGCCCTTGCGCTCGCCACGACGGCGACCGGGGCGGCCGTCGCGGTCCCGGCGTCCGCCGAGGACGTGGCCCCGGCGGGCCCGCCCACCGCCGGCTCGGAGGAGGTCGGGATCGAGCGGACCGCCGTCGCCGAGATCGCCGAGGGCGTCCAGCACACGACCTACCGGGTGACGACCCCCGAGGGGGCCTCGGACGCCCACCTGCTCACGGTCGACCTCACCGAGGCCGGGACCGACCTGCTCACCGGCCCTTCGATCACCAAGCCCCAGCGGCCCGACGACATGGGCGAGGCCGCCGGCGCGGTCGCGGCCGTCAACGGCGACTTCTTCCAGAACACGGTCGATGCCACGCACGGCGAGATCCAGGCGACGTTCGCGGCCGCGGGCGTCGAGGTCCGCGACGGCGAGATCCGCCAGTCGGCGGTGCCCTACAGCCAGCGCCACGGCGAGTCGCTGTCGTCGCGGTGGAACGACGGCGACGAGGTCGTCGGTGTCACCCGCTCGGGCCGGGGCGTCGTCACCGACGTCGAGCTCGACGCCTTCGTCACGGCGCGCGGCCAGGGCCGCATCGACGTCGACGGGCTCAACCAGTACGGCATGGGCACCGACCAGGTCACGCTCTTCGACGAGCACTGGGGCGACGGCCCGCGCGAGCGGGCGGCCTGCGGCGACGAGGAGGACCGCGGGACCGCGTGCACCGAGGACGTGCTCGAGGTCCGGCTCGAGAGGGGGCGCGTCGTCGAGGTCTCCGACCTGGCGGGCGGCGCCGGGGCGGTCGGGGACGGGCAGCAGGTGCTGCTGGGCCGCGAGGACGGTGCCGACGAGCTGCGTTCCCTCGAGGTCGGCGACCGCGTGAACACGCACGTACGGTCGCGGTCGGCGGGTGCCGGCCGGCTCGACTGGGCCATCGGTGGCGGGGTCGTCGTCCGAGACGGCGTCGTCGACGACATCCCGGAGCGCCCGCTCAACCCGCGCACCCTCGCCGGGGTGACGGACGGCGGTCGCACGCTCCAGCTGGTCGTCGTCGACGGCCGCAACCCCGACAGCGTCGGTATCTCCACGCGCGACGCGTCAGTCCTCATGGCCGAGCTCGGCTCCGAGGACGCCGTGCTGCTCGACGGCGGCGGGTCGAGCACGATGGTGGCGCGCCCCGATCTCGCCTCGGAGTTCGAGCTCCTCAGCCGCAGCCGTGAGGCCGGCATCGAGGTGCTCCGCGAGGTGCCGAACGGGATCGGCGTCTTCACGCGCTGACCACCTCGGCGGACGCCGGCTATGGCGGATCGCGACCCACGCACGACGGCGGGGCGCCGGACCACGGTCCGGCGCCCCGCCGTCGTCGTCGCCCACCTGACCGCAGCGGACGGCGGGCGTTCCTGCGGCGGTGGGGCCCGCCGTCGGGCGGGAGATGTCCCGTGGCCGCGCCGGAGTCAGGCCGCGCCGCGGGCGAGGCGCTCGTTCGCGCGGCGCGTGCCCTCGGTCAGGCTCTCGAGCTTCGCCCACGCGATCTGCGGGTGGACGCGCCCGCCGAGCCCGCAGTCCGTCGAGGCCCACACGCGCTCCGGGCCGACGATGCGGGCGAACCGCTCGACGCGGTCGGCGACCAGCTCGGGGTGCTCGAGCACGTTGGTCGAGTGGGAGACGACGCCGGGCAGGATGATCTTGTCCTCCGGCAGCGTGACGTCCTCCCACACGCGCCACTCGTGCGCGTGACGGACGTTGGCGGCCTCGAACGAGTACGCCCGCGCATCCACCGTGAGCAGCGTGGAGACGATGTCCTTCAGCTCGATGTCCGTCGAGTGCGGCCCGTGCCACGAGCCCCAGCACAGATGGAAGCGCACCCGGTCCGTCGGCAGCCCCTCGAGCGCCCGGTTGAGCGCGGCGACCCGGCGGGCGGTGAACTCGACGTAGTCCGTCACCGACGGCTCGGGGGTGATCTGGTCGAAGTTCTCGGCGATCGACGGGTCGTCGATCTGCAGCCACAGGCCGGCGTCGAGGACGGCCTTGTACTCCTCGCGCAGCACGCGCCCCCAGGCGTCGAGGTAGTCCTCCTCGTTGCCGTAGTGGCGGTCCGTGATGCGCGTGGCCGAGCCGGGGGACAGGGCCGTGATGAAGCCCGACTCCGGGCCCTTGCCCTTGGCGGCCAGCGAGGTGACGAGGTGGTCGATGTCCGCGCGCAGGTCGGTGTGGCCCGTGTAGGTGAGGTCGCCGGTGACGACCGGGAACGGGCGCGGCTTGTCCCCGCCGCTGAAGATGCCGGACTCCGGGTCGGCGTAGGCGTCGGCGAAGATCGTGCGGTCGCGGCGGTGGAAGAAGCCCGTGAGCCGGGTGCGGCCCGGCTCGGAGAGGTGGGACTCGGTGGCCCACGAGGCGTCGTCGGGGTCGATCGTCAGCCCGCCGGTGCGGCCGAACGAGTAGGACCACCAGGCGCCGTAGTCGACGCCCTCGCTCATCAGCTTGCCGTACTCACCGTCGTTGACCTGGTCGAGCCCGATCTCGAGCTGGCGGGCCACCACGCCGTCGACCTCCGGGCCCAGCTCCGCCACGAGCTCCTCGGCGGAGATCTTCTCGTCCCGGCGGGCGGCGTTCGCCGCGACCAGTGAGTCGGTGCGGGGGAGCGAGCCGGCGTGGGTGGTACGGACCTCGGACATGGTGACCTCTCTGGTGGGGGCGGTGGTGGGCCCGGCCGCCGCGCACGTGCCGCGAGCCGGGCCCGCGGGCCACGGTGCCACCGAGGGGGTGCCCGCGGCGGCGCACCTCGGCCCGGTTCCACATCCCGGGACGGACCCGGCGGCCCTGCGCGTCCTACGCTGGCCGCGTGAGCGTTGACGACGCAGGTCCCGTCCCCGGCTACCGGCCCCTGTGGCACCACATGCGCGAGCGGCGTGGGGCCGACGCGGCGGCGCTGGTCCTCGACGACCCGGCGGGGCGTCGCCGGGTCACCTGGCGCGAGCTCGCCGACGACGTCGAGATGCTCGCGCTCGGCCTGCGCGACGCGGGCGTCGAGCCCGGCCACCGGGTCGGCATCTCCGTCCCGCCCGGCGTCGAGCTGGCGCTCAGCGTGTTCGCCACCCTGCGGCTCGGTGCCGTGGCGGTGCTCGCGGACCCGAGGCTCGGCGCGCGGGGGCTCGACCGCGCGCTGCGCGGCGCCGGGCTCGACCACCTCCTCGGCACCCCCGTCGCCGCCCGAGCCGCGCGGGTGCGCGGATGGACCGAGAACCGCTACCTCGTACGCACCCCCTACGAGCGGGCGATCAGCGCGAACGAGCGGCGCCTGCTCGGGCTGCGCGGCGTGTTCCTCGAGATCCTCGACCACGGGCGCGAGCTCGTCGCGGGCGGCGTCGCCCTGCCGGAGGAGCCCCACCCGGACGACGACGCCCTGGTCGTCTTCCAGGCCGCCGGCTCCCTGCGCCCCTCCGGCGTCGTCTACACGCACCGCACCCTGGCGGCGATGTCCGGGGCGGCGACCGGCGTCGTCGACCTCGACCCCGACCACGGGGTCGTGGCCGGGTTCGCCCCGGTCGCGCTGCTCGCCCTCGCCGTCGGCGCACCCGCGGTGATCCCCGGCGGCGGGCGGCCCGAGCGCCTCACGGCCACCCGGCTCGCCCAGGCCGCGCAGCGGGTGCCCTCACCGGCGCTCGCCGTCAGCCCCGCCGGGCTGGCCTCCGTCGTCTCCTCCGGGCACCGGCTCGGCCCGGACGAGCGCGACGCCCTCGCGCGCATCCGCACCGTCGTCGTCACCGGGGCGCCCGTGACGGCGGCCGAGCTCTCGCGGGCCTCGACCCTGCTCGGCGACCCCGAGATGCACGCCCCCTACGGGATGGCCGGACTCGCCCCGCTCACCGACCTCACGCTGCCCGAGCTGCGCCGGGCCACGGCCTCGCGCGCCGACGGCGCGGGCGGCGGCACGTGCGTGGGCTCCCCGGTGCCCGGCGCCCGGGCCGCGATCGTCCCGCTTGACGCCGACGCCGACGCCGACGCCGACGCTGCGGCCGGCGTCGCCGTCGACGCACCGGGGCGCAGCGGCCCCGCCGGTCGCGGACCCGCAGGTCGCGGCCCCGGCCGCGAGCCCGCGCCCGTGACCACGCCCGGCGTCACCGGCGAGGTGGTCGGCACCGCGCCCCACCTGCGCGACCGCCACCTGGTGCCGGCCGCCGAGCAGGCACGCTCCCAGATGCTCACCGGCTGGCACCGGACGGGCGACCTCGGCCACCTCGACGCCGAGGGACGGCTCTGGCTCGAGGGCCGGGTCGGCCACGAGATCACCACGCGCGCCGGCGTCGTCACCCCTGTGGCTCTGGAGATCGCCCTGCGCGCGCTCCCCGGGGTCGTCGCCGCGTGCGTCGTCGGCGTCGGCCGCCGCGGTGAGCAGGACGTCGTCGCCGTGCTCCAGACCGACCCGCACCGCCACCGGGGCGCGCGCGCCCGGGCCGGCGCCGCCCCGCGTGGCCTCGCGGCCGCGGCGCGCTCCGCCGTCGCCGACCTGTGCCCGCCCGGCCTCACCGCGGTGCTGCGGATGCCGAAGATCCCCGTCGACGTCCGGTACGGCGCCCAGGTCCAGCGCGACGCCGTGGCCGCGAGGGCGAGGACCGTGCTCGCCCGAACTACCCTGGAGGCGTGACGAACGAGCCCACCCCCCGCGCGGACGACGGTCCCGTCGAGCCCGGGCCCGCCCCGGCGTCGACCCCGCCGAGGCCGCCGCGCTCGGCGCGCGTCCTCTTCCTCACCTCGATCCTCGCCCTCGAGGCCTTCGTCATGCTCTTCGCGACGCTCGTCGCGCACGGCCTGCGGGTGGGACCGCTCCCGTGGGTGTGGGCCATCGGGGGCACGGCCACGGTCCTGTGCCTGGTCGGGGCGGGACTCGTGCGGAAGTACCCGCGGGAGATCGGCGTGCTCGGCTGGCTGATCCAGCTGGGCCTCGCCGCCACGGCGCTCGTCATGCCGCTGGCCCTCACGCTCGCGGTCGTCTTCGCGCTGCTGTGGCTCATCGGCCTGCGCACCGGCGGGGACATCGACGCCGAGCGGCAGGTCCGGTACGCCGCCGAGCTCGAGCACCACCGCGCGACGACGAGCCGGTAGCGGGCCGGGGAGCGGGGCCGGGCGCCAGAGGCCGGAGGCCGCGGGCCGGGGGCCGGGGGCCGGGGGCCGTGTGCAACGGGCCTGGTGGAGGGTGCCGCGCCAGTAGGCTGCGGGCATGACCTCAGAGCTCCAGCGCACCCTCGTCCTCGTCAAGCCCGACGGCGTCGCCCGCCACCTCACCGGCGAGATCCTGCGCCGTATCGAGGCCAAGGGATACACGCTGGCCGAGCTGCGGATGGGGACCCCCGCGCGCGAGCTCCTCGAGCAGCACTACGCCGAGCACTCCGAGCGCCCCTTCTTCCCGGCGCTGGTCGAGTTCATGGGCTCCGGCCCGGTCGTCGCCGTCGTCGTCGAGGGGTACCGCGTGATCGAGGGGCTCCGGGCGCTCATCGGCGCGACCGACCCCACCGTGGCTGCCCCGGGCTCGGTGCGCGGCGACCTCGGTCGCGACGCCGGGGCCGCGGTCATCGAGAACCTCGTCCACGCCTCGGACTCCACCGAGAGCGCCGAGCGCGAGATCGCCCTCTGGTTCCCCGCCTCCGACGAGTGAGGGGTGTTTCCCGACGAGTGAGGGGTGCTTTCCTCACGAGTGAGGGGCATCTTCCCCACGAGTGAGGGGCATTCTCCCGGCGAGCGGGACGACATTCCCCTCACTCGTCGAGGGCGGGGGAGCATGCAGGGGCGCGGGATCCCGCGGACCCGCCCCCGCCTGACCTAGGCTCGCGGGCGTGTATCTCAAGACGCTGACCATGCGGGGCTTCAAGTCCTTCGCGTCGGCGACGACCCTGCACCTCGAGCCGGGGATCACCTGCGTGGTCGGGCCGAACGGGTCGGGCAAGTCCAACGTGGTCGACGCGCTCAGCTGGGTGATGGGCGAGCAGGGCGCGAAGTCGCTGCGCGGCGGCTCCATGCAGGACGTGATCTTCGCCGGCACCACCGGGCGCGCGCCCCTCGGCCGCGCCGAGGTCTCACTGACGATCGACAACACCGACGGCGTGCTCCCCATCGAGTACACCGAGGTGACGATCACCCGCACGCTCTTCCGCTCCGGCGGCTCGGAGTACCAGATCAACGGCGAGTCCTGCCGCCTGCTCGACATCCAGGAGCTCCTGTCCGACACGGGCATGGGCAAGGAGATGCACGTCATCGTCGGGCAGGGTCGGCTCGACTCGGTCCTGCAGGCCACCGCCGAGGACCGGCGCGGGTTCATCGAGGAGGCGGCCGGCGTCCTCAAGCACCGGCGTCGCAAGGAGAAGGCGCTGCGCAAGCTCGAGGCCACCGCCGCGAACCTCGCCCGCCTCCAGGACCTCACCGCCGAGATCCGCCGCCAGCTCGGCCCGCTCGCCCGCCAGGCCGACGTGGCCCGCCGCGCCCAGGTGGTCCAGACCGACCTGCGTGACGCCCGCGCCCGACTTCTGGCCGACGACCTGGCCCAGCTCCGCGCCGCCGCCGACTCCGCCACCACGGACACCGCGGCGCTCACCGCGCGGCTCGCCGAGGTCGAGGGTGAGCAGGACGTCGCCCGGCGCTCGCTGGCCTCGCTCGAGCAGGCCGCCGCCGAGGCCGCGCCCCGCCTCGGCGCCGCCACCGACACCTGGTACCGGCTCTCCGGCGCCCGCGAACGCCTCCGGGCCCTCGCCGAGGTGGCCACCGAGCGTGCGCGCCTCCTCGGCGGGACCGGTGAGGAGGCGGACGACGACCCGCAGCCCGCGCAGTCCGCCGAGCGCCGCGAGGACAGCCGCGACCCCGACGTGCTGCAGGCCCGCGCCGAGCAGGCCCGGGCCGCCGAGGCCGAGCTCGGCGTCGAGCTCGACTCCGCGCGCGAGACCCTCGCCGCCGCGGAGGAGCGCCGCACGGACGCGGAGACCGCCGAGCGGGCCGCCGAGCACGCCCTCGCCGCCGTCCACCGCGCCGTCGCCGACCGCCGCGAGGGCCTCGCCCGGCTCACGGGACAGGTGGGGGAGCGCCGCTCCCGGCTCGAGGCCGCCCAGAACGAGCTCGACCGGATCCACGACGCCGAGGCCGCCGCGCGCACCCGCGCCGAGGAGGCCCAGCGCGAGTTCGACACGCTCGAGCGGGACGTCGCCGGCGCGGAGGACGGCGAGGAGGACCTCGACGACGCCTACGAGAAGGCCGAGGAGCGGCTCTCCGCGGCCGAGGCGCGGGCGGAGGAGCTCGCCGAGGAGCTGCGCACCGCCGAGGCCGAGCGCTCCTCCGCGCGCTCCCGTGCCGACGCGCTCGCCCTCGGGCTCGCCGCCTCCGACGCCGCCCCCACCGGCGAGGTCGAGGGGCTGCTCGGCCCGCTGCCGGAGCACCTCGAGGTGGCCGGCGAGTGGGCCGACGCCGTGGCCGCGGCCCTCGGTCCGCTCGCCGCCGCGCACGTGGTCGCCTCCCTCGACGCGGGCATCACCGCCCTGCGCGCCGCCCGCGAGCAGGACGCGGGCAAGCTGCGCCTCGTCGTCGCCGCGGACCCCGGTGCGCAGGGGCCCGGCGCGGCCGGGGACCTCCCGGACGGCGTGGTCGCCGCCTCCGACGTCGTCACGGCCCGCACGGACGTGGCCGTCACGCTCGCCCGGCTCCTCGAGCGGGTCGTCCTCGCCGAGGACCTCACGGCCGCGCGCGCCGCCGTCGCGGCCCGGCCCGAGCTCACGGCGGTGACCAAGGAGGGCGACGTCGTCGGGGCCGCCGCGGTCTCCGGCGGCAGCGGCGAGGAGTCCTCCGTCCTCAGCCTCCACGCCGCCCACGAGCAGGCGCTCGCCGACGTCGAGGCCGCCACCGCCCGCGCCGAGTCCACCCGGTTCGCGCTCGGCCCCGCGGGAGAGGAGGCCGAGGCGGCCCGCACGCAGCTCTCCGCCGCGCTCGACGCCCTGCACGCCTCCGACGCCGAGCTCTCCGCCGTCACCGAGCGGCTCGGGCGCCTGCGGCAGACCATCCGGGACTCCGCGGCCGAGGTCGAGCGCTCCGGCCCCGCCCGCGAGCAGGCCGAGACCGCGCTCGCCGAGCATCGCGAGGTCCTCGCCGAGCTGGTCGAGCGGCTCGAGCTCGCCGGGCGCGAGCCCGAGGAGGCCGAGGCCGACCTCGCGCGTGCCACCGAGGAGCGCGACGCCGCCACCGCCGCCGCGCGGGAGATGCGCGCCGCCGAGACGGACACGCGCCTGTCCGTGCGCACCGTCGAGGAGCGGGTCTCGGCGCTCGCCGGACGGGCCGCCTCGCTCGAGGCCGCCGCCCGCACCGAGAGGGCCGCCCGGGCGGCCGCCGCGGACCGGGCCGCGCGACGCCGTCGGCAGGCCGCCGTCGCCAGCGAGGTCGTCACCCGCGCCGAGGAGGGCATCGCCGCCGCCGACCGCGCCGTGGGGGAGGCCGCCGCCCGGCGGACCGAGGCCGAGGCCGAGCGGGCCGACCGCGAGGAGGCGACGACCGCCGTCCGGGGCCGCCTCGCCGACCTCGACAAGACCCTGTTGCAGCTGCGCGACGCCGCCCACCGCGAGGAGCTTGCTCGCACCGAGCACACGATGCGCGTCACCCAGGCCGAGGAGCGCTCGGTCACCGAGCTCGGCATCGACCCGGACGTGCTGGTCGACGAGTACGGGCCGCACGTGCTGGTCCCCTCGTCCGCACCGGTGGCCGACGGCGAGGAGCCGCCCGAGCCCACGCCGTACGTGCGCGAGGAGCAGGTCAAGCGGCTCGCGCGCGCCGAGAAGGACCTGGCGCGGCTCGGCAAGGTCAACCCGCTCGCGCTCGAGGAGCACGCCGCCCTCGAGGAGCGCCACCAGTTCCTCACCGAGCAGCTCGCCGACCTCACGCGCTCGCGCGAGGACCTGCTACAGATCGTCCATGACATCGATGCCCGGGTGGAGGAGGTCTTCACCGCCGCCTTCCACGACACCGCGGCCCAGTTCGAGCGCGTCTTCCCGCGGCTCTTCCCGGGCGGCGAGGGCAGGCTGGTCCTCACCGACGAGAGCGACATGCTCACCACCGGCATCGAGATCGAGGCCCGGCCGGCCGGCAAGAAGGTCAAGCGTCTCTCGCTGCTGTCCGGCGGCGAGCGCTCGCTCACGGCGGTCGCGCTGCTGGTGGCCATCTTCACGGCGCGGCCGAGCCCGTTCTACGTGATGGACGAGGTCGAGGCCGCCCTCGACGACGTCAACCTGGGCCGGCTCATCGACATCTTCGCCGAGCTGCGCCAGTCCTCCCAGCTCATCGTCATCACTCACCAGAAGCGGACGATGGAGGTCGCGGACGCGCTGTACGGCGTGACGATGCGCGGCGGGCTGTCCACGGTGATCTCGCAGCGCATCGAACGCCGCGACGCCTCGGCGTAGCCGCGCACGCCGGGCCGGCAGCGGCCGCGCCCCCACCCTCGGACGCGCCGACGAGGCGTCCGTGACCCTGCCACACTGGTCCCGTGGACACCCTCCAGATCATTCTTGTCGTCGTCGGAGTCCTGCTCGTCCTCGGGCTGGTCGCCGGGCTGTGGCTCGTCCCCTCGCGCCGTGGCCGTGGACAGCAGCTGCCCCCCTCGGAGGCGAGCCCGTACCCCGGTGACGCCGAACCGCCGGCCGGCGCCTCCGCCACCACGGCGGTCCTCGACGAGCCGGGCGCCGGCACGGACGTCGCCGAACCCGGCGTCGCGGAGCCGGGCGCCGACTCCGACGTCGCGGCCCCGACCCTCGACGACCCCATGACCGCAGAGCCGGCCGTCCCCACGCTCGAGCAGCCCGAGACGGTCCCGTCGCGGCTCCAGCGCCTGCGCGCGCGCCTCGCGAGGTCGGGCTCCTTCGGCCAGGCCATCCTCTCGATCCTCTCGCGCGAGAAGCTGGACGAGGAGGACTGGGAGGAGCTCGAGGACACGCTCCTCATGGCCGACGTCGGCGTCGGACCGACGACCGAGCTCATCGACACGCTGCGCACCGAGGCCAAGGTCACCGGCGCGGGCGACGCCGGCGAGGTGCGCGACATCCTGCGTCGCGAGCTGCTCGAGTTCGTCGGCCCGGACGCCGACCGCAGCCTCGACCTCGCGCCCGTCGTCGCGGACGACGGCGAGCCGCACCCGGCGACGGTCCTCGTCGTCGGCGTCAACGGCACCGGCAAGACCACGACGATCGGCAAGCTCGCGCGCGTCCTCGTCGCCGAGGGGCACTCGGTCGTCCTCGGCGCGGCCGACACCTTCCGTGCCGCCGCCGCCGAGCAGCTGACCACGTGGGGCGAGCGCGTCGGCGTGCCGGTGGTGCGCTCCGAGGCCGAGGGTGCCGACCCGGCGTCCGTCGCGTTCGACGCCGTGCGGACGGGCCGCGCCGACGGGGCCGACGTGGTCATCGTCGACACCGCCGGCCGCCTGCAGAACAAGGCGGGCCTCATGGAGGAGCTCGGCAAGATCAAGCGCGTGATGTCGCGCCAGGCCCCCGTGTGCGAGGTGCTCCTCGTGCTCGACGCGACCACCGGCCAGAACGGCATGCAGCAGGCCAAGATCTTCTCCGAGGCCGTCTCCGTCACCGGCATCGTGCTCACCAAGCTCGACGGCACCGCCAAGGGCGGCATCGTCGTCACCGTCCAGCGCGAGCTCGGCGTGCCGGTGAAGTACGTCGGCCTCGGCGAGGGCCCGGACGACCTTGCGCCCTTCGTCCCCGAGGACTTCGTGGACTCGCTCCTCGGCTGATCCCCGCCGGCGTCCTGCGCGGCGCCGTCACATGATCGTCATATGACGGCGCGGTTCGTCACACGGCTGAAACCGGCCGGGGCACGCCGCGAAACACGCGCCCAGGAGAGTGCCTCCCAGGCCGGCCGACTGTGCCGGTGAGGAGGAGAAATGACCCCAATCATCGCGACGTCGGCAGCGCCGGCCCTCGATACCGGCGCCACGGCATGGATGCTGATGTCCGCCACGCTCGTGCTCATGATGACCGTCCCGGCGCTCGCCCTGTTCTACGGCGGCATGACCCGCTCGCGCGGCGTGCTCAACATGATGATGATGAGCTTCGGCGTCATCGCAGTCGTCGGCGTCATCTACCCGCTGTGGGGCTGGTCGATGAGCTACGGGGACTCGATCGCCGGCATCCTGGGCAACCCGTTCAGCGGCTTCGCCCTCGACGGTGAGGTGATGGATGCGGATGGCGGGCACATCATCGACGACTACGGCGTCCCCGCCTATGTCGGTGTGGCCTTCCAGTCGACGTTCGCCATCATCACCACCGCCCTGGTCTCCGGCGCGATCGCCGAGCGCGTGAAGTACGCGACCTGGCTCGTCTTCGCCGCCGTGTGGGTCACGCTGGCCTACTTCCCGATGGCCCACATGGTCTGGGGTGGCGGCATCCTGTCCGGCGACGGGTGGTTCGGTTCGATCGCCGCGCCGATCGACTTCGCGGGCGGCACGGTCGTCCACATCAACGCGGGCATCGCCGGCCTCGTCCTCGCACTCGTCATCGGCCGGCGCAAGGGCTTCGCGAAGGTGCCCATGCGGCCGCACAACCTGCCGCTCGTGATGATCGGCGCCGCCCTGCTGTGGGTCGGCTGGTTCGGCTTCAACGCCGGCTCCGCCTTCACGGCCGACGGCACCGCCGGCCTCGCCTGGGTCAACACGACGTCCGCGACGGCGGCCGCGATCCTCGGCTGGCTCGTCACCGAGCGCCTCCGTGACGGACACATGACGTCTCTCGGCGCCGCCTCCGGCACCGTCGCCGGTCTCGTGGCCATCACCCCGGCGGCCGGGGCACTCAGCCCCGTCACCTCGATCATCCTGGGCGTGGTCGCCGGCATGCTCTGCGCACTGGCGGTCAGCCTGAAGTACAGGTGGCGGTTCGACGACTCGCTCGACGTCGTCGGCGTCCACCTGGTCGGCGGGCTCGTCGGCACGATCGTCGTCGGCCTCCTCGCCGACGAGGGCGGCCTGTTCATGGGCGGCGGCGCCGACCAGCTGATCGTCCAGGTGCTCATCGCCGTCGTCGCCGTGGTCTACTCGGGGCTCGTCACCCTCGTGATCGCGCTCGTCCTCAAGGCCACCATGGGCTGGCGCGTGAGCGAGGAGGACGAGGCAAGCGGCATCGACACCGCCCAGCACGCGGAGAGTGCATACGAAGGCATCGGCGCAGGGCGACTGCTCACCGGATCGGAGAAGTGAGGACCGACATGAAGCTCATCACCGCCATCATCCAGCCGTTCCGGCTCGAGGACGTCAAGGGCGCCCTCGAGGCCACCGGGGTCACCGGGATGACCGTCTCGGAGGCCAACGGATTCGGCCGCCAGCACGGTCACACCGAGGTCTACCGCGGCGCCGAGTACGAGGTCCGCCTCGTGCCCAAGGTGCGCATCGAGGTCCTCGTCGAGGACGCCGCCGCCGACCAGGTGCTCGACGCCATGGTGGGCGCCGCCCACACGGGCCGCATCGGCGACGGCAAGGTCTGGGTCTCCGACGTCGGCCAGGTCGTCCGCGTCCGCACCGGCGAGCGGGGCTCCGAGGCGTTGTGACCGACGCGGCGGGCGGTCACGGGCTCCTCATGGAGCTTCGGGCCGCCCGCCGCGCTGTCCCCCGCCCCGCGCCCGCCGACCTCGCAGCCGGTCGCCTCGAGCCCGGGCGGGACTACCGCCGTGCACTCGCCGACCTCGCCGACGCTGCGCTGGCCGAGCTCTGGGCGGGCGCGGCCCACCGCCTCGGCACCGACCTCGGGCAGGGCGTCGCACTCGCCTGCGTCGGCTCGCTCGGCCGCCGTGACGGCGGGGCGTTCGCCGACCTCGACCTCCTCCTGCTGCACGACGGCTCCTGCGACGACGCCACGCTCGCCGCCCTGTCTCACGCCCTGTGGTACCCGATCTGGGACGCGGGACTCGCGCTCGACCACTCCGTGCGGACCCTCGCGGACTGCCGGTCCGTGGCCTCGACCGACGTGCCGGCCGCCGTCGGCCTGCTGGGCATGCGGCACCTGGCGGGTGACGCCGACCTCGGCGCGGAGGCGGCCGCGGCCGTCCTGGCCGACTGGCGCGGAGCGGCCCGGGTACGGCTCGAGGACCTTGCCGGCGCGGTCGCGGCGCGGGGGAGGAGAACCGGCGACGTCGCCCACCTCGGCGAGCCCGACCTCAAGGAGTGCCGCGGCGGCCTGCGGGACGCCCGCATCGTCTCCGCCCTCGTCGCCTCGTGGCTGACCGACCGCCCGCACGGCGAGATCGACGACGCCGTCGCGCACCTGTGCGACGTGCGCGACGCACTGCACACGACCACCGGCCGGGCCACGTCCCGCCTCGCCCTGCGCGACCAGGACACGGTGGCCGCCGCCATGGGCCTCGGCGACCGCGCGCCCCGCACGCCGGCGGAGCTGGACGAGCTGCGCGACGCGCTCCCGTCCCCGGACACCGCGCCCGGCCGCACCGAGGTCGGCGCGGACCCCGCCGACGAGCTGCTCGCCGGCGTCAGCGCCGCCGGCCGCACCATCCGCCACGTGCTCGACACGACGCTGCGCACCGCCCGAAGGGCCGCCGCCCGGCCCCGCGGCCGACTCGTCTCGGCCGCGCTGCGGGCCGGCCGTCCGCCGCGGCTCGTCGTGCTCGCGCCGGGCCTGGTCGCCCACGACGGCGAGGTCGTCCTCGCCGCGGGGGCCGACCCCGCAAGCGACCCGCTCCTCTCGTTGCGGGCCGCCCGAGCCACCGTCGAGCACCGCCTCCCGCTCTCACCGGTGACGGCGAGAGCCCTCGCCCGCTGCCCGGACCCGGCCGCCGCGGGCACGGACGGACGGTGGCCGGCCGAGGCGCTCGCCGACCTGCTCGCCGTGCTGGCCGCGGGAGACGAGGCGCTCGACGTCCTCGACCTGCTCGACCTCGTCGGGGTCCTCGGCACCTGGTTCCCCGAGTGGGCGCCGATCCGCAACCGGCCCCAGCGCACCGCCGTGCACACCCGCACCGTCGACCGGCATCTCCTGCTCACCGTGGCCGGCCTCGCCGATCTTCCGGCGACGCCGGGCCTGACCGCCGCGGGCGGGGCGGGCGACCCCCGGCTGCTGCTCGCCGCTCTCCTGCACGACCTCGGCAAGCTGCCGGGCGAGCGGGACCACTCGGCGCGCGGCGCGCGCATCGCCGGCCCGCTGGTCGCGCGCATCGGTCTCGGCGCCGACGATCGCGCCGACGTCGTCGCCCTGGTGGCCGAGCACCTCCTGCTCGCCGAGACCGCGACGGGCCGTGACACGTCGGACACGGCGGTGGTCGACGAGGTTGCCGGCCGGCTCGGCTCGCGCGAACGGCTCCACCTGCTGCGCGCGCTCACGGAAGCCGATGCCCGGGCGGCCGGCCCCCGGGCCTGGACCCCGTGGCGCGCCGCGCTCGTCGACCGGCTCGTGGCCGCGACGGACGCCACGTTCGCCTAGTCGCGACCGCACGCCGGGTTCCCGGTCCCCGTTGTTACCCTTGCGGGCAACGCCCCGGCCGTGCGCCGAGCCCCCGTGGCCGCGCCGCCGCTCATCGACCAGAAGGACCCACGTGTTCGCCAGCCTCTCCGACCGGATCACCGGTGCCTTCAGCTCGCTCAAGGGCAAGGGCCGCCTGACCGACGAGGACGTCGCGGGGACGATCCGGGAGATCCGCCGCGCGCTGCTCGAGGCCGACGTGGCGCTGCCCGTCGTCCGGGAGTTCACCGCCGCGATCCGCGAGCGCGCCACCGGCGCCACGCTGTCGAAGGCCCTCAACCCCGGCCAGCAGGTCATCAAGATCGTCCACGAGGAGCTCGTCGACGTCCTCGGCGGCGAGTCCCGCGACCTGTTCATCGCCAAGCACCCGCCCACGGTCATCATGCTCGCCGGCCTCCAGGGCGCCGGAAAGACCACCCTCGCGGGCAAGCTGGGCCTGTGGCTGCGCGAGCAGGGGCATACCCCGCTGCTCGTCGCCTCCGACCTCCAGCGGCCGAACGCCGTCAACCAGCTGCAGATCGTCGGCGAGCGCGCGGGCGTGCCCGTGTGGGCGCCGGAGCCGGGCAACGGCGTCGGTGACCCGATCCAGGTCGCGAGCTCCGGGCTCGAGCGCGCCCGGCAGGCCATGCACTCCGTCGTCATCGTCGACACCGCCGGCCGCCTCGGCGTCGACGAGGAGATGATGCAGCAGGCCGCGGACATCCGTGACGCCGTCCAGCCGCACGAGACGCTCTTCGTCCTCGACGCGATGATCGGTCAGGACGCCGTCACGACGGCCAACGCGTTCGCCGAGGGCGTCGGCTTCACGGGCGTGGTGCTGTCCAAGCTCGACGGCGACGCCCGCGGCGGTGCCGCCCTGTCCGTCCGCGGCGTCACCGGCGTCCCGGTGCTCTTCGCCTCCACCGGTGAGAAGCTCGGCGACTTCGAGCGCTTCCACGCCGACCGGATGGCCTCGCGCATCCTCGACATGGGTGACGTCCTCACCCTCATCGAACAGGCGGAGAAGACCTACGACGCCGACGAGGCGGAGAAGCTCGCGCAGAAGCTCGCGGGCGACGACTTCACGCTCGGTGACTTCCTCGGCCAGCTCCAGCAGGTCAAGAAGATGGGGTCGATGAAGAAGATGCTCGGGATGCTCCCGGGCATGGGCCAGATGCGCGACCAGCTGGACAACTTCGACGAGCGCGAGGTCGACCGGGTCGAGGCGATCGTCCGGTCGATGACGCCGGCCGAGCGGGACAACGTGAAGATCCTCAACGGGTCGCGCCGCTCCCGCATCGCCAAGGGCTCCGGCACCACGGTCACGCAGGTCAACTCCCTCCTCGAGCGCTTCGACCAGGCGCGGACGATGATGCGGAAGATGTCCGCCGGCGGCGGCATGCCGGGCGCTGGCGGTTTCCCCGGCGGCCCCGGCATGGGCGGCGGCAAGAAGTCCAAGGGACGTCAGGCGCCGCAGGTCAAGAAGCGCAAGGGCAAGAGCGGCAACCCCGCCAAGCGCGCGCAGCAGGAGCGCGAGCTCGCCGCGCGGGCGTCGGCCCCGACGGGCGCGTCGTTCGGCGGGGGCGGCACGGGGCCCGTGCAGCCGAGGCCGGAGGACGTCGACATCTCCGAGCTGCAGAAGTACCTGCGCTAGGACCCGCCCGGTACCCGGTGAGCGCGCGGCGGGTCAGCGGCGCACGCCGCGCAGGATGACGTCGCGCGGAGCGGCGGTGACCGACACGTCGCGGCGCGGGTCCTGCGCGTACACGACGACGTCGGCGCTCGCCCCGTCCTCGATGCCTGGGACCCCCAGGTAGCGCCGCGCCTCCCAGGTGGCCGCCGCGAACACCCGCTCGTGCGGGATCCCGAGCTCCGCGCAGGCGAGAAGCTCCTCGGGCAGGGTCCCGTGGTCGAGCGTGCCTCCGGCGTCGGAGCCCATGAGCAGCGGCACCCCCGCGGCCACGACCTCGCCCCAGAACTCCCGGCGCCGCTCGTGCATCGCGCGCATCCGCCGCGCGTAGACGGGGTACTTCGCGCCCGCCTGGTCGGCGAAGTCCCCGAACTGCGCCGTCTGCCGCGCGGTCACGGTCACCGGCACCCCGCGGGCCGCCGCCTCGGCCATCTGGTCCGTCGTCATGCCCGTGCCGTGCTCGAGGCAGTCGACGCCGGCCGCCAGCCAGTCCGCCACGGCCTCGGTGGCGAACGTGTGCACGGTGACGCGGGCCCCGTTCTCGTGGGCGGCGGCCACGGCGTCGACCACGACCTCGCGCGGCCACAGCGGCGTGAGGTCGGCGTCGGCGCCCATCGACCGGTCGATCCAGTCGCCGACGATCTTCACCCAGCCGTCCCCGCGCCGGGCCTCCTCGGCGACGGCGTCCGGCAGCAGCGCCACGTCGTCGAGCTCGCGGGCGAAGTCCCGGATGTAGCGCTTGGGGCGGGCGATGTGCCGGCCTGCGCGCAGGAGTCGCGGCAGGTCCTCCCGGTCGTCGATCCAGCGGGTGTCGACGGGCGCGCCGGCGTCCCGGACCAGCAGCACCCCGCTGTCCCGGTCGGCGACCGCCTGGGCCTGTGCCGTCGCCTCGTCGACGGCGCCCGCGGCGCCGAGCCCGATGTGGGAGTGGACGTCGACGAGCCCCGGCACGACGACGCCGCTCACCTCGTCGAACGAGGTCACGCCGGCCGGGGGAGAGGTGTGGAGGGTCCCGCCGTCCACCCAGATCTCGTCGAGCTCGGTCCCGTCGTCGACGACGACGGTGCCGGTGAGGTGCAGCGGGCGTGACGTGGCGCTCATACGAGCAGGGTGCCATGGCACGCCTTGACGGCCGGACAGGTTCCATGGTTCATTAGTCGAGTAATGAACCAACGAGGTGCGGGCGGAGGGAGTGGACGTGTTCGACGGGACCGACCCGATCTACCTGCAGATCGCGGAGCACCTGCGCCGGGAGATCCTCACCGGCAACCTCCGTGAGGACGAGCAGGTCATGTCCACCACGCAGTTCGCCACCACCTACCGGATCAACCCCGCCACCGCGGCAAAAGCCTTTGCCCTGCTGGTGGACGAGGGGATCCTCTACAAGCAACGAGGAGTCGGCATGTTCGTCGCCCCCGGAGCCCCGGACGCCCTGCGGGCCGGCCGCCGCGCCGCCTTCTTCGCCGAGCATCTCGACCCGCTGCTCAGCGAGGCCGACGTCCTCGGGATCACCCCCGAGGAGCTCGTCGCCCACATCACACACAGCACCGGGGGGAACCGATGAACGGCTTCACCGTCCAGGTCGACGACCTGGGGATGCGCTTCGGCCGGACGCGCGCTCTGGACGGCGTGACCGCGACGATCGAGCCGGGCACCATCACCGGCCTGCTCGGACGCAACGGCTCGGGCAAGTCCACGCTGCTCGGGCTGGTCGCCTCGCTGCGGCTGCCGACCTCCGGCCGCGTGCTCGTCGAGGGGCGGGACCCCTTCGAGGACGAGTTCCTCATGGAGCGCATCTGCCTCGTCCGCGAGGCCGGCGACCTCATCGCCACGTCCTCCGTCAAGGAGAACCTCGCCTACGTCCGGGCCGCGCGACCCGACTGGGACCACGGGCTGGCCCTCGAGCTCGTCGGGGAGTTCGGGCTGGACCCGAAGAAGGACGTCGGCTCGCTCTCGCGCGGACAGCGCTCGGCCCTCGCAGCGACCGTCGGGCTCGCCTCGCGCGCGCCGCTGACGATCTTCGACGAGGTCTACCTCGGCATGGACGCGCCGACCCGCACCCTGTTCTACGAGCGGCTGATCGCCGACTACGCGGAGAACCCGCGCACGATCGTCCTCTCGAGCCACCTCATCAGCGAGATCGAGCAGCTGCTCGAGCACGCGATCATCCTCGACCGCGGCAAGGTGCGGCTCGCCGGCCTCGTCGACGAGCTCACCTCGGCGGGCGTGACCGTCACCGGTGCGGCCGACCGGGTCGACGCCGCCGTCGCCGGCCTCGAGGTCCTCGCCGAGCGCAGCCTCGGCCCGACCAAGGAGGTCGCGGTCCACGGCGACCTCGACCGGGCCACGGTGGCCGCCCTCGAGGAGCAGGGGCTCGGCGTCGGCCGGCTCGGGCTCCAGGAGCTCGTCATCCACACCACCAGGAGGTCCGCATGACACGCGCCGCAAGCCTGAGCGAGAGCCTTGGGCGCTCCGGGATGCTGCCGAGGCCGGCGCGCACGGCCTCCGCCGCCTCGGGCAGCCCGCAGTGGGTGCGGGCCACCCGCGGCGAGCTCGCGCTGCAGGCCTACCTCGCGGTCTGGTTCTGGGGTTTCGTCGTCGTCGGGATCGTCATCGCGTTCCTCGCCGTCGACTACTTCACGGACGTGCGGCAGTCGATCCTGCAGTACGCGTCCTACGCGATGACGTGGTTCCCGTTCTCGATCATGATCATCGTCGCCTCGGTGTCGTTCACGATCCACGTCGCCAACGGCATGACGCGCCGCTCCTTCGTGCGCGCCGTGCTGGCCACCTCGGCCGTCACGTCCGTGGCGTACGGCCTCCTCATGTCGTTGCTCCTGCTGCTCGAGGGCGCCGTCTACGACCTGCTCGGCCTCCAGCACGGAGGGACGGGCACGGGCGACGACAACGGCCTCGTCGAGGGGGTGTGGGCGTCCGGCCTCCTCGCATCCTGGGGCACCTACTCGCTGCTCACCCTCACCGGCATGGTGAGCGGGCTGCTCGTCGGTGCCGGCTACTACCGGTTCGGCGGGCTGCGGGGCACGCTCCTGCTGCCGCTCGGGCTCGTCCCGGTGCTGTCGGGCCAGTTCCTCATCGACCACCACAGCCCGGACTCGTTGGGACATCGGCTGGGACTCGAGGCCGTCTGGTACGCCCCGGTGGTCGTCGTCCTCGCCGTCCTCGGCGCCGTCGGCGTCGCCGTGATCCTGCGCCGGTCACGCATCGGCACCCTCGACGTCTGACGGCCGACCCGCCCCCGGGCGGATCGAGTCACCGCCCACCGCCCGTCACGCCACGCCGGCCCACCGGCCCGCGTACCCACCCTCAAGGAGGGGAGCGCATGTCATCCGCCATCGAGATCACCCACCTGCGCAAGACCTTCGGCGAGAAGATCGCCGTCGACGACGTCAGCCTGTACGTCGAGCCCGGCGAGATCGTCGGCATCCTCGGCCCCAACGGCGCCGGCAAGACCACCACGGTCGAGATCCTCGCCGGACTCCAGAAGCCCGACTCGGGCACGGCGCGCGTCCTCGGGATCGACCCGCAGACCGACCCGGCCGCCGTCCGGCAGGTCCTCGGCGTCCAGCTCCAGGAGTCGAAGCTGCCCGCCAAGATCCGGGTCGAGGAGGCGCTGCGCCTGTACGCGGCCTTCTACCCGGAGCCGGCCGACGTCGACGAGCTCATCGCCATGCTCGGCCTCGAGACCTCCCGGACCACCGCCTTCGACAATCTCTCCGGCGGCCTCCAGCAGCGCCTGTCGATCGCGCTCGCGCTCGTGGGCAGCCCCGAGGTCGTCATCCTCGACGAGCTGACCACCGGGCTGGACCCGGTCGGCCGCCGTGAGACCTGGGCGCTCGTCGAGCGCGTGCGCGACTCGGGTGTCACCGTCCTGCTCGTCACCCACTTCATGGACGAGGCCGAGCACCTCGCCGACCGCATCGTCGTCATCGACGCGGGCAACGTCGTCGCCACGGGCACCCCCGCCGAGCTCACCTCCGCGGGATCCGCGGAGACCGAGCTGACGATCGTCCTGCCCGCGGACGGCGATCCCGACGACGCGCTGCGGGCGCTCGGCGCCGTCAGCTCCGTCACGCGCAGCGGCTCCACCATGCGCGTCACCGGTGGACCGCGCACCCTGCCGGAGGTCGTCGCCGGGCTCGACGCGATGGGCATCGTCCCCGCGTCCCTGTCCACCCGCACCCGCACGCTCGAGGACGTCTTCGTCGACGTCACCGGGCCCAGGCTCGAGGAGGTTCCCGCATGACCGCCGTCGCCCACGACGCGCTCGCCGCGCGCCCGACCGCTCGATCCGGCGGCCGGCGGGGGTTCTTCGCCCTCGTCCGCTCCGAGCTCACCCTGTTCACCAGGGACTTCGGGTCGGTGTTCTTCGCCCTCGTCTTCCCCACCGTCCTCGCCCTCGGCCTCGGCCTCGCCATGCCGGGGATGAGCGACCCGATCGAGGCGCCCGGCAGCTCCTACGACGGCGCACCGGTCATCGCCATGTTCATGCCCGTCATCCTCGCCACCGCCATCGCCGCCCCGGCGCTGACCACCCTGCCGTCGTACGTCGCCGGGTACCGGGAGCGCGGCGTGCTGCGCCGCCTCGCCACGACGCCGATGCGGCCGCAGGGGATCCTCGTCGCCCAGGTGGTCGTCAGCACGCTGGCGTTCCTCGTCGCGGCGGGGCTCGCCGTCGGGCTCTCGGCCCTCGTGTTCGACCTCGAGGCCGTGCGGCAGCCGCTGCTGCTGGCCGTCTCGTTCCTCCTGGGGGCGGCGTCCACGTTCGGGATCGGGCTCCTCATCGCGGCGGTCGCCGCCAAGGCGTCCACCGCCAACGGCCTGGGCATGCTCGTCTACTTCCCGATGCTGTTCTTCGCGGGACTGTGGACGCCGGGCCCGCTCATGCCGTCCATCGTCGAGACCATCGGTACCTACACGCCGCTCGGCGCCGCCGGCCAGGCGATGACCGAGGCGTGGTTCGGCTCCGGCGTCCCGTGGCTGCAGCTCGCCGTCATGACCGTCTACGTCGCCGTGCTCTACCCGCTGTCCGCACGCCTGTTCCGCTGGTCCTGACCGCGCCCCAGCGGCCTCCCGGCCGTCACCGCCGTCCGGGAGGCTGCAGGGCCCACGAGAGAAGGAGTACCGATGACCGACCACCCTCCGCTCGCCGCGCGGTTCGACGACGTGCACCTGCGCTACGGACGCGACACCGCGCTCGACGACGTGACGTTCACCGTCGAGGCGGGCACGATCACCGGCCTGCTCGGCCGCAACGGCGCCGGCAAGACCACGGCGCTCTCGCTGCTCGCGGCCTTCCGTCGCCCGAGCGCGGGCAGCGTGACCGTGGGCGGCCGGGACCCCTTCGAGCACGCCCCGACGCACGCGTCGGTCTGCCTGATCCGCGAGTCGGGTGACATCGACGCCGACGACAAGGTCAAGGACGTCCTCGCCCTGTGGCGGATGTTCCGCCCGGCCTGGGACCAGGCGTGGGCGGAGGAGCTGCTCGACCGGTTCGAGGTCACGCTGACGAGCAAGGTCGCCCGGCTCTCGCGCGGCAAGCGGGCGGTGGTCGGCGCGGTCGTCGGGCTTGCGTCCCGGGCCCCGCTGACCATGTTCGACGAGGTCCACCTCGGCATGGACGCGCCCACCCGGGTCGGGTTCTACGACGCGATGCTGGCCGACTACGTGGAGCATCCGCGCACGATCGTGCTCTCGAGCCACCTCATCTCCGAGGTCGAGCACATGCTCGAACGCGTCATCGTCCTCGACGCCGGACGCGCGATCGAGGACACCACCGTCGACGACCTGCGCGGCCGTGGCGCCCGCCTCACCGGCCGCGCGGACGAGGTACGCGACGCCGCGGCCGGGCTCCGCGTGCTCGCCGAGCGCGAGCTCGGCCCCACCGCCGAGCTCACCGTCACCGGCCTCGACGACGACGCACGGGCCGCACTCGTGGCGCGCGGGATCGGCGTGGAGCCCGTCGGGCTGCAGGAGATCGTCATCGACCTCACCGGGAGGAAGTCATGACCGCCGTCGACACGCGGCCCGGACCCGTCCGGCCGACCCGCGCGACCCTGGAGTACTTCGGGGTGGTCCAGCTGGCGTTCGCGGGCTGGGTCCTCCTCGGCGCGACGGTCGTCTTCTCCCTGGTCGTCCTCGCCGTCCATCTCTTCGGCACGCCCGAGCAGTCGTTCGTGCAGTACGGGCTCCAGGCCCAGGTGTGGTTCACGTTCGGCCTGACGATCTGGAGCGTATGGGCCGGGATGGACACGCTCGTGCCCGCCGGCGCGACCCGCCGGTCGGTCTGGGTCGCCGTGCCCTCCGCGGGCGCTGTGGCCGGGACGCTCGTGGGCGTGGTCAGTACGGTCACCGTATGGCTCGAGGGCCTGCTCTACGACCGGGCCGGCTGGGCGCACGTGGCCTCGGCCGACGACGCCGGGTCGGCGCCGTGGGCGGACGGCTGGATCACCCTCGCGATCGAACGCGGATCGGTGGTGGTCGCCGCCGCGCTCGCCGGCACCCTCGTCGGCGCCGCCTTCTACCGCTTCCGGTCCGGAGCCGTCCTCGTCGCCATCCTCACCCTGCCGCTCACGGCACTGCCGCTGCTCGTCGTCGGACTGTTCATCTCCGAGGACTCACTGACCGTCGGGCCGATCCCGGACCTCACGGCCTGGGCGGACGGCCCCGTCGCCGTCGTCGCCCTCGCCGTGCTCGCGGCGTACACCGTCGGCCTGTCCTGGCTGCTGCTGCGCGACGTCCCCGTGCGGATGCGCACGCTCTGACCGACCACGCCGGACGGCGGGACGTCGCCCGGCCCTCCTCCAGGAGTGATCGCCATGTCCCTGCCCGACCCCCTCGGTGCGACCCTCGACCGCGTCGGCGTCCGCCACGGCCGGACGTGGGCGCTGAAGGACGCCACCTTCGAGATCGTCCCGGGCCGTATCACCGGCCTGCTCGGCCGCAACGGCTCCGGCAAGACGACCGCCCTCTCGCTGGTCGCCGCCTTCCACGCCCCGACCCGCGGGCGGGTCACCGTCGGCGGCCGCGACCCGTTCGACGATCCCCGGACCATGCCCGCCGTCTGCCTCGTGCGGGAGTCCGGCGACGTCATCGCCGACCAGGCGGTCGCGGACACGCTTCGCGTGGCCCGGTTGCTCCGCCCCACCTGGGACCAGGCCCGGGCGGAGCAGCTCCTCGACCACTTCGGCATCGACCTCGCCACGCACCCGAACAGCCTGTCCCGGGGCCGACGGTCCGTGCTCGGCGCGGTGATCGGGCTCGCCTCGCGCGCGCCGCTGACGATGTTCGACGAGGTCCACCTCGGTATGGACGCACCCACCCGCACGGAGTTCTACGAGATCCTCCTCGCCGACTACGCCCGGCACCCCCGCACGATCGTGCTCTCGAGCCACCTGATCTCCGAGATCGAGAACGTGCTCGAGGACGTCGTCCTCCTCGACGACGGACATGTGCTGCACGCCGGCAGGTCCGAGGACCTGCGCGCCCGCGGCGCCACCCTCACGGGCCGGACCGACGTCGTGCGCGAGGAGCTGGCCCACCACACCGTCCTCGCCGAGCGGACGCTCGGCCCCACCACGGAGGCCACCGTGCTCCTCCCGCCCGATCCGGCGCGGCGCGGCGAGCTCGCCGCCAGGGGCATCGGGGTGGGGCACGTCAGCCTGCAGGACGTCGTCATCCACATGACCGGGAGGACCTCATGACCGAGCTGCTCACCGAGCCCTCTCCCGCGGGCAGGCGCCCGCCCCAGTGGCTCGTGGTGGCGCGGTGGACCTCGAGCGTCCACCTCGCCGTCGCGGGCATCGCCCTCGTCGTCGGCCTCGCGGCGGCGGCCGTCGTCCTCACCGTCATCGCCGTGGGCTGGACCGTCGACCGGTCGTTCGTCGCCACGGTCTCGGCGCTCCTGTTCGGCGTCCCGTTCGTCGTCTCGCTCTCCCTGGTGCGTACGCACGTCGACGCGTTCGTCCCCCAGGGGGCCACCCGGTCGGCCGTCGTCGCCGGCAACCTCGCCGCCGCTCCCGTCTCCGGGCTCCTGTGGGCGGGCGTCGCGACCGCGCTCATGGCCGCCGAGGCGCTCGCCTTCGACGTCGCCGGCTGGCCGCACGGCTTCCCCGACGTCGAGGGCGCGGCCACCTGGGAGCGCGGCTGGCTCTTCCTGCTGCTCGTCATGTTCGCCAACACCACCATGGCCTCCCCCGCCGGCCAGCTCGTGGGCGGCCTGTTCCAGCGCTTCCACGGACGGCGCGTGCTCGTGGGTGTCCTGCTCGCCCTGCCCGCGCTGCTCCCGCTGCTCGCCACGGTCTTCCTCGTCACCGGGACGGACCTGCGCGGACCGGTCCTCGACGGCCTCCTGCCGTTCGACCGCACCGTGACCGTCCGGTGCGCCGCCGGCCTCGGCGCGGCGATCGCCTCCGCGCTCGGTCTCTGGCTCGTGCTGCGCAGGGTGCCCGTGCGGCCCCGACCCGCCTGACCCGCGACGCCTGCGTACCCGCCGGACGTGTCGGACGGCACGCAGCCGGCCGGCGGAGGCCCATGCCGGCGGGGGAGATGTCTGGCACAATGGCGGGCTGTACCCGGTGCGCGTGGGCCCCTCTCTCCCGCGCGGATCGTGTCCCGGGAAACGTGCAAGGTCGTGTCCCACCGGCCGCGCGCGCACGCCCACCTGAACCCCAGAACCAGGAGCACCCACTCAAGTGGCAGTCAAGATCCGACTCAAGCGTCTCGGCAAGATTCACTCCCCGCACTTCCGCGTGGTCGTCATGGACTCGCGCACCCGCCGCGACGGCAGGGCCATCGAGGAGATCGGCCTCTACAACCCGATGGAGGAGCCCTCGCTCATCCAGATCGACTCCGAGCGTGCGCAGTACTGGCTCGGCGTCGGCGCGCAGCCGACCGAGCAGGTCGCCGCGCTGCTCAAGGTCACCGGCGACTGGCAGCAGTTCAAGGGCCTCGACGGCGCCGAGGGCACGCTGCGGACGAAGGACGCCTCCGAGGAGACGATCGCCGCGGAGCGCGAGGCGAGCATTAAGGCCGCCGAGGACGCCGCGGAGAAGCGCAAGGCCGACGCGTCGGCCAAGAAGGCCGAGGCGGACGCCGCCGCGGCTGCCGAGGCCGCCGCCGAGTCGGCCGGCGCGGCGCCCGCGGAGGACGCGTCGACGGACGAGCCGGCCGAGACCGACGCGCCCGCGGACGCCGAGGCCGAGACGCCGGCCGAGGAGGCCTGACGTGCTGGCCGACGCCCTCGAGCACCTCGTGCGCGGCATCGTCGACAACCCGGACGACGTCCGGGTCGCCGAGCGCTCGTTGCGGCGCGGTGACCTCCTCGAGGTGAGGGTCGACCCGGCCGACCTCGGTCGCGTCATCGGGCGCCAGGGTCGCACCGCCAAGGCGCTGCGCACCGTCGTCGGCGCCCTGTCGACGTCCGGTCCCGTGCGGATCGACGTCGTGGACACCGACCGCCGCTGAGGCCACCCACGCACCACCGCCGGACCCGGCCCGCCCTGCGGGCCGGGTCCGCGTCGTTCCACCCGCCCACCCACCACCTGGAGGAGCTGTGCAGCTCACCGTCGCCGTCGTCGGCGCGCCCCACGCGCTCAAGGGGGAGGTCCGGCTCGACGTCCGCACCGACGACCCGGCCGGTCGCCTCGCCCCCGGGGCGACGCTCGAGACCGACCCGCCGGACGCCGGCCCGCTGACCGTGGCCACGGCCCGCGAGGACCGCGGCGCGCTCTACGTACGCTTCGAGGGGGCGGAGGACCGTACGGCCGCCGAGTCGCTGCGCGGGGTGCGCCTCGTCGTCGAGACCGACGAGGAGGACGACGAGGCGGACGCCTGGTACCCGCACGAGCTGCGCGGGCTGCGCGTCGAACGCCCGGACGGGAGCCCGGTCGGCGAGGTCGTCGGCCTCCAGCACGCCCCCGGCCACGACCTGTTGCTCGTGCGGGAGACCGGCGGGGAGACGACGCCCGTCCCGTTCGTGCGGGCCATCGTCCCCGAGGTCGACGTCGCCACCGGCCGCGTCGTCCTCGACCCACCGCGCGGGCTGCTCGCCGCGGACCCGCTGCCCGACGAGGCCGAGGACGCAGTCGAGAACCGGGACGACGACGAGGCCCAGGACGCGGACGAGACCCGGGACGAGGACGAGACCCAGCCCTCCGGCGACGAGACGGGACCCGCCTGACGTGCGCATCGACGTCGTGTCGATCTTTCCCGACTACCTCGCGCCGCTCGAACTCAGCCTCATCGGGAAGGCCCGTCGCGACGGTCTCGTCGAGATCTCCGTCCACGACCTACGGGACGTGACGACCGACCGGCACCGCACCGTCGACGACACGCCTGCGGGGGGCGGCGCGGGCATGGTCATGCGCGCCGACGTGTGGGGCCGGGCCCTCGACCCGCTGCTCGAGGGCGGGGGAGTGCTCGCGATCCCGGCGCCCGCCGGCACGCCGCTCACCCAGACCGTGCTCGAGGAGCTCGCGGCGGGTGGGGGGCCGCTGGTCGTCGCCTGCGGACGCTACGAGGGCATCGACGCCCGGGTGGCCGAGCACTACCGCTCGCACGAGAGCGTGCGCGTCCTCGAGTTCTCCCTCGGCGACTACGTCCTCAACGGCGGGGAGGTCGCGGCGCTCGCGCTGATCGAGGGCGTGGTGCGGCTGCTGCCGGGCGTCGTCGGCAATCCCGAGTCGCTCACCGAGGAGTCGCACGCCGGCGACGGCACGCTCGAGTACCCGGTCTTCACGCGGCCCACCGAGTGGCGGGGGCTGGAGGTCCCGGACGTCCTCACGTCCGGCGACCACGGCGCCGCCGCTTCCTGGCGCCGCGAACGTTCCCTCGAGCGCACCGCCGAGCGCCGGCCCGAACTCGTCGCCGCACTGGATGCCGCCACGCTGACGAAGGCCGACCGGCGCACGCTCGCGCGCCTGGGCTGGCTCGCCCCCACGGGCGCCGAGCGGCCCGAGCGCGTGACGGTGCGGGACGCGACGCCGGAGGACACCGACGAGCTCGCCGCGCTCGCCGCCCGCACGTTCCCGCTCGCCTGCCCGCCCGGCACCGCCGAGGAGGACATCGCCGCGTTCGTCGACGCCCACCTGTCGGCGGAGCGGATCCGCGAGCACGCGGTCTCGGACCGTTCGGTGCTGCAGGTCGCGGTCGTGGGGGAGCGGCTGGTCGGCTACACGCTCACCCGGTTGCCCGTCGCCGACGAGCCGCCCTGCGCCGAGGACGTCGCCGCCGTCGTCGAGGCGCGCCCCGTGGCCGAGCTGTCGAAGATCTACGTGCTGCCCGAGTACTTCGGGAGCGGGCTCGCGAAGCTCCTGCTCGACTCGGCCGTCGTGGCGGCCGCGGCCGCCGAGGCGGGCGGTGAGCCGGTGCGGGGACTGTGGCTCGGCACCAACGCCGGCAACCGGCGGGCCCGGCGTGCCTACGCGAAGGCCGGGTTCGACGTCGTCGGACGACGCCGGTTCCGGGTCGGCTCGATCGAGCACGAGGACCTCGTCATGGTGCGCGACCTCACGTCCACGTAGCCACCGACGCCCTGTGGCCGGGCGGGCGCCCTGTGGCAGGATGGAGCGGCTCGCGCGGCCATGCGCCGCGGTCCCGACCTGCCGCAGGGGGTCGCGACCACAGCGGGCACCCGAACCGAGACGGCGCCCAGCGCCGACCAGCCGGCCGTGACCTGCGCGCACGGGCGAAGGAGTGAGCACCATGCAGAAGCTGGACTTCATCGACAACAAGTCGCTGCGTGACAACATCCCGGACTTCCGGGCCGGAGACACCGTCAAGGTCAACGTCAAGGTCGTCGAGGGCACCCGCTCGCGCGTCCAGGTGTTCCAGGGCCACGTCATCGGCCGTCAGGGCCACGGCGTCGGCGAGACCTTCACGGTCCGCAAGGTCAGCTTCGGCGTCGGTGTCGAGCGCACCTTCCCCGTGCACTCCCCGTCGATCGACTCGATCGAGCGCGTCACCCGCGGCGACGTGCGCCGCGCCAAGCTCTACTACCTGCGCGACCTGCGCGGCAAGGCCGCCAAGATCCGCGAGAAGCGCGAGAGCTCGGGCCGCTGACCCCCGCCCGTCCAGGCGCGCGCCTGACGACCACGACCGACGCCCGGTGGACGACGTCCGCCGGGCGTCGCCGTGCGCGGGCTAACGTGGCCATCGTTCGCGGCGGGGACGCCGAGCGGGCAGGTCATCCGGCCGGCCGTACCGAGGAGGACGCATGACCCAGCCGCCCACCCCGCCGAGCGCGCCCACCCCGGACGAGACGGACACGGTGCGCGAGACGGACGCGGTGGACGGCCCGGGCACGGCCGACGGGACCGGCGCGACGGCGACCGAGCGACGACGCGGTATCGGCCGGTCCAACCGTCGCGGCGGTATCGGCGCGTGGGTCCGCGAGACGGTCGTCGTGGTCGTCTGCGCGCTGGCGCTGTCCGTCCTCATCAAGACCTTCCTCGTCCAGGCCTTCTACATCCCCTCGGGCTCGATGGAGGACACCCTCGAGGTCGGCGACCGCGTGATGGTCAGCAAGCTGACGCCCGGGCCGTTCGACCTCGAGCACGGGGACATCGTCGTCTTCGTCGACCCGGGCGGATGGCTGGACGAGCAGCCCCAGCCGTCGTCGAACCCCGTGCAGCGGGCCCTCACCGACGGGCTGACGTTCATCGGGATCCTCCCGCAGGACGCGGGCCAGCACCTCATCAAGCGCGTCATCGGCCTCCCGGGGGACACGGTGACCTGCTGCAGCCCGGACGGCGAGATCATGGTCAACGGCGCGCCCGTCGACGAGCCCTACCTCGCGCCGGGCGCCGCACCCTCGGAGACCGAGTTCGAGGTCGTCGTCCCCGAGGGGCACCTGTGGGTGATGGGCGACAACCGCGGCAACTCCGCGGACTCCCGCGCGCACATGGGCGGACCGGGCGGCGGGTTCGTGCCGCTGGACAACGTGGTGGGCACGGCCCGGCTCACGGTGTGGCCGTTCGACAGCTTCACCTGGCACTCCGACCCGGAGGAGACCTTCGAGGACGTGCCGGCCCCGTGAGCGTCGGAGACGCAAGGGCGACGGCCGGCGGTCCCGACCTCGCCCACGAGAGCGAGCTGCTCGCCGACCTGCCCGAGCACGCCGTGGTCCTCGGCGTCGACGAGGTGGGGCGCGGCGCCCTCGCCGGACCGGTGAGCATCGGGGTCTGCGCCGTCACCCGCGACGCCGGTGCGGTGCCGACCGGCCTCAACGACTCCAAGCTGCTCCGACCGGCCGTGCGCGAGGCGCTCGTCCAGCCGGTGCGGGCGTGGTCGGTGGCCTGCGCCGTCGGCCACTCCTCGCCCGCCGAGATCGACGCCCTCGGGATCCTTGCCGCCCAGCGGCTCGCCGCCCGTCGCGCGCTCGCCCGCGTGCGGCACACGCTCGCCGCCGCGGGCCTGGTCGCCGGCGTCACCATCCTCGACGGGCGGCACGACTGGCTCGCCGAGCCGGCCGCGGACCTGTTCGCGGCGGTGGAGCCGGAGGTCGAGGCCGCCGCGCCCGCCTGGGACGTCCCGGTGCACTGCGTGGTCAAGGGGGACATGCGGTGCGCGTCCGTCGCGGGCGCCTCGGTCCTCGCCAAGGTGGAGCGGGACGCGCTCATGGCGAAGGCCGCGGAGCGCCCCGAGCTCGCCGCGTTCGGGCTGGCCGGCAACAAGGGGTACGGCTCCGCCGCGCACCTCGAGGCCCTCGCGACGTCCGGCGCGAGCGACTGGCACCGGCGCTCCTGGCGGCTGCCCGCCCGACGCGAGGCATGATGGACCGGTGAGTGCCGAAGACCTGGAGAACTACGAGACCGAGCTCGAGCTCGGCCTCTACCGCGAGTACCGCGACGTCGTCAGCCTGTTCACCTACGTGGTCGAGACGGAGCGGCGCTTCTACCTGTGCAACAGCGTGGACGTGCAGGTCCGCAATGCCGGCGGTGACGTCTTCTTCGAGCTCAACCTCGCCGACGCCTGGGTGTGGGACGTCTACCGCTCGGCGCGCTTCGTGAAGAACGTGCGGGTGGTGACGTTCAAGGACGTCAACGTCGAGGAGCTCAACCAGCCGGACATGAAGCTCCCGTAGGCGTCGTGGGGGACAGGTCCGGCCCGGCCCGCCGGGGGACCGGCCTGTCCGGCCGTGCCACCGACCCGGCCAGCCGGGGCACCGACCCGGCCCGTCGGGGGACCGATCCGCCCGGCCGTGCCACCGGCCTTCCCGGGTCGGTCGCGGACGCCCTCGCACTGCCGGAGCCGACCCGCATCGATCTCGACGTCCCCGTCGCTACCTGGACGCTCGGCCCCGACCGGCCGGGCGAGGGGAGCGCGGCGACCGGCGGCCGCCGGCCCCGCGACGTCGTCCTGTGCCACGGCACGCCCTGGTCCGCGCGCGTGTGGGCCCCGGTGGCGCGCGAGCTCGCCCGAGACCGGCGCGTCCACCTGTGGGACATGCCCGGGTACGGGGAGTCCGTCCCGCTCGTCGGTGAGGGGTCGGACGTCGACCTCGTCGCCCAGCGCCGCCGGCTCGCCGCGCTCACGGAGCACCTGGGGCTGGACCGGCCGCATCTTGTCGGGCACGACATCGGTGGCGCCGTCGTCCTCGGCGCCCACCTGTTCGAGGGGCTCGAGGCGGCGTCGGTCCATCTCCTCGACGTCGTCACGCTCGACCCGTGGGGCTCGCCGTTCTTCCGCCTCGTCGCCGAGCACGAGGACGTCTTCGGCGCGCTCCCGCCCGACCTGCACGCCGCGCTCGTGCGCGAGTACGTCGCGGGAGCGGGCGGCCACGGCCTGGACCCGGGCCTGCCGGCCCTGCTCGCCGCGCCGTGGACCACGACCGCCGGCCGGCCCGCCTTCTATCGGCAGATCGCGAGCCTCACGCCGGAGGACACCCGGCCGATCGTGGCTCGGCTCGGCGACGTCCGCGTCCCCACCCGCATCGCCTGGGGCGAGGACGACCCGTGGATCCCGGCAGCCCAGGCCCACGAGCTCGCCGGCCTCCTGCCCGGCACGCCGGCCGTCACGCTGCTGCCCGGCATCGGGCATCTCGCGCCGCTCGAGGCGGCCCACGCCGTGACGAGCGAGCTCCGGGACTGGTTCGCCGCCGTCGAGGGATAGGCGCCGCGCCGGTCGTCCGGCTCGGTCCCACAGGCTTCGGCTCCGGTCGTCCGCCTCGGCTCCGCACACGCCAGGGCAGTGCGTGCGCCCCGGCTCCACAGCCCGCCTCACGCCACCCCCGTCCCCAGGGCCGACGCCGTCCCGCGCGCCGGGCGGGTGACCTCGCCTTGGGTGGTGGGCGGAGGTGGTCGATATGCCGGACGTCGGCACGGAGCTGGACGGGCACGAGGGGCCGGAGGTCGCGCCGCCGCCCTCGGCCGGACGCCTCGCGCTCGGCGCATGGGGAGAGCGGGAGGCCGCGCGGCACCTCGAGGCTGACGGGCTCGCGGTCGTCGACCGCAACTGGCGGGTCCGCGAGGGCGAGCTCGACCTCGTCGCGTGGGATGCGGCGGACGGCTCGTGGGTCGCCGTCGAGGTCAAGACCCGTCGCACGCTGACCTTCGGCGATCCGGTGGAGGCGGTGACGCGCGAGAAGGCCGCGCGGCTGCGACGGCTCGCGCGGGCCTGGGTGGTCGCCGGTGCAATCGGTGAGCGCCCGTGGGATCCCGCCGCCGGTGTCACCGCCTACCGCGGCGCGCGGATCCGCATCGACGTCGTCGGCGTCCTCGTGCAGCACGGTCCTCCGCGCGTGACCCACCTCAAGGCGGTGGCCTGATGGCGGCGCGCCTCGGCCGGGCCATGACCGTCGCCCTGGAGGGGACGACGGGTCACGTGGTCGACGTCGAGGCCCACATCGCCGACGGGCTGCCTGCGTTCACGGTGGTCGGCCTGCCGGACACGTCCGTGTCGGAGGCGCGCGAACGCGTGCGCGCCGCGCTGTCCTCGTGCGGGCGGCCGTGGCGGCCCTCGCGCACCACCGTCAATCTCGCCCCGGCCTCGCTCCACAAACACGGCACCGGGCTCGACCTCGCGCTCGCCGTCAGCGTGCTCGCCGCCGGCGGGGACATCGAGGACCGCACGCCCAGGCTCTTCCTCGGCGAGCTCGGCCTGGACGGCCGGGTCCAGCGCGTGCGTGGCGTCCTCCCGTCAGTTGTCGCCGCGCGGGCCCGGGGGATCACGGAGGTCGTCGTCCCGGCCGCCAACGCCGACGAGGCGCGGCTCGTCGCCGGCATGACCGTCCGCGCGGTCGAGCACCTGGCGGACGTCGTCGTCGCGCTCGGCGGCCAGGCGCGCCGCCCGCACCTGCCGGCCACGCCGAACAGTGCGGCGGAAGCGCCCGCGCCCGAGGCGAGACCCGTGCTCGACCTTGCCGACGTCCTCGGCCAGTCGCGCGCCCGTCGCGCGCTCGAGATCGCCGCGGCCGGCGGCCACCACCTGTTCCTCGTGGGTCCGCCCGGGGCGGGGAAGTCGATGCTGGCCGCCCGCCTGCCGGGGCTCCTCCCGGACCTCGACGACGACGCCGCCCTCGAGGTGACCACCGTCCACTCGGTGGCGGGCGTCTACGCGGGGGACACCCTGGTGCGGCGCCCGCCGTTCGAGGAGCCGCACCACACGGCCACGGCGGTCGCCGTCGTCGGCGGTGGCGCGGGGCTCCCGCGGCCGGGCGCCGCCTCACGGGCGCACCGCGGCGTGCTCCTGCTCGACGAGAGCCCCGAGTTCTCCACACGCGTGCTCGACACGCTCCGCCAGCCGCTGGAGTCCGGAGAGATCGTGCTGCACCGGGCCGCCGGTTCCGCCCGTTTCCCGGCCCGCTTCCAACTCGTCATGACCGCGAACCCGTGTCCGTGCGGCCACGCCGTCGGGGACGGCAGCCTGTGCACCTGCTCGAGCGCTGTCCGCTCGCGCTACCTCTCGCGCCTCTCGGGACCGCTGCTCGACCGCATCGACCTGCGGATCGGGGTCGACCGGGTCTCGCGCGCCGCGGCCGCCGTCGAGGGACCCGCCGAACCCAGCGCCCAGGTCGCGGCCCGGGTGGCGGAGGCCCGGTCCGCCGCGCGGGAGCGGCTCGCGGGTACGGGGTGGTCGACGAACGCCGAGGTGCCCGGCTCCTGGCTGCGGGCGCACACCGGGCGCAGCGCCGTCCAGCTGGTGGCTCGCAGCGTCGACGTCGGCGCGCTCTCCATGCGGGGGATGGACCGGGTCCTGCGCGTGGCCTGGACGATGGCGGACCTCAACGGGGACGCGGCACCGACCTCGATGCAGGTCGGCGAGGCCATGGCACTGCGGACGCAGGAGGTCGGCCGTGCGTGAACACCAGAGCGCATCCGCACCCCGTAGCGAGGAGCACCTCGCCCGGGCGGCCTGGACCCGACTCGTCGAAGGCCCGGACCCCCAGGCCCACCGCCTTGCGCGGGAGCTCGGCGCACCGGAGGCGCTCGCCTGGCTGCGCAGGGCTGCCGGTGGGGTCGTGCTCCCACCCGTACCGCCCGGCGTCGACGACGGGCGGGGCTCCCTCGCGACGTCGGTCGCCCGTTGGACGCCGCGGCTCGAGCACCTCGAACCCGCGCGCGAGCTCGACCGGGTCGACCAGCTGGGCGGGTGGTTCGTCGTTCCCGGAGACGCACAGTGGCCGGCGGGACTCGACGACCTGGGGGAGGACGCACCACCCGGGCTGTGGGGACGGGGACAGCTCGCGGCGCTCGCACGGCCTGCCGCCGGGATCGTCGGATCCAGGGCATCGACCCCGTACGGCATGAGCGTGGGAGCGGAGATCGCCGCGGGGGTGGCGGACGCCGGCATGGTCGTCCTGTCCGGCGGCGCCTACGGGATCGACACGGCGGCGCACCGCGGGGCGCTCGCCGTCGACGGCTGCTCGGTGGCGGTGATGGCCGGGGGCATCGACCGGTTTTACCCGGCGGGCAGCGCACGGATGCTTGAGCAGCTCCTCGAGGACGGTGCGGTCGTGGCGGAGGCGGCGCCCGGGTCGAACCCGGCGCGGCACCGGTTCCTCGCGCGGAACCGCCTCATCGCGGCGATGTCGGGCGCCACGCTCGTCGTCGAGGCCGCCCACCGGTCCGGTGCCCTGTCGACGGCGCGGCACGCCGCCGGGATCGGACGGCCCGTCGGCGCCGTCCCCGGTCCCGTCACCTCGATGGCATCCGCCGGGTGCCACCGGCTGATGCGCGAACAGGGGGCGACCTGCGTGACGAACGCCGAGGAGCTGCTCGAGCTCGCCCTGCCCATCGGCGCGACGCTCGGCCGTCGCTCGCCGACCGGTGCGACGGGCGCGGCCGGCTCCGGCCCACGTCCTGGTGCGGGAGCCGGCTCTGCTTCCGGCTCGAGCCGGCGCTCGGGATCGGCGCCGGGGGGCGCGTCGGCCGCCGACGAGGAGCCCGGGCTCCTGGACGGACTGGACCCCGCGTGTGCGCGGGTACTCGACGCCCTGCCTGCTGTCCGGGCGGCCGAGGAGTCCTCGATCGCACGGAACGCCGGTCTGGACCTGCGGACGGTGCGGTCCGCGCTCGGCCTGCTCGAGCTCATGGGCAGGATCGAGCACTCGTCGGGGCGGTGGCGCCGCAGCCGACCAGCACGCGCGGCAGGTTGAACGACGGGCCGGCTGAGGGACAGGGCCAGCCAGCTGAATGACGGGCCGGCTGAGGGACAGGGCCAGCCAGCTGGACGACGGACCGCCTGATGGACAGGGCCAGCCGACGCGCGCGGCCGACCCACGGGCGGTGGCGGTCGATCCACGGGCGTGGCCGCCGATTGGCGAGGCCGGGCCCTCTACGCGTGCGCGGGTCGCATCCGCAGGCCACGGCCGCCCCCGGCGGCGTACGCTCTGCGCATGACCGCGACGAGCCGGGGGCCCGAGGTGCCGTTGACGCGGGCCGCCCTCGACGCGGGTTTCGAGCGCCACCTGGCGGGCGAACGCGGACTGTCTGCCCACACCGTGCGCGCGTACCTCGGTGACGTCGCCACGCTCATGGAGCACCTCGGCCAGGATGACCCGGACGCCGACGTCGACCTCTCCCGTCTCGACCTCGTCACCCTGCGGTCCTGGCTCGCGGGACAGCAGGCCCGAGGCCTGTCGCGCTCGACGCTCGCCCGCCGCGCCGCTGCCGTCCGTGCCTTCGGCGCCTGGCTTGCCCGCACGGGTCGCGTGGACATCGACCCGACCCAGCGGCTGCGCTCCCCGCGTCCGGACCGCCATCTGCCGACGGTGCTCGGCGTCGAGTCCGTCGAACGGCTGCTCGACGCCGCCGCCGGGCGGGCGCAGGCCGGCACCGCCGTGCACGTGCGTGACCTCGCAGCCCTCGAGCTGCTCTACGCGAGCGGGCTGCGGGTGGGGGAGCTCGTCTCGCTCGACGTCGGGTCGGTCGACCTCGACGAGCTCACCGTTTGCGTGGTGGGCAAGGGGGACAAGGAACGGGTCGTCCCGCTCGGGCGGCCCGCCGGCGACGCCGTGCGCCGATGGACGCAGGTCCGGCACGAGCTGGTCGGGCACCCGGGCGAGCGGGCGCTGTTCGTCGGCGTGCGCGGGAGCCGCATCGACGCCCGAACGGTCCGCGCCGTGCTCCACCGCGCGACCGCGCTCGCGGGCGTCACCGACGTCGCCCCGCACGGGCTGCGGCACACCGCCGCCACGCACCTGCTCGCCGGCGGATCCGACCTGCGCTCGGTGCAGGAGATCCTCGGCCACTCCTCGCTCGCCACCACGCAGCGCTACACGCACGTGAGCCCGGAGCGGCTGCGCTCGGTCTTCACCCAGGCGCACCCCCGGGCCTGACGACGGCGTCGGCCCGCTCGAGCGCCCGGGCTGATCCTCCGACCTCTCCGCCCGAAGGTCTGACCGTGCGGCCCAAAGGTCTGAGTGTGCGGCCCGGTGGCCCGGCCGCGTGACGGCCCGGCCGCGTCACCGGACCGGCGCGTGGGCTGTGCCGGCTCAGCCGCCGAGGGGGAGCAGCCGCACCGGCCGCGGCCCCGCCCCGACCAGCGAGAGCGGATCGACGTAGTCGTGGCTGCCACGACGCGCGCCCCAGTGCAGGCAGCCGGGCGGTGGACAGTGCACCGAGGTCACCGAGCCGACCGCCTGCCCCGCGGTGACCCGGTCGCCGCGGGAGACGGCGGCGTCGACGGGCTCGTACGTGGTCCGCAGGCCGTCGGCGTGGTCGATCGAGAGGACCGGACGACCGGCGACCATTCCCGCGAACGCCACGACGCCGTCGGCGGCCGCAAGTACGGCGGTGCCCGGACGGACGTCGAGATCGACCCCTCGGTGACCGGGGCCGTACGGCGTGGCCGAGCCCTCGAACGGGGAGAGCACCCCGACGGGCCCTCCCGTGGGCCACTCGTACTCGACCGTCGCATCGCCGCCAGTGCTTCCGCCGACGTCCACGCCGACGCTTCCACCGGCAGACCTTCCGACGCTCCCGCCGGCATCCCCGACGATCCCTCCACGAACGGTGGCGTACGCGCGGGCGACGTCGTCGCTGAACAGGCCGAGGCCCGGTGCGCCGCCGTCCGGCTCACCGTCCGCGGCGGCGGGTACCGGTGGACCGGCCGTGAAAGCGAGCAGGAGGAGCAGGGCGAGCGGCAGCAGACGGGCCCGAATCCGGAACCGTGCCCAGGAGGTGGAGGAGGAGACCGTCGACGTCGTGTCCATGAGGCGAGCACAGCGCACGCGCTCCCGCCGTCGCCGGCAGCGGCGCAGGCACGGTGGACGGCCGTGTCGCGAGATCCCCTGTGGAACGCTCGTCGGTGCCGGGTCGCCACAGGCAGCCTCGCTGGGGAGCCGCACATCGATGAGACGCTCATTGACGAACTACACCCTGACGAGCCGCACATTGCCGAGCCGCACCCTGATGAGTCGCACGACGCAGTGCAGGGGGAGCGGTGGTGCGGTGCGCTCCGCTACCATGACAGGGCGACCGGCCTCGAGCCGGTCGACTTCGCGTGCCTGCTCACCGCCGCACCAGCCCCCGCACCTGCGGACGGCCTCGGTCGGCGGGGCGATCGGCAGCGGTCCCGCCCAGCGGGCGCCGACGTCGCAGGCACCAGGGGTCGTGGCCACCCGGTCATGACCGACAACCACGGATAGGGCCCCTCGCCGAGCGACGGGGCCGAACGCGCGCGGGCGATCCCGCGTCAGAAGGGACGAGCCATGGCCGTCGTGTCCATGCGTCAGCTGCTCGAGTCCGGTGTCCACTTCGGTCACCAGACCCGCCGCTGGAACCCCAAGATGAAGCGCTTCATCCTCACCGAGCGCAACGGCATCTACATCATCGACCTGCAGCAGTCGCTCGCCGAGATCGACCGGACCTACGAGTTCGTCAAGGACACCGTGTCGCACGGCGGCACGATCCTGTTCATCGGCACCAAGAAGCAGGCGCAGGAGGCCATCGAGGAGCAGGCCCGCCGCGTGGGCATGCCCTTCGTCAACCACCGTTGGCTCGGCGGCATGCTGACCAACTTCTCCACGGTGCACCAGCGCCTGCAGCGCCTCAAGGAGCTCGAGCAGCTCGACTTCGACGACGTGGCCGGTTCGAGCCACACGAAGAAGGAGCTGCTCATGATGCGCCGCGAGAAGGACAAGCTCGAGCGCACGCTCGGCGGTATCCGGGACATGGGCAAGGTCCCGTCCGCGGTGTGGGTCGTCGACACCAAGAAGGAGCACCTCGCGGTCTCCGAGGCGCGCAAGCTCAACATCCCCGTGGTGGCGATCCTCGACACCAACTGTGACCCGGACGAGGTCGACTACCGCATCCCGGGCAACGACGACGCGATCCGTTCCGTCGCGCTGCTCACCCGCGTGATCGCCGACGCCGCCGCCGAGGGCCTCGTGGTCCGCCACGGTGGCAACAAGGGCACGGAGAACGCCGAGGCCGAGCCGCTGGCCGAGTGGGAGCGCGAGCTCCTCGCGGCCCACGAGGCGGACGCCGCGGCCCCGGCCGCGACGACCGAGGCCGCTGCCACCGAGGCGCCCGCCACGGAGGCTCCGGCCGGCGAGGCTGCCGCCCCGACCGAGGCTGCCGCCCCGACCGAGGCTGCCGCCCCGACCGAGGCTGCCGACGCGACCGCCACCGAGGCACCGGTCGCGGCCGTGGCCACGGCCGCCCCTGCCGACCCGGCGACCCCGGTCGAGCAGTCCTCCGCCCCGACGGAGGCCGTCGCGACCGAGTCGACGGAGGAGGTCCCGGCGCCCGCAGAGACGGCCGCGCCGGCCGAGGAGGTTGCTCCGGCCGCCGGTGCCGCCCCGACCCCGGGCGCCACCGGTGACACCGAGGAGCCCGCCACCGAGGGCTCCACCGACACCACCGCCAACTGACGCACACCTGCACAGAGAGGAACCCATGGCCAACTACACCGCGGCCGACATCAAGGCCCTGCGCGAGTCGACGGGTGCCGGCATGCTCGACGTCAAGAACGCACTCGACGAGGCGGACGGTGACACCGCGAAGGCCACCGAGATCATCCGCGTCAAGGGGCTGAAGGGCATCGCCAAGCGCGAGAGCCGCTCGGCCTCCGACGGCCTCGTCGCGATCGACGTGCGCGCCGGTGGCAAGGGTGAGATCGGCACGATGGTCGAGGTCAACTCGGAGACGGACTTCGTGGCGAAGAACGAGCGGTTCGTCGCCCTCGCCGACGCCGTGCTCGCCGCCGCCGTGGAGTCCGGCGCCACCGACCTCGACACGCTGCTCGCCGCCCCCTCGGGCGACGGCACGGTCCAGGCCGCCGTCGAGAACCTCGCCGCCACCATCGGCGAGAAGATCGAGGTCCGCCGGGTCGAGCGGCTCGAGGGCGAGAAGGTCGCGTCCTACCTGCACCGCACGGCCAAGGACCTGCCGCCGCAGGTCGGCGTCATGGTCGCCACCGACGCCGCCGGCGCGGAGGCCGCGCACGACATCGCGCTCCACGTCGCCGCGTACTCCCCGGCGTACCTCAACCGCGAGGACGTCCCGGCGGAGACGGTGGAGGACGAGCGTCGTGTGGCGGAGGAGACCTCGCGCGCCGAGGGCAAGCCCGAGCAGGCGCTGCCCAAGATCGTCGAGGGCCGCATGAACGGGTTCTACAAGGAGAACGTCCTGGTCGACCAGGCGTTCGCCAAGGACCCGAAGAAGTCGGTCCGCCAGGTCGTCGAGGAGGTCGGCGGCACGGTGACGGGCTTCGCCCGCTTCCGCGTCGGCGCCTGACGCAGGCAACCACGGTGGCCCCGGACCGACAGGTCCGGGGCCACCCGCCTATCCGCAGCAGCTCACGCCCTCTCCGCACCACGCCATGACGCCCGAAGGAGACCCACGCTGATGTCCGACCGAACCGACCCGCGACCGACCGACGTCGGGACCGCCCACGACGGCCCAGCCAGCGCGAGGACCTCCGGCGCGCGCCGCGTCATGCTCAAACTCTCCGGAGAGGTGTTCGGCGGAGGCGAGGTCGGCCTCGACCCCGACGTCGTCCTGCGGGTCGCACGCGAGATCGCCGACGCGCACAGCCAGGGTGTCGAGGTCGCCGTCGTCGTCGGAGGCGGCAACTTCTTCCGCGGCGCCGAGCTCAGCGCCCGCGGCCTCGACCGCTCGCGCGCGGACTACATGGGCATGCTCGGCACGGTGATGAACGCGCTCGCGCTCCAGGACTTCCTCGAGCAGTCGGGCGTGCGCACCCGCGTGCAGACCGCCATCACGATGGGCCAGGTCGCCGAGCCCTACATCCCGCTGCGGGCGATCCGGCACATGGAGAAGGGCCGCGCCGTCGTCTTCGGGGCCGGTGCCGGCATGCCGTACTTCTCCACGGACACGGTCACCGCCCAGCGCGCGCTCGAGACGCACTGCGACGAGGTGCTGGTGGGCAAGAACGGCGTCGACGGCGTGTACAGCGCCGACCCGCGCCTGGACCCGGCGGCGGTCCGGCTCGACCACGTCACCTACGCCGATGCGCTCGCGCGCGGCCTCAAGGTGGTCGACGCGGCGGCGTTCTCGCTGTGCATGGACAACGACCTGCCGATGCGCGTGTTCGGCATGAACGAGACAGGTAACGTCACCCGGGCCCTCCTGGGTGAGAAGATCGGCACGCTGGTGACCACCGGCACCGAGGACGAGGAGTGACCACGTGATCGACGAGACCCTGCTCGAGGCAGAGGACAAGATGGACAAGGCCGTCGAGGTGGCCCGCGAGCGGATGAGCAACATCCGCACGGGCCGCGCGAGCGCCGCGATGTTCAACTCGATCCTCGTGGACTACTACGGCGCCCCGACGCCGCTGCAGCAGCTCGCGTCGCTGCAGATCCCCGAGGCCCGCACGGTCCTCATCTCGCCCTACGACCGCGGCGCGTCGACGGCGATCGACAAGGCCCTGCGCGCCTCGGACCTCGGCGTCAACCCGACCGACGACGGCAACGTGCTGCGCGTGGTCCTGCCCGCCCTCACCGAGGAGCGCCGCCGCGACTACGTCAAGCTCGCCCGCAACGAGGCCGAGGACGCCCGCATCTCGGTGCGTGCGGTCCGCCGCAAGGCCAAGGAGGAGCTCGACCGGCTCGTCAAGGACGGCGAGGTCGGCGAGGACGAGGGCACGCGCGCGGAGAAGGAGCTCGACTCCGTCACCAAGAAGCACGTGGACACTATCGACCAGGTCGTCGAGGCCAAGGAGAAGGACCTCCTCGAGGTCTGACCACGGCGTGGACGTGTCGCAGGACCCGACGACGGCGCCCGGCCCCGCGGGGCCGGGCGCCACGGTGCCGGGTGCCACCGGCCAGGGGCACGCGGGCCAGGGCGCTGAGGCGCCGGCCGCCCCTGCGCCGAAGGCCGGCCCCCGGGCGGGCCGCGAGCTCAGCCTGGCGATCCCGGTCGCCGCCGGTCTCGTGGCGCTCCTCGTCCTCTCGCTCGCCTTCCGCCCGGAGCCCTTCGTCGCGCTCGTGGCGGTCGTCGCCGTCCTCGGCGTCTTCGAGCTCACCGGCGCGGCCGCCCAGCGGTACATCACCATCGCGCGGTTCCCGGTCTCGCTCGGCGGCGTCGTCATGGTCGTCGCCGCGTGGTTCGGCGGGGAGAACGGACTGCTGGGGGCCTACGCCGCCGCCGTCGCCCTCGTGGTCTCGATCGCCGTCCTCCTGCGCCAGGGCACCAACGGCGTCCGGGACGCGGCCGCCGACGTCTTCGTCCTCACCTACGTCCCGTTCCTGCTCACCTTCGCCGTACTGCTGGTGCGGATGGACGACGGCGTCCTGCTCGTTCTCGTCGCGGCCCTGCTGCCGGCGGCCAACGACACCGGCGGGTACGTCGCGGGGATCCTGTTCGGCAGGCACCCGATGGCGCCGACGATCTCCCCGAAGAAGTCCTGGGAGGGTGTCGCCGGCTCGGTGATCGCGAGCGTCGCGGTCTCCCTCCTGCTCGTCAGCGTCGTGCTCGACCACCCGTGGTGGCTCGCCGCGCTGCTCGGCCTCCTCGCCGTCGGCACCAGCACCGTCGGCGACCTCGCGGAGTCGCTGCTCAAGCGGGACCTTGGGGTCAAGGACATGTCGAACCTCCTGCCCGGGCACGGAGGGCTCCTCGACCGCATCGACTCGATCATCGTCACCCTCCCCTTGGTGTTCCTCACCCTCGGGCCGCTCGCCAGCGCGACGACGTGACCGGGTGAGACACTGAGCGAGCCATGACGACACACTCCCGCCCCGACGCCGCCGCCCCCGGACCCGACGCACCCGCCGGTCCGGCCGCCGCGGGCGCCACGACGACCGCTCGGCAGGTCCGCCCCGCGCTCGAGGGCGCGGCCCCGGGCGAGCGCCTCCAGCTGACCTTCACCGCGAAGCGGCGCGGCAAGCCCCCGCGGCACCTCGCCGACCTCGCCGTCGACGAGCGCCCCGGGGTGGCCAAGGAGCTGGGCCTCCCGGCCTTCCGCGTCGACCAGCTCTCCCGCCACTACTTCGGCCACCTCAGCAACGACCCGGCCACCATGACGGACCTGCCCGCCGCCGCGCGGGACGAGCTCGCCGCCACGCTGCTGCCGCCGCTCGTCACCCGCGTGCGGGACATGCAGGCCGACGCGGGCTCGACCGTGAAGTCGCTGTGGAAGCTCTACGACGGCGCGATGGTCGAGTCCGTCCTCATGCGCTACACCTCGCGGACCACGCTGTGCGTGTCCTCGCAGGCCGGCTGCGGCATGGCCTGCCCGTTCTGCGCCACCGGCCAGCAGGGTCTGACCCGCAACCTGTCGACGGCGGAGATCGTCGAGCAGGTGCGCCTCGCCGCCGCGGCGTGCCGGGACGGCGACCTCGCCGGCGGACCCACCCGCCTGAGCAACGTCGTCTTCATGGGCATGGGCGAGCCGATGGCCAACTACAAGGCGGTCATCGGGGCCGTGCGCCGCATGGTGGACCCGGCGCCCGCGGGACTCGGCCTCTCGGCGCGCAACATCACGGTCTCCACGGTCGGGCTCGTGCCCGCGATCGACAAGCTCGCCGCCACCGGCATCCCCGTCACCCTCGCGGTGTCCCTGCATGCGCCGGACGACGAGCTGCGCGACGAGCTCATCCCCATCAACTCGCGGTGGAAGGTCGGCGAGCTCCTCGACGCCGCCCGCCGCTACTTCGAGGCCACGGGCCGGCGCGTGTCCATCGAGTACGCGCTCATCAAGGACATGAACGACCACGCCTGGCGCGGCCGGCTGCTCGCGGAAGAGCTGAACCGGCGGGGCAAGGGTTGGGTCCACGTCAACCCCATCCCGCTCAACCCCACGCCCGGCTCCATCTGGACGGCGTCGGAGCGGGACGTCGAGGCCGCGTTCGTCGCCGAGCTGCGCGACGCGGGCATCCCCACCACCGTCCGCGACACGCGCGGATCCGACATCGACGGCGCCTGCGGCCAGCTGGCGGCCGAGGTCATCGACCAGCCCACGCAGAAGGAGCCACAGGCATGAGGGGTTTCGCACGGGTCGGCCGCCGCGAGGAGGGCTACGACGCCGACCAGGTCGACGAGTTCTTCACGCGCGCCCGCGACGTCGACGGCGGTATCGACGAGACGGCGGTCCGCCAGGCGGCGTTCGACCTCGTCCCGGCCGGCTACGACCCCGAGCAGGTGGACCTCGCGCTCGACCGGCTCGAGGAGAGCCACACGCGTCGCCGGCGCCAGCGGGCGGTCGCCGACGCCGGCCCGGAGGGCTGGGAGGCCCACGTCGCCGATCTCACGGACTCGCTCCGGCCCCGGCTGCAGCGTCCCGAGCGTGAGCGCTTCGTGCGGCCGAGCTCGGCCGGGTACTCCACCACGGCCGTCGACGCGTTCCTCGGCCGGGTCGAGGAGTACCTCTCGACCGGCCACGGCCTGACCGCCGAGGACGTGCGCGCCGTGACGTTCCCGCCCGCCCAGGGCAGGAAGGCCTACAGCGAGGCGGTCGTCGACGTCTACCTCGACCGCGTCGTCGAGGTCGTGCTCGCGCGCGCATGAGCACCGAGATCGTCCTCCTGGGCTCGACCGGTTCGATCGGCACGCAGGCGCTCGACGTCGTCGAGGGTGCCAACGCTCGTGAGCAGGGTCGTTTCGTCGTCCGCGCGCTCGCGGCCTCGGGCGCCCGCCCCGAGCTCCTGGCCGAGCAGGTCGCCGCGCACCGGCCCGAGGTCGTCGGTGTCGCCGACGAGCACCAACTCGACGCCGTCCGGGAGGCCCTGACCACCGCGCTCGGCGCCGGCGCCGCCCTGCCCGAGCTCGTCGTCGGCCCGACGGCCTCCACGGAGGTGGCCGGTCTGCTCGGGGCAGCCAACCGCGGACCCCACGCGCCTGCTGCACCGGACCGGTCGGACGGGGCGGCCGGCTCCACCGGGTCGGACCGGTCGAGCGGCTCGGACCGGTCGGACGGATCGGTCGGCTCCACCGGGCCGGACGGGTCGGACCGCTGGGAGGTGCCGTCCGCCGTCGTGCTCAACGGCATCACCGGGTCGGTCGGCCTGAGGCCCACCCTCGCCGCGCTCGCGTCGGGCGCCACCCTGGCCCTGGCCAACAAGGAGTCCCTCGTCGCGGGTGGCGCGCTCGTCGCCGAGGCCCTCACGCACCCGGGGCAGATCGTCCCCGTGGACTCCGAGCACTCGGCGATGGCCCAGGGTCTCGGGGGAGTGCGGCACGAGAAGGGGCTGACCTCGCCCGTGGTCACGGGCGTCAGCGACGTGCGACGCCTCGTCCTCACCGCGTCCGGCGGCCCCTTCCGCGGGCGCACGCGCGACGAGCTCGCCGACGTCACGGTCGACCAGGCTCTCGCGCACCCCACGTGGGCGATGGGGCCGGTCGTCACCATCAACTCCTCGACCCTGATGAACAAGGCGCTCGAGCTCGTCGAGGCGTCGCTCCTGTTCGACGTGGCGCCCGAGGACATCACGGTGGTCGTGCACCCGCAGTCGATCGTGCACTCGATGATCGAGACCGTCGACGGCTCCACCCTCGCCCAGGCCTCCCCACCGGACATGCGCCTCCCGATCGCGCTGGGCCTGTCCTGGCCGCGCCGCCTGCCGGGGGTGGCCACGCCGTGCGCGTGGGACTCGGCCACGGCATGGACGTTCGAGCCGCTGGACGACGCGACGTTCCCGGCGGTCTCCCTCGTCCGGTCCGCGCTCACCGCCTCGGCCACGCACCCCGCCGTCGTCAATGCCGCCAACGAGGAGGCCGTCGCCGGCTTCATCGCCGGCCGCCTGCCCTACCTGGGCATCCTCGACGTCGTCGAGCGGGTCGTCGGCGAGCACGAGGGCGTCGCCCGCCCCACGCTGGACGACGTCGAGGCTGCCGAGACCTGGGCGCGCGCCCGGGCCCGCGAGCTCGTCGGCGCGGCGTGAGCTTCCTCGTCGGCGTCCTCGTCCTCGCCGTCGGTCTCGTCCTCTCGATCGGCCTGCACGAGCTCGGCCACCTGATCCCCGCCAAGCGGTTCGGTGTCTACGTGCCGAGGTACTTCGTCGGGTTCGGTCCCACCCTGTGGTCGACGCGCCGCGGCGAGACGGAGTACGGGCTCAAGGCGATCCCGCTCGGCGGGTTCGTCTCCCTCGCCGGCATGTTCGCGCCCGCGCGGCCGGGCCGCCGGACCCACCGCCGGGACGGCAGACCGACCCTCGCGCAGGAGGCCCGCGAGATCTCGGCGGAGGAGGTGCCGGCCGGCCAGGAGCACCGCGCGTTCCACCACCTGTCGGTGGGCCGGAAGATCGTGGTGATGATGGGCGGGCCGCTCGTCAACCTCGTCCTGTCGGTCCTCCTCCTGGCGATCGTCGTGTGCGGGGTGGGGATCTCCGCCCCGACGACGACGCTGGACTCCGTCCAGGAGTGCCTCGCCACCTCGCAGGAGTCGCCGTCCCCGGTCCCGGGCGACGACGACTGCGTCGCCGGACCGGCCGCCGTCGCCGGGCTGCGGCCGGGCGACGAGATCGTGTCCTGGGCGGGCACCGAGGTCGAGGACTGGGCCGAGGTCCAGGAGACGATCGCGGGCAACGGGACCGGGGCCGCCGACGTCGTCGTGCGCCGTGACGGTCAGCAGGTCGCCCTCACGGTGACCCCGGAGATCGTCGAGCGACCGGTCGAGGGCGGCGGCACCGAGGCCCAGCCTTACGTCGGGATCGGGCCCGCCTTCGCCCAGGAGCGGCTCTCGCCGATCGAGGTGCCGGGCCTCGCGTGGGACCAGCTCGCGGGGACGGCCGAGATCATCGTGCGGCTGCCCGTCGCGCTCGTCGACATCGGCCGCGCGACCCTCGGGCTGCAGGAGCGGGACCCCGGCGTCGTCGGGCTCGTCGGCGTGGGCCGTTTCGCGGGCGAGATCGCCTCGGTCGAGGCGCCGGAATACACGCCCGTCCAGCGCACGGCCGACCTCCTGTCCCTGCTCGGGGCACTCAACATGACGCTCTTCGTGTTCAACCTCGTCCCGCTGCTGCCGCTCGACGGCGGACACGTCGCCGGCGCGCTGTGGGAAGGGCTGCGGCGGTCCGTCGCCAGGCTGCGCGGCAGGCCGGACCCGGGACCGGCCGACACGGCGCGGCTCCTCCCGCTGACCTACGTCGTCGTCGGGTTCATGCTGCTGATGACGGTCCTGCTCATCGTCGCCGACATCGTGGTTCCGGTCTCGCTCACGGGCTGAGCCTGGACGGCGGTGCGATACTGGGGCGGTGAGCGCTCCCATCAATCTCGGCATCCCGTCCGTCAAGCAGCCTCCGCCGGTGCTGGCGCCCCGGAAGCAGACCCGGCGCGTGATGGTGGGTGACGTCCCGGTCGGGGACGGCGCCCCGGTCTCGGTCCAGTCGATGACGACGACGAAGACCCACGACATCGGCGCCACGCTGCAGCAGATCGCCGAGCTCGTGGCCACGGGCTGTGACATCGTCCGGGTCGCGTGCCCCACGGACAAGGACGCCGAGGCGCTGAGCGTCATCGCGAAGAAGTCGACGATCCCGGTCATCGCGGACATCCACTTCCAGCCCAAGTACGTCTACGCCGCGATCGAGGCGGGCTGCGGTGCGGTCCGCGTCAACCCGGGCAACATCCGCAAGTTCGACGACCAGGTCAAGGAGATCGCCCAGGCGGCGAAGGACCACGGCACGTCGATCCGGATCGGCGTCAACGCCGGCTCGCTGGACCCGCGCCTGCTGAAGAAGTACGGCTCGGCCACGCCGGAGGCGCTCGCCGAGTCGGCGATCTGGGAGGCGTCGCTCTTCGAGGAGCACGACTTCCACGACTTCAAGATCTCGGTCAAGCACAACGACCCGGTGGTCATGGTCCGCGCCTACGAGCTGCTCTCCGAGGCCGGCGACTGGCCGCTCCACCTCGGCGTCACCGAGGCCGGCCCCGCCTTCCAGGGGACGATCAAGTCCTCCGTCGCCTTCGGTGCGCTGCTCTCCCAGGGCATCGGCGACACGATCCGCGTCTCCCTCTCGGCCCCGCCGGTCGAGGAGGTCAAGGTCGGCAACCAGATCCTCGAGTCGCTCAACCTGCGTCCGCGCACGCTCGAGATCGTCTCCTGCCCCTCCTGCGGCCGCGCCCAGGTCGACGTGTACACGCTCGCGGAGGAGGTCACCGAGGGCCTGAAGGACCTCACGGTGCCGCTGCGCGTGGCCGTGATGGGTTGCGTCGTCAACGGGCCGGGCGAGGCCCGCGAGGCGGACCTCGGCGTGGCCTCGGGCAACGGCAAGGGCCAGATCTTCGTCAAGGGCGAGGTCATCCGCACCGTCCCGGAGGAGCAGATCGTCGAGACGCTCATCGCCGAGGCGAACCGTATCGCCGCCGAGATGGGGCTCGACGACGCGGCCGGGGCGGCCCCGGCCGTCACCGTCCACTGACCGGTCGTGCGCCTGTTCCGCGCGCAGGGACGCCGGGACGTGGCCGTCCCGGTGACGAGCCTCGCCCACGCGAGGGCGCCCGAGGCGCAGCGGCTCTGCGAGCAGCACCCGCTCAGCTCCACGCTGGCGGCCGTCCAGGTGACCGGCGCGCGGTTCGACACGACCACGCCGGGCTCGCGCATGCTCGGGGTCGAGTCCGGCGATGAGCTCGTGGCGCTGACCTGGGTGGGCGCCAACATCGTGCCGGTGGCGACGACGCCGGAGCAGCGCCCCGCGATCGCCGAGGCCATCGCGGACCACGGCCGGGCCTCCTCCTCGCTCCTCGGCGACGCCGAGCAGGTGCTCTCCCTGTGGGACTCCCTCAGCCAGCGCTGGGGCCGGCCGCGTGAGGTGCGCGCGAACCAGCCGCTCCTCGTGATGGACGCGCCCTCGGCGGTCGAGCCGGACCCGCTCGTGCGCCGCGGCACCGTGGACGAGGCGCCGATCGTCACGCCGGCGTCGGTGGCGATGTTCATCGAGGAGGTCGGCTACGACCCGACGCGCTACGGCAACGGGTACGCGCGCCGCGTGCGGACGCTGCTCGCGCTCAGGCGCACGTGGATCCGCACCGAGCCGGACCCGGTCACGGGCGAGGAGCGGGTGGTCTTCAAGGCCGACGTCGGGGCGCGGGCCCTCGGGGTCGCCCAGGTCCAGGGGGTGTGGGTCGCCCCGGACCGGCGGGGCCACGGCCTCGGCGTGCGGGGGATGGCCGCGGTGATCCGCGACGTGCTCACGGACGTGGCGCCGGTGGCCTCGCTGTACGTCAACGACTACAACACGGCCGGCCTCGCGACATACCGGCGCCTCGGGATGCGCCAGGAGGGCACCTACGCCACGGTCGTCCTCTGACGAGGGCGAGGCACCGCTGCAGCCTCAGCCGCGTCGGCGCGCGAGGACCATCCCGTCCCACCCCTTGACGCCCACGGTCTGCAGCGCGGTTGCCTCCAGCTCGGGATGCCGGGCGATCGCTGCGACCACCTCACGCACGCCGCGCACGCGCTCGTCGGTGCTCCCGGCGTCGACGACGGCGCCGTCCCGGACCACGTTGTCGATGACGATGACGGCGCCCCTGCGGGTCAGCCGCAGCGCCTCGGCGAGGTAGAGCGGGTTGCTGGGCTTGTCGGCGTCGATGAACACGAGGTCGAACCGCTCGACCTCCGCGGCGACGAGCCGCTCCAGGGACTCGGCGGCGGGACCGACCATGACGTCGACCCGGTCCGCGACGCCCGCGCGCTCGAGGTTCGCGCATGCGACCGCCGCGTTGCCCGCCTCCAGCTCGAGGGTGACGACCGTGCCGCCCAGGCCGACGGCGCGGGCGAACCAGATCGTCGAGTAGCCGGCGAGCGTGCCGATCTCGAGGACCCGATCCGCTCCCGTGATCGAGGTGAGCAGGCCGAGCAGGGCGCCCTGTGCCGGAGAGACCTCGGCGTTCGGCATGGTTGTCGACGGGCCCGACTCACGGGCGGCGACGAGGGCGGGATCCTCGAGCGAGAGTGCCTGCTCGAAGTAGTCGTCCACGTCCCGCCACGCATTGCTCGACGCGTACCGGTTTGGCGGGGGAGTCGCGCGGTCGGGCATCGGCCCGGGTGCTCCCGGCGGCATCGTCATGACGACGACGCTACCGGGAGCGGCGCTCGCGGAAGAGGCTTCCTGTCAGGCGTGCCGACGCCTGGCCAGGTGCAGGAGGCCGCCGGCCACCGTCAGCCCGGCTGCGAGGGCGACGAGCCCGCCGACCGAGGCCCCGGTGTCCGCGAGCCCGCCACCGCCGCCGTGGCCACTGCCGTCCGAGCCGCCGGCGTCGCGTCCGCCGTCGTTCCCGGGGCCGGCGGCCTGCGTCGGTCCGGGGGTGCCGTCGGTCGGTGTCTCGCCGGAACCGTCCGTCGGTGTCTCGCCCGGTCCATCCGTGGGCGTCTCGCCCGGGCCGTCCGTCGGGGTCTCGCCGGGCCCGTCCGTGGGCGTCTCGCCCGGGTCCTCCGGTCCATCCGACGGCGTCTCGCCCGGTCCGTCGCTGGGCGTCTCGCCGGGGTCCTCGCTCGGCTCCTCCGGCGCCTCGACCACCGCGACGGTGCGGTCGACGGTCGTGGCGTTGCCCGAGCGGTCGGTGGCCTCGTACGTGAGCACGTAGGTACCAGGGACGTCCGCGTCGACGTCGCCGGTGACCACGGGCGTGAGCGGCCCGGGGTCGCAGGCGTCGGTGGTCGTGACGCCGGCCAGCGGGTCGAAGGTGTCCCCGGCGGTGACCTCGACGTCCGGGGCAGTGATCGCGGGGCCGGTCTCGTCGCCGCTCAGCTCCACCTGGTCGACGAGCGAGTTGTCCGGCAGGACGGCGCCGGTGACCGGGTCGGCGGACTGCTCGGCGCGGTGCGTCGTCACCGTGATCGCGCACTCGTCGATCGCCAGGTGGCTGTAGTTCGCGGTGTTCTCCTGGTTCTCCACCTCACCCCAGGGCGCGGGCTCGGGGAGGTCGTCGTTGCGGCCGTAGTACTTCGATCCTGTCGAGGTGTTCGCGGTGACGTAGAGGACGTCGCCGTCGCCGGGGACGAGGAGGTCCGGTCCGGTCGTGGGGTCGTCGTCGGGCCCGTCGACGGCGACGCCGTGGTTCATCAGCGGCGTGCGCGTGTAGTAGTGGTCGTGCCCGGAGATGACGAGGTCAACCCCGAGCTCGCTCATCCCGCGCGAGAGCGCCTCGCGGCGGCCCTCGATGATCCCGAGGCCCTCGGCGTCGACGTCCGTGGCGTGCGTGGCGACGGAGTAGATCGAGTGGTGGAAGGTGACGACCACCCAGCGGGCCGGGTTCTGCTCCATGGCCTGGCGGGCGTACTCGACGAGCGACCCGTGGAACAGGTTGTTGCTGTTGAGGTGGATGAACAGCGTCTCGCCGTTGGTGTAGTGGTAGTTGAAGTCGCCGCGACCGCCGCCGTGGGGGAGGTTGAAGTGGTCGCCGTAGCTGACGAAGTGCGCGACGTCGTGGTTGCCGAGCGTGGCGGCCAGCGGGTAGCGGGTGAGCTGCTCGGGCTCGTGGAAGGCGGAGTACTCGTCGTCGTCGGCGAAGATGCGGTCCACCTGGTCGCCGGCGGAGAGCAGCATCTCGGCGTCAGGGTAGGTGTTCCAGGCCTGCTCGAGGGTGTCGTGCCACTGGAGCCGCTCGGCCTCGAGGTCGGTGGTCCCGATCTGCGGGTCGCCGACCATGACGAGCTCGAGCGGCCCGCCCGAGCCGGTGGTGAACGTGTGGAGCTCCGACCAGCCGTCCTCGGTGCCCACCTGGTAGGTGTACTCGGTGGCGGGCTCGAGGCCCTCGACCTCCGCATGGTGGTAGGACCAGCCGGGCCGGTTGACGGCGAGCCCGCCGGCGGACTGGTCGATCCGCCGGGCGCCGTCCGGGAACTCCGTGCCGTCCATCTGTGCGCTCGGCGCGAGGACGAGAGTCTCGGGGCCGAGGTTGCGGGAGTACCAGGTGAAGTTGCGGTCGTTCTCGGTCTCGCCGACGAGCAGCGTGACGTAGTCGACGGCGTCGGGTGTGGGCTCCGCTCCCGACGCCGCCAGGGCTGGGCCGAGGGAGAGGGTGGCGAGCAGGCCGGTGGCCACCGCTGCGCGGTGCAGGCGACGCGAGTGCATGGGGGTCCTTACGGGAGGGGGCGACTCCCGCACGTTGCCAGGGGAGGGGCAACGGGAGGCGACCCGGTCCCGACGGACAGGTGAACCGGCGGTGACGGCTGCGCTCAGGGTCGCGCCTGGAGCACCATGTTGATCATCGAGTCCGCCACGTGCCGGACGTCGGAGAACCCGGCCTGCGTGAGCACGTCGCGCAGCCTGGCCGAGCCCGCCTGGCCCCCGAGCGCCGTCCCTACCGGCTGGCTCAGCGAGCTCGGCGTGCAGAGGAAGGTCGACGCGGCGTAGCCGAACGCGGCCACCGGATTCTCCGCCAGGTTCGTCCGGAGGTCGTCGGCGGCCCGGGGCTCGACGAGCACGAGTGAACCACCGGGCGCGAGGGCGTGCCGCGCGTACGCGGCCGAACCGACCGGGTCCCCGAGGTCGTGGAAGGCGTCGAAGAAGGTGACGAGGTCGTAGCCGTCCTGCGGATAGCCCTGACAGTCGTCCACCTCGAAGCTGACCCGTTCGGAGACCCCCGCCTCCTCGGCCCGCCGGCGAGCGACCGCGACCGAGACCCCGTGGATGTCGTACCCGACGAAGCGGGAACGCGGGAAGGCGAGCGCGAGCAGGATGACGGGCAGGCCCCGTCCCGTCCCGACGTCGGCCACGCGTGCACCGGCCTCGAGAACCTCGGTGACGCCGTCGAGCGCGGGGAGCCACCGGGTCAGCAGCTCCGCCCGGTAGGCGGCACCGAAGCTG
>JBQDDG010000023.1:0-58323 GCA_052093225.1 Actinomycetaceae bacterium
CGTTCTACGTCAACGACGCGACGCTCCCCATCACCACGAACCGGGAAGAGCCCCTTATCCGCCGCCATATTCAGATGAGCTGGATGAAGGTGTCGTGTACACGATGGCTGGAGTCATGCTGCTCCAGCCAGATGGTGGTGAACTCGTCGTAGCAACAGGGCTTGCTGAGGGTAGGGCGTATGTTGATGACCAGGGAAATGCGCAGGGTGGGATCCCGGCTGACTGGGCGCACGAGATTCTCGCCCTGACTCTCGAAGACGGGGGCACCCCCGACGGGATGGGGATCGAACGCCGGTATGACGGGTGGGCTGGCGAAGGTGACATCACGTTCCGCGTGACGGATGCAGATTCAGTTCCGCCTGCCGCGGTGTTGCTCGACTTCGAGCCACGATCCGAGTCACCCACTTCGCACCAGTGAGCCAGATCGTCCTGACCTAGGCTGTAGAATCACCATGCGAACAGCGCGTCCAACTCGCCTTTCCCTCTTGCTATTGGCAGCCGCGATGTTGTCGGCCTGTGGCGACGCAGAGGAATCGTCGTCGGCGCCGTCCGACGGTGATGTCGACAGAGAGTCGATCTCCGCGTCACCGAGTGAGAGCTCGAGCGGTGAGGAAGCCCCGCTGCCCTACCCACCACCCGATGATGTCGAGGTTGGCGGGACGTACCGGATCGACGACGCGACGGTCGTTCAACGCGAGGGTGACCGCATGGAGGTCACGTTCACGGTGGCGGAGGGCAGTTCCGACGGCATGCCCGCGAACTGGGATCCACCCATCCTGGTGCTGACGTTCGAGGACGGGATGAGCGCGGACGACTTCGGAATCACTCGTGTGAGCAGCGGCTGGATCGACTCCGGAGACATCACTTTCCGCGTCACGGACCTCGACACCGATCCGACGACGGCGGTGCTGCTCAGCTTCGATCCCTCGTAGTGTCCACGTCCTCGGTGCCCGTCAGCCGATCGGGCTGACGTTCTCCCCGGTGACGGCGTCGTAGACGACCGAGAAGTCGTGGGCGCCGTAGAACAGGAAGTTCCATGCCGCGTCGCCCTCCCACACCTCCGTCAGGGACAGGCTGTGCAGGGTGAACTCGCCGCCGCCGAGGCCGGTCTCGGCGAGCGCGAGGTCGATGGCGTCGTCGATGGTCAGCATCGCGACGTCGAGGTGGCCGAGGAGTGCCGCGTCGGCGGGCGCCGAGGTCTCGTCCACGACCGCGCCCGACGGATCGAGGGTGACCGTCAGCAGCTGGTCGTCGCTGACCGCCTCCACCACGGTGCCGTTGCCCTCGGGCTCCTCCGGGTACTCGCTGGTGTCGTTGTGCGAGACGGCGACGACCTCGGCCTCCGGGTGGGCGTCCTGCACGGTCACGATCGCGCCGAACAGCTCGGCGGAGCCGGGGACGTCGGTCGGGTGCGAGCTGCCGACGTCCCCGCCGCCCTCGCCCTCGTCGTCACCAGGGTCGTCGGAGGGCGCCTCCTCTGATGGCGTCTCCTCGGTGGGCACGTCCTCCGACGGTGACTCCTCCGTCGGCGCCTCGTCCGACGGCACTTCGTCGGTCGGTGGGTCGGACGAGGGGTCCGGCTCCGGGGCGGGCGCGGGCTCGCTCGCGGTCGGCGGCTCCGCCTCGTCGTCGCCTGCACACGCACCCAGCGTGAGTGCGAGCGCCAGCAGTGCGGTCGTTCCAGTCATCCGTCGCGTCCGAGATTCCATCCACCCACCGTATGGGCCGGGTCACATCCCGCCACCCGAGGAGGTGGGGAGGTCGCCCCTGACGGCGCTCGCGCGCCCTCCCGTCAGATCGCGACGGCGTTGAGCGGCTCGCCGGTCACGCCGTCGATGCCGACGCGGACCATGTGGTCGCCCGGGGTCTCGACGACGACCACCATGACGGGGCTCTCTGCCTCGAGGACGTGGATCTGGTGGACGAACTCGCCCCCGACGGCGTCCATGGCGGCCTGTGCGGCCTCGCCGGCATGCACCTGCCAACCGGCGAAGGACGGGTCGGCCGGGTCCAGCCCGGAGTCCCCGGCGTCGGTGGCCTGGCTGCCGTCCCCGGGGACCTCCCAGAGCTCGACCAGACCGGGGGTGTAGACCGTGACCTGGTAGATCCCGACCTCCTCGGTGGGGTAGAGGCCGACCATCCACGAGGTGCCGTTGTTGTCCGCCGCACCCGCGTCCCGGGCAGCGGTCTCGATCCCCTCGACCTGGGCGACCGACAAGGGGGTGGTCTCGGCGGCGGTGATCCGCGCCTCGACGGCGGCGACCGCCTCGGCGGGTGCACCGAGCACGTCGTCGGTGTCGGGCAGGGCCCCGGCGGGGTCGTCCGCCCCGCCGTCGTCGGCCCCGTCGTCGGAACCGTCGGGGGCCTCCTCGGCGGGGGCGGCCGGGTCGGACTCCTCGGGGACGTCGGACGGGTCGGGGTCCGCGGCGCCGTCGCTCGGTTCCTCGGCGGCCGCATCCTCGGAGGGGGCCGCGCTCGGCTCGGGGGCCGAGGGAGGCTGGCGGGAGGCGGCCTCGGGCTCGGAGTCGTCGGAGCTGCCGCACGCCGCGGTGCCCAGCAGGGCGACGAGCGTGACGGCGAGCATTGCCTGGTGTCGTGTCCCGGTGCGCATGCCTCGACGCTAACGAGGGCGCACCCGGGCCGCCCCCGGAGGCGGGGGAGAGGACTGTCCTCACGGGGCCGGGTAGACTCCGGCGCACAGGCATCGACCCGGCCCGCGCGAGCGGGGTATCACCGGCGAGCCTCCGGAAGAACGGGTCCCGCGCGAACCGGCCGTACGCCGTCGGGCGGGACCCCAGTAGAACCGGACGGGGCAGGCCCGTGACAGCCGATGCGGAGCGGCCGCAACCGCGCGAGAGCGGGGGAGCGGCAAGCGGGGTGGTACCGCGGCAGCGCCGCACCGAAGGGTGCGGCAGTCGTCCTCGCACGGCAGGCAACCCGTGACGAGAAGGACCGCGATGAGCACCCAGGGCACGTACCCCCTCCACCGCGACGGCGACGTCGACCCCTCGCCGCGCCTGCCCGCCGTCGAGGAGTCCGTCCTCGCCTACTGGAAGGCCGACGGCACGTTCCAGGCGTCGATCGACAACCGTGAGGCTGGCGAGAATGGCGAGAACGAGTTCGTCTTCTACGACGGCCCGCCCTTCGCCAACGGCCTCCCGCACTACGGCCACCTGCTGACGAGCTACGTCAAGGACCTCGTCGCGCGCTTCCAGACCCAGCGCGGCCGGCGCGTCGAGCGCCGCTTCGGGTGGGACACCCACGGCCTGCCCGCCGAGCTCGAGGCCGAGCGGATCCTCGGCATCACGGACAAGTCCCAGATCGACGAGATGGGCATCGAGGCCTTCAACAAGGCCTGCCACGACTCCGTCCTGCGGTACACGGGGGAGTGGGAGGACTACGTCACCCGCATGGCCCGCTGGGTCGACTTCGACAACGACTACAAGACCCTCGACGTCACCTACATGGAGTCGGTGATCTGGGCCTTCAAGCAGCTCTACGACAAGGGGCTCGCCTACGAGGGCTACCGGGTCCTGCCGTACTGCTGGAACGACCAGACCCCGCTGTCCAACCACGAGCTGCGGATGGACGACGACGTCTATCAGGACCGCCAGGACGACACCGTCACCGTCGGCGTGCGGCTCGAGACCGGCGAGCTCGCCCTGGTCTGGACCACGACGCCGTGGACGCTGCCCTCGAACCTGGCGATCGCCGTCGGGCCGGACATCGACTACGTGGTGGTGCGCCCGAGCGAGGGCCCCGCCGTGGGCGAGCGAGTCGTCCTCGCCGAGGCGCTGCTCGGGTCCTACGCGAAGGAGCTCGGCGAGGAGCCCGAGGTCGTCGAGCGGCTGACGGGACGCGAGCTCGCCGGGCGTCGCTACGCGCCGATCTTCGACTACTTCACCGGCCGCGACGCCGACACCGCCCCCGGGCCGGACGCGTGGCAGATCATCACCGGTGACTTCGTCACCACCGAGGACGGCACCGGCCTCGTCCACCTCGCCCCCGCCTTCGGCGAGGACGACATGGCGGTGTGTGACGCCGTCGGGATCCGTCCCGTGGTCCCCGTCGACGCCGGGGGCCGCTTCACGGCCGAGGTGCCCGACTACGCGGGGCAGCAGGTCTTCGACGCCAACAAGGCGATCATCACCGACCTGCGGGACGCCTCCGGCCCGATGGCGCGCCGCCCCGAGGGCGAGCGCGCCCTCCTCGTGCGCCGCGCGTCCTACGAGCACTCCTACCCGCACTGCTGGCGCTGCCGGCAGCCGCTCATCTACAAGGCCGTGACCAGCTGGTTCGTCCGCGTCACCCAGTTCCGGGACCGGATGGTCGAGCTCGGCCAGGACATCACCTGGGTGCCGGAGCACATCAAGGACGGCATCTTCGGCAACTGGCTCGCCGGCGCGCGGGACTGGTCGATCTCCCGCAACCGCTACTGGGGCACGCCGATCCCCGTGTGGGTGAGCGACGACCCCGCCCACCCGCGGATCGACGTCTACGGGTCGCTCGCCGAGCTCGAGGCCGACTTCGGGCGTATGCCGACCAACCGCGACGGCGAGCCCGACCTGCACCGGCCCTACATCGACGAGCTCACCCGCCCCAACCCGGACGACCCCTCCGGCAGAGCCACGATGCGCCGCATCCCGGACATCCTCGACGTCTGGTTCGACTCCGGCTCGATGCCGTTCGCGCAGGTCCACTACCCGTTCGACAACGCCGACTGGTTCGAGCACCACTACCCGGGCGACTTCATCGTGGAGTACATCGGGCAGACGCGCGGCTGGTTCTACACCCTCCACGTGCTGGCGACCGCGCTGTTCGACCGGCCGGCGTTCCGCACCTCGGTCAGCCACGGCATCGTGCTCGGCTCCGACGGCCGCAAGATGAGCAAGTCGCTGCGCAACTACCCGGACGTCTCCGAGGTCCTCGACCGCGACGGCGCCGACGCCATGCGCTGGTTCCTCATGGCCTCCCCGATCCTGCGGGGCGGCAACCTCGTCGTCACCGAGGAGGGCATCCGGGAGGTCGTGCGGCACGTGCACCTGCCGCTGTGGAACGCCTGGTACTTCTTCGCCCTGTACGCGGGGACCGTCGACGGCGGGGCGGGGTACGTCTCGGGCGGCGTGGACCTGGGCGACCGGGCGGCGGTCGAGGCGCTCGACGTCATGGACCGCTACCTGCTGGCCCGCACGGGGACGCTGGCCGAGGAGGCGGGCGCCGCGCTCGAGGAGTACGACGTGCCCCGCGCGACCCAGCTCGTGCGCGACCACCTCGACCTGCTGACCAACTGGTACGTGCGCACCTCGCGCGACCGGTTCTGGGCCGAGGAGAAGGGCGCGTTCGACACGCTGCGCACGGCACTCGAGGTGCTGACCCGCGTGATGGCGCCGCTCGCCCCGCTGGTCACCGAGGAGGTCTGGCGCGGGCTCACGGGCGGGCGCTCCGTCCACCTCACCGACTGGCCGGAGCTCGGCGACGCGGTGGCGGCCCCCGAGATCGTCGCGGCGATGGACCAGGTCCGCGAGGCCGTCTCGGCCGCGCACGCGCTGCGCAAGGGGGCGGGCCTGCGGGTGCGCCAGCCGCTGCGGTCGCTCACCGTGGCCGTCGACGACCCTGCGGCGCTCGAGCCCTACGCGGGGCTGGTCGCGCGCGAGGTCAACGTCCGCGCGGTCGAGCTCGTCCGCCCCGAGGACGCCGCCCTGCAGGTCCGCACCGAGCTCGCCGTGCTGCCGCGCGAGCTGCCCAAGGAGCTGCGCCGGCTCACCTCCCAGCTGTTCGCCGCCGCGAAGGCGGGGCAGTGGTCCGAGGGTGAGGACGGCGGCGTCGTGCTCGACGGCGTCGTGGTCCCGGACGGGGCGCCGGGAGCGGGGGCGCCCGTCGCGCTCGAGGCGCACCAGGTGGAGCGCACGACGACGGTCGACGCCGCCGAGGGAGCCACCGGCGAGATGGCGGCCGGCGTGCTGCCCGGCGGTGGGTTTGTCGCCCTGGACACCTCGATCGACGACGAGCTGGCGTCCGAGGGCTACGCGCGCGACGTCGTGCGGGCCGTGCAGGACGAGCGCAAGAACGCCGACCTGCACGTGGCCGACCGGATCGCGCTCACGCTCACCGTGCCTGCCGACCGGGTGGACGCCGTCGAGGCGCACCGCGAGCTCGTCATGAACGAGACCCTCTCGCTCGAGCTCACCGTGTCCGCCGGCGACGACGACGCGATCGTGCCGCAGGTGCGCAAGGTTGGGTGACCGGCGGCGGGGAGCGACGGCGGTGGGTGTGTGCGTGAGGCACGGCCACCGCGCGTGGAGCGGGGCCGCGCGACCCCGGCGGTGCACAGGACGCCGCGAACAGGGAAGAGTGGGCGCATGAGCGACTGGAGCGAGCACGCGATCTGGTGGCACGTCTACCCACTTGGCCTCACCGGTGCCCCGGTGCGGCCCACCGAGGAGGAGCGCGCCGCCGTCGAGGCGGAACCCGTCCACCGCCTGGGCCACCTCACGGCGTGGCTCGACCACGTCGTCGGGCTCGGCACCAACGGCCTCCTGCTCGGGCCGATCTTCGAGGCCACCACCCACGGCTACGACACGACCGACTTCTTCCGCATCGATCCCAGGCTCGGCGACGAGACCGACCTCGACGAGCTGGTGGCCCGGTGCCGCGAACGGGGCATCAGGGTGCTGCTCGACGGCGTGTTCAACCACGTGGGCGCCGAGCACCCGCAGTTCGCCGCCGCCCTCGAGGCGGGCGAGGGGTCGTCGGAGGCGGAGCTGTTCCGCATCGACTTCTCCGGCGAGACCCCCGTGGCGGAGGACTTCGAGGGGCACGGCGCGCTCGTCGCGCTCAACCACGGCAACCGGGCGGTCGAGGACCTCGTCGTCGAGGTCATGACCTACTGGCTGGCGCGGGGCATCGACGGCTGGCGGCTCGACGCGGCCTACTCGGTGCCGACCGAGTTCTGGGCGCGCGTGCTGCCGCGCGTGCGCGCCGAGTACCCGGACGCCTGGTTCCTCGGCGAGGTCATCCACGGCGACTACGCGGGTTTCGTCATCGACGGCACGCTCGACTCGGTCACGCAGTACGAGCTGTGGAAGGCCACGTGGAGCTCGTTGAAGGAGGGCAACTTCTTCGAGCTCGACTGGACGCTCCAGCGCCACAACGACTTCCTCGACGCCTTCGTGCCCCAGACGTTTATCGGCAACCACGACACCACCCGCATCGCCAGCCAGGTCGGGACGGAGAGGGCGGTGCTCGCCGCGGTGGTGCTGATGGCCGTCGGCGGGATCCCGTCGATCTACGGCGGCGACGAGTACGGCTGGGAGGGCGTGAAGGAGGAACGGCTCGGCGGCGACGACGAGGTCCGGCCCATCTTCCCGCCCGAGCCCCCGGGCGTTGACGGGATCGAGCCTGCCCAGGCGTCGGTGCTCCGGACCCACCAGGAGCTCATCGCCGTGCGGCGGCGCCACCCGTGGTTGACGACGGCGAGGACCGAGAGCGTCGAGCTGAGCAACACGCGGTACGCCTACGACGTGGTCGGTGCGGACGGTGAGCGCCTGCGCGTCGAGCTGGACCTCGAGCCGGACGCGCGCGCCGAGATCCGCGACCTCGGCACCGGCGAGGTCCTGTTCGCGCACGCCGGCTGAGCTGTTCGCGGCCGTCCAGGTCCCCTCGTTCGTCCATCCGTGCCACGTCCTCCCCCGTGTCTCCTCCCCCGTGTCGTCGAGGTCGTGCTGAACCTGTCGAGGACGTGCTTCGTACGCACGATCTCGACACCTTCAGCACGATCTCGGTGCGGGGGGCCGGGGGAGGCGCGGGGAGTGAGCGCGGAGGGACGAGGGAGGCGAGTGAGCGACGAGGAATGAGGCCGGTGTGTGGGTGACGAAATTCGGGGCCGGTGAGTCGGTCGTCGGGAGCGCGCGTCGTCCACAGGGCCCTGATTGGTGGGTCGTCCACAGCCGGGCGGCAGGCACGTGCGCGCATCACGGACCATCGACGCCATGCAGCAACGTCGTCCTCGTCGGCCCGTCGCCCCACCCGTCGTGTCGTCGCCCGAAGCACTCGTCGGTGGGAGGCGTATCTCCAGCGACGGCGGATCCGACGACACTCGATCCGATGACAGCAGATCCGGTGCCGGCTGGTTTATCGAGGCCCGATCCGATGACAGCAGAGCCGGTACCGGTCGGTTCGCCGATGCCCGATCCGACAGCGCCGGATCCAGCAACATCCGACCCACAGGAGGCCTACCGGGCGAGCTCGTCCGGCTCCGCCGCGGCGCGTACACCGTCGTCGACCCCGGGTTGACCGGAGCTGCACGTCAACGCGTACTGCATCAGGCGACCTGCCTCGCCGTCGGCCGACGGCTGACGACGCGGAGCGCGTTCTGCCGCGAGAGTGCCGCGATCCTGCACGGGATCCGCACGTGGGGCGTCCCGGACGCGGTCCAGGTGTTGGCGCGGACGCGTGGCTCGGCGCGGGGAGCATCCGACGTCGCGCGGTACGTCGGGGAGCTGCCCGAGGAGGACGTCGAGCTCGTCGGTGGGCTGCGCGTCCTCACGCTGGAGGCGCTGGCGCTCGAGTGCGCACGCGTCCTGCACCCGCGCGACGCCCTGGTCGTCGTCGACCACGTGCTCGCCGTGGCGAGTGCCGCCGATGTCCGCGAGCCCGCCCGGGTCGAGCGCGAGTGCGAGCTCGCGCGCGAACGGCTCCTCGCGCGCCTGGCGGAGCTTCCGCGCGGGGCGCGAGGTGTCCGGCGCGCGGCCGGCGTGCTGCGCTGGGCGACACCGTGGAGCGAGTCCGCCTGGGAGTCGCACGTGCGATGGGTGCTGCTCTCCTGGGGGTGCCGTGACGTCGTGAGCCAGCAGCCCGTGACGGTCCGTGGGCGCTCCTACCGCACCGATCTGGCGATCCCCGTCGGGCTGCGCGCGGACGGCACCACCCTGTGGCTCCACATCGAGTTCGACGGACGCGGGAAGTACGGCGAGAACGCCGGCCGGACGGCCGAGGCGCTGCACGACGAACGACGCCGGGAGCTGGCGATCTCCTCGAACGGGGACCGGGTACTACGTCTGCGTGCGTCCGAGGCACGAGACCCGGAGGTCGTCGTCGCCCGGGTGCAGGACGCCCTGCGCGGGCTGGGCGCCGTCCGCCTCGACCCCGTGCGCGAGCTCCTGCCGCCTGCTCGGCGTCGCGCGCGGCGGACTGTGGCGTGAACGCTGGACGGCGTCGTCGGTCGGCTTGGATCTGCTCCCCGAGCAGGTGGCGGGCGACCGTGGGCGCCCACGACGTGCTGAACCTGTCGAGGACGTGCTTCGCACGCACGATCTCGACACCTTCAGCACGTTCTCGGCGAGATGAGGGGCGCGGGGGTGGCGTGGGAGAATCGAGGCGTGACATCTCCCGGCGGACCCCAGAGCCCCGACGACGCCGACACGCCCGACGGCGCCGGCACCCCCGACGACTCGGCCCTCGGCGAGGCCTTTCCGACCCTCGACGAGGCGATGGCCGCAGCCGAGGACGACGCGGACCCCGAGCTCGCCGAACGCCTTGCCGAGGCACAGGCGGAGGACGACGAGCGCGAGTCCGACCTCCAGACCGTCCTGCGCTCCGGGCTCTTCGGCGGGCCGGACGCCGACGTCCTGCGCGAGATCGCCGGCGAGAGCGGGCGCGACGCGGACTTCGACGACGACTACGACGAGCTCTTCGTCAGTGACGACGATCAGATCGACCCCGGTGCGGACGACGACGACCGCATCGACCCCGGCGCGGACGACGACGCCGGGCACCCGGACGACGGCCTCGGCGCCGGCGCCGACCGAGAGTCGGCCCTAGACGCCACCGACCACGCGGCCACCGACCACGCGGCCACCGACCCCACGGCCGGCGACCCCACCGTCACCGACCTCACCGGCGACGGCGACCCCGAGCAGGAGGCGGCGCTCGCGAGCCTCACGGCCCAGATCGTCGCCCGCGCGCCGGAGCACGACGTCCAGCCGAGCCTCGAGCGCGTGCGCGAGGCGCTCGACCTGCTCGGCAACCCCCAGGACGCCTACCCGGTCATCCACCTCACGGGCACCAACGGCAAGTCCTCGACGGCCCGCATGGTCGAGGCGCTCCTGCGCGAGCGCGGCCTGCGCACCGGCCGGTTCACCTCGCCGCACCTGCACACGATCCGCGAGCGCATCGCCGTCGACGGTGCCCCGGTCCCCACGCCCGACTTCCTCGAGGCGTACCACGAGGTCGCGCCCTACATCGATCTCATCGACGAGCGCCACGTGGAGGCCGGCGGCAAGCGCCTCAGCTTCTTCGAGCTCCTCACCGTGCTCGCCTACGCAACCTTCGCGGACTCGCCGGTCGACGCGGCGATCGTCGAGGTCGGCCTCGGCGGCCGCTGGGACGCGACCAACGTCGCCCACGGGCAGGTCGCGGTCCTCACCTCGATCGAGCGCGACCACACGCGCTGGCTCGGCGAGACGCTGACCGAGATCGCCAACGAGAAGGTCGGCATCATCGAGGAGGGCGCGACCGTCGTCGTGGCCCGACAGCGCGAGGAGGTCGAGGGCATCGTGCTCTCGGCCGCCGCGACCGCCGGCGCCCGGCTCATCCGCGAGGACGTCGACCTCGAGGTCGTGGACCGCGAGCTCGCCGTCGGCGGCCAGGTCCTCACCCTGCGCACCCCGGCGGGCGTCTACGAGGGCATCTTCCTACCGCTGCACGGCGCCCACCAGGCCCGCAACGCCCTGCTCGCCCTCGCCACCGCCGAGGCGTTCTTCGGCGGGGCGGCCCTCGCGGGCGACGTCGTCGAGTCCGCGTTCGCCGGGGTCACCTCGCCGGGCCGGCTGGAGGTGGTGCGCTCCTCGCCGCTCGTCCTCGTCGACGCCGCGCACAACCCGGCCGGGGTCGAGGCGCTGCGCGAGGGGATCGCCGAGGCGTTCGACCTCGAGCACCTCGTCGGCGTCGTCGGCGTCATGTACGACAAGGAGGTCGAGGCGATGCTCGGCGAGCTCGAGCCGCTGCTGGACGAGATCGTCGTCACCGACGCCGGGACCGACCGCGCGATGCCCGCCGAGGAGCTCGCCGAGGTGGCGCGCGACGTGTTCGGCGAGGACCGCGTCCACCTCGTCCCGCGGCTCGCGGAGGCGATCGACCGTGCGGCGACCCTCGCGGAGGCCGACCAGGCCGAGATCGTCACGAAGACGGGAGTGCTCGTCACGGGCTCCGTCGTGCTGGCGGGACGTGCGCGGGAGGTCACCGGGCATCCCCACGCGTGAACATCCGTCCGGACCGCCCCGCGGGGAGTGACGGCGGACACCGGAGGCGGCAGGATGGTGACCACCAGCCATCGAGGGAGATGTCATGAAGAAGTTCCTGGGCGACCCTGCCCGTTTCGTCGACGAGTCGGTCCGCGCGTTCGGGCTCGCCCACGCGGACATCCTCGGCGTGCACGCCGACCCGCTCTACGTCGTCCGCAACGAGGCCCCGGTCGCCGGCCGGGTCGGGGTGATCTCCGGCGGCGGCTCGGGCCACGAGCCCATGCACGCGGGTTTCGTCGGCGAGGGGATGCTCGACGCCGCCGTGCCGGGTCCCGTCTTCACGTCGCCCTCGCCGGACCCGATCGAGGCCGCCACGCGCGCCGTCGACTCCGGCGCCGGCGTCCTGCACATCGTCAAGAACTACACGGGCGACGTGCTCAACTTCGAGACCGCGGCCGAGCTGGCCGACGACGTGGAGATCACGACGGTGCTCGTCAACGACGACGTCGCCGTGGAGGACTCGACCTTCACCGCCGGGCGCCGCGGCGTCGCCGGCACGATCCTCGTCGAGAAGATCGCCGGGGCCTCCGCCGCCCGCGGGGACGATCTCGCGACCGTCACCTCCCTCGCGCAGCGCGCCGCGGACAACGTGCGCTCGATGGGTCTCGCCCTGGACTCGCCCGTCTCCCCGAGCACGGGCGAGCACTCGTTCGACCTCGGCGAGGACGAGGTCGAGATCGGCATCGGCATCCACGGCGAGCCGGGACGCCGCCGGATACCCATGACCACCTCCGACGAGCTCACCGACCAGCTGACCGACCCGGTGATCCAGGACCTCGCGCTCGCGGGCGGCGAGCAGGTCGTGCTCCTCGTCAACGGCATGGGCGCCACGCCGGACTCCGAGCTCTACCTCGTGTACGGCCGGGCCCGCGCACGCCTGGAGGAGAAGGGCGTCGAGGTCGCGCGCTCGATGGTCGGCAGCTACGTGACGAGCCTCGACATGGCGGGCGCCTCGGTCACGGTGCTCCGGCTCGACGACGAGCTGCTCGCCCTCTTCGACGCCCCGGCCCGCACCGCCGCCTGGACGCAGGCCTGACCCCGCGCGGCTGACCACTCGGGCCGACCCCTCGGGACCGACCCGCCACGACCGACCACGGGCGGCCGGACCGCCCACCGCACCACCGACGAGGAGAGACATGGCAAAGCTGGGCACGAGCTGGGCGCTGGACTGGGCGAGCAGGGCGGCGGCGACGATCGCCGAGCACCGCATCGAGCTCATCGACCTGGACCGGGCGATCGGGGACGCCGACCACGGGGAGAACCTCGACCGGGGCTTCTCCGCGATCGCCCCGCGCTTCGAGGCGAACATGCCGACCACGGTGCCGGACGTCCTCAAGGGCGTGGCGAGCACGCTGATGTCCGTCGTCGGCGGTGCGGCCGGACCGCTGTACGGCACCGCGTTCCTGCGCGGCTCGAAGCAGATCGGTGAGGAGGTCGACGCCGCCGGGGTGGCGGACTTCCTCGAGGCCGCCCTCGAGGGCGTCAAGGCGCGTGGCCGCGCGACGCCGGGGGAGAAGACGATGATCGACGCCCTCGCGCCCGCGCTCGAGGCCGCCCGCGGCGTCGCCGACGACGGCGGGGACGCGACCGCCGCGCTGGAGGCCGCCGCCACCGCCGCCCAGGAGGGGGCGGAGGCGACGATCCCGCTCGTGGCCACCAAGGGCCGCGCCTCCTACCTCGGGGACCGCTCGGCCGGCCACATGGACCCGGGCGCCCGCTCGACCGCGCTCATCCTCAGGGCCGGGGCGGACGCGGCGGCCGCCCAGGGCGCCTGATGGGCCGGGTCGCGATCGTCGTCGTCTCGCACGTCAAGGAGATCGCCGACGGCGTCGTGCAGCTCGCCGGCCAGATGGCGGCCGACGTACGGATCACGGGCGTCGGCGGCACCGACGACGGACGGGTGGGCACGAGCTTCGACGGCGTCGAGTCGGCCGTGGAGGGCCTGCTCGCCGAGGACGGCGTGAGCGGCGTGGTCCTCGTCGCCGACCTCGGGTCGGCGGCCATGACGATCGACTCCGTGCTCGAGCTCCACGACGACGAGCCGGTCCGCCACGCGGAGGGGCCGCTCGTCGAGGGCGTCGTCGCCGCGGCGGTGGCTGCCCAGGGCGGAGGGACGCTCGAGGAGGTCGCGGGCGCCGTGGCCGCCGCGGGCCGGGCCTTCGCCGGAGACGCGGGTGGGGACGAGGACGAGGCCGCGCCGGCGACGACGTCCACGGGCGAGCCCGTCGCCGACGCCGTGCGGGAGACGGTGGTCATCGAGGACCCGATGGGGCTGCACGCGCGACCGGCCGCCGCCGTCGCCACCGCCGCCGCCAACTTCGATGCCGCGGTGACCGTGGGCGGGGTGGACGCGCGCAGCGTGCTCGCCCTCATGGCGCGGAACTTCACCACGGGCAGCGAGCTCGTCGTCGAGGCGTCGGGCCCGGACGCCACCGATGCCGTCTCGGCCGTCGTGCAGGTCATCGCGGACGCCAAGGGCTGACCCCGCCCGCCCCCGCATAGGATCGTCTCTCCGCCCGCTCCCCAGGAGGCTCCCGTGCCCGTCCCCGCGCTCGTCGCCTTCGACCTCGACGACACGCTCGCCCCCTCGAAGCAGCCGCTGCCGGACCAGGTGGTGGGCGCGCTCGCCGACCTGCTCGCCCGGGTGCCCGTCTGCGTGATCTCGGGCGGCGACGTCGGCCAGTTCCGCACCCAGGTCGTCGAGCGGATGGCCGCTCACGACCTCACCGACCTCCACCTGCTGCCCACCTGCGGCACCCGCTACCTGCGCATCGAGGGCGGCGAGCTCGTCGAGATCTACGCCAACGAGCTGGACGCCGAGCTGCGCGCCGCGGCCGCGGACTCCCTCGAGCGGCGCGCCCGCGAGCTCGGCCTGTGGGAGAGCGAGACCTGGGGGCCGATCATCGAGGATCGCGGCACCCAGATGACGTTCTCCGCGCTCGGCCAGCGCGCGCCGGTGGACGCGAAGAAGGCGTGGGACCCCACCGGGGAGAAGAAGGAGCTCCTGCGCGCCGCCGTGGCCGCAGACCTCCCGGAGCTCGAGGTCCGCTCCGGCGGCTCGACCTCCGTCGACATCACCGCCCACGGCATCGACAAGGCCTACGGGATGCGGCGCCTCGCCGAGCGGACGGGGATCGACCTGGCGGACATGCTCTTCGTCGGCGACCGCCTCGACGAGGGCGGCAACGACCGCCCCGTCCTCGACCTCGGCGTGCCGTGCCGCGCCGTCACGGGCTGGGAGGAGACGTCCGCCCTGGTCACAGCCCTGGTGAGGGAGATCGACGACGCGCGGCACGCGATCGCCTGACGGCCACCTCACGACGAACGGTGCCGCACCGCCTACCGTGGTGGCGTTTCGACGGGGGAGAGGTGCCATGAACACGAACCAGTCAGCCCGACGTGCCGTGCCGGCGGCCGGCGTCGCCGCGATGCTCGTGCTCGCCGCGTGCGGCGGGGGCTCGTCCGGGAACGACGACGGCGACGGCTCCGATGGCGGGAACGGCGGCGGAGGTGCCGACGGCGGGCAGGGCGCGGCCGTGAGCCTCGCCCCCGAGGCCTCGAGCGTCCTCGAGGGCGAAGGCACCGCCCGCTCGGTGGCGGGCGCACAGACCTACTTCGAGTCCGCCCCGGTGGTCGTCCTCGCCCCCGACGGCGGACCTCGGGCGGTCGAGGCCGGCTCGGCCGGCGTCAACCTCGGCGCACCGGTCCTCGTCGACAGCGACGACGAGGCGGAGGCGGCGGAGATCGAGCGCCTCGGCGCCTCGACCGTCCTCGCGGTCGGCCCCGTGAGCGTCCCGGACGGTATCGATGTCGACGTCGTGGCGCCCGCGGACGCCGACGAGCTCGCCGCCCTTCTCGGCGGCCCCGAGATCGTGGAGACTGACGCCGCCGGGGCGGTCCAGGCGGTGGCGGGCTCGGCGGGATCTCTCGTCGTCGCCGCGGGCGACTGGGACGAGTCCGGGGCGGGCGCCCAGGGCGAGGCCCCGTCGGCCGGGCCGGGTGAGGCACCGTCCGCCGAGGGCGACGACGTGACGGGCGAGAGCGGTGACGCGCAGGGCGAGGCGCCGTCCGGCGGGAGCGGCTCCGCGGCGGCAGACGAGCCGGCGGGCCAGGACGCCCCGGCGAGCTCCGACGGTCCGGCGGACACCGGCGACCACGACGTCGTCGACGAGCTCCCGGACGCCGGCGCCGCCGAGCCCGCGGCGGGGGAGACGTTCGCCCTCGGCGGCGGCACCCCCGACGAGCTGGCCGCCGCGGCCACGGCGTCCGCGGCGGGCGCCAACGTCGTCGTGGCGAGCGGGGGCGACCCGCGCGCGACGCGGGAGAGCGTCGAGGCCGTCCACACGCTCGCCGACGACCTCGGACTCGCCCCGTCCGGCGAGTCGTCCTCGCAGAGCCCGTCGGCCGGCGCGGACGAGGCCGGGACGGAGACCGGCACCGAGACCGGCTCGGAGGGCGCCTCGGAGGCCGGTTCTGACGGCACCGCCCCGGAGGGCGGGACGGCTGCGGGAGCCGGCCTCGTCGTCGTCGGGCTCTCGCCGGACCTCGGCGACGCCGAGCAGCTCACCGGGCGCACCGAGGCGGCCGCCACCGGCACCCAGCTCCCGGCCGGCGGCCAGCTCGTGCTGCCCGAGCCCGTGGGCGACCAGACGGGTGCCACGTACGTCGCGCTCTACGGCAGCCCGGACGGCGCGGCGCTCGGCCTGCTCGGCGAGCAGGGCCCCGAGGACACGATCGTCCGCGCCGGCGAGGTCGCAGCCCCCTACGAGGCGCTCACCGACACGACCGTCGTGCCCACGCTGGAGATCATCGCCACCGTGGCGTCCGCGGAGCCCGGCGACGACGGCGACTACTCCAACGAGACCCCGGTCGAGCGGATCCGCCCGCTCGTCGACCTCGCCGCCGAGGCCGGGATGTACGTCATCCTCGACCTGCAGCCCGGCCGCACGGACTTCGTCAGCCAGGCGCAGATCTACGAGGAGCTGCTGCTCGAGCCGCACGTCGGCCTCGCGCTCGACCCGGAGTGGCGCCTCACGCCCGACCAGGTGCACCTCACCCAGATCGGGCAGGTGCCGGTCGAGGAGGTCGACGAGGTCGTCACCTACCTCGCGGACCTCACCGCCGAGCACGACCTCCCGCAGAAGTTCCTCGTGCTCCACCAGTTCCAGGTGCGGATGATCCCTGACGTCGACTTGGTGGACCAGTCGCGCGACGAGGTGCGCGTGCTCGTCCACGCCGACGGTCAGGGCCCGCAGGGCGCCAAGCAGGACACGTGGCGGACGCTGCTCGCCAACGCACCCTCGATCACCGCGTAGGGCTGGAAGAACTTCCTCGACGAGGACACGCCGCTGCTCTCGCCCGAGGGGACGATGGCGGTCGAGCCGCGGCCCGACCTCATCACCTACCAGTAGCAGGACGCGTCAGGCGGCGCCGTGCCCCTCGGCGACCTCCTCGCCCGCGGCCACCGGCCCGGGCGGGGTGCCGTCGCCGAACGGGCGCCCGCCGAGCGCCTCGCGCCCGTGCGGTGTGAGCCAGCTCCACAGGTCCGGGCCCTTGGGCACGATGCCCGACGGGTTGAGGTCGGCGTGCACCACGTAGTAGTGCTCCTTGATCTGCACGAAGTCGATCGTGTCGCCGAACCCCGGGGTCTGGAAGAGGTCCCGCGCGTAGCCCCACAGGGCCGGCATCTCGCGCAGCAGGTTGCGGTTGCACTTGAAGTGCCCGTGGTAGACGGCGTCGAACCGGGCGAGCGTGGTGAACAGGCGGACGTCGGCCTCGGTGATCGTGTCCCCCACGAGGTAGCGCCGATCGGTGAGCCGTCCCTCCAACCAGTCCAGTGCGGTCCACAGCCGGTCGTAGGCGGAGTCGTAGGCCTCCTGCGTGCCCGCGAACCCGGCGCGGTAGACGCCGTTGTTGACCTCCGTGTAGACGCGGCGCGCCACCTCGTCGATCTCGTCGCGGTGGGCGTCGGGCAGCAGGTCCGGGGCGCCGTCGCGGTGGAACCCGGTCCACTCCGTCGAGAGGTCGAGCGTGATCTGGGCGAAGTCGTTGGTCACCACGGCGCCGGAGCGCTCGTCGACGATCGCCGGCACCGTGATGCCACGGGAGTAGTCGGGGTCCCGCGCAAGGAAGGCGTCCTTGAGGCGGGGGATCCCCAGGACGGGATCGACGCCGCCCGGGTCGAGGTCGAAGGTCCACGAGTCGGCGTCGTGGGTGGGGCCGGGCTGGCCGAGGGAGATCACGCCCTCGAGCCCGAGGAGACGGCGGACGATCACGGTGCGGTTCGCCCACGGGCACGCGCGGGCGGCGACGAGGCGGTAACGGCCCGGCTCCACGGGGAGGTCCCCGGAGCCGGGTGCCGGCTCGCGCACGATGCGCGTCGGGATGTAGTTCGTGTCCCGGGCGAACTCCTTGCCCTGGACGGAGTACGTGCCGCCGGTGGAGTGCTCGGGACGGTTCGTCGGCGTCGTCTCTGGCTGCTCGCTCATGGCACCAGCCTAGGACGCGACGACGGCCGCGGCCCGGGGAGAAGGAGCTCCCCGCGCCGCGGCCGTCGAGTTCTGCCGCGCTGCGCGCCCGCTACACCAGGCCCATGACCTGCGGCAGCCACATCGAGATCTGGGGGACGAACACCACGAGGACCAGCGCCGCGAGGATCGCGAGGAGGAACGGCCAGAGCTTGGAGATCACCGGTTCGATCCGGAGCCTGGCCACCCGGGCGCCGACGAACAGCACGTTGCCGACCGGCGGCGTGATCGTCCCGATGGACAGGTTCATCACCACCATCGCGCCGAAGTGCACCGGGTCGATCCCGAACTCGGTGACGATCGGGAGGAAGATCGGCACGAAGATGAGGATCGCCGGGGTCGGGTCCATGAAGGTCCCGACGACGAGCAGGACAACCATCATGAGGAGCAGCACGACCGTGCTCGAGTCCGTGAAGCCGAGGACAGCGTCCGAGATGAGGGTCGGGATCCCGGCGAGCGACATGACGAAGGACAGCGCCGTCGAGACGCCGACGAGGATCATGACGATCGCCGTGGTGCGACCGGCCTCCACCAGGATGCCGGGCAGCTCGCGGAACTTGATGGTGCGGTAGATCGCCGACAGCACGAGGCAGTAGACGACCGCGACGGACGCGGACTCGGTGGCGGTGAAGACGCCCTGGAGGATGCCGCCGACCACGATGATGATCATCAGCAGCGAGGGGACCGCTCGCCAGAGGACGAGCAGGCCCTGCTTGAACGTCACGCGGTCCGCCGTCCTCAGCCTGCCCGGCTGACGCAGGGCGTAGATGAGGACGATGATCATGCAGGCGGCCGCCCACAGGAGGCCGGGGATGAGCCCGGACATGAACAGGGCCGCGATCGAGGTCCCGGAGACCAGCGAGTAGACGATGAACGTGTTAGACGGCGGGATGAGCATCCCGGACGGCGCGGACGCGACGTTGACGGCCGCGGCGAACCCGCGGTCGTACTTCTCGCCCACCATCCGGTTGTTCATCACGTTGCCGACGGCGGCGGCCGCGGCGACGGCGGCGCCGGAGACCGCACCGAACATCGCGTTGGCGGCGACGTTGGTCTGGGCCAGCGAGGCCGGCATCCGGCCGATGAGCACCTTGGCGGCGTCGACGAGTCTGGCGGCGATGCCGCCCGAGTTCATGATGACGCCCGCGAGGACGAACATCGGTATCGCGAGCAGGGGGAAGCTGTTGATCCCCGTGAACATGCGTTGCGCGTTGACGAGCACCGCCTGCTCGGCGCCGAGGATCGGGATCGTCGCGAGGAACGTGGAGATGCCGATGGCGACGGCGATCGGCACGGACAGGACGATGCCGAGGACGATCCCACCGACGAGGATGAGAGCTGCGAGCGAGGTCGGTTCCATCACGCCTCCGTCTTCGGGGCGTGGGCGGGCCGGCCCCCGGCGCCACCGCCAGGGCCGCCGGCGTCATCTGCGGCACCGGCCGGGCCGGCGTCCGCGGCGGAGGTGCCGGTGGGGCCGAGCAGCATCGAGTCGGCCTGGAGCCGGTCGAGCTGGATGTCGGGGTCGCCCGACAGGGCGGCCTCCGGATCGTCCTCGTCGGAGTGGTCGCCGTAGGGCGCCTCCGCGTTCGTGGCGACGGTGACGATGTAGTAGAGCGCGTAGAACGAGATGAGCACGCCCGCGATCGGCAGCGCCAGGTACATCTGACCCAGCGTGAACGGCAGTGCCGAGAGGTTCTGGAGCCAGGCGTTCTCGGCTGCCCGCAGCCCGCCCCACACCAGCACGACGATCGCGAAGGTGAGGACGACGAGCTGGACGACGATGGCGAGTGCGCGCTCGGCGCCGAGCGGGAGCTTGCGGGCGAGGAACTCGACCGCGATGTGCCCCCGCTCGCCGAACACGAACGCCGACGCGAACAGGCCGAGCCAGACGAAGGTCAGACGTGCGCCCTCCTCGGTCCACGTGGCGGGGTCACCCAGCACCTGCCTGGTGAAGATCTGCCACACGAGGATGACCACGAGCAGTGCGAAGAGCACCACGGTGATCCAGTACAGGATCGTGTCGAGAACCTTCTTGACGGTCCTCATACGTCACCTCCTTCGGTCATGACTCGGCCTGCTCGGATCACTCGGCCGCTGCTCGGGCGGCGTCGTAGAGCTCGCGCTGCGAGTCGGTCGTGATGAACTCGTCGGCCAGGGCCTCGAGCGGCTCCGCGAAGGCGGCGTCGTCGACCTCGGTGAAGGTCGCGCCCCCCTCGGTGGCGCCGTCGATGGCCTCCTGGGTGGCCTCGGCCCAGAGCTGCGCGTGCTCCTCGTGGGCGGCGGTCCAGCCCTCCTCGAAGGCGGCGCGGTCCTCCTCCGACATGCTCTCGAGGATGTCGGAGTTGATGATGAGGTAGTCGAGCCCGACGAGGTGGTTGGTGTAGGACCAGTAGGGCGCCACCTCGTAGTGCCGCTGCGTGAAGTAGGAGACCTCGTTGTTCTCCGCGGCGTCGACGACGCCGGACTGGAGACCGGTGTAGAGCTCGCCGTAGGTGAGGGGCGTGCCGTTGCCGCCGAGGGCCTCGGCCATGGCGATGTGGAGCTCGGACTCCTGGACGCGGATGTCCTGGCCGGCGAGGTCCTCGGGCGTCTCGACGGGGCCCTCGGTCGTGTAGATCGAGCGCGAGCCCTGCGTGAAGCCACCGAGCACGGTGAAGTTGTTGGAGTCCTCGAGCGACGTGTAGAGGTCGCCGGTGATCTCCGGGTCGTGGATGACGTTCATCTGGTGCTCGACGTCGTCGAAGACGCGCGGCAGGTTGAAGACGACGAAGTCCTCGTTGAGGTTCTCGAGCTGCGTGCCCGAGACGATCGCCATGTCGACGCTGCCGTCGGAGACGAGCTGGAGTGCCTCGGCCTGCGCGCCGAGCGTCTCGTTGGGGAAGACCTCGATGCCCCAGCCGTCGGTGTTCTCCTCCAGGTAGGCGCCGAAGTTCTCGAGCGCGATGTAGGAGCGGTGGACCCTCGTTCGTGGTTCAACGGCCGCGATGCCGTGCTTCGTGGGTGGGTCGCCGTGCGATGAGGGTACCGCTGGGGTTGGTGACAGACATTCACTCAGGGAACGTCGGCCGTGGCGTAGTTGTTGCCAGGAGTTGCCACAGCAGGGGCGGCGGGGCGTGCCGCGAGGGTCATCGCGCGGCGATCTGGGCGGCGAGATGGCCGGCGCCGTAGCCGTTGTCGATGTTGACGACCGCCACGCCGGGCGCGCACGCGTTGAGCATCGCGAGCAGGGCGGCGACCCCGCCGAACGAGGCGCCGTAGCCCACCGACGTCGGCACGGCCACCACCGGGGCGCTCACCAGCCCTGCGACGACGCTCGGCAGTGCGCCGTCCATCCCGGCGGCGACGACGATCGCCGACGCCTCGCGCAGCAGGTCGAGGTGGCCGAGGACGCGGTGCAGGCCGGCGACCCCGACGTCGACGACGAGCTCGGTCGGCCGGCCCAGGTGCTGCGCCGTGAGGCGTGCCTCCTGGGCGACCGGCAGGTCGGAGGTGCCGGCACACAGGACGACGACGGTGCCGCCCGTCGGGGCCGGGGGCTCGGCAGGCCAGGCGACGAGCCGGGCGTCCTCGTGGTGGGCGGCGTCCGGGAGCGCCGCGAGCAGGGCGCGCGCCTGGTCCGGCTCGGCGCGCGTGAACAGCGTGGGGGTGCCCGCGCGGGCGACCTGGTCCGCGATCGCGGCGACCTGTGCCACGGACTTGGGCTCGCAGAGCACGGCCTCGGGGTAGCCGCGCCGGGCGGCCCGGTCGTGGTCGAGGTGAGCCACGGCGTCGAGCTCGGGCCCGGGCTGCCACCGCGTGCCTGCCGGGCCGGTGCCGTCTCGGCCGGCCGGGCTGCTGCCGTCGGGGCTCGATCCCGCGGTGGTGGCGTCGCCCGGAGGGGTGGTGCCGGGTCCGGCGTCGCCAGTGGTGGGCTCAGCCACGGTGGGTGACCTGGACGAGTGGGAGGGTGAAGGCGCCGGACTGGATGCCGCGCAGGTCGACGGCGGCGAACCGGAAGCCGGCGCCCGTGACGGCCGCGTGGACCTCGTCGCGCAGCTCGGCGGCCCGGACGATCTCGTCGGCCGGCAGCTCCACGCGCGCGACGTCGCCGTGGTGGCGGACGCGGCAGTCGGTGAAGCCGAGACGACGCATGGCGCCCTCGGCGGCGTCCACCTGGCGGAGCTTCTCCGGGGTCACCTCCTCGAAGTGCGGGATGCGCGAGGCGAGGCACGGCGCGGCGGGCTTGTCCGCGACCCGCACGCCCAGCTCGCGGGCGGCGTCCCGCACCATCGCCTTCGTCATCCCGGCCTCGGCGAGGGGGCGCAGGACGGCGTGCTCGGTGGCCGCACGCGAGCCGGGGCGGTCGGGGCGTCGCGCGTCGTCGGCGTTCTCGCCGTAGGCGACCGCGGCGAGCCCGAGCCCGGCCACGAGCTCGTCGTCGATGCGCGTGAACAGCTCGTCCTTGCAGTGGAAGCACCGGTCGGGGCCGTTGGCGCGGTAGGCGGGGGAGTCGCCCTCGTGAGTCTCGACCTCGACCACGCGCGCGCCGATCTGCCGGGCCGTCTCGTGCGCGGCCTCGCGCTCGTCCGTCGCGAGCGAGGGGGAGATGCCGAGGATCGCGACGACGTCGTCCGTCCCGAGCTCCTGGACCGCGAGGGCGAGCAGCGTGGCGGAGTCGACCCCGCCGGAGTAGGCCACCCCCAGCGGCGCGTGCGGCGCGAGCAGGGCGCGCACCCGGTCGGTGGCCGCGTGCGTGCTCCCCCCGGCCCCCGGGGCGGGCCCGGAGCTCGGCGTGACCTGGACCGGTGCGGTCACCGGTGACTGCGTGCTCATCGGCACTCTCCCTTGCGGATCGGACGGCCCGTCGGTGGGTGCGTCACGGCTCATGGTGGGCCGGTCGGCGGTCGGGCCGGGCCTCGTTGCCATCGGTTGCCGCCGACCCTACCGGTACCCTGTGACCATGGGCACAGTGGAAGGGGTGCCGAGACTCCCCACGATCTACGACGTCGCGAAGGCGGCCGGGGTCTCGCCGTCCACCGTGTCCCGCGCGCTCGCGCGACCGGGCCGCGTGAGCGCGGAGACGGCCGAACGCGTCCGGAACGTGGCGGCGGAGCTGGGGTACCGGCGCAGCCCGGTGGCCCCCTCGCTCGGGCGCGTGCCGACGAAGCTGCTCGCCATGGTGGTCGCGGACATCAGCAACCCCCTGTTCGTCGACGTCTTCCGCGGCGCCGAGGTCGCCGCGCAGGAGGCGGGCTACACGCTGCTGCTCTTCGACACCCGCGAGGAGGAGGCGCGCGAGCGGGCGGTGACCGAGACGTTCCTCGAGTTCGTCGAGGGGCTCGTCCTCGCGAGCCCGCGGCTGTCCGACTCCGGCCTGCTCGGTCTGGCCAAGCAACGGCCCGTCGTCGTCCTGAACCGCGCGGTCAACGGGCTGCCCAGCATCCTCACCGACGGGGCGCGCGGGGTGCGGCGCGTCGCCGAGCACCTCGGCGAGCTCGGCCACGACGCGGTCACCTACATCGGCGGCCCCGAGGCGTCCTGGGTCGACGGCGTGCGCTGGCGCGGGCTGCAGGAGGCGGGCGACGAGCTCTCCCTGCGCGTGCGGCGGATGGGGCCCACTGAGCCCACGGTCGGCGGCGGCGAGCTGGCGGTGCGCCGCTGGGCACGGAACCCGACCTCCGCCGTCGTCGCCTTCAACGACGTGATGGCCGTCGGCTTCATCCGCGGCCTGCGCAGCCTCGGGCTCGGGGTGCCGCGCGACGTGAGCGTCGCGGGATTCGACAACTCCGAGATGGGCGCCCTGACGACGCCGTCCCTCACCTCCGTGGCTTCGCCGCTCGCCCTCCAGGGCGCGACGGCGGTGCGCAACCTCCTCGCGATCGTGCGCGGGGCGCGGCCGCCCCAGCAGCCGGTGCTGCTCCCGGTGACCCTCGTGCGGCGGGCGTCGACCGGACGACGGGGCACCTCCCCGCTCCCGCAGGGCTGACCGGGCGCGCGACAGGCGCCGCGCGACCGGCACCGCGCGACCGGCACCGCCGGCTCTGCCCTGGAGACTCGCCCCGGCCGGTGCGGGCGAGGTCGGCAACATGTGGCGACCGGCGACGTCCACGGCGGGCCAGCGCCCATACTGAGCACGGACAAGGCCCCTGCCGTCGAGAGAGGACCAGCAGATGACGGACAACAACACCGGCACCGCGCAGATCGGGGTGATCGGGCTCGCCGTGATGGGCAGCAACCTCGCCCGCAACCTCGCCCGTCACGGGTACACCGTGGCGCTGTACAACCGGACGACCGCGAAGACCACCGAGCTCGTCGCCGAGCACGGGTCGGACGGCACGTTCGTGGCGTCGGAGTCGCTCGAGGAGTTCGTCGCGAGCCTCGAGCGGCCGCGGAAGATGATCATCATGGTCAAGGCCGGCGGCGGTACCGACGCCGTCATCGACCAGCTCGTCCCGCTCCTCGAGGAGGGCGACATCGTGGTGGACGGCGGCAACGCCCACTACGAGGACACGCGCCGCCGCGAGAAGGCGCTGCGCGAGGTCGGCCTGCACTTCGTCGGGGCCGGGATCTCCGGCGGCGAGGAGGGCGCGCTCAACGGTCCGAGCATCATGCCCGGCGGCCCCGCCGAGTCCTACACGACCCTCGGCCCGATCCTCGAGTCGATCTCGGCCAAGGTCGACGGCGAGCCGTGCTGCGTCCACATCGGCCCCGACGGCGCCGGCCACTTCGTCAAGATGGTGCACAATGGCATCGAGTACGCGGACATGCAGTTCATCGCCGAGGCCTTCGACGTGCTGCACTCCGCGGGTCTCACGCCGAAGGAGATCTCCGAGGTCCTCACGCAGTGGAACACCGGTGACCTGGACTCCTATCTCATCGAGATCACCGCGGAGGTCCTCGCCCACGTCGACGCCGAGACGGGCGCACCGTTCGTGTCGGTCGTCGAGGACGCCGCCGAGCAGAAGGGCACCGGCCGCTGGACCGTGCAGATCGCGCTCGAGCTCGGCGTCCCCGTCAACACGATCGCCGAGTCGGTGTTCGCCCGGTCGACGTCGGGCCACGCCGCCCTGCGCACCGCCTCCCGGGCGGCGCTCACCGGGCCGGAGCGCTCGGTCGTCGACCCGGACGCGCGCGAGACGCTCGTCGAGAGCGTCCGGCAGGCCCTGTGGTCGGCGAAGGTCGTCGCCTACGCGCAGGGGCTGGACCAGATCCGCACCGCGTCCGAGGAGTTCGGCTGGGACGTCGACATCGCCGAGGTCGCGAAGATCTGGCGCGGCGGGTGCATCATCCGGGCCAAGCTGCTCGAGCGGATCCGTTCCGAGTACGCCGCCGGCAACCTGACGACGCTCCTCGAGGCGCCGTCCGTCGCCTCGGGCCTGGCCGACGCGCAGGACGGCTGGCGCTCCGCCGTGTCGCACGCCGTCGCCCAGGGTGTCCCGGTGCCCGGCTTCTCGGCCGCGCTCGCCTACTACGACACGGTCCGGGCCGAGCGCCTGCCGGCCGCGCTCGTCCAGGGGCAGCGCGACTACTTCGGTGCGCACACCTACCGGCGCAACGACAAGGACGGCGTCTTCCACACCGAGTGGTCGGCCGACCGCAGCGAGACCCTCCAGGCCTGACGGGGGCGGGGGCTCCTCCTGACGAGCGAAGGGGCAGGTGGCAGCGGCCGCCTGCCCCTTCGACGTGTCCGGACGAGAACTGGGCTCGCGCGAGTCCTGACGAACCGGGCGGGCGCCGCACCTGGGCACACCGGACGCTGGGCGTCGCTCGACGAACCGGACGATCGTCGACCTCCCGCTGTGCGCACACCGCGCGGTGCGATGCCTCGTCGGCCCGGCACGTGAGACGACGTGCACACCTGGTGGCAAGTATTGGCAGCAAGTGCACTGGCGCACGGGTTCCTTGTGATGGTCGAGGAACCGGCCCGGGCCCGTTCCCGAGCCGCTCCACCCCCCGTGACCTGCACGAAGGGGTGGACGAGTCGATGACGACTACCAGGAGGAATCCGATGTCCAGATCCCCACGCGCGAGATCGATGCGCACCGCCGTCGGTGCGGCACTCGCCATACCGTTGCTCGCCACGCTCGGTGTGGCGGGAGGCGCATCAGCCGCCCCCGAAACGCCCGAGGAGCCCGGGGCGAACGCCGACCACCAGCAGCCCGAGCTGGGAACCCGATCCGCCGAGGTCATCGAGGTCGACGGCTACGAGTTCCGCGACCTCAACGGCAACGGCGAGCTCGACGACTACGAGGACTGGCGCCTCGCGGACGCCGACCGCATCGACGACCTCGTCGGCCAGATGACGCTCGAGGAGCAGGCCGGCCTCATGCTCATCGACACGCTCAACGCCTCGTGCATCGACGGCGAGCGTGGAGTCGTGCCGGAGAGCGGCTACGAGTTCATCAACGAGCAGCACATGCACCGGTTCGTCTTCCGCAACACCGTCGCGGGCCCGGACGAGGCCGAGTGCGGTGAGGCCGGCGGTGGTTTCCGGGCCTCGACGACGGTCACCCCGGCAGAGGCGGCGACCTTCACCAACTCGGTCTAGGAGCTGTCGGAGGCCACGCGCCTGGGCATCCCCTCGCTGTTCAAGTCCAACGCGCGCAACCACATCGACCCCGACGCCCGCGCCGGGATCAACGAGTCCTCCGGCGCGTTCAGCGCCTTCCCGAAGGAGGCCGGCATCGCGGCGGCGGCGCTCGGCTCCGAGGCCGCGGCCACGGGCGAGGCCCCGACGACGGGTGACATGTCCGTCGTCGAGGACTTCGCGGACGTCATGGGTGACGAGTGGGCCTCGATCGGCGTGCGCGGCATGTACGGCTACATGGCCGACCTGTCGACCGAGCCCCGCTGGTACCGCACGCACGAGACCTTCACGGAGGACGCCGAGCACGCGGCGGCCATCATGGAGACCCTCGTCGGGACCCTCCAGGGCGAGGTGCCGGCCGACAGCGAGAACGGCCTGGCGCTGACCCCCGAGACCCGGGTGGCGCTCACGCTCAAGCACTTCCCGGGCGGCGGCCCGCAGCTGCTGGGCCTGGACCCGCACTACGCGTTCGGCCGTGCGCAGGTCTACCCGCAGAGCCTCTTCGAGGCGCACATGCTGCCCTTCGAGGCGGCCATCGACGCCGGTGTCTCCTCGATCATGCCGTACTACGGCGTGCCGGTGGACGTGCCTGAGATCGGCAACGAGGACGAGAACTACCCGCTCACGGGCTTCGCGTTCTCCGACTCGATCGTCAACGGCCTCCTGCGCGACCAGCTCGGGTTCGGCGGCTACGTCAACTCCGACACGGGCATCATCAACACCCGCGCCTGGGGCCTCGAGGATGCGACCGTGCCCGAGCGCGTCGCCGCCGCGATCAACGGCGGTACGGACACGCTCTCCGGCTTCAGCGACGTCTCCGTCATCACGGAGCTCGTGGCCGACGGCCTCGTCACCGAGGAGCGCGTGAACCTGGCGGCCGAGCGCCTGCTCGAGCCGCTCTTCGCCATGGGCCTGTTCGAGAACCCGTACGTCGACCCGGAGGTCGCCACGGCGACGATCGGCAACGAGGCGAACCGCGAGGTCGGCCTAGAGACGCAGCGTGACTCGCTCGTGCTCCTGGAGAACCAGCAGACCGAGGAAGGGCCGGTGCTCCCGCTCGAGCCCGACTCCGACGTCTACATCCTCGGTGACTTCACCGAGGAGACCGTGGCCGGCTACGGCTTCGACGTCACCGACGGCAACGTCGAGGAGGGCGAGGACCGTCCCAGCGCAGCGGGCAGCGACTACGCGCTCATCTCGATGACCGCCAGCGCGGACGGCAGCGACTACGTCAGTAACAGCGAGGAGTACGGCCTCAACCCGGACCACGGTGTCAACCCGAGCGTCATCGGCGGCATCGAGGGCATGGACGCCGAGAGCCTGTGGGGTGCGTCGGACGCCTGCGTCGCGCAGGGCGCCGAGAGCTGCACCGACGACGGCCTGGGCTTCGGCGGCTCCTTCCCGTGGGAGTCGAGCATCCTCGACTTCACCGGTATGGAGGCGGCGCAGTCCTGGGAGGTCACCCCGTCGCTCGAGACGATCCAGGAGGTCATGGCCGAGGTCGACGACCCGAGCCAGGTCATCCTGCAGGTCTACTTCCGTCAGCCGTACGTGCTTGACGAGGAGAGCGGCCTGCGTGACGCCGGCGCCATCCTCGCCGGTTTCGGCACGACCGACACCGCGCTGATGGACGTCCTCACGGGCGAGCACGCACCGCAGGGGCGGATGCCGTTCGCCCTCGCCGGTACGCCCGAGGCCATCATCGAGCAGGACACGGACGCTCCCTGTTACGACGAGACCACCGACGGTGCGCTCTACGAGTTCGGTCACGGACTCACCTACGAGGAGGAGCCGGAGGAGCCGGAGGAGCCGGAGCCGGTGCCGCCGACGCCGGGTCGTGGGTTCTTCCTCAACGACGGGTGGGACGCGAACGCGGAGCACGAGTTCTCCTACGGGCGCGTCGGTGACGAGGTGCTGGTGGGTGACTGGGACGGCGACGGCACGGACACCCTCGCGGTGCGCCGTGACAACGCCTACTTCCTGACGAACTCGCTATACGGCGGGGACGCGGACGTCGAGCTGACCTACGGTCAGGCCGGCGACGACGTGCTGGTCGGTGACTGGGACGGCGACGGCGTGGATTCGTTCGCGGTGCGTCGTGGGAACAGCTACTTCATCTCCAACACCTTGCAGTCCGGGGATGCGGAGAGGGAGCTGGACTACGGCCAGGCCGGGGATGACGTGCTGGTGGGTGACTACGACGGTGACGGCGTGGACACCTTCACGGTGCGCCGTGGCAACACCTACTTCATCTCCAACACCCTGCAGACCGGGTGGGCGGACTCCGAGCTCGACTACGGCCGGGCCTCGGACGACGTCTACGTCGGTGACTGGGACGGCGACGCCGTGGATTCCTTCGCGGTGCGTCGTGGCATCACGTTCCTCGTCTCGAACTCGCTGACCTCGACGCGTGCGGAGATCGAGCAGGACTACGGCCGCACCGGCGAAGAGGTTGTCGTCGGCGACTGGAACGGCGACGGCACCGACACCCTCGGCATCCGCCGCTGACCCTGATCTCGTCGAGATTGCGGTGGGTCCTCACCGAGATTGCGGTTGGTGCCTCACGAGTGAGGGGCTCCTTCCACGAGTGAGGGGTTCGTTCCACGAGTGAGGGGTGTTTTCCTCACGCGTGGGGAGTAGTTCCGCACGACAGAGGGGTGGACGGTCCACGGACCGTCCACCCCTCACCCATGTCCGGACCCGTGTCCGGACAGACGAAAACCCCCCTCACTCGTGGAGGGGGGTCTTCGGTGCGGGGTCAGGCGTGGCGCTCGTGCGTCGCCCGCTGGTCGAGCTTCTCCCGGGTCGACCACAGGCCGGCCGACGGCGTCGAGATGAAGAAGACCCGTTCGCCGTCGGGCATCGTGTTCCAACCGTCCGTCATCACGGCCGGGTCGTACCGCTCGAGCGCCTCGGACAGCTCCATGTACCGGTAGCCGACGCCCTCGATGTCCTCGCGGGTCAGCTTCCCGGGCGCGTAGGTGATGGTGAACCGGCCCTCGGCGGAGCCGTGGGGGAGGTGCGCGGTGCCGTGCGGGATGTCCTGCATGTCGGCCTCGCGCTGGTAGAGGTCCACCGCCTCGGACTGGGAGATGTAGCCGTACTTGCGGATGAGCGCGTCCACCTCCGGCTGCTCGCCGAAGCGCTCGACGCCCGGGGCGATGACGAGGAGCTCCCCGCCGTCGGCGATCGCCATCCGCGTCCGGTAGACGGCCTTGTTCGCCACCCAGACCGCCCGGAACTCGTCCTCCTGCATGACGGTGACGATCTTGTGCACGGGCTCGTCGAACACGGTGATGTTCTGCTCCTGCGAGGCCCGCGCGGCGTCGAGGTAGGTGTCGAGGTCGTCCCCGACGTACACACCGGTGTGCCGCAGGGCGCCCTCGTCGTCGTAGTCCATGACGACCTGCAGGTAGACGTCGGGCAGGCCGGCGAGGAAGTGGTCCTCGGCGTAGTTGAAGCACTGCCGCACCGGCGTCAGCAGGTTGCCGAGGTTGTTCTCGATCCCGTAGACGGCGGAGGCCATGTGGGAGGCCCCGAGCAGCCGCTTCCCGCCGAGGCCGATGAAGTAGTTCTTGTTGTGGTTGGCGAAGCCGAGGACCTCGTGGGGGACGACGTGGCCGACGTTGACGACGAGGTCCCACTGCTCGGTGACGAGCATCGTGTTGAGGTCGACCGGCATCTCCCAGTCCACCGCCCCGCCCGTCGCCTCGCGCACGAACTCCGCGGGGACGGTGCCCACGTTGGTCACGCCGTCCTTCCAGTCGTGCGCGTGGATGCGCTCCTCGGGGATCGAGCCGAACATCCACTCGTTCTCCTTCTGGGTGTGCGGCACGTGCTGGCCGAGCGTGGGGATCACGTGCACCTCGGCGCCGGCCTCGTCGAGCCGGCGGTAGAGGTACTCGGTCATCCACCCCGTGCCGGAGTGCGCGCGCGTGAGGTCGGGCGGCAGCAGCAGCACGCGCCGGTACTCCGCGATGCCCAGGCGTTCCTTGGCCTCGTCGAGCATGCGGTCGCACAGCTCCTCGATGCGGGGTCGGGAGAGGTATCGGGCTTCGTCCTTGAACCACGTCATGTCCCAAGGATGGCCGGGAGCGCGGCCGGACGCGAGTGGTTGGCAACGTTTGGCAACGCGTTGGCGGGTGGCGGGTAGGCCGTGGACGATGCCGGTATGAGCGACGACGCCCAACCTCTCCTGTCGGTCCACCCCGACCGCCTGCTGCCTGCCGACCCGAGCGTCCGGGAGGTGGCTCGTCGTCTCTACGACGCCACCAAGGACCTGCCGATCATCTCGCCGCACAGCCACGTGCCGCCGCAGTGGCTGGTGGACGACGAGCCGTTCGCCGACCCGGCGTCGCTCCTCATCGTCCCGGACCACTACGTGCTCCGGCTCCTGCACGCGAACGGGGCCGAGCTCAGCGACCTGGGGCGCGGCCCGGACGGCCCGCTCGAGCTCGACGAGGCCGCCGCGCGCAAGGCCTGGCGCATCCTGTGCGAGAACTTCCACCTCTTCCGCGGCACGCCCGTGAAGTACTGGTTCGACACCACCTTTGCCGACCTCTTCGGCCTCGAGCTCGCGCCGTCCGCCGCGACCGCCGACGCGCTCTACGACCAGATCGCCGCGGCCCTGGCCACCGACGAGTTCCGGCCGCGCGCGCTCTTCGAGCGCTTCGGGATCGAGGTGCTCGCGACGACGGACGACCCCCTCGACGACCTGGCCGCCCACCGCGCGCTCGCCGAGGACCCCACCTTCACCGGGCGCGTCGTCCCCACCTTCCGGCCCGACCGCTTCCTCGAGCTCGGCCGCCCCGACTGGCCGGGGCTCGCCCGCCGCCTCGGCGAGGTGGCCGGCGTCGACACCGGCGACTACGCCGGGTACATCGCCGCCATCGAGGCGCGTCGCCGCTACTTCAAGGAGCACGGCGCGGTCTCCTCCGACCACTCCCACGCGGACCTCGGCACCGAGCCGCTCGAGACCGCCGACGCGGAGCGCATCTACGCCGCCGCGCTGCGCGGGGAGGCCACGGAGGCGGAGACGGTCGCGTTCCGCCGCCACATGATGAGCGAGACCGCCAGGATGGCCACCGAGGACGGCCTCGTCATGACCCTGCACCCGGGCGTGCGGCGCGACCACGACCCGGCGAACCTCGCCGCGTACGGGCACGACGTCGGCTCCGACATCCCGATCCGGGTCGAGGTCACGGACTCCCTGCGCCCCCTGCTCGGCCGGTACGGCAACGACGAGAACTTCCACCTCGTCGTCTTCACGCTGGACGAGACGATCTTCTCCCGCGAGCTCGCCCCGCTCGCCGGCTACTACCGCTCGATGTACGTCGGCGTCCCGTGGTGGTTCCTCGACGCGCCCGAGGCGATCCGCCGGTTCCGCGGCGCCGTGACCGAGACGGCCGGCTTCTACCGGACCTCGGGCTTCATCGACGACACGCGCGCGTTCCTCTCGATCCCCACGCGGCACGACATGTCCCGCCGCCTCGACGCCGCCTACCTCGCGGAGCTCGTCGCGACCCACCGCCTCACCGAGGACGAGGCCCTCGCCACGGCCCTCGACCTCGTCACCACGATCCCGAAGAAGGTGTTCCGGCTGTGACCACGCGGCTCTCCCGCAGCCCCGAGGAGGCGGCCGCCCCCGTGCGGCTGCTCCACCTCGGGCTCGGCAACTTCTTCCGCGCGCACCAGGCCTGGTACACGCAGCACAGCCCGGACGCCGACGGCTGGGGCTACGCCGCCTTCACCGGCCGTAGCCCGGCGGCGGCCCAGACGCTCGCCCCCCAGGACGGCCTCTACACGCTGGTCACGCGCGGCCCCGAGGGCGACGAGCTCGAGGTGGTCCGCTCGGTCACCGAGGTGCACGCCGCGAGCGACCACGAGGCGTGGCTTGCGCACATGCGCGACCCGCAGGTCGCGGTCGTCACCCTCACGGTGACCGAGGCCGGGTACATGCGGGGCACCGACGGCGGCCTCGACCTCACGCGGCCCGACGTCGCCGCGGACGCGGAGGCCCTCAAGGCCGACCCGACCGCTCCGGTGACGACGGCGCCCGGCCGGCTCGTCGGCGGCCTGCTCGCCCGCCGCGCGGCGGACGCCGGGCCGATCACGCTGCTGTCGTGCGACAACCTGCCGGACAACGGGGCGGTGCTCGCGCGCGTCGTGCGGGACATGGCGGCCGAGGTGGCCCCCGAGCTGCTCGCCGGCCTCGGCACGGAGGTGGACTTCGCGGGCTCGATGGTCGACCGCATCACGCCGGCCGCGACCGACGCGGAGGCGGACCTGGTCGAGCGCGAGCTCGGCGTCCAGGACCTCAGTCCGGTCATCACCGAGCCGTTCAGCGAGTGGGTGATCGCCGGGTCCTTCCCGGCAGGCCGCCCGCGCTGGGAGGACGTCGGAGCGACGATCGTCGACGACGTCGAGCCCTACGAGCGGCGCAAGCTCCTGCTGCTCAACGGCGCGCACTCGCTCATGGCCTACGCCGGCTCCGTGCTCGGCCGCACCACGGTGGACGAGGCCTTCGCCGACGAGCAGGTCCGCGCCTGGGTCGAGCAGCTGTGGGACGACGCCGCGCCCGTCCTCGACCTCGGCGCCGACGAGGTCGACGCCTACCGAGCGGCGCTGCGCGAGCGGTTCGCGAACCCGCGCATGGGGGACGCGCTGGCCCGGATCGCCATGGACGGCTCCCAGAAGCTCCCCGTCCGGCACGTCCCGGTGCTGCGCGCCGCCCGCGCGGCCGGCCGGATGCCCGAGGGAGTCGTCGTCGCCGTCGCCGCCTGGGTCGCGCACCTGCGCGGGGCCGGCGCGCCGCTGCGGGACGTCCAGGCCGAGCACTGGGCGGGTCTTGCCACGGGCGCGCCCGCCGACGCGGTCGCCGCGGTGCTCGGCGGGCTCGCCGAGGAGCTGTCCGGGGACGAGGCGCTGCTGGCCGCGCTCACGGAGCGTCTCGAGCGGTTCGAGTCCGCCCTCGCCGGGAAGGCGTGAGCCGGGTGGGCGTGATCGTCGGCCTCGACGTCGGGACGACGACGACCAAGGCGGTCGCCGTCGACCCGGGCTCGACCTGGCGCGTCTCCGCCTCCCGCGAGTACCGCCTGTCCGAGCCGCACCCGCGCATGCAGGTGCAGGACCCGGCCGAGGTGCTCCGCGCGGTCGACGAGGTGCTCGCCGAGGTGGTGGCGCTCGCCGCGGGGCGTACGGTCGACGTCGTCGGGGTGGGCTCGGCCATGCACGGCCTCGTCGGTCTCGACGCCGAGGGCCGCCCGCTCACCGACCTCATCACCTGGGCGGACACGCGCGCCCACGCCGAGGCGGCCGAGCTGCGCGCCGCCGGCCGGGCGACCGGGCTGCTCGCGCGGTCCGGCACGCCCGTCCACCCGATGAGCCCGCTGGTCAAGCTCATGTGGTTCGACCGCCACGACCGCGCCACCCTGCACGGCGCCCGCTGGTGGGTGGGCCTCAAGGACCTCGTCCTGCTCCACCTCACGGGCGAGGTGCACACCGAGCTCTCGACGGCGTCGGCCTCCGGTCTGCTCGACCTCGCCACCCGCGACTGGTCCGACGACTCGATCGCCCTCGCGGGCGTGCGGCGCGACCAGCTGCCGGACATCCTGCCGACCACGGCGCTGCTCGACCTGTCCGAGGACGCGGCCCGCCGCACCGGGCTGCCGGCCGGGCTGCCCGTCAACGTGGGCGCCACCGACGGCCCGCTCGGCAACCTCGGTACCGGGGCGATCACGCCCGGCGTCGCCGGTATGTCGATCGGTACGAGCGGCGCGGTGCGCACCGTCGTCGCCGAGCCCATGACCGATCCGCGGGGCCGGCTGTTCTGCTATGCCCTGACCGACGACGCCTGGGTGGTGGGCGCGGCCATCAGCAACGGCGGGGTGACGATGCGCTGGGCGGGGGACCTCCACCTCCCGGCCGACATGCACGGCGACCGCGACGTCGAGGCGCTCGCCCTGGCCGCGCAGGCGCCCGCGGGCAGCGACGGGCTCGTCATGCTGCCCTTCCTGCTGGGGGAGCGTGCCCCGCTGTGGGACCCGGACCTCGCCGGCTCGTTCCTCGGGGTGCGGCACTCGCACGAGCGCCGGCACTTCCTGCGGGCCGCGCTCGAGGGCGTCTGCCTGCAGATGGCCGACCTCGTCGACGTCGTGGACTTGCTCACACCCGTGACGTCGGTGCGCTGCACGGGCGGGGTCTTCCGGTCGTCGCTGTGGCGTGACGTGATGGCCGCGACGCTCGGCCGGCCGCTCGTGCCGACCGACGACGCCGAGGGGTCGGCCCTCGGTTCGGCCGTCCTCGCGCTCCTCGCCACCGGCGAGGTCGCCTCGCTGGCCGAGGGCCTCGAGCGGCTCGGTCCCCGCGCGGACGGCGAGCCGGTCGTGGTCGAGGACGACGACCGCCGCACCTACGACGCCCTGCGCGGACGGTCGCTGCACCTGCTCCGGGCCTACGACGAGCTGACCGACCACCTCGAGTCCCTCGCCGCCGCCAGGCGCTGAGCGTGAGGCCCGGCACTCCGGGCGGTCCAGGGGTTCGCCCGACCAGCGTGGCGGCCAGAACCCAATTAGGTTGAGAAGGTGACGGACGCAGGCAACGCGAGCTTCCGGTACCGCAACACCGCGGTGCTGTCGGTGACGCACATCGAGGCGCCGGTGACGGTGCCCTCCTCCCACTTCGAGGATCGGCTGGCGGAGACCCGCAAGCGCCTGCGCATCCCGGAACGCATGCTGGAGCGCGTCTCCGGCGTCGTCGAGCGGCGCTGGTGGGAGCCCGGGACCCGGTTCGACGACCCGGCGATCGAGACCGGCGCGAAGGCCCTCGCCGAGGCGGGGGTCGACCCGTCGGAGGTCGGCCTGCTGGTCAACACCTCGGTGACCCGCACGCACCTCGAACCGTCGGTCGCCGTCCGGATCCACCACGGGCTCTCGCTCCCGTCGTCCGCGATGAACTTCGACCTCGCCAACGCCTGCCTCGGCTTCGTCAACGGCATGATGCTCGCCGCCACGATGATCGACGCCGGGCAGATCGACTACGCGGTCATCGTCAACAGCGAGGACCCGCGGGACACGCAGAACAGGACGCTCGAGCGGCTCGGGCGGCCGGACGCCACGCGGGAGGACTTCCGCCGCGAGTTCGCCTCCCTCACGCTCGGCGCCGGTGCGGCGGCCGCCGTCCTCGGCCCCGCGGACCGGCACCCGGGGAGCCACCGGATCGTCGGCGGGGTGAGCCGAGCGGGGACCGAGCACCACGAGCTCTGCATCGGGGACCTCGACGGCATGTTCACCGACACCAAGGGCCTGCTCGACGGCGGGCTCGAGCTCGTGGTCGACGCCTGGCGGGAGGCGGGCAACGGTGCGGGCTTCGACTGGACCGACATGGACCGGTACGTCACCCACCAGATCTCCACGCCCTACACGCGGGCGATCATCGACGCGATCGACCTGCCGGCCGACCGCGTGCCGATCACCTTCTCCCGCTGGGGCAACGTCGGCCCGGCCTCGCTGCCGATGACCCTGGCCGACCAGTCCGAGAGCCTCAACGCCGGCGACCGGGTGCTGTGCATGGGGGTGGGTTCGGGCCTCAACACCGCGATGCTCGAGCTGGCCTGGTGACGCTCCCACCGGACCTTCCCGGAACGACCGACCAGCTGGGCGCGACCGACCGGTCGGGAGCCCCCGACCAGTCCGACATGGAGCGCCTGTCGGACCTCCCGGGCCTCGACCCGCGGTGGAGCCGCCGCGTGACCGTGCCCGGCCGCGGTCGGGCCGCACCGACCGACTGGCACCTGCTCGACAACGCGCCGGACCTCGCGGGCGAGGCGCGCGGCACGCTGCTCGCCGTCCACGGCAACCCGACCTGGTCCTACCTCTGGCGGGACCTGCTGCGGGCCGCGGGCGGCGCCGGCTGGCGGGTCGTCGCCGTGGACCAGCCCGGCATGGGCCTCTCGGCACGCGACGGTGTGCGCCGCCGCCTGGCCGACCGCGTCGCGGACCTCGGCGCGCTCACCGACGAGCTGGACCTCACCGGACCGGTGGTCACCGTCGGCCACGACTGGGGCGGGATCATCTCGCTCGGCTGGGCCGTCGAGCACCCGGAGCTCCTCGCGGGCGTCGTGCTGACCAACACGGCCGTGCACCACGACGCCGGGTCCTCGGCCGTCCCCGCCCTGCTGCGGCTGGCGGGGCACCCGGCGGTCCACGGCTGGGCCACCCGAGGCACGCCCGCGTTCCTCGACGCGACGCTCGCCCTCGCGGACCCGGCACTGCCGGCGGACGTGCGCCGGGCCTACCGGGCGCCCTACGGGCGGTCCGCCGACCGCCGCGCGATCGCGGACTTCGTCGCCGACATCCCCGTCGACGCCACCCACCCCAGTCACGCCGCGCTCACCTCGATCGCCGGGCGCACCGCGCGGCTGACCGTGCCCGCGCTCGTCATGTGGGGGCCGCGGGACCCGGTCTTCCAGGGCCGCTACCTGCGCGACCTCCTCGAGCGGCTCCCGCACGCCGACGTCCAGCGGTTCGAGGGCGCGGGACACCTGCTGCCCGAGGATGCCGACGTCGCCGGCACCGTCGTGCGCTGGCTCGACGCGCGCCTCCCGGGCGCCGACGTAGTGCCCCCCGGCGCCGTGCCCCTCGACGCAGAGCCCTTCGACGCCGAGGACCCGACCCCGACCCCGACCCCGACGCCGATGCCGACCCCGACGCCGGCCCCGACGCCGACCCCCGAGCCCGCCCCGTACCGCCCGCTCACGGCCGTCCTCACGGAACGCGCCGAGAGCGACGAGGCCGCGGTCGTGGCGCTGTCCGAGGACGGCACGGAGACGGTGTCCTGGCGGGAGCTCGCCACCCGGGCCCGCCACCTGGCGCTCGGGCTCCACGAGCTCGGCGTGCGACCGGGGCACCGGGTGAGCCTGCTCGTCACGCCCGGCGTCGGCCTGACGACCGCGCTCTTCGCCTGCCTGCACCTCGGTGCCGTCGTCGTCCTCACCGACCAGGGCCTCGGCCTGCGCGGCATGAGCCGGGCGCTGCGCGGCGCGGACCCGGACGTCCTCATCGGCATCGACCGCGCACTGGTCGGCGCGCGCCTCCTGGGCTGGCCCGGCCGCCGCGTGGCCGCCACGGACCTGTCGCCGGGCCGCGCACGCGCCCTCGGCGCCCGGACCACGGTGCCGGACCTCGTGGCCCGCGGCGCCCTGCTCGAGCGGGACGGCGCGACGCTCCCGGCCGGGCCCGAGCCCGACGACGACGCCGCCGTCCTGTTCACCTCCGGCTCCACCGGACCGGCCAAGGGCGTCGTCCACAGCCACCGCCGGCTCGCGGCGATGCGGGACGCCCTCGCGGCGACCTACGACCTCGGCCCGGGCTCCTCGTTCGTCGCCGGCTTTGCGCCGTTCGCCCTCGTCGGCACGGCGCTCGGCTCGCTCGCGGTCACCCCGGCCATGGACGTCACGGCCCCGGCGACCCTGACGGCACCGGCCCTGGCGTCCGCGGTGCTCGAGGGCGACGCCACCGCGGTCTTCACCTCGCCGTCGGCACTGGGCAACGTGCTGCACACGGCGGCGGACCTCGACGAGCCCCAGCGTGCGGCCCTCGCCGGCGTGCGGCTCTTCCTCTCGGCCGGGGCGCCGATCGCGCCCGAGCTGCTCACCGAGGTCGGGCGGATCATGCCGGGGGCGTCGGCGCACACGCCCTACGGCATGACGGAGATGCTGCCGGTCACCGACATCGACCTCGCCGGGATCCAGCGGGCCGCCGCAGACGCCGAGGCGGGTCTCGCGGGCGCAGGCGGTGGCACGTGCGTCGGAGCTCCCGCGGTCGGCGTCGAGGTACGCATCATCCCCCTCGACGCCGACGGCGGCGCCACCGGCGAGCCCACGTCCGCCCCGGGCGTCACGGGCGAGGTCCTCGTCACCGGCCCGCACCTCAAGCTGCGCTACGACCGGCTCTGGGCCACCCAGGCGGCCAGCGCCGACCACCCGGGCCGGCACCGCACCGGCGACGTCGGGCACCTCGACGCCGCCGGCCGGCTGTGGATCGAGGGCCGGCTCGGGCACGTCATCAACACCGCGGGCGGCGTCGTCACGCCCGTCTCGGTCGAGCACGCGGCGCAGTCGGTGCGCGGCGTGCGGCGGGCGGCCGCCGTCGGGGTGGGACCGGCCCGGACCCAGCAGGTCGTCGTCGTCCTGGAGACCGACCCGGAGATCGACCGGCGGGCCCTGACCACGTCCTCCCTCGCGACGCCGGGGCTCACCCGCGCCGTGCGGCGTGCGGTCGGCGAGCGGTGCGGCCTCGACGTCGCGGCGGTGCTCCGCGTGCCGGAGCTGCCGACCGACGTGCGGCACAACGCCAAGATCGAGCGCGGCAGGATCGGCCGGTGGGCCGAGCGGGCCCTCGCCGGCGGACGGATGGGCCGGCCATGAGCCGCGTCCTCGTCACGGGCGCGAGCGGCATGCTCGGGCGGCGCACCGCCGAGGCGCTCGTGGCCGCGGGCCACGACGTCACGACCTTCCAGCGACGCCCCTCGGGCGTGGCGGGCGCGAGCGACGAGCTCGGTTCCCTCACCGATGCCGAGGCGGTCGACCTGGCGGTCGAGGGGCACGACGCCGTCGTCCACCTGGCCGCCAAGGTCTCGGTGAGCGGGCCGCTGCGGGAGTACGAGTCGGTCAACGTCGACGGCACGCGGCGGCTGGTGGAGGCCGCGCGGTCGGCCGGCGTCACGCGGTTCGTCCAGGTGTCCTCGCCGTCGGTGGCGCACACCGGCGACGCTCTCGTCGGGGTTCCCGCCGGGCGGGCCGAGCCGGAGCACGCCCGCGGCCACTACGCCCGCACCAAGGCGGCGGCCGAGCAGCTCGCGCTCGCCGCCGACGGGCCGGGCCTCGCCGTCGTCGCGGTGCGGCCGCACCTGGTCTGGGGGCCGGGGGACACCCAGCTCGTCGGCCGGATCATCGAGCGCGCACGCGCGGGCCGGCTGCCGCTGCTCGACCGGGGGGCGGCGCTCATCGACTCGGTCTACGTCGACAACGCGGCCGACGCCCTCGTGGCGGCACTCGACCGCGCCGAGCAGGCCCACGGGCAGGCCTTCGTCGTGACGAACGGGGAGCCGCGGCCGGTCGGCGACCTGCTCGCGGGCATCTGCCTCGCCGCCGGCGTGCCACCGCCCGCCTGGCGGGTCCCCGCGGGTCTCGCCCGGGTGGCCGGCTCGCTGGTGGAGGCCGTCTGGGCGGTGCGCCCCGGGCCGGACGAGCCGCCGATGACGAGGTTCCTCGCCGAGCAGCTGTCCACTGCGCACTGGTTCGACCAGCGCCGCACCCGCGAGGAGCTCGGCTGGCACCCGGCCGTCAGCATCGACGAGGGCCTGCGGCGCCTCGCCGCGCACGAGCAGGCCGGCTGACGGACCGACGGCGTGCGCGGGCGCCGTCAGCCCCGCCGGGAAGCTGGGTCAGGCGAAGCGCGCTGCGCGCTCGACGACGCCGCCGTCGCGGCTGTAGACCTCGCGGCCGGCGATGAACGTGCGCTCGACGTGCGCCGTCGTGTCGAGCGGGTCGGCGTTCCACACGACGACGTCGCCGTCGAGCCCGGGGGCGAGGGCGCCGACGCGCTCGTCGAGCCGCAGGAACGAGGCGGGGTTCGACGTCAGCGCCTCGAGCGCCGTCACCGGGTCGAGCCCGTCCTTGACGGCGAGGCTCGCCTGCAGGACGAGGTGCTCGATCGGGACCACGGGGTGATCGGTGGTGATGGCGACCCGGACCCCGGCCTCGGCGATCTGCGCGAGGTGCGGCGTCGCCCGGTCGACGATCTCCACCTTGGACCGGGTGGTGATCATCGGTCCGTAGATGACCGGGATGTCCCGCTCCGCGAGCACGTCGGCGATCTTGTGGGCCTCGGTGCCGTGGTTGATGACGAGGCGGTACCCGAACTCGTCGGCGAGCCGGACCGCGGTGGCGAGGTCGTCGTGCCGGTGGGAGTGCTGGTCCCAGGCGAGGGTGCCGTCGAGGACGGCGGCGAGCGCCTCCATCGTCAGGTCGCGCTCGAACGGCTTGCCCTCGGCGGCGGCGTGGTCGCGCTTCGCGGCGTAGTTCTGCGCGGCGACGAAGGCCTCACGGATGATCTTCGCGACGCCGAGACGCGTGGACGGGGTGACCTTCTGCTCGCCGTAGACCCGCTTGGGGTTCTCCCCGAGCGCGGACTTCACCGAGACGGCGTCGGAGAGCACCTGCTCGTCGACCGTGCGGCCGCCCCACGTCTTGATGGCCACGGTCTGGCCGCCGATGGGGTTGCCGGAGCCGGGCTTGACGACGGCGGTGGTCACGCCGCCGGCCAGCGCGTCACGGAAGCCCTCCTCGTCGATGTCGATGGCGTCGATCGCGCGCACGCCCGCCATGTTGGGCCCGGTCATCTCGTTGACGTCGTTGCCGGCCCAGCCACGGCCCTCCTCGGAGACGCCGAGGTGGGCGTGGGACTCGACGAAGCCGGGGACGACGACCTGGCCGGTGGTGTCCACCTGCGTGACGCCGTCCGGGATCTTCACCTCGCCGGCCGCGCCGACCGCGGTGATGACGCCGTCCTCGACGAGGACGACGCCGCCGTCGATGTCCGGCCCGGTCACGGGCTTGACGAGGCCGCCCACGAGGGCGACGGAGGCTCCGGGGCGGTCGGGGGTCGGGACGGGGAAGAACGGCGTGGAAGTCATGGACCGATCATCCCACCGGCGGCTCAGGGCTGCGGCACCGGCCAGAGCGCGACGGGCGTGTTGGTGTCCATGTTGCGCCGGTAGTCGCCGAGCATCTTGGCGACGGCGCGGCTCCGGTCCAGCCCGGAGGACTCGTAGGCGTCGACGGCGGCGACCTGCCAGGACGCGCCGTTCTGGCGTCGCTCCACCCGCCCGGCGATGATCCCGAGGTAGTGGTCGGCCACGGCCCGGTCGACGCCGAGCCCCTCGAGACCGCGGCGCGCCATCGGCAGCAGCGTGCCCTCGATGAGGTCGAGCGCGCTGATCTCCAGCTCGCCGGGCCAGCTGAGGCGGGCGTCGATGCCGTGCCGCGCGGCCGCCTCGAAGTTGTCGCGGGCGGCCGAGAACGGCATGCGCGTCCAGGTGGGGCGGTCCTCGCGCACGAGCGCCTCGACGGCCCCGTAGAAGAACGCGGCGTTGGCGATCGTGTCGACGACGGTCGGTCCGGCCGGGAGCACGCGGTTCTCCACCCGCAGGTGGGGCCGTCCGCCGGAGACCGCGTAGATCGGCCGGTTCCAGCGGTAGACGGTGCCGTTGTGCAGGGTGAGCTCGTCGAGCTCGGGCGTACCGCCGGCGGCGATGACCTCGAACGGGTCGACGTCGGTGGTCTGCGGCAGCAGCGCCGGGTAGTACCGGACGTTCTCCTCGAACAGGTCGAAGATCGAGGTGATCCACCGTTCGCCGAAGGTGACGATCGGCCGCACGCCCTGGTGGCGCAGCTCCGGGGCACGGGTGTCCGTGGCCTGGAGGAAGACCACGGGACGGGTCTCGGCCCACAGCTTGTGGCCGAACAGCAGCGGCGAGTTCGCCCCGAGGACGAGCTGGGGGCCGGCGAGCAGCTGGGCCGAGTTCCACACGCGCGCGAACTGCTCGGGCCGCACCTGGAGGTGGAGCTGGGTCGACGTGCACACCGACTCCACCGCGATCGACTCGAAGGTCCGGGTCAGCGGCTCCGGCCCGGTGATCTCGAGCGCGATGTCCTCGTGGCGGGCCGTCCGGATGGCCTCGTCGAGCGCGAGGTAGCGGTCGTCGTCGGAGATCCAGTCGCGCTCGGCGTGCTCGGGCATGAGCGTAGGCAGGATCCCGGTCATGACGATGTCCGTGCCGGTCTCGCGGGCGCGGTCGCGCGCGTGGTTGAGGGTGGCGCGCACGTCCTCCTCGAGGTCGGCGAGAGCGGTGCCGGACAGGGTGCGCGGCTCGACGTTGAGCTCGATCGTGTACCTGCCCAGCTCGCTCTGGTAGGAGGGGTCGGCGATCTGGGCGAGGACCTCGGCGTTCGTGTTCGCCGGCTGGCCGGAGTCCTCGACGAGGGCCAGCTCGATCTCCAGGCCGGTGCTCGCCACGTCCTCGGCGAAGTGGCCGCGGGCGAGCATCACCTCGAGCGCGTCGAGGCACTGCGCGACCTTCGCGCGGTACCGCGTCCGGTCGGCGCCGCTGAAGCTCGTCTGTGAGATCTCGCGTCCCATGCGGGGAATGCTCCCACCGCGGGGCCGCCGCCGCGCGCCGGGTCGCGGACGGGCCGTCGTCGGGCCGTGCCACGGCCGGGCGGCACCGGGACCGGACCGGCGCGCACCTAGACTCCAGACATGACCGACGAGCACGAGGCGATCGGCCGATGACGGACGCGCGCCCGCCACGGGCCGACGGACCCGACAAGGACGACCGTGCCACGGCGAATGACGGCGCGGACGCCCCGGGTTCCTCCGACGTTCTGAGCACCTCCGACGCCCCGCGCACCTCCGATGCCCCGGGCACCTCTGACGCCCCGGGCACCTCCGACGCCCCGGGCACCTCTGACGCCACGGGCACCTCCGACGGCCTCGACGTCGAGGCGGCACGCTCCACGCTCGTGCGGGAGCTCCGTCGCCCGATGCCGTGGTGGCTTGTGGGAGTCGCCGTCGTGGTGGTGCTACTCGTCTCCGGCGTGGTGGGCCTCGCGACGGCCCACGTGACGACGACCGTGGGCCCCCACCGCGCCGAGGTCGAGGTGACGCTGGACTCCGAACTGACGATCGACCTCGGGCCGGCCGGCAACGTCGTCCTCGACTCTCCGCTCCCGGCCGAGCTCGGCGTGGCCGCCGTCATCAAGGAGCTGCCGGCGGAGACCCAGATGGTCGACGGCGCCCTCGTCCCCGGCCTGCTCGCCGACGCCGAGTCCTATGCGCGGCTGCTCGCCTACCCGGAGGCGGCCGTCGCCGAGCCGACGCGCGCGATCATCGACGACGCGCTCGCCCGCACGGCGCTGATCTCCGTCGTCAGTCTCACGGTGATCGCCGCGGGCCACGCCGCCCTGCACGGCGCGTGGTCGAGATCCTTCCGGCTCGTCACCGACCGCCCGGTGGTCGGTGTGCTCACGGCCGGCGCCGTCGTCGTCGGTCTGCTCGCTGCGGTCGTGCCCGCGACGCGCAGCGACACACCCGGGGGAGTGACCATCGCGTCCTTCCGGGGCACCCCGCTCGAGGACGCGACGATCTCGGGCCGGCTCGGCGACCTCCTCCAGGCGTACGGGCCCACGATCCGGCTCTTCTACGACGGGAACACCGCGTTCGCCGGCGAGGCGTCGGAGAACCTCGTGCAGGCGCTCGAGGAGAACGGGCGCTGGTCGACGGGACCGGGCGGCGAGGAGCCGGAGGACGTGACGACGGCCCTGTTCTACACCGACGTGCACTGCAACGTCGGGGTCGCCGAGGTCGTGGGGCAGGCGGCCGAGGCCGTGTCGGCGGGCCTCGTCGTCGACGGTGGTGACACGACGATCGCGGGCACCGCCATCGAGCAGTTCTGCGTCGACGCCGTCGACTCCTCGATGCCGGACGAGGCCACCTACGTCGTCGCCGCCGGCAACCACGACTCGCTGGTCACCGTCGACCAGATGCGCCGCGCCGGCTGGACCGTGCTCGACGGGTCGATCATCGAGGTCGGCGGCGTCCGGATCATCGGTGACACGGACCCGCGGATCACCACGCTCGACCAGCCCACGGTCCAGGAACGCGCGGAGACCTGGGAGGAGACCGCGGAGCGGATCGGCGCCGACTCCTGCGAGGCCCTCGCCGACGGCGATCCCGTCGACCTCGCGGTGATCCACGACGCGTTCGGCGGGCGCCGCGTGGCGTGGACGGGCTGCGTGCCGCTCACGTTGTCCGGGCACATCCACACGCACGTCGGCCCCGAGGTCGACGGCCTCGGTGTGCGGTGGGTCGAGGGTGCGGCCGGCGGTCAGGGACAGGGCGTGCCCACTCTCGGTGCCGTGCGCGCACCGGCCCCGTTCGGGCAGATCGAGTTCGACTCCGAGACGGGCGAGGCGCTGCGCTACCGGCGGATCGTCCTCCAGCCCGACGCGACCGTGAGCGTGAGCGAGTGGGCGCCCGTGCCCGCCGCGGTCCCGATCCCCAAGGACGACCCCGAGGACCTGGCGAGCGAGGCGGCCGAGAGCGAGTCCGGCGGGCCGGGAGAGAGCCCGAGCGGGTTCGGCGACGAGGTCCCGTCCGAGGGGCCGGAGGCGCCGTCCGACGGCGACGCCGCGAACGACGACGACGGCTGACCGCCGCCGTCCGTCGATCGGCGACGGTGACCGGCCGACGACGAGGCCGACCGGTGCGTCGGCGTCGACCGGCCGGCGGCGAGGCCGACCGGTGCGTCGGCGTCGACCGGGCGCCGGGTGGAGCGCACCACCGTTCGTGGCACGGTTCCCCGTGTCCAGGGGGGGCACACCCGTCCCGCGCTCCGGCAGGCGGTCGCGGGACGAGGGTCCCGGCGGGCAGGGCCCTCGCGGGGTCATACTGTCCGCGTGAATCGAGGCACCCCCCGCCGCCGACCGGACCGCCGGCCCCGCACGGAGACCACCCCCGACACCGACGGCACGGGCGCGGAGGGGCGAGGCCGGTCCCGCAGCGAGCTCGAGGATCCCGACGAGCTCGACGACGTCGACACGTCCACCGGGGCCGCCGACGGGTCCGAGGACTGGTCGGACGACGACGGGCTCGCCCTCGTCGACCGCGCGGCACCGATCGCCCACCAGCGTGCGGGCGGCGCCCCGAAGGAGCTGTCGATCATCCTCGTGGTCGCGGGCCTGCTCGGGGTGTGGGCGGCGATCGAGCTCGTCCGCTCCGAGCTCCTCGTCGCTGCGGACCCCGGCGCCGCACTCGCGTGCGACATCAACCCGCTCATCGGTTGCGGCACGTTCCTCACCACATGGCAGGCCCACGCGCTCGGCATCTCGAACGCGATCCTCGGCACGGCGGCGTTCGGTGCGCTGTTCGCGACCGGCCTCATCCTGCTGTCGGGCGGGCGGCTCGGCCGGTGGTTCTGGTGGCTGCTCACGGCGGGGGCGGCGTTCGCGCTCGTGGCGCTCGTCTTCTTCGTCTACACGGCCTTCTACGAGATCCGGGCGCTGTGCCCCTACTGCGTCGTCGTGTGGGCGGCGATCATCCCCGTGATCGTCCACGTCCCGGCCCGCGCCGCGCAGGCGGGCCACCTCCGGCTGGGGGAGCGTCTCGGCCGCACCCTCGTCCTCGACCGGTGGCTCATCACCGGCGTGCTCTACGCGATCGTCGTCATCTACGCCCTGGTCCACTTCTGGGACCAGTGGATGTCCATGGCGCGCTGACCGGACGGCACGCAGCCGGGCCCTGGCGTCAGGCAGTCCCGGGCGTCAGGCGGGCTCGGCCGAGCCGACCTCGGGCGGCACGTGGGCCGCGAAGCCCGTCTCGCGGATCGCGTCGCGCAGCCTCTCAGCGGCGGCGTCCATCTCGTCGTCCGGCACGTCGGAGCGCGCGACCGCCGGGTTGAGCACCGACTCGTCCCAGGCGGGGTAGACGTGCACGTGCAGGTGCGGCACCTCGAACCCGGCGATCGCGACCATCGCCCGCGGGGCCCCGGTCGCGAGGCGCTGGGCGGCTCCGATGCGACGCGCGACGACGGCGAGGTGCGCGACGAGCTCGTCCCCGGCGTCGGTGAAGTTGTCGATCTCGGCCCTGGGGGCCACGAGCGTGTGCCCCTCGGTGTGGGGCCCGATCGACAGGAACCCGACGCACAGCTCGTCGGTCCAGACGAAGCGGCCCGGGATCTCACCGGCGATGATGCGGCTGAAGAGGGTGGCCATGCCCCCAGGCTAGGGGAGCCCGCAGACCCGGCAGGGGCGGGTGCCATATGCTGCGCCACTCAGGGGACGACGAGAGGGCACCGGTGGAGACGACGTCGAGCGAGGCCGTGGAGGACGACCACGCGGACACGGGGATGCGGCTCTCGGCCGGTACCTGGGAGGCGCTCCTGCGCGCGGAGGTCACGCTCATGCGCTACTTCGAGTCGGCCGACGACTTCCACCCGCTGTCCAAGACCGAGTACGACGTCCTGTTCATCCTCGCCTCGGCCCCCGGCCGGTCACTGCGGATGCGGGACCTCAACGAGCAGGTGCTCATGGCGCAGCCGAGCCTGAGCCGGATGGCGGACCGGCTGGCGGCCAAGGGGTACCTGCGTCGGGCCCCCGCGATCAACGACGCCCGCGGGACCAACCTCGTCCTCACCGAGGAGGGCCTGGAGATGCAGCGCCGGATCGGACGCCGTCACGTGCGCTCGATCCACCGGGTGATGTCCGGCCTCGACGCCGACGAGCTGCGAGAGCTGGGGCGCCTGCTGCGCAAGGCCCGCGCCTCGGTGCCCGCCGCCGCACCGAAGGGACGGCGTCAGGACTGACCGGGAGCGACCCGTCGGTGCCTGGATTGACTGACCGGGAGAGGGACGGCCGAGTCCGGCGGGGATTGACCGGGAGCGACCTGTCAGTGACCGGGACGAGCGCGTGCGCGTAGGCGGCGGTGATAACCTGCCGGGCATGGCTGTCGAGCTGCTCCTTACCGGGCCGCGCTGAGCAGACCACCGCCCCACGCGGGCCGGTGACTCGGCGCGGCGGACCTCCCATGTCGGGAGGTTTTTTTCTGCCCGGAACGAGCACCACACATCGGACGAGCTGAGGATCATGACGAACGAGACCCACGCCGCGAGCGTCGGCGACAGCATCCCGCCCCACAGGTACACCGCGGAGCTCGCGGAGGAGATCGAGGAGCGTTGGCAGCAGCGCTGGGCGGACGAGGGGACGTTCCACGCGCACAACCCGTCCGGCCCGCTGGCCGGCCCGCGCGCCGAGCGCCCGCGCTTCTACCTGCTCGACATGTTCCCCTACCCCTCGGGCAAGGGTCTGCACGTCGGGCACCCGCTCGGTTACATCGCCACCGACGTCGTCGGCCGGTTCCGCCGCATGCGGGGCGACAACGTCCTGCACACCCTCGGCTACGACGCGTTCGGCCTGCCCGCGGAGCAGTTCGCCGTCCAGACGGGGCAGCACCCTCGGATCACCACCGAGGAGAACATCGCGACGATGCGCCGCCAGCTGCGGCGACTGGGCCTCGGGCACGACGAGCGGCGCTCGGTCTCCACCACCGACCCCGAGTACGTGCGCTGGACGCAGTGGATCTTCACGCAGATCTTCAACTCCTGGTACGACCCGGCCCACGTGCGGCCCGACGGCGGTAAGGGCTCGGCCCGGCCGATCGACGAGCTCGTCGCCGAGCTGGAGTCCGGGGAGCGCCCGGTCCCGGGCGGCCGCGTGTGGGCGGACCTGGGCGAGGTCGAGCGTGCCGACGTCGTCGCCGGGTTCCGCCTGGCCTACGTCTCCGACCAGCCGGTCAACTGGTGCCCCGGCCTGGGCACGGTGCTCGCGAACGAGGAGGTCACCTCCGAGGGGCGGTCCGAGCGCGGCAACTACCCCGTCTTCACGCGCAACCTGCGCCAGTGGACGATGCGCATCACCGCCTACGGCGACCGCCTGCTCGAGGGGCTGGACTCGATCGACTGGCCCGAGAAGGTCAAGACGATGCAGCGCAACTGGATCGGCCGCTCCGAGGGCGCGACGGTCCGGTTCGGCGTCGACGGGTACGGCGACCTGGAGGTCTTCACGACCCGGCCGGACACCCTGTTCGGGGCCACCTTCATGGTGGTCTCGCCGGAGCACCCGATCCTGTCCGGGACGCTGCCGGCCGCCTGGCCCGCCGGGGTCCCCGACGTGTGGACGGGCGGCGCCGCCGACCCGGCCACCGCCGTCGCCGGCTACCAGGAGAAGGCCGCGGCGCGCACCGACGAGGAGCGCACCGACGACACCCGGACGAAGACCGGCGTGTTCACCGGCCTCTATGCGACCAACCCCGTCAGCGGCGGCCAGGTCCCGGTCTTCACCGCCGACTACGTGCTCATGGGCTACGGCACCGGCGCGATCATGGCCGTCCCCGGTGGCGACCAGCGCGACTTCGAGTTCGCCACGGCCTACGAGCTGCCCGTCGTCCACACGGTGACCCCGCCGGCGGACCACGAGGGTGGTGCCTGGAGCGGCGACGGCGTCGTCACGGCGTCGAGCAACGACGAGATCAGCCTCGACGGCATGACGGTCGACGACGCGAAGGCGAGCATCACGCGCTGGCTCGAGGACAAGGGCCTGGGGGAGCAGGCGGTGACCTACCGGCTGCGCGACTGGCTGTTCTCGCGGCAGCGGTACTGGGGCGAGCCGTTCCCGGTCGTCTACGACGAGCACGGGGTCGCCCGCACCCTGCCCGAGGAGATGCTGCCGGTCGACCTGCCCGAGGTCGCCGACTACTCCCCGCGCACCTACGAGCCGGACGACTCGCAGTCGAACCCGGAGGCGCCGCTGGGCCGCGTGCCCGAGTGGGTCGACGTCGAGCTCGACCTCGGTGACGGCCGCGGGGTGCAGACCTACCGGCGCGACACCAACACGATGCCGCAGTGGGCGGGCTCGTGCTGGTACGAGCTGCGCTACCTGGACCCCACGAACACCGAACGCTTCGTCGACCCCGAGATCGAGGCCTACTGGATGGGCCCGCGGACGGACGGGGGCGTCGGCGGCACCGACCTGTACGTCGGCGGCGTCGAGCATGCGGTCCTGCACCTGCTGTACGCGCGGTTCTGGCACAAGGTCCTGTTCGACCTCGGCCACCTGTCGAGCTCCGAGCCCTTCCACGAGCTCTTCAACCAGGGCTACATCCAGGCCTTCGCCTACGTCGACTCGCGCGGCCAGCACGTCCCGGCCGACGAGGTCGAGGGCGACGAGGCAGCCGGGTTCACCTGGAACGGCGCCCCCGTCACCCAGGAGTACGGGAAGATGGGCAAGTCGCTGAAGAATGCGGTGACGCCCGACGAGATGTACGCCGCCTACGGTGCCGACACCTTCCGGCTGTACGAGATGTCGATGGGCCCGCTGGCTGACTCCCGCCCCTGGGACACGCGCGCCGTCGTCGGTTCGCTGCGCTTCCTGCAGCGGCTGTGGCGCAACGCGGTCGACGAGACCACGGGCGAGGTGACCGTCGTCGAGGACGCCCCGGACGACGAGACCGCGCGCCTGGTCGCCCGCACGGTCGCGGAGGTGACGGACGAGCTCGAGGGCATGCGCGTCAACACGGCGATCGCCAAGCTCATCGTGCTCAACAACCACCTCACGTCGCTCGCCGCCGTCCCGCGCGCGGCGGTGGAGCCGCTGGTCCTCATGCTCGCGCCGATGGCCCCGCACGTCGCGGAGGAGCTGTGGGCGCGGCTGGGGCACGCGGAGTCGCTGGCCTACGAGCCGTTCCCCGTCGCGGACGAGTCGCTGCTCGTCGAGGACACGGTGACGGCGATCGTGCAGGTCAAGGGGAAGGTGCGGGCCAAGCTCGAGGTCCCCGCGGACATCACCGAGGAGGCGCTGCGCGAGCTCGCCCTGGCGTCCGCTCCGGTCGCCAGGCAGCTGGACGGTGCCGAGCCGCGGCGCGTCATCGTCAAGGCGCCGAACCTCGTCAACGTCGTCCCGTAGCGGCTCGACGCGTGGCAGGTCGAGACCGGTAGCTGCTCGAGACCGGTAGTTGCTCGGGACCGGTAGCTGTTCGAGATCCGTAGCCGCTCGGGACCGGTAGCTGCTCGGGACCGGTAGCTGTTCGGGACCCGTAGCCGCTCGACGGCGGTCGGCGGCCGGTGCGTGTCCCGGCCCCGGCCGCCGTCGGGACCCGTCAGCGGCGGCGGTTGCCGAACATCGAGCGGATGATCGACGTCCCGGCGGTGCGGACCATCGACGTGATGACGGAGTCGCGCCGGCGGGCGCGCTGCTCGGCCTCGCGCTCCGCCCGCTTGCGGGCGGCCTCGATCTCCTTCTCCTCCGCCCGGCGGGCGGCCTCGATCTCCTTCTCGAGCTCCTTGATCCGCTTCTCGTCGGCCTTCTTCCGCTCCGCCTCGAGCTTCTCCTGCTCCTTCGCGACGCGCTGGGCCTCGGCTTCTTCGACCGCCTTTGCGGCGGCCTCCTCGATCTTCTGGGCGAGGAGCTCGGTGGCCGACTCGGGGTCGACGCGCTCGCCGTACCTCGCGGTGAGCGGGGAGGTGGCGACGGCGGCTGCCGCGGCCCCGTCGTCGGCGGCGCCCATGACGGCGGCGGGGGCGAGGACACGCGTGACCGCGACCGGGGTGGGCGCGCCGTCCTCGGCGAGGACGGTGACGACGGCCTCGCCGGTGCCGAGCGTGGTGAGGACCTCGGCGAGGTCGTAGGGCGAGGTCGGGAACGTCGACACCGCCTCCTTGAGCGTGCGCGCGTCCTTGGGCGTGTGGGCGCGCAGCGCGTGCTGGACGCGGCCGCCGAGCTGGGCGAGCACGGCCTCGGGGACATCGGTCGGCGACTGGGTGACGAAGACGATCCCGATGCCCTTGGAGCGGATGAGCCGCACGGTCTGGACGACCTGGTCGAGGAAGTCCTTCGACGCGCCGTCGAACAGGAGGTGCGCCTCGTCGAAGAAGAACACGAGGCGGGGCTTGTCGACGTCGCCGACCTCCGGCGACGAGCCGAACAGGTCGGCGAGCAGCCACATGACGAACGTGGACAGCAGGGCGGGGCGCTGCTGGAGGTCGGGCAGCCGCAGTACCGAGAGCACGCCGCGGCCGTCCGGGGCGGTGCGGAGCAGGTCGGCGGTGTCGAAGGCGGGCTCGCCGAAGAACTCGTCGGCGCCCTGGGTGGCGAGTGCGGAGATCTCGCGGAGGATGACGCCGGCCGTGGCGGTCGAGATGCCACCGATGCCCTTGAGCTCGTCCTTGCCGTCGTCGGAGGTCAGGTGGTCGACGACGGAGCGCAGGTCCCCGAGGTCGACGAGCGCGAGGCCCTCGGTGTCCGCCCAGTGGAAGATCAGCTGGAGCGCGGACTCCTGGGTCTCGTTGAGGCCGAGGACCTTGGCAAGGAGCAGCGGGCCGAGGTCGGAGACGGTGGCGCGGACCGGGACGGCGGTGTCGCTCTCGCCGACCTGGAGCAGCTCGACGGGGAAGCCGGTGCCCGCCCAGTCCTGGCCGAGAGAGGTCGTGCGCTCCGTCAGCTTGTTGTTCGCGGTGCCGGCCTGCAGGAGGCCGGTGAGGTCGCCCTTGACGTCCGTGACGAGCGCCGGCACGCCGGCGGCTGACAGGCCCTCGGCCATGAGCTGGAGGGTGCGCGTCTTGCCGGTACCGGTGGCCCCGGCGACGAGCGCGTGCCGGTTGAGCGTGGCGAGCGGGAGGCCGACGGGCACGGCCGGGACCGGCGCGCCGTTCTCGAGGAGCACGCCGATCGGCAGGAGGGCGCCGTCGGCGGCGTACCCGTCCCGGATCTCGGCGGCGTGGTCGGAGAGCCCGGACGCGGCGGCCCCGGCAGCCGCGGCGGCCTGGTCGGCCGGGTCCGTCTCACGGACGGCCGACTTCATCTCCGACGTCGGTCCTTCCTCCGTCGACAGCACCGGGGGAGTCGTGTCGCCCGAACCGCTGATGGTGGGTGCGGCGTCCTCGCCGGCGGCGCGTGCCTCCTCGGCTCGCTGCACCTTCTCCGCGTCGTCGGCTGCGGCACGGGTCGCCCCGGCCTCCTCGGCGGCCACCTTGGCCTCCCGCTCGGCGTTGCTCGTCTCCGGCGCGGCCCATCCGCTGCCCTGCTCGGCGAGAGCCACGTCGAGGGCCGCCTGCGCCGCCTCGGCCTTGGCCTCCGCCGCGCGCGCGGCCGCCTGCGCGGCCTCCGCCTTGAGCCGGGCGATCTCGAGCGCTGAGCTTGTCGTGGAGTCCGTCACGGCACCGATCCTAGGGCGACGCACGCGGTGTCACCTCTCGACGGCGTTCGGCGCCGGGTCGTCCCTCCCACGACTCGGGGCCACGTGGCCCCGGCCCCACGTCCGGGGCGGCTCGGGCTCCTTGCCGTGACGCCGCGGTCCCCAGGAGGTTCGGGCCCCACGCCTGGGGCTGCTCGGACTCCTTGCCGTGACGCCGCGGTCCCCACATGGAGCGCCCCGTCCCCTTCGTCCACAGCCCGCGCCCGGCGAACCGCCTGGCCATTCGGCTCGTCCCTAGCGTCAACGGCATGGATCGGGGACGGAGCGGGTCGGCCGAGCGGCTGCGCAGCCTGACGCGCGTCGCCTACACGGCGGCGGCGGGGCACCTCGAGGTGGACCCGGAGGAGGGGCAGGACCGGGCGGTGCGTGCGTGGCCGGTGCGCCGTGCCGTGCTCGCCGTCCTTACGGTGCTCGCCCTGGTGGTCGGCGTGCTGGGTGCCAGGTACCTCCTCACGCGGGAGGGGCCGGGGGAGGAGCTCGCTGCGGACGGGCTCTCGGTCGAGGGTGGTGTGTCGGACGGGGTGTCGGGCGAGGCACCGGTCGACGGCGGTGAGGGCGAGTCCGGGCCCGGCGGCGGTGCCGAGCCCGACGGCGGGGAAGGGGGCGCAGGCTCCGACGGCAGCGAGGACGACGCATCCACCGACGGTGCAGCCAGCGGCACCGGTGTCGACGGCGGAGCGCCCGCAGGGACAGACCCGGCGGACGGTGGCGCGGGAACGGACGCGGGCAGCGGCGCGGGGACGGACGATGAGGCCCCGACGGGGGAAGAGCTCCGCACGCTGCCGGTCGTCGTCCACGTCGCAGGGGCGGTCGCCCGGCCGGGCGTGGTGGCGCTCGAGCCCGGGGCACGGCTCGGGGACGCGGTCGGTGCGGCGGGAGGTGCTCTGGACGACGCGGACCTCGACGCGGTCAACCTCGCGCGGCCGCTCGCGGACGGTGAGCAGATCTACCTGCCGGCCGTCGGTGAGGAACCGCGTGATCCGCTGCCCGCCCCCTCTGCTGGTGTCGGCGGCTCGGGCGGCCAGGGTGCAGCCGGCACAGGCGGGGCAGGAGGAAGCGGCGCGGGTCCAGGGGGACCAGGGTCGGCCGGAACAGGGCCGGGCGACGGCGCCGGCAGGGACGGCACGGCCACGGCGGTGAACCTCAACCAGGCCTCCGCCACCGAGCTCGAGGAGCTGCCGGGGATCGGACCGGCGCTGGCGGGCAGGATCGTGACCCACCGCGAGGAGATTGGAGCGTTCACCTCGGTCGACCAGCTCGACGACGTGTCCGGGATCGGTCCCGTGCTCATGGACCAGCTCCGTGACCTCGTCACCGTCTGACCGTGGCGGTCGTGGGCCGCACGCCCCTGGTCGTGCGCCGTCCTGCCGACCCGCACGACGTCCGCCTGGTCCCGCTCGCGATCGCGGCGTGGCTGGCCACCGGGATGTCGCTCGGCTGGGGCGCCGGGGTGGCCTGGCAGGTCGGAGCGGTCGCTGGGCCCGTCACCGTGCTCGTGCTCCTGCTCGCCGCCCGGTACCGCACGCACCGGTCCGCCCCTCTCCTGCTCCAGTGTGCCCTGGTCCTGGGCGGGTCGGTGGCCGCCCTGGCGGTCGTCGGCCTGCACCACGCGGAGCGGGCGGACCAGCCCCTCACCTCGCTCGCTGCCGACGGCGCCGAGGTGGCCGTGCACGGCGTCGTGCTCACCGACCCCGACGACGGGATGCGCGGACTGTCCAGGTTCACCATCGACCTCACGCGGGCGGGCCCCATCGGCCGGCCCCCGGCGGACGCGGACGGGAGCGTCCTCGTCATGGCACCGACCGGCGAGGCGCGGGTGCGGATCGGCTCGACCGTCGAGATCGTCGGTGACGCCGTGCCGACCGGCCCGGCCGACGCCGAGCTTGCCATGGTCATCGCCGACGACCCGGCCCTCGAGACGGGGGCTCCCGCGGGGAGGCTGGGCGTCGTCGACACCCTGCGCGAGAGCCTGCGCGACGTAGTCTCCGGGCTCGACCCGCAGGCGCAAGGACTGGTCCCGGGGATCGCCCTCGGGGACGACCGTGCGTTGCCCGCCGATCTCGAGGATGCCGCCCGCGTCACCGGCCTCACCCACCTCACGGCGGTCAGCGGCGCCCACGTCTCGCTCGTGCTGGCAGGGGTCATCGTCGCCGTCGGACGGGGCAGGCCCCGGCTGGCGGCGCTCGCGGGCACCGCCGCGGTCCTCGCGCTCGTCACACTGGTCAGGCCGGAGCCGTCCGTGCTGCGCGCCGGGGCCACCGGCGGCGTCGTGCTCCTCGCCGGACTCCTCGGCCGACCGGCACGCGCCCTGCCCGCGCTGTCGGCCGCCGTCGTCGTGCTCCTCCTCACCGACCCGACGCTGGCGCGCTCCTACGGCCTCGCGCTCTCGGCCGCGTCGACGGCGGCGATCGTCGTGCTCACCGAGCCGATCGCCCGTGTGCTCTCCCGCGGCGTCCCGCGCTGGCTGGCGCGTGGCCTCGCCGTCCCGGCGGCCGCCCAGCTGGCGTGCGGCCCGATCCTCGTCCTTCTCGACCCGCGGCTGGCTCTCACGGCCGTCCCCGCGAACCTCCTCGCCGCCCCGGTCGTCCCGGGCGCGACGGTCCTCGGCCTCGCGGCCGCCCTGGTCGCGCCGGTGGCGGCCGGACCGGCGGAGATGCTCGTGCACGTCGCCTCCTGGCACACGGCATGGATCGCCTGGGTCGCGCGCACCTTCGCCGGCGCGCCCCTGGCCACGACCCCGCTGCCCGCCGGCGGACCGGGCCTCGCTCTCCTGCTCGGTGCGACGGTGCTCTGTGTGGTGGTGGTCGCCCGCACGGCCACCACCGGACCCCGCGTGCGGATGGTCGCCGTGCTGTTCCTGGCCCCGGGCGCCGTGGCCCTCGTCCCCGGTGCGCCGCCCGGAGCCTCGCCCGAGGGGTGGGCGGTCCTCCAGTGCGACGTCGGGCAGGCCTCTGCCGTGGTGCTGCGGACCGGTCCCGGGTCCGGCGTCCTCGTCGATGCGGGGGACGCCGACGGATCGGCGGCCTCCTGCGTGGCCGGGGCAGGCATCGCCGTCCTCGACGCCGTCGTCCTCACCCACGACCACGCCGACCACACCGCCGGGCTCCCCGCCGTGCTGGCGGTGGCCGAGGTCGAGGAGGTGCTCGTCCCGGCGGTCGAGGGTCCGAGCCCCCGCGAGGACGCCCTCCGGGCACTCGAGGAGGCAGGCAGCGGGGCGGAGGTGCGCGAGATCGTCGCGGGTGACCATCTCGTGTGGCCGGCGGCGACGGCCGACGTGCTGCTGCCGAGGGAGGGCACCCGCGCCTCGGCGGACAGCTCGTCGACGGTCAACGAGTCCTCGATCGCCCTCCACGCCGAGCTGAGGACCGAGCACGGCGCGCTGACCGTCGTCGTCGCGGGGGACCTCGAGGCGAACGGCCAGGCGCGGCTGGCGAGAAGGCTCGAGAGGGGCGGGGCCGAGGAGATCGACGTCGTCGTCGTCCCGCACCACGGCTCCGGCAACCTCGATCCCGCGTTTGCGGAGGTCACCCGTCCGCGCGTGGCGCTCGTGTCCTCGGGGGCAGACAACGACCACGGGCACCCGGCGCCCAGGGCGTTACAGACGTGGTCCGGCGTCGGAGCGCGCGTGGCCAGGACGGACACCTGCGGGGACATGTGGCTCGTCCCGGGGCCCGGCAACGGCCTGACCCTCGTCGGCTGCGAATGAGGGGAGCGCTGCCCGGGACCGGGCGCCGCCGCGTCGGAGCCGCTCGATATCCTGGCGAGCACGCGCACGTGCCGTGCGGCGGGCCTGTCGCCCCGTCCCCGACCCCGAGGAGGCCGCGATGACCCGGATCGAGAGCGGCGGCGCCCTCGTCGTCGGCTTGCTCATGGTGGCCGTGCTGCTCCTCGGCATCGGGACGGGAGCCGTGGGCTCCCGCATCGACGTCGACGACATGATCCGTTCGGTCACCTCCGACGCCGACGGGACGGCTCCGCACGACGACGGGACCGTCGGCGAGGTACCGCCGGGCGGTCCGTCCATTCCCGGCGCACCGGGTTCGCCCAGTGCACCAGGTTCGCCCGGCACGCCCGGCGACGTCCCGAACGGGGGCCCCGACCCCGAGGTCTTCGACCACGGCCACGGCGCGCCGGGCATCTTCACCGCCGCACCGGGGGACTGTCTCGTGGAGACCGACGCCACGGTCCCGGTCCCGTGCGACCACCCGCACTCCGCCGAGGTGTTCTACACGTTCACGGTGGAGGGGGACGAGTACCCGGGCGACGACGGGTTCGAGACCGACCTCTGCCTCGAGATGTTCGGTGCCTACGTCGGTACTACTCCGGAGGCCGGCGGGTACGGGCTCACCTGGCTGGTCCCGAGCCGGTCGACCTGGGCCGACGCCGGCGACCGCGAGGTCATCTGCCTGCTGACGACCGAGGAGCTGGCGACGGGCTCCGCCTACCGCTCGGCCGAGCTCGTCGTCTGACTGCCTCCCCCGAGGCCGTCGTCGGGCTGCGTCCTTCGGGCTCGTCGTCCGACCGCGTCCTTCGAGATCGTCGGGGCGAGTGCGAGGCTGTCAGGACCGTTCGAGGACTCCGGTGCAACAGACCTCGCGACGGCGAGGAGCCCCGGAATTCCGCGCCTGCGCGGTGATGGGAAGATGTGACGGGGGAGGACTTCCCATCGCGCCGGTCCCGGAGGAGCGCGGAAGCGCGGATAACGTCCTACCTCAGCACCACCCCCCGGTGCGGTGAGCACCATCGTTCATCAGATTCCCATGGAGGTACGACATGCAGCGCACGACCACGAACTCTCGCCGGAAGCTCGCGCTCGCCGCGGCGCTCCCGTTCCTCGCCCTCGGCCTCGCGGCCTGCGGCGACGACGAGCCGATCGCGCCGCCGGAGGGTGAGACCACCGAGCAGGCCCCGCCGACCACCGACGGTGGTGGCGACACGGGTGGCGAGACGGACGGCGGCGACACCGGCGCCGAGACCGACGGTGGGGACACCGGCGGGGATACGGGTGGTGACACTGGTGGCGACACGGGCGGAGCCTCCGGCGACCTCGCGGAGTTCGACAACGGCGAGGGCGCCCCCGGCATCTTCACGGCGAACCCGGGCGAGTGCCTCGACAGCGTCGCCCCCGACTCGATCATCAGCTGTGACGAGGAGCACGACCTCGAGGTCTACTACACGTTCAACATCGAGGCCGACGAGTTCCCGGGCGAGGAGGCCATCCAGAGTGAGGCCCAGGCCGCCTGCGAGGAGAACTTCGAGCCCTACGTCGGCGCCGCGATCGGGAGCTCCGAGTACGGTACCTACGCGATGTACCCGTCCGACTCGACCTGGTCGCAGGCCGGCGACACCGAGGTGATCTGCATGCTCCAGTCCGAGAGCGCCACGACCGGCTCGGGCTACCAGAGCGGTAGCTGACCGAGCCGTCGCTCACGCAGCGACCCAGGGACCGTGACCCGCAGGGGGTCGGCGCGAGGCGCCGGCCCCCTGCGGCGTGCCGCGACCCAGCGGCGTAGCCCGGGTGTCTCGGAGCAGACGGAGTGCACCGCTGGCACGCTGCTCGCCCGTCGCCCGTCGCCCGTCGCCCGTCGCCCGTCGCCCGTTGCCCGTTGTCCGCGGATCTCGCGCGCCGACACCTGTGCCCCTCACGCAGCGCGTGAGCACCTCGAGGGACGCGTGCGCCTCTCATTCGTGTCTCATCGCCGAGACGGACACCTCTCACCGACGGGCCCCCGACGATGCGTACCCTGTCCGGGCCCACGCCGGGACACCGGCAGACGAAAGGACCACGTACGGTGCGACGACCCTCACTCTCCCCCCACCCCGCGCTGCCGCTGCTCACCGCAGCGGTGGTCGTCGGCATGAGCCTCGCCTCGTGCGGTCGCTCCCTCGACTCCGAGGACGCCACCGTCGAGTCCACGCTCCCGGAGAGCGACACGATTGCACCGCTCGAGTCCGAGACCCCGACCACGGAGGAGACGACCTCCGGGGCCGCCGAGGTTGAGGCCGGCCAGCCGACCCGGGTCCCGGACCTCTCGCTCGCCGACTTCGACACGGGGAGGCCGGCCGCC
>JBQDDG010000024.1:0-49687 GCA_052093225.1 Actinomycetaceae bacterium
GACCGTGCTGACCGTGCTGACCGTGCTGACCGTGCTGACCGTGCTGACCGTGCTGGCCCGGCTGGCGCCGCCGATCCGGCTGGTGCCGCCGATCCGGCGCGCTCTGCTCCACGCGAGCTCCGTGCTGATACGGATAGCTGGCCAACTGATCCGGCCGACAGGTCGACGTGACTCCCAGCCCAGCCAGTAGCGGGTCGACGGAGCAGCAGGTCGGCATCCTGCCCACGCGCCGAGCTGCTGCTCGATGCGCCGGCCGGGCCGCGGCTGTCCCACCGTCAGCGGGGACTGGCACGATGGCGGGGTGAAGATCGCAACCGTCAACGTCAATGGGGTCCGGGCCGCCTACCGCAAGGGAATGGGGGAGTGGCTCGAGGCCGCCTCTCCCGACGTCGTCCTCCTCCAGGAGGTGCGGGCCGACGAGAAGATCCTCAGCGACCTGCTCGGTGAGAAGTGGACCGTCGTCCAGCAGGCCAGTGACATCAAGGGTCGCGCCGGCGTCGCCATCGCCACCACCCTCGACGTCTCCGCGGTCCGCATCGGGCTCGGCACGGAGAAGGAAGCCCCGGTCGACACGGGCCGGTGGGTCGAGGCCGACGTCGTCGCTCCCGGCCTCGACGTCCCGCTCACCGTGATCTCCGCCTACATCCACTCGGGCACCCTCACCGACCAGGTGAAGATGGACAACAAGTACGCCCACCTCCGGCGCACCACCGCGCGACTGTCCGAGCTCACCGAGCAGCATGCCGCGGGCGAGCGCGAGGTCCTTCTCGCCGGCGACCTCAACATCGTCCACACCGAGCGGGACATCAAGAACTGGAAGGGCAACCACAACAAGACGTCCGGAGTGCTCGACGACGAGATCGCCTACGTCGACACCTGGCTGGACGAGCTCGGCCTCGTCGACGTCCACCGGCAGCTCTCCGGCGAGGTCCAGGGCCCCTACACGTGGTGGTCGAACCGCGGGAAGGCCTTCGACAACGACGCCGGGTGGCGCATCGACTACCAGCTCGTCACGCCCGGACTAGCCGAGCGTGCTACCGCCGCCCAGGTCGACCGCGCGCCCAGCTGGGACACGCGCTGGTCGGACCACGCCCCGCTCGTCATCGACTACCGCTGAGCGGCTGACCTCGACCGGCGTGCAGACCGGAATGGCCGGGCCAGGGGCCGGGACCGAAATGCCGGAGCAGATGCCCGGGCGGAACTGGCCGGCAAGGTGCCCGGACCGTAGTACCCGGTCAGGTTCCCGGTCCGTTGCCCGGGCTGCGGCGGCCAGATCGGTCGGCCGGTCTGCATGAGCCCGTGACGGCGTGGGGCACAGCAACGCCGGTATGGATAGCCTGACCCGCGTGACTGACGCGAGCCCGGTGACCGACGCCGATTCCACCGCCATGCCCGCGAGCGGGCCGCCGCGCACCATGAAGGACCGCGCGCTGGCGGCCTGGGAGTGGTTCCAGCAGTCCCGCCTCTGGCGGGCGAACAAGCGGTACGGCACCGCCCGTGGCGCCATGCTCGCCGGCGGTATCGCCTACTCTGCGCTCTTCTCGATCTTCGCGGCACTCGCGATCGGGTGGACGATCTTCAGCAGCCTCATGGGCGGCAACGACGAGCTGCGCACCACGGTGATCGACGCCGTTAACGACGCGATGCCCGGCATCATCGACGACGGATCCAACGGTGGTCTCGTCAGTCCCGACCAGCTCGTCGTCTCCACGGCGCTCAACCCCGCGTCGATCATCGCGTTCGCCGTACTGCTGTGGACCGCGAGCTCGGTGATGAACAACCTTCGGCTCGCCATCCAGGCGATGTTCGGCATCAACGCGCCGCCGGAGAACTTCATCCTCGGCCGCCTCGCCCGCCCGATCACGGGGTTCGTCGTGCTCGCCCTCGCGGTGCTGACGACGGCGATCGCGTCGATCATGGTCAACACGATCGGCAGCACGGTGCTCGAGGCCATCGGCATCGAGGGGCAGACCGGGCAGTGGCTCCTGCGCATCGGCACGCTCGTGGCCTCGTTCGTCATCGACGCGCTCGTGTTCGTCATGCTCATCTCCTTCACGGCGTCGGTGAAGCCGCCGCGGAAGGACGTCCTGGTCGGCGCCGCGATCGGTGCCGTCGGCTCGGGCGTCCTGCGTTCGCTCGGGACCACCGCGGTGGGCGCCGTCGACAACCCGCTCCTCGCAGGTTTCGCCGCCATCGCCACCCTGCTGCTCTGGGTCAACCTGCTGGCCCGCCTCATGCTCTACGTCAGCGCGTTCATCGCGAACCCGCCCCTGCCGCAGCTCGCCGAGGCGGCAGAGGAGGTCCACTTCACCGAGCGGCCGAACTACATCACCGAGTCGGTGCCGGAGACCAAGGAGTGGCCGCACCAGCAGATCACGGGTGTCATCGACGTCGACCCGTCGCTCAACCCCGACGTCGTCGAGGCCCGCGAGCGCGAGGAGCGCGAGGCCGAGGAGATGGGGGACCACCCGGGTGGCATCGTCGGCTCGCTGCGCGAACGTCGGGTGCGCAAGCTCGAGGAGAAGGCCGCGTCCGCGCGCGCCGAGCTCGACGCAGACACCCGCGAGGCGTACAAGAAGTACGGCCCGCAGGACGAGCGATGATCGGCCGCGAACCGGACACCGGACCAGCGCCCGGGTCCGGACCAGCGCCCGGCGGCTCTGCCCCGGACGACGGACGCAGTCACGATCTCGGTCCCGCGCCGGGCTCCGGACATGAGCCTGAGTCCGGCACCACCCCCGGCGGCCCTACCCCCGGTAGCAGCGACCCCAACCCCGGCAGCAGCGACCCCGACCCCACCTCCGCCCCGCGCCTGCACGTCATCGTGCCCGCGGGCGGCGCCGGCACCCGCCTGTGGCCGCTCTCGCGGCGCGACCGGCCGAAGTTCCTGCTCGACCTCACGGGCTCCGGGCGCTCCCTGCTCCAGGCGACGATCGACCGGCTCGGCCCGGTCGCCGAGAGCGTCACGGTCGTCACCGGCGCGGCGCATGCCGACGCCGTGACCGCGCAGGTGGGGGAGACGGCGGACGTCCTCGCCGAGCCCAGCCCGCGCGACTCGATGGCCGCCATCGGGCTCGCTGCCGCGGTCCTCGCCCAGCGCCACGGGGCGGACGTCGTCGTCGGATCCTTCGCCGCGGACCACCTCGTCACCGACGAGGCCGCGTTCACCGACGCCGTGCGGCAGGCGGTCGTCGCGGCCCGGCGCGACGACGTCGATCTCGTGACCGTGGGGCTCACGCCCACCCGCGCGTCCACGGGCTTCGGCTACATCGCCGTGGGCGACACGCTCGACGCCCCCGGGGCGCCGGACGCCCACCGCGTGCGCAGCTTCGTCGAGAAGCCCGACGCCGCGACCGCCCAGGGATACCTCGACGGCGGGGCGCACCTGTGGAACGCCGGCATGTTCGTCGCGCGCGCCGGTGCGATCCTCGAGACGCTTGCCGACCTCCACCCCGAGCTCGCTCTCGGGCTCGGAGCGATCGGCCGCGCGTGGGACACACCCGAGCGCGAGGCGGTGCTCGACGAGATCTGGCCGACGCTGACCCGGATCGCCATCGACCACGCGCTCGCCGAGCCGCTCGCGGAGCGGGGGAGGGTTGCCGTCGTGCCGGCGGAGCTCGGGTGGACCGACGTCGGGGACGCCGACTCGCTCGCTTCCGTGCTCGTCCCTGACGACCGCGGTGTCGCCGCGGCACCGGGCACGCGCGTGGTCGCCGAGGACGCCGTGGGGGCCTTCGTCCATGCCCCCGGCCGCACGGTGGCGCTGCTCGGGGTGCCCGACGTCGTCGTGGTCGACACGGGCGACGCGCTGCTCGTCACCACCCGGGACCGCGCGCAGGAGGTCAAGGGCATCGTCGACTCGCTGGAGGGTCGAGGGCTCGGCGACCTCGCCTGACGGATGCCGGGTCCCCGCGGGGCCCGGAGTACCGTGGAGCGGTGCCTGACCCCACCCTGATCTCCGACGTCACCCGTGTCATCGACTCCCGGGTCGACGACCTCGTCGCCTGGCGCCGGCGCATCCACGCCCACCCCGAGACGGCGTTCGCCGAGCACGAGACGGCCGACCTCCTTGTCGAGGTGCTCACGGCGGAGGGGCTCCACCCCCGGCGGATGGCGAGCACCGGCGTCGTCGTGGATCTCGGACCGGACCCGCGACGCGAGCGGGCCGCCCCCCAGGACGGCAGCACCACGCCGGCCGAGCGTGCGCGACGCAGCGGCGGCCGCTACGTGCCGCACGGCCGCGTCGCGCTGCGCGCGGACATCGACGCGCTGCCGGTCCCCGAGACCACGGGACTCCCGTTCGGCTCGAACCGGCCCGGGTTCGCCCACGCCTGCGGGCACGACCTCCACACGGCCTGCCTGCTCGGCGCGGCCCTGGCGCTCGCCGACCTCGACCGCGCGGGCCGGCTCGCGCGCGGTGTGCGGCTCGTCTTCCAGCCGGCCGAGGAGGCGCAGCCCTCGGGCGCGCGCACGCTCGTCGAGCACGGGGTGCTCGAGGGCGTCGGCCAGATCTTCGCGCTGCACTGCGACCCCAAGCTCGACGTCGGCCGGCTCGGCACCCGCATCGGAGCCATCACGGCCGCGTCCGACGCGATCACCATCCAGGTCCGGGCCGAGGGCGGCCACACGTCGCGTCCCCACCTCACGGGCGACGTCGTCAACGCGCTCGCCACCGTGGTCACCGGCCTGCCCGCCGTGCTGCACCGCCGGCTCGACCCGCGCATCGGCATCGACCTCACGTTCGGCGAGATCGCCGCGGGCAGCGCGCCCAACGCGATGCCGTCGACCGGCACGCTGCGCGGGACCCTGCGCTGCCTCGACCCGGACGCGTGGCAGGAGGCGGGCGCGCTGGTCGAGCCCGCGGTCCGGGCCATGCTCGAGCCCTTCGGCGTCGACGTCGACGTGGAGGTCCTCCAGGGCATCCCGCCCGTCGTCAACGACGAGCGTGCCACTCGGGCCCTCGACGCCGCGGCCAAGGCCGTGCTCGGCGAGGGCGCGACCGAGCTGACCGAGCAGTCGCTCGGCGGCGAGGACTTCGCCTGGTACCTCCGGCGGGTGCCCGGCGCGCTCGCCCGGCTCGGGACGCGCACGCCCGGAGGGCAGACCTACGACCTGCACCGGGGCGACGCCGTCTTCGACGAGCGGGCGATCGCCGCCGGCGCGAAGGTCCTCGCCGGGGTTGCCCTCACCGCCTCGGCATGACGCAGGTCTGACGGAGGAGGGGCGCCGGCCCGACGCCGGCGGGGCGACGGCCCGACCTCGGCCGGACGTCGCCGGGGCGACCGCCCGGGTGCCGGCCCGACGCCTCAGGGACTCCTCCGAGCGGCCTCGTCCAGGACCCCGTCGAACGCCCCGCCCGTCCCACCTGCTGGGCCCACGATCCACCAGGTGAACACCGGGTGTCCGGGCGGTGAGCGCCGGGTGATGCACGCGACATGCGGGCCGGTCACGGATAGGACTCAAGTGCACGGGAGGCCCTCCTGCGCGCACTAGTGTGTGCCGCAACCACCGGAGGTCACGGCAATCGGCGCCGCGACCTGACCCGATCGGAGCTCGCGTGAAAAAGTCCCTCAGCATCGCCAGTGTCGCGTTCAGTGCGGCGCTCGTCCTCGCCGCCTGCGGCGACGCCCCCGACGAGGAGTCGACCGAGAGCGAGGAGACCTCCGCCGGCGGCGGCGGCGACTCCGGCTCGGAGGCCGGCTCGGAGTCCGGTTCGGAGTCCGGGAGCGACGCCGGTGGCTCCACCGGGGCCGACGGGTCCGACACGACCGCCTGCATGGTCTCCGACCAGGGCGGCTTCGACGACCAGTCCTTCAACCAGTCCGGCGCCGAGGGCCTGGACGCCGCGGTCGAGGAGTTCGGCGTGACCGACATCCTCGTCGAGTCGCAGACCGACGCCGACTACACGACCAACGTCAACTCCCTCATCTCCCAGGGCTGCAACCTCGTGTTCGGCGTCGGCTTCCTCCTCGAGAACGCCATCGAGCAGGCGGCGAACGACAACCCGGACGTCAGCTTCGCGCTCATCGACTCGGCCTTCGAGACCGACGACTTCGAGCCGGTCGAGCTCGAGAACGGCCGCCCGCTCATCTTCGACACCGTCCAGGCGGCGTTCCTCGCCGGCTACGCGTCGGCCGGGATGTCCGAGACCGGCGTCGTCGCCACGTTCGGCGGCATCCAGCTCCCGTCCGTGACGATCTTCATGGACGGCTTCGCGCTCGGCGTCGAGGCCTACAACGAGGACAACGGCAGCGACGTCGCCGTCCTCGGCTGGGACGTCGAGGGCCAGACCGGCTCCTTCACGGGCAACTTCGAGGACCAGGGGCAGGGCCAGACCCTCGCCGAGCAGTTCATCGCCCAGGGAGCGGACGTCATCATGCCGGTGGCCGGTCCCGTCGGCCTCGGCGCCGCCGCGGCCGCCGAGTCGGCCGGCGAGACGATGATCGTCGGCGTCGACTCCGACTGGTACGAGTCCACCGACTACGGCGACATCGTGCTCACCTCGGTGATGAAGGAGATCGGCCAGTCGGTCCGCGACACCGTCGAGGACTACGTCAACGACGAGTTCTCCAACGAGCCCTACGTCGGCACCCTCGAGAACGGGGGCGTCTCCATCGCGCCGTTCCACGACTTCGAGGCCGACGTCCCGGCCGAGCTCGTGGACCGTCTCGCGGAGCTCGAGGAGGAGATCATCTCCGGCGAGCGCGTCGTCGAGTCCCCCTCCAGCCCCCAGCAGTGACGACGTTGCGACCCTGAGCGGTCGCCCGCGGCGGCCCGGCCCCCCCGCCCGGCCCCCCCGGCGGGACCCCCCACCGCGCCCCGGGGGGGCCGCCCCACCAACCCCGCCCCCCCACCCCCCCCCCCCCCGGGCCGCGGGGCCGCCCCGCCGGGCGCCCCCGGGGCGCCCGCCCCCCCGGCCGGGCCCGCCGCGGCGTCACCACCGTCGGCGCCGAGGTGCGGACGACCCTCCATCCCGGCCGCTCCACCCGACAGAGCGAAGGAGCTCAACCACCGTGAAGCTCGAGCTGCGCGGCATCACCAAGGTCTTCGGACCGCTCGTCGCCAACGACAAGGTCGACCTCGTCGTCGAACCCGGTGAGATCCACGCCCTGCTGGGCGAGAACGGCGCCGGCAAGTCGACCCTCATGAACGTCCTGTACGGCCTCTACCGGCCCGACGGCGGCGAGATCCTCGTCGACGACGTGCCGGTCGAGCTGGACGGGCCCGGCGACGCCGTCGCGGCGGGCATCGGCATGGTCCACCAGCACTTCATGCTCGTGCCGGTGTTCACCGTCGCCGAGTCCGTCATCCTCGGCCAGGAGCCGACGGGTGCCTCCGGCCTCATCAAGAAGCGCGAGGCGGCGGAGCTCGTCCGCTCGATCTCCTCGCGCTTCCGGTTCGACCTCGACCCCGACGCACGGATCGGCGACCTGCCGGTCGGCACCCAGCAGCGCGTCGAGATCGTCAAGGCCCTGTCCCGCAAGGCCTCCGTCCTCATCCTCGACGAGCCCACCGCCGTGCTCACCCCGCAGGAGACCGACGAGCTCATCGGCATCATGCGCGAGCTCAAGGCGGCGGGCACCTCGATCGTCTTCATCACCCACAAGCTGCGCGAGGTGCGCGCCGTCGCGGACACCATCACCGTCATCCGCCGCGGCAAGGTCGTCGACACCGTCCCGCCGAGCACGCCGGAGGCCGAGCTCGCCTCCCTCATGGTCGGTCGCCCCGTCGAGATGCAGGTGGCCAAGGAGCCGGCGACGCCGAAGGACAACGGCTTCGCCGTCGAGGGCGTCACGGTGCTCGACGAGAGCAACCGCGTGGTGCTCGACGACGTCTCGCTCGACGTGCGCGGCGGCGAGATCCTCGTCGTCGCCGGCGTGCAGGGCAACGGACAGACCGAGCTCACCGAGACGATCCTCGGCCTGCGCCGGCCCGTGCGCGGCCGGCTCACGCTCGACGGCAAGGACATCGCCCGGCGTCGCGTCAAGCAGCGCCTGCACGGGGGTCTGGGCTTCGTCCCGGAGGACCGCTCCCAGGACGGCATCATCTCCTCCTTCTCGATCGCGGAGAACTACGTGCTCGACCTCTACGACACGCCGCCCTTCGCGACCGGCCCGTCGATGAGCCCGGCCCAGATCGCCCGGAACGCCAAGGAGCGCACCGAGGAGTTCGACGTGCGCCTGACCTCGGTCGACGACCCGATCTCCACGCTCTCGGGCGGCAACCAGCAGAAGGTCGTCATGGCGCGGGAGATGTCCAAGCCGCTGCGCCTGTTCGTCGCCTCCCAGCCCACGCGCGGCGTCGACGTCGGCTCGATCGAGTTCATGCACCAGCGCATCGTCGCGGAGCGCGACGCCGGCACCCCGGTGGTCATCGTCTCCACCGAGCTCGACGAGGTCGTCGCCCTCGCCGACCGCATCGCGGTGATGTACCGCGGCCAGGTGGTCGGCGTCGTCCCGGGTGACACCGACCGTGACACGCTCGGCCTCATGATGGCCGGTGTGCCCGCCGACGAGGCGGCCGTCCAGGCCGCCGGCCACCACACCACGCTCGGCGCCGCCGACCAGGAGGAGGCCTCGTGAGCGAGCTGACCACGGGCGCCCGCCCCGCCGACCCGGCCGACGACGAGGCCCCCGCACCCGGCCGGGACGGCTCGGGCTGGCACGCCACCCTGCAGAAGATCGCGACCAAGGGCTGGCTCGTCACGGTCCTCGCGATCGTCGTCGCGCTGGTCGTCGGCTCGATCCTCGTCATCGTCTCCTCGCCGCGCGTGGCCGAGACGTCGACCTACTTCTTCTCCCGCCCCTGGGACACGATCTACGCCGCCATCGACGCCGTCTACGGCGCCTACCAGGCGATGTTCCGCGGCTCGATCTGGGACTTCCGGGCGGACACCCTCACCGGCGCCCTGCAGCCGTTGTCCAACACCCTCGTCAACTCGGTGCCGCTGATCCTCGCCGGGCTGGGGCTCGCCATCAGCTTCCGGGCGGGTCTGTTCAACATCGGCGGCCAGGGCCAGATCATCGTCGGCGCGATCATCGCCACCTACATCGGCTTCAGCTGGGACCTCCCGGTCGTCGTCCACCTCGTCGTCGCCGTGCTCGGCGGCCTCGCCGGTGGTGCGGCGTACGCGTCGATCGCGGGCGTGCTCAAGGCGAGGACGGGTGCCAACGAGGTGATCGTGACGATCATGCTCAACTCGATCGCCACGTTCCTCGTCCTCTACGTCCTGAAGTCGACGGTGTTCGGCGGCGAGCGGCCCAACGGGCAGACGTCGTTCCGGGTCTCCTCCGACGCCACCTACCCGCTCCTGCTCGGGTCGGACTTCCGGCTCCACGCCGGGCTGATCGTCGCGATCCTCGCGGCGCTGTTCACCTGGTGGTTCCTCGAGCGCTCCACCTGGGGCTTCGAGCTGCGTGCCGTCGGCGCCAACCCCGACGCCGCCCGGACCGCCGGCATCTCCGTGCCCAAGGCGACGATCGTGGCCATGGCCGTCTCGGGCGCGATGTGCGGGCTGGCCGGCACCGCGCCCGTGCTCGGCACCGAGAAGTACCTCTCCCTCGGCGTCGCGGGGACCTACGGGTTCGACGCGATCACCGTCGCCCTGCTCGGCCGCTCCAGGCCGTGGGGCACGTTCTTCGCCGGGCTGCTGTTCGGCGCGCTCAAGGCCGGCGGCACCCTCATGTCGACGACGAACACCACGCCGCTCGACGGGGCGCCGGCCGCGATGCCGATCGAGTTCATCCTCGTCCTGCAGTCCGTCATCGTCCTGTTCATCGCGGCCCCGCCGCTCGTGCGGTGGATCTTCCACCTGCCGGACCCGTCCCGTCGCTCGAGGAAGGCCACGGCCGGGTCGAAGCGGCGCGACGCGCGGTCGCGCGCCGGGAAGGACGAGGCTCGCACGGGCGAGATCCGCGACGACGGGACCCTCTCGACCGGCTCCACCGGTTCGACAGGCTCCGCCGGTAGCACCAAGGAGGACTCATGAGCGCCGCCGTCGCCGAGAACGTCACGCCCGACGCCGGCCCTGTCCGGCACGCGGACGGGGAGGTCCTCGCCCCGCGCAGCTGGCGCTGGCCGATCATCCACGCCGTCCTCGCGCTCATCGTGCTCGGCTGGTTCCTGCCCCGCACCCCCGAGGGCACGACGAACTTCCAGTTCTCGCTGCGCAGCGACCGCTTCCAGATCCCCAACGCCGAGGTGCCCGGCTTCACCACGGTCCTCGTGCTGGGGCTCGTCGTCGTCGCCGTGCTCGCCGTCGTCACCTTCCTGGCCTGGACGCGCCGGCACGTGAGCGTGTGGCTGCACGTCGTCAGCGTCCTCAGCCTCGTCGTCGCCTTCCTCACGTGGGTGGGCGCCGGCCGACCGACGATCATCCCGGTGACGTCCCTGCTGGTGGGCGGCCTCGCGCTCTCCGTGCCGCTCGTGTTCGGTGCGATGTCCGGCATCCTCTGCGAGCGCGCCGGCATCATCAACATCGCCATCGAGGGCCAGCTGCTGTTCGGCGCGTTCCTCGCGGCGATCGTCGCGTCGATGACGGCCTCCGCCTACCTCGGTCTCCTCGCGGGACCGGTCGCCGGCGCGCTCGTCGGCTCCCTGCTCGTGCTGTTCTCGGTGAAGTACCACGTCGACCAGATCATCGTCGGCGTGGTCCTCAACGTGCTCGTCCTCGGGCTCACCGGCTTCCTGTTCTCGACCGTCCTCAGCGGTGACGGCACGGACCTCAACCAGCGCATGCGGCTGCCCGACATCGCCATCCCGGTGCTCTCGGAGATCCCCGTGATCGGGCCCGTCGTGTTCAACCAGTCGGTGCTCGTGTACGTGATGTTCGCCGTCGTCGTCGCGCTCCAGATCTACCTCTTCCGCTCCCGGTGGGGCCTGCGCCTGCGCTCGGTGGGCGAGCACCCCAAGGCCGCCGACACCGTCGGGATCGACGTCATCCGCACCCGCGTGCGGGCCGTCCTCCTCGGCGGCGCCGTCGCCGGCCTGGGCGGGGCGTTCCTCACCGTGGGCTCGGGGCTCGCGTTCGGCAAGGACATGTCCGCCGGGCAGGGCTACATCGCCCTCGCGGCGATGATCCTCGGCCGCTGGAACCCGGTCGGCGCGGTCGCCGCGGCCCTCCTGTTCGGCTTCGCCCGTAACGTCGGCAACGTGCTGTCCTCGATCAACTCGCCCGTGCCCTCGGAGATCCTGCTCATGCTGCCCTACGCGGTGACGATCGTCGCCGTCGCGGGCCTCGTCGGCAGGGTCAAGGCTCCGGCGTCGGAGAACATCCCCTACATCAAGGGCTGACCCGGTGACGACGACACGGCCCCAGCAGGTGGACGAGCAGACGTGGGAGGCGTTGACCGCGCTCGCGCGCGAGGCCTGCGCCGCCGCCTACGTGCCGTACTCGGGCTTCCCGGTCGGTGCGGCGGCGCTCGTCGACGACGGCCGCCACGTCTCGGGGTGCAACGTCGAGAACGCGGGCTACGGGGTCACGCTGTGCGCCGAGTGCGGCCTCGTCTCCGACCTCGTGCGGGGTGGCGGCGGGCGGCTCGTCGCGTTCGTCTGCGTCGGCGGGGACGGCCGGGCGCTGAGCCCCTGCGGGCGCTGCCGCCAGCTGCTCGCCGAGCACGCGGCCCCGGGGATGATCCTCGCCGTCCCGGGCGGCCGGCGCACGATCGAGGAGATGCTTCCGCTCGCCTTCGGCGTGGCCGACCTCGAACGCGCCGGCAGCCCCACCGGCCTCGACCCCACGACCACCTGACCACGACCCGGCCCCGCCCGGCCCCACCGGGCCGGGCCACCGATACGAGCACCAGGAGACTGACGTGACCGAGCGCCACGACGCCGTCGACCTCATTGCCGCCAAGCGCGACGGCCATCGCCTGAGCGAGGACCAGATCGACTGGGTCGTCGACGCCTACACGCGCGACGTCGTCGCGGACGAGCAGATGTCCGCGCTCGCGATGGCGATCCTCCTCGTCGGCATGGACGGCGCCGAGATCTCGCGGTGGACGGCGGCGATGATCGCCTCGGGGGAGCGGATGGACTTCTCCGGCCTCGGGCGCCCGACGGCGGACAAGCACTCCACCGGTGGGGTGGGCGACAAGATCACCCTCCCGCTCGCGCCGCTCGTCGCCTCCTTCGGGGTCGCCGTCCCGCAGCTCTCGGGGCGCGGGCTCGGCCACACCGGCGGCACGCTCGACAAGCTCGAGTCGATCCCGGGCTGGCGCGCCGCCCTGAGCAACGACGAGATCATGAGCCGGCTCGCGGACGTCGGCGCCGTCATCTGCGCGGCGGGTCCCGGCCTGGCGCCGGCCGACAAGAAGCTCTACGCGCTGCGCGACACCACCGGCACCGTCGAGGCGATCCCGCTCATCGCGAGCTCGATCATGTCGAAGAAGATCGCGGAGGGCACCGATTCCCTCGTCCTCGACGTCAAGGTCGGCTCCGGCGCCTTCATGAAGGACCTCGACCGCGCGCGCGAGCTCGCCACGACGATGGTCGACCTCGGCGAGCGCGCGGGGGTCGCGACGACGGCGCTGCTCACGGACATGAGCACGCCGCTCGGCCGCACGGTCGGCAACGCGCTCGAGGTGCGCGAGTCCGTCGAGGTGCTCGCCGGCGGCGGGCCCGCCGACGTCCGGGAGCTCACGCTCGCCCTCGCGCGGGAGATGCTCCGCGCCGCCGGGCAGCCCGACGCGGACCCGGCCGCGGCGCTCGACGACGGCCGCGCCATGGACGTGTGGCGCCGGATGATCCGCGGCCAGGACGGCGACCCGGACGCCCCCCTCCCGACGGCGCGGCACACCCAGGAGATCACCGCGGACCGCGCCGGGGTCGTCACCCGGCTCGACGCGTACGGGGTCGGCGTCGCGGCCTGGCGGCTCGGCGCTGGGCGGGCGCGGCAGGGCGACTCCGTCCAGGCGGGTGCGGGGATCGAGATCCACGCCCGCGCGGGCGAGGAGGTCGTGGCGGGGCAGCGGCTGCTCACCCTGCACACCGACGACGAGCCGCGGGTGGAGCGCGCGCTCGAGGCGCTCGACGGCGCGCTCGAGGTCGGGGACGCCGCGGCGGCGCCGACGGGCGTCGTCATCGAGCGGATCTCCGCCTGAGCCGGCCCGGGGTGCGCACGGCCGGCTGACCGTGGCGGCGGCGCACGCAGCCGCCCGACCTGGTCGGCGGCGCGCACGGCCGTCCGACCCGGCTCGCGATGCAGCCGCCACGCGAGACATCGCCGCGTCGGGCTGGTGCCGCCCGCCCCCGCGGGGCACCCTGGTCACATGACGACCCAGGTGCCCGGGCGGTGGACGCACGCGACGCTGTCCACGCTCCTCGACCCGCTGGCCCGCCCGATCCGGACGACGCCGCTCGCCGATCGGCTGACCTCCGCCGTGCTGCCGACCCGCGCCGCCGGGCTCGCCGAGGACACCCGCAAGGCCGCGTCGGCCGCCGACGCGCGGGCGCTCGCCGGCGTGCGCGCCGAGATCGGCGGGGCGCACGCGGTCCAGCGGGACCAGACCACCTGCGGCTCGGCCGCCCTCGTGGTGCTCGCCGCGCTCGGCGACCCGGAGCTCGAGCGGTGGATCGAGTACGGCACCGTCCCTGCGGGCGGGCGCCCCGAGATCCCGTGCGCCGACCGCACCGCGGGGCTCGCCGCCGACGGCCTCGAGCTGGACTCCCCGGAGCACCGGTTCGACGCCGCCCAGCGGGTGGTCAAGGCGGCGACGTCGCGGCGCGCGCTCGGCCCCGTGAGCTGGCCCGACCGGCTCGGCACCCCACCCTGGGCGGCCGCCCGCGAGGCGCGCTTTCCCGGCGTGCGGTACCGCTGGACGCCCATGGACGACCGCTCCGAGCGCGGCGTCCAGGTCCTCGCGGCCGTCCGCTCCGCGACGCTCGCCGGCGTGCCGGTGCCGCTCTACACCTCCGGCGACCTCGGGGGCGGCATCGGGCGGGCGGTGCCGCGGCACGTCGTCCTCGCGCTGCCCCGCGCGGGCCGCTCCGAGCGGGGCGTCGACGACGCCGGTGTGCCGGTCCTCAGGATTTACGAGCCGTCCCGGGGCCTCGACCACCAGGTGCCCGTGGCGGACCTCGTGGCCCGCACCGGGCCGCTCAAGGCGCTCGGGTCCTGGTCCCACGTGACGTGGGCGCTGCTGCCGCAGCCGACCGGCCGCTGAGCCGGAACTCCCCTCAGATCCCGATCGCCGTGGCGACGTCGGTGCGCAGCGCCGCCATGCGGGCGTCCGCGCGCTCGCGGGCGGCGGCCAGACCGGCCTCGCGGGCGGGCTCGACCACCTCGAGGTAGCACTTGAGCTTCGGCTCGGTGCCGGAGGGACGCACGACGACGCGGTCCCCGGCCTCCGTCTCCCACACGACGCCGTCCGTGGGTGGCAGCTCCGGGCTCCCGTGCGCGAGGTCGCGCCGGCTGCTCACGGGCGAGCCCGCGAGGTCGGTCGGCGGGGTCTCCCGCACGTGGGCCATCGCCCGCGTGATGACGGCGAGGTCGGAGACCCGGACCGTGAGCGGCGCCGTGACGTGGACGCCGTGGGCGAGGGCCAGGTCGTCGAGCAGGTCCTGGAGCGTGCGGCCGTCCCGCTTGGTGGCGGCCGCGAGGGCGACGAGCCGGACGGCGGCGGAGATGCCGTCCTTGTCCCGTACCCCGTCCGGGTCCACGCAGTACCCGATCGCCTCCTCGTAGCCGAACACGAGGCGCGGCGCCCGGGCGATCCACTTGAAGCCCGTGAGCGTCACCGCGTGGTCGAGGCCGTGCGCCTCGGCGATCGCGCCGAGCAGGCGGGAGGAGACGACGGAGCTCGCGAGGACGGGGCGCTCGCCGGGCGCAGCGCCGGCTGGTCCGACGACGCCGGCTGGTCCGACGACGCCGTCGGCCCCGTCAACCCCGACCGTGTCCCCGGCGGTCACCTCGAGCGCAGCCTGCTCGCCGAGGAGCGCGCCGATCTCGTCGCCGGTGAGCTGGCGCCACCCGCCGGCCGCGTGCGGCGCCGGGATCGCCGCCGAGCAGCGGTCCGCGTCCGGGTCGTTGGCGATCACGAGGTCCGCGCCGACGCGCCGGGCCTCGGCGAGCGCGAGGTCGAGCGCGCCGGGCTCCTCGGGGTTGGGGAACGCGACGGTGGGGAAGTCCGGGTCCGGTTCCCGCTGCTCGGCGACCTCGTGGACGTCCGTCGCGCCGATGCGGTGCAGCGCCGCGCGCGCCACCTCGGCGCCCACCCCGTGCATCGAGGTGTGCACGATCGTCAGCCCCGACCCGTCGTCGGGCCCGGCGAGGGACGCCGCACGGTCGAGGTAGGCCTCGACGACCTCCTCGCCGAGGCCCTCCCGGCGCCCGCGGGGCAGCTCCCGGATGTCCCCGACCGCTGCGATCGCCTCGGCGATGCGCGCGTCCCACGGCGCGACGATCTGCGTACCCCGCTCCTCCTCAGGCACGGCCCGGCCGCCGAGGTAGACCTTGTAGCCGTTGTCGCGCGGCGGGTTGTGGGAGGCCGTGACCATGACGCCGGCGTCCGCACCGAGGTGCCGGACCGCGAAGGCGAGCACGGGGGTGGGCAGCGGGCGCGGGAGCAGCAGCGCGCGGCCGCCCGCCCCGGCGACGATCTCCGCGGCGTCGTGGGCGAACTCGTGGCTCCCGTGCCGCGCGTCGTGGCCGATGACCACCACCGGGTCCGGCCCCACGGCGTCGATGAGGACGGCGACGAGGCCCGCCGTCGCCCGGGCGACGGTCACGCGGTTCATCCGGCTCTCGCCGGCGCCGATCTCGCCGCGCAGGCCCGCCGTGCCGAACTCGAGCGGGCCGTCGAACCGGCTCGCGATCTCGGCCGCCGCGTCCTGGTCCGTCCCGGCGAGCGCGACGAGCCCGGTGAGCTCCGCGCGGGTCGTCGCGTCGGGGTCCTGCTCGGCCCACTCGCGCGCGCGGGCCAGCACGTCGGGGCCCACGACGATCGGTGCGGTCTCGGAGTCGTTCAGCTCGCTCATCCGGAGAATCTACTGCGGACCGGCGCCCCTCGCGTCTGCCACGATGGTCGGCGTGAGCCAGACGACGAGCGCGCCCGAGTCCGCGACGAACGCCCCCGCCCCCGCCGCCCAGCCGGGCACCGAGCGGCCCGGCGCGTCCGAGGTCCGCGGCGGGTCGCGCGTCGTCATCGTCGGGGGCGGCCCCGGCGGCTACGAGGCCGCGCTCGTCGCCGCGCAGCTCGGCGCCCGCGTCACGCTGGTGGAGAGCAAGGGGCTCGGGGGCTCCGCCGTCCTCACCGACGTCGTCCCCTCGAAGACCCTCATCGCCACCGCCGAGTGGCTCACCGTCACCGAGTCCGCCCACGAGCTGGGCATCCGCTCCGACGAGGTCCCCGAGAACGGGGTGGGCGTCCTGTACGCGGATCTCGGCGTGGTCAACGCCCGCGTGCGCGAGCTCGCCGCGCGCCAGTCCGACGACATCCGTGGCCGGCTGGTCCGCGACGGCGTCGAGATCATCGACGGCACCGGCACGCTCGGCCCGGCCACCGCCGGCGACGGCACGCGGAAGGTGGTCGTCACGCTCGCCGACGGCTCCACCCGCGAGCTCGAGACCGAGATCGTCCTGCTCGCGACCGGCGCGACGCCACGGGTGCTGCCCACGGCCGAGCCCGACGGCGAACGGATCCTCACCTGGGCGCAGATGTACGCGCTCGACGAGCTGCCCGAGCACCTGGTGGTCGTCGGTTCCGGCGTCACCGGGGCGGAGTTCGCCGGCGCCTACAACGCGCTCGGTACCCGCGTCACGCTCGTCTCCTCGCGGGACCGGGTCCTGCCGGGGGAGGACGTCGACGCCGCCGAGCTCATCGAGAACGTCTTCCGGCGCCGCGGCATGACGGTCCTGGGCCGGTCCCGCGCCGCGGCGGTGCGGCGGGTCGGCGACGAGGTCGAGGTCGAGCTCACCGACGGCAGGGTCGTCACCGGCTCGCACTGCCTGGTCGCCGTCGGCGGCGTGCCCGCCACGAGCGGCCTCGGGCTGGAGGAGGCCGGCGTCGACCTGACGGAGTCCGGGCACATCGTCACCGACCGGGTCTCGCGGACCCGCGCCTTCCGCGTGTACGCCGCGGGCGACTGCACCGGGGTGCTCCCGCTGGCCTCGGTGGCCGCCATGCAGGGCCGGATCGCCATGTGGCACGCGCTCGGCGACGCCGTCGCCCCGCTCGACCTCGGGATCGTCTCCGCCAACATCTTCACCGCACCGGAGATCGCCACGATCGGGGTGACGGCGAAGGACTGCGAGTCGGGCGCCGTCGACGGCGTGATCTCGATGCTGCCGCTGGCCCGGAACCCGCGGGCGAAGATGCTCGGCATCAACGACGGCTTCGTCAAGATGATCTCCGACCGCACGAGCGGTGCGGTGATCGGCGGCGTCGTCGTCGCCCCGCGCGCTAGCGAGCTCATCCTGCCGATCACCATGGCCGTCACCCACCGCCTCACCGTCGACCAGCTGGCCAACGCCTTCACCATCTACCCCTCGCTGTCCGGGTCGATCACCGAGGCCGCGCGCACGCTGCACGTCCACGAGTCGCCCGGAACGACCTGAGACCGGCCCTGTCAGCGGCTACCCTGGCGCGGTGAGCGACCCCGCCAGTACCGGCCTGCCCCCCCTGCCCGCCACGGAGCTTCCCGACCTCGCCACGAGCGACGTCGTCGACGTGTTCCGCGCCGTGTGCGACGTCCCTTCGGTCTCCGGGGCGGAGGCCCCGCTCGCCGACGCGATCGAGTCGGCCCTCGGCGGCCTGCCGCACCTCACCGTCCGGCGCCTGGGCGACACCGTCGTCGCACGCACCGAGCTCGGCCGTCAGCGCCGCGTGGTGGTCGCCGGGCACATCGACACCGTCCCGCTCGCCGGCAACCTGCCCACGCAGCTGCGCGAGGAGGACGGCGAGGAGGTCCTGTGGGGCCGCGGCACGGTCGACATGAAGGGCGGGGTCGCCGTGGCGCTCTCGCTCGCCGCCCGCCTCACCGCGCCGGCCCACGACGTGACGTGGGTGTTCTACGACAACGAGGAGGTCGCCGCCGACCTCAACGGGCTCGGCCGGGTCGTGCGCGAGCACCCGGACTGGGTGACCGGCGACGTCGCGGTGCTCGGCGAGCCCACCGGCGGCGGGGTCGAGGGCGGGTGCAACGGCACGCTGCGCGTGGAGGTCACCACCCGCGGCGTCACGGCCCACTCCGCCCGCTCCTGGCGCGGGCACAACGCCATCCACGCCGCCGGGGAGATCCTCGAGCGGCTCGCCGACTACGAGCCCGCCCAGGTCTCCGTCGACGGGCTCGTCTACCGGGAGGGCCTCAGCGCCGTCGGGGTGAGCGGCGGGATCGCGACGAACATGATCCCCGACGCCTGCACCGTGACCGTCAACTACCGGTTCGCCCCCTCGCGCTCGGTGGCCGAGGCCGTCGCGCACGTCGAGGACGTCCTCGACGGCATCGACGCCGAGATCGTCGTCGTCGACGCGGCCGGCGGCGCGCGGCCGGGGCTGGACGACCCGACCCTCGCGGCCGCCGTCGCCCAGCTCACCGCGGCCACGGGCGGGAGCGTCGGCCCGAAGTACGGCTGGACCGACGTCGCACGCTTCGCCGAGCTCGGCGTGCCGGCGCTCAACTTCGGCCCCGGCGACCCGATGCTCGCCCACGCCGACGACGAACGCTGCCCCACCCGTCAGGTGCGCGACTGCGCCGAGGCGCTCGCCGCCTGGCTCGACCCCGCGCCCGACGCGGCGTGACCGAGCGGGCAGACCGACCCGGGCGCGCGGTCCTGCGGTGCCGCCACGGTGAGAGAGACTGGACCCCATGAGTGCCGAGAAACGGTCCGCCCGCCTGACGAACGGCTCCTACCGGAAGGGACCGGTCATCCTGCGACGCGACATGATCCCCGACCAGACGACCGACGCGCGGCTGCTCGCACCGGACCAGGACGCGTCCTTCGTGCACCAGGACCCCTGGCGCGTCATGCGCATCCAGTCGGAGTTCGTCGAGGGCTTCGGCGCGCTCGCCGACCTCGGCCCCGCGATCTCGGTCTTCGGCTCGGCCCGCCTCCAGGAGGGGGCCGACGAGTACGAGGTGGCCCGTGAGGTCGGCCGGCGCCTGGCCGCGGAGGGCTTCGCGACCGTCACCGGAGGCGGCCCGGGGGTCATGGAGGCCGCGAACCGCGGCGCCGTGGAGGGCGACGGGCTCAGCGTCGGACTGGGGATCGAGCTCCCGCACGAGCAGGGCATGAACGAGTACGTCGACCTCGGCGTCAACTTCCGGTACTTCTTCGCCCGCAAGACCATGTTCCTCAAGTACAGCCAGGGCTTCGTCGTCCTGCCCGGCGGGTTCGGCACGATGGACGAGCTGTTCGAGGCGCTCACCCTCGTCCAGACCCAGAAGGTGTCGAGCTTCCCGATCGTGCTCGTCGGCCGGGCGTTCTGGGGCGGGCTCGTCGAGTGGCTCGCGGACGTCATGCTCGAGCGCGGCACCATCTCCGAGCACGACGTCGAGCTCGTACCGATCGTCGAGACCGCCGAGGAGGCGGTCGACGCCGTGCTCTCGCGCGTGCAGACGCTCGCCAACGAGAAGCGCGCGCAGCAGGCGGCCGAGGTGGAGGCCGAGGGGCGCGCCGAATGAGCGCGACGAGGACCGAGCAGGACCTGCTCGGGACGGTGGAGGTGCCCGCGGACGCCTACTACGGGGTCCACACCCGCCGCGCGATCGAGAACTTCCGGATGAGCCGCTCGACGATCAGCGACGTGCCGGCGATGGTGCGCGCGATGGTGCAGGTCAAGAAGGCGACCGCGCTCGCGAACGGCGAGCTCCGGACGCTCCCGGCGTGGATCTCCCGGGCGATCGTCGCCGGCTGCGACGAGATCCTCGAGCGCGGCCGCTGCCTGGACCAGTTCCCCATCGACGTCTTCCAGGGCGGGGCCGGGACGTCGGTCAACATGAACACGAACGAGGTGGTCGCCAACCTCGCGCTCGAGAGCCTCGGGTACGAGAAAGGGCGCTACGACGTCGTCAACCCCAACGACCACGTCAACAAGAGCCAGTCGACCAACGACGCCTACCCCACGGGTTTCCGGCTCGCCGCCTACACGGTGGTCCGCGAGCTGTGGGAGGAGATCGACCGCCTCGCCGGTGCCTTCGAGGCGAAGGGCGAGGAGTTCGCCGACGTGCTGAAGATGGGGCGCACCCAGCTGCAGGACGCCGTGCCGATGACCCTCGGGCAGGAGTTCACGGCCTTCGCCGTCCTGCTGCGCGAGGAGGTCCGCCACCTCTCGCGGCTGGCCGACCTGCTGCTCGAGGTCAACCTCGGCGCCACGGCCATCGGCACGGGCCTCAACACCCCGGCGGGCTACTCCGAGCTGGTGGTGGCAAAGCTGGCCGAGGTCTCCGGCCTGCCGGTCGAGCTCGCGGAGAACCTCATCGAGGCGACGTCGGACACCGGCGCGTACGTCTCGATGCACGCCGGCCTCAAGCGCGTGGCCGTCAAGCTCGGGAAGATCTGCAACGACCTGCGTCTGCTGTCCTCCGGGCCCCGCGCCGGCCTCAACGAGATCAACCTGCCCGAGCTGCAGGCCGGGTCCTCGATCATGCCCGCCAAGGTCAACCCGGTGATGCCCGAGGTCGTCAACCAGGTGTGCTTCAACATCATCGGCAACGACGTCACCGTCACCATGGCCTCCGAGGCGGGCCAGCTCCAGCTCAACGTCATGGAGCCCGTCATCGCCCAGGTGCTCTTCGAGTCGGTCTCGCTCCTGTGCAACGCGGCTGTCGGCCTGCGGGAGAAGTGCGTCGACGGAATCACCGCCAACCCCGAGGTGTGCCTGGCCAACGTGCTCGGGTCGATCGGGATCGTCACCTACCTCAACCCGGTGATCGGCCACCACAACGGGGACCTCGTGGGTAAGGAGGCCGCCCGGTCCGGTCGCTCCGTCAAGGAGGTGGTCCTGGAGATGGGGCTGCTGGACGAGGCGCGGATCGACGAGCTGCTCTCGCGCGAGAACCTCATGCGGCCCACCTACCAGGGCGAGATCTTCCCGGCCGAGGACCCGGACACCTTCCCGCGCGCCGAGGGGGACCCGGGTCCACGCTGACCGCCCGTGCAGGTCAGCGGGGGCGGACCCTACAGCACGTCGGAACTTGCATGCCGACTTGACCTAGAATGGACCCGGCCATGGTGTCCGCGCGGTCGCAGGGGGAACGCCCCAGGCGCCCGCGGCGCGATCAAGATGAAGACGAGAGGTACGGCAATGGCAGCGATGAAGCCGAGGACCGGCGACGGGCCGCTCGAGGTGACGAAGGAGGGGCGTGGCATCGTCATGCGCGTCCCGCTCGAGGGTGGCGGACGCCTGGTGGTCGAGCTCAACGCCACGGAGGCCGGCGAGCTGAGCGAGGCGCTCGCAGCCGTCGCTTCCTGACGAATCGTGCCCCTCACGGCCGGCCGCCTCGTGCGGCCGGCCGTCGTCGTCCCTGAAGGAGACCCGTGCGCACCGACCAGTCCCGCCCCGCCGACGCAGTGTCTACCGATGCAGTCTCTGCCGACGAATCGTCCGGCGCCGATGTGCCCGGCGACGGAGGGAGCGGCGATACGCCGTCCGTCGTCGCAGCGTCCGGCGCCGACCTGACCGCGGGCGACCTGACCGCGGCCCGGTTGCCCGCGATCGAGCTCCCCGCCGTCGAGGTCTCCGCGCGGGACTGGCGCGGTGCCCTCGAGCCGGGCAGGAGGCCCCAGGGACCGAACGACGGGACCGAGGAACCTGCCGGGCGGACCGACGGGCCGGACGGAGCGACCGAGCAGCCCGACGCCGTCGTGCTCGTCATCGGCGCCGACGGACCCGGGCCGCGCGCCCGGGAGGTCGCGGCGCGCTACGGGATCGACCTCGAGGCCGAGCTCGAGGGGCAGGGTGAGGAGACCGTCCGCACGATCCGGCTCCCGCGCACGCTGCCCGGCGTGGAGGTGCCCTGGTCGGGTCTGCCGCAGCGTCTGCTGACCGTCCGTATCGGCGCGTGGGCCGAGACGGGTCTACGGCTCGGCCGCGCCCTCGCCGGCCGCTCCGGCGCCGTGGTGGTCCTCGAGGACGGCACCGGGCCGGACGCCGTCGCCGCCCTTGCCGGGGGGATCTGGCTCGACTCCTACCGCCTCCCGACCAGCGCCCGGAAGTCACCCGGCCCCGCACCCGTGGAGTCCGTCGAGCTCCTGGTCGACCAGCCCCTGGGCCCGGAGGCCGACCGCCTGCTGGAGGTGACCCGCGAGGCCGTCACCGCGACGCACCGGGCGCGGGCACTCACCGCCACGCGGTCCGACGTGAAGAACCCGGCCTGGATGGCGGCCGCGGCCCAGCACCTCGTCGACTCGCTCGCACCGGGCGTGCGCGAGACGCTCACCGTCGAGGTCCAGGACGAGCACCGGCTCGCCGAGCGCGGCGCCGGCGCGATCCTCGCCGTCGGGGCCGGCTCGCCGACGCCGCCGAGGCTCGTCACCGTCACCTACACGCCCCCGAGCGGGGCGGGCGGCCTTGACGGTTCGGACCGTTCGGGCAGGCGCGACGGTTCGGACGGCCTGGCCGGCCGCCGGGTGGCGCTCGTCGGCAAGGGCATCACGTTCGACACCGGGGGGCTGTCGAAGAAGCCGACCGACGGCATGCTGACGATGTCGACCGACATGGCGGGCTCCGCCGTGGTGCTCGCGACCGTCCTCGCGGCCGCGCAGCTCGGCCTCCCGCACACGGTGACCGCCACCCTCCCGCTCGCCGAGAACTCCTTCGGCAGCGGGTCCTACCGGCCCGGCGACGTGGTGCGGACGCTGTCCGGCCGCACGGTCGAGATCGGGAACACCGACGCCGAGGGGCGCCTCGTCCTCGCCGACGGGCTCACCCACGCCCTCGAGGTGGCGGACCCGGACGTCGTCGTCGACGTCGCCACCCTCACCGGTGCCGCGAAGATCGCGCTCGGCACGGGCACCTCGGCGCTCTTCGCGAGCGACGACGACCTCGCGGACGCCCTCTTCGCCGCGGGCTCGGCGGCGGGGGAGAAGGTCTGGCGGCTGCCGATGCCGGCCGACTCCGAGGCCGCGCTCCGCTCCGACGTCGCCGACGTCGGCCAGACCCCCCGTGGCGACGTGCACGCCGTCGGCGGGACGATCTTCGCGGCGATGTTCCTGCGCCGCTTCACGGGCGGTCGCACGTGGGCCCACCTCGACATCGCCGGCACGGGCCGGTCGACCGGCGGCCCGAGGCTCGCGAAGGGCGCCCCGACCGGCGTCGGCGCCGCGCTCCTCGTGCGCTGGCTCAGCGAGCTGGACGCGCCGGGCGGGTCAGGCGTCGTCGGCCACGCGGACGGCGGCGACCACGCCTGAGCCGGCGGTGAGCAGGGCGGGCCGCAGGCGCTCGTCGTCCCGCAGGGAGCGGACGAGCTCGCGCGCGGTCACCGTGACGTCGTCGCGGCGGGCGGGGTCGGCGACCCGGTCCCCGGACAGGGCGCCGGAGACGATGAGCATGCCGCCCGGGCGCAGGAGGCGGATCGAGTGGTCGACGACCTCGGGCGCCTCGGCCGGGTCCCCGTCGACGTGGACGAGGTCGTAGGCACGGTCGGCCAGGCGCGGGACCACGTCGAGCGCGCGGCCCGAGATGAGGCGGGTGCGGGCGGGGCGGACGCCGAACGCGAGGAAGGACTCGCGCGCGGAGCGCTGGTACTCGCCCTCGACGTCGATCGTGGTGAGGACGCCGTCGCTCGGCATGCCCGCGAGCAGCCACAGGCCGGAGACGCCCGTACCGGTGCCGACCTCCGCGACCGCGGTGGCGCCGACGGCGGAGGCCAGCAGGCGCAGCACCGACCCGGTGCCGGGGGAGACGGGCGTGACGCCGAGCTCCTCGGCGCGTGCGCGCGCCTTGAGGAGCACCTCACCCTCGGTGACGAATTCCTCCGCGTAGGCCCATGACTGCGCCTTGTCGACCGACATCTGTTCCCCTTCCCGGTGGCACCGGCCTCCCGGTGCCCGACTGGGTCCGATGGTAGGCGCGCGTGCGGCGGCGCTGCGGGAGGCGGGCCGTTCGTCCCTACGGAGTGACGGGCGGCGGGTGCGCGACACGACCGGGGAGAGGTGCACGCCGGGGACGCGGCAGGAAGGGGCGCGCGACGATAGCGTAAGTGCGATTCGAGGAGGGTCACATGGCTGATGAGCGTCAGTTCCACGCGGGCAGCGGTCCGCACGGCGACCAGTGGCGGGCGCAGGGTGGTCCCGGCCCCGACGGGCAGGGGCAGGCGGGCGGGTACGCCCGGTTCGCGCCGCCCTCGGACGAGGACCAGGCCGGCCCTGGCGAGGGGGACGGTGCGCGTCCCGGGAACCCGGCGCGACCCCTCGCGGACGGACGGCACCGGGCGCCCGGCGTCGGGTCCGCCTCCGCGGAGGGCGACGCCCCGTGGATGCCCTCCGGCGTGCGGCAGCCCATGCCCTCGGCCCGCCCCTCGACCACGGGCTCGCTCCCGCAGGGCGGCGGCGAGCGCCCGGGCGGCGAGCGGCGGGACGTCGGTCGTCCGGCCACCCACCCCGCGGCGGGTGACTCCGGCCTGGGCGAGCGGACCGACCCCGGCGTCACGCAGCCGAGCCGCTACCCCTCCGCGGCCTCCGGCGCGGGTGCGACCCCGGGCACCGCGGGCTACGGCGTCGGTGCCGCGGGCCCGGCCCCGCACGACGGTTCCACCGGCCCGCGGGACGCCTCCCCGGCCGCCCGTGACGGCGTCGGGGGACGCCCCCCGGGCCCGGACGCGCACGGTCCCGGGTACGGCTTCGGCGCCGCCGCCCCCGCGTTCGGCGGTGGAGGCCCGGGAGGCTCGGGCACCGGCGTGGGCGGACCAGGCAGCGGCACCGGCGGCACGGGAGGTGGCGTCGGCAGACCCGGCGGCGGCTACGCGGGCTCGGGCCCGAGCGGCAAGGAGCCGCGCGACGGGTCGCGCAAGCGGTCGGGCGTCGCCGTGCCGGTCGTCGTCCTGCTGTCGGTCGTGGCCCTGCTCCTCGGGCTCGTCCTCGGCGCGGTCGGCGGACGATGGGTGTTCCCCGAGGGCGACGACTCGGCGGACGGCGAGCAGGAGACCGGCTCGGCCGCAGGGGAGTCCGCGAGCGGCGCCGTCGGCGTCGACCGCCCGGACGCCTCGGTGGCGCAGATCTCCGACATCGCGCTCGCCTCGACCGTCTACATCGAGGCCCAGTCCGGGAACGTCGGCGGCAGCGGCACGGGGATGATCTACTCCGAGGACGGCCTCGTCGTCACGAACAACCACGTGATCGAGCCCGCCGTCGACGGCGGCCGCGTCACGGTGACGTTCCACGACGGCACCCAGGAGGAGGCGGAGCTCGTCGGGCGGTCGCCCGGCTACGACCTCGCGGTCCTCCAGGTGCCCAGGGACGGGCTGGTCCCGCTCGTGCTCGCGGACTCCGAGGAGGTCGTCATCGGCGACCTCGTCATCGCCGTCGGTGCTCCGCTCGGCCTGACCGGCACGGTGACGGCGGGCATCGTCTCCGCGATGAACCGTCCCGTCGCCGCCGGCGAGGGGGACGACGTCAGCTACATCAACGCCATCCAGACCGACGCCGCGATCAACCCGGGCAACTCGGGCGGCCCGCTGCTCAACTACGACGGCGAGGTGGTCGGCATCAACTCCGTCATCTACGCGGCGCCGTCGGAGTCCGGCGTGGCCGGCTCGATCGGGCTCGGCTTCGCGATCCCGGCGAACCAGGTCGAGACCACCGTCCAGCAGCTCATCGAGGACGGCACCGCGTCCTTCGCGCAGATCGGCATCAGCCTCGACCCGAGCTACTTCGGCGAGGGCGTCCGGGTCGCCGAGACCGACGACGCGATCGTGCCGGACGGTCCCGGTGACGAGGCCGGGATCGAGCCGGGGGACATCATCACCGCCGTCGACGGCACGCCGGTCACCGACCCGTCCGAGGTCATCGTCTTCGTCCGCTCGCGGCAGGGTGGGGACACCCTCACGCTGACGATCGAGCGCGACGGCGACGAGGAGGAGGTCGAGGTCCCCCTCACGGAGGTCGAGGAGGAGCTGTGAGGCCGGGCGCCTAGGATGGTGCGTCATGGGGATCAGCGGGAGCGAGCTCGTCGTCCTGCTGCTCGTGGGCTTTCTCGTCGTCGGACCGGAGAAGCTCCCGGAGCTGTCCAGGCAGCTCGCGCGGGTGATCCGCAAGGTGGTCGCCGTCGCCCGCGACACGGGCGACAAGGTGCGTGCCGAGCTCGGTGACGACTTCGAGGAGCTGAAGGACCTCGACCCGCGTCAGTACGACCCGCGCCGCATCGTCGCGGACGCGATGAAGCAGCCGGCGCCCCGCGCGAGGCAGGCCGCGTCGACGGCGGAGCGTGCCACCGCGGGAGCGACGGCGGGCCTCGCCGCCGGGTCCGCGGCCGCCTCGGCGTCGGCGGGCGCGGCGATGTCGGCGGGCGCGACGGCGTCGGTCACACCGGCCGCGACGGGCCGCCCGGACGACCGCTTCGACGGCAGTGTCCCCGCCCCGTTCGATCCCGACGCGACCTGACCGCCCGGGCCGTCGCCGGGCGCCGGCCACACGCCTGCGCGCAGGACCCGGCAGCCGCTCGTCAGACCGGGGTGACGCCGAGGGACCGGCCGGCGAGCCCGCGGGCGCGGGAGCCGAGCGTGGCCGAGAGGTCGAGCAGGGCGCGCGCCGTGGGGGAGTCGGCGGCGCCCTCACCGATGGTGGCGGGGACGCCGGAGTCGCCGGACTCCCGGACCGAGACCTCGAGCGGGAGCTGGGCGAGCAGGGGCACGTCGTAGCCGAGGGTCTCGCTCAGGCGCCTGGCCGTCTCCTCGCCGCCGCCGGATCCGAACAGCTCGGTGCGCGTCCCGTCCGGGCCGTCGAACCAGCTCATGTTCTCGACGACGCCGACCACCTTCTGGCGGGTCTGCTCGGCGATCGTGCCGGCGCGCTCGGCCACCTCGGAGGCGGCGACCTGCGGGGTCGTCACGACGAGGATCTCGGAGCCCGGGAGCAGCTGGGCCACCGAGATCGCGATGTCGCCGGTCCCCGGCGGGAGGTCGAGCAGCAGGACGTCGAGGTCGCCCCAGAACACGTCGGCGAGGAACTGCTGGAGCGCCCGGTGGAGCATCGGGCCGCGCCACACGACCGGGCGGCGGTCCTGGACGAACATGCCGATCGAGATGACCTTCACGTCGTGCTTGACGGGCGGCATGATCATGTCGTCGACCTTCGTCGGCGGCAGCTCGACGCCGAGCATCCGCGGGATCGAGAACCCGTAGATGTCCGCGTCGAGGACGCCGACCTTGAGGCCGGTGGCGGCCATCGCCGTCGCGAGGTTCGCGGTGACGGTCGACTTGCCGACGCCGCCCTTGCCCGAGGTCACGGCGTAGATGCGCGTGAGGCTGCCCGGCTTGCTGAACGGGATCTCCGGCTCGGGGGACCCACCGCGCAGCTTGGTCTTCAGCTCGGTGCGCTGCTCGTCGGTCATCACGCCCATGGCGACCTTGACGCCGCCGACACCCTCCATGGCGCCGACGGTCGTCGTCACGTCCTTGTTGATCGTGTCCTTGAGCGGACAGCCCGCCGTCGTCAGGTCGATGCCGACGACGACGTCCCCGGCCTCGTCGATCTCGACGCTGCGGACCATGCCCAGCTCGGTGATCGGACGGCGGATCTCGGGGTCGATGACCTTGGCGAGCTCGGTGCGGATGGACTCGACGGTGGGGGCGGACATGCCTCCATGGTAGGCACCATGGCTCAGGTGGCCGGGTGGTCCTTGGCACCTTCGGGCCCCGGCGGGAGGTCGGGTGCGTCACTCCCGCTTCCGCGCAGGCTCTCGACCTCCAGCTCGAGCTCGGCGATCCGGCGGTCGCGCTGCTCGATCTCGTCCGAGACGCGGTCGCGTAGCTCGGAGCGGACGAAGTCACGCGTGGCGACCTCGCTCATCGACAGGCGCAGGGAGGCGATCTCGCGGGTGAGGAACTCGGTGTCCGTGAGGTTGCGCTCGGCGCGCTGCCGGTCCTGCTCCGCGGAGACGCGGTCGCGATCGACCTGGCGGCTCTGCGCGAGCAGGATGAGCGGCGAGGAGTAGGACGCCTGCAGCGAGAGCATGAGGGTGAGCAGGGTGAAGCCGAACTCCTGGGAGTCAAACCGCCAGTCGACGGGGGCGAACGAGTTCCACACGAGCCAGACGGCGACGAAGATCGTCAGGTAGACGAGGAACCGGGGGGTCCCGAAGAACACGGCGACGGACTCGGAGATCCGGCCGACCTTGTCGTTGTCCTTCGGCCGGCGCGGGAACCAGGACCGCCGGTCGATGGGGGTGTCCAGGCGCTCAGTCATCGCTCCTCCTCTCCTCGACGCTCTCGTCCATCGTCTCGTCGGTGACGTCCTCGTCCGCCTCGCGCCAGTCCTCGGGCAGGAGGTGGTCGAGCACGTCGTCGACGGACACCGCGCCGAGCAGGCGGCCGTCCTCGTCCCCGACCGGCAGCGCGGTGAGGTTGTAGGTCGCGAGCAGACGGGTGATCTTGCCGAGCCCGTCCGTGGGCAGGACGGCGTCGACGTCCTTGTCGAGCAGGGTGCCGACGGGCGTGGTCGGTGGTTCGCGCAGGGCCCGTTGCAGGTGGACGACGCCGAGGAAGCGGCCGGTCGGCGTCTCCAGCGGCGGCCGCACCACGAAGACGAGGGCGCTGAGCGCGGCCGGGATGTCGCGCCTGCGGGCGTGCGCGAGGAGGGTGGCGACGGGAGCCTCGGGCGGGAGCACCACCGGCTCGGTGGTCATGAGACCACCGGCGGTGAGCTCGTCGTAGGCGAGCAGCCGGCGCACGTCCTCGGCGTCGTCGGGCTCCATCCGCTCGAGGAGGTTCGCCGCGGTCTCGTCCGGCAGCTCCGCCACCAGGTCGGCCGCGTCGTCGGGCTGCATGGCCTCGAGCACGTCGGCCGCGCGCTCGACGTCGAGCCCGGAGACGATCTGGACGCGGTCGTCCTCGCCGAGCTCCTCGAGGACGTCGGCGAGCTGCTCGTCAGGCATCTGGGCGGCGACGTCGAGCCGGCGGCGGTCCGGCAGGTCGTGGAGGACGTCCGCGACGTCGGCCGGCTTGAGGTCGGTGAGCTGGGCGATGAGCGCGTCCGTGCCCTGCCGGGTCACGGGGCCGTCCAGCCCGACGACGTCGTGGATCCCGACGACCATCGACTCGCCCCGGGAGAAGGTCGCCCGGGTGCGGACCCGCCGGACGAAGATCTTGGTGGCGAGCCAGTCGCGGTTGCGCTGCTGCTCGATCGCGACGTCGAGGACGGTCGCGTCGCCCGAGCCGTCGGCAAGCGTGATGCGCCGGTCGAGGAGCTCGCCGACGACCTGCATCTCGGCCGCGCGCGGCTGGAAGCGGCGCAGGTTGAGCAGCCCGGTCGTGATGACGGCGCCCGGCTCGATCGCGGTCACGCGCGTGAGCGGCAGGAAGATCCGGCGCCTGCCGGGGACCTCGAGGACGAGCCCGACGGCGCGGGGGGCCGCGCGGACGCGGGCGAGGAGCACGACGTCGCGCACCCGTCCGACCTGGTCGCCGATCGGGTCGAACACGGCGGTACCGGCCAGCCGGGCCACGTAGACGCGCGAGAGGTTCGTGGGTCTGGGCGTGGTGGCTGTCACGCGTCGAAGCGTAGCCGCGGCGGGCGGCCGGCGACGGACGGAGCGGGCGGCCGGACGGAGGGGGCGCCCGGCACCGGACGGAGGGGCGCCCGGCACGGACGGAGCGGGCGACGACCGGCCGCTCGCGCTTTCAGCCGTGGGTGGAGCGCGGTGGCGGGCGTGTCGCTCGCGGCGCGATACTGGACACATGTCGATCCCGAACCAGTCGCCCGGAGCCGCGGCGCTCTCGATCCCCACGGGGACGCCGCTCGCGTCCTACACGAGCTACGAGGACGCGCAGCGCGCCGTCGACCACCTCTCGGACACCGACCACAACGTCCGGCTCGTGTCGATCGTCGGCGAGGACCTCCGGCTGGTCGAGCGGATCACCGGCAGCCTCAACTACGCGAAGGTGGCCGGTTCCGGCGCGGCGACGGGCGCGTGGTTCGGCCTGATGATGGCGCTCGTCATGTGGCTGGTCATCGGGGACTTCGGGTTCCTCGACTTCGTCATCCCCGTGGTCGTCGGCGCCGCGTTCGGTGTGCTCCTGGGGATCGTCAGCTACGCGGTCCGTCCCAAGACGCGCGACTTCACCTCGGCGAGCACCGTCGTCGCCAAGCGGTACACGGTCATCGCCGGGCCGGCCGTCGCGGACGAGATGCGGGCCGCGCTGCAGAAGGCCGGACTGCTCGGCGCCGCGGCCGCACCGGCGCGGTCCGCTGCCCCCGCGCAGGCGTACGCGACCGCCCCGGCGCAGGCCGGTGGGGCCGGTGGTGCAGCGACGGGGCAGCCCGGACAGGAGGCGTGGACGCCCGGCCGCCAGCAGGCGGGCGACCCCCGCGGCGCAGGGCAGGCCGGGCCGGCGGCGCACGCGGGCGGGCCGCAGGATGCAGGGAACTACGGCGGCGCTCCCGCCGACCCCGGGAACTACGGCGGCGCTCCCGCAGGGGCCGGGAACTACGGCGGTGCGCCCGCAGGGGCCGGGAACTACGGCGGTGCGCCCGCCGACGCCGGGGCCCCGACGCCGGGCATCGCGCCCGCGGCGGACGGCACCCCGCGCTACGGCGCCCGGCTCGAGGACCTCTCGCCGGAGCAGCGCGCGCACGCCGAGGACCAGCTCCGCCAGGCCGACGCCCACCGCGCCGAGACCGGTCGTGCGGCGGCCGGGCCGGGTGAGGAGACCGGGGAGCAGCCGGGGCAGGGACACGACCAGCGGTGACCATCCCCGTCGGACTCTCCACGGCCTCGGTCATGCCGGGTTCGGTCGAGGACACGTTCGCGATGGCGGCCGAGCTCGGGTACGACGGCGTCGAGATCATGGTGCTCACCGCGCCCGAGTCGCGGGAGCCGCGGCTCATCAAGGCGCTCTCGCGGAAGTACGAGATGCCGGTCCACGCGATCCACGCCCCCACGCTGCTGCTCACGCAGGGCGTGTGGGGGCGTGAACCGTGGGACAAGGTCGACCGGTCGGTGGACCTCGCGGAGGAGGTGGGGGCCGACGTCGTCGTCCTGCACCCGCCGTTCCGGTGGCAGCGCAGGTACGCGAAGAAGTTCGTCGAGGCCGTCGCCGAGCGGGAGAGCCGGGCCGGCGTCCGGCTCGCGGTGGAGAACATGTTCACCTGGCAGGCGCAGGCCGGGGGAGCGCACGTCAAGGCCTACTCGCCCGGGTGGGACCCCACGGAGCACGACTACGGGTCGGTGACCATCGACCTCTCGCACGCCGCGACGTCCGGCATGGACGCCGAGGCGACGATGACGATGGTGCACACGCTCGGGGAGAAGCTCGCCCACCTGCACCTGACCGACGGCACCGGGACCATCAAGGACGAGCACCTCGTGCCCGGCCACGGCAACCAGCCCTGCGCGGAGGTCCTGCACCACCTGCGGGACTCCGGGTTCGGCGGCTCGGTCGTCGTCGAGATCAACACCCGGTCCGTGTCCTCGCTCCAGCGACGCACGATGTGCATGGAGTCGCTGCGCTTCGCGCGCGAGCACCTCGCGGCGGGCGGGACGACGGACGGCTGAACCGCGGCGGGCGGGACGACGGACGGCTGAACCGCGGCGGGCGGGACGACCGACGGCTGAGCCCTCCACACCCGGCGCTCAGGCGCGCAGGTCCGCCATCCAGGCCTCGATCTCCTCGGGCGTGCGCGGCAGCGCGGCGGACAGGTTCTCCACCCCGTCCTGCGTGACGAGCACGTCGTCCTCGATCCGTACGCCGATGCCGCGCATCTCCTCGGGCACCTTGAGGTCGTCCGCGCGCAGGTAGAGGCCGGGCTCGATGGTGAAGACCATGCCGGGCACGAGCTCGGCGTCGAGGTACATCTCGCGGCGTGCCTGGGCGCAGTCGTGGACGTCGAGCCCGAGGTGGTGCGACGTGCCGTGGACCATCCACCGGCGGTGGTACTGGCCCTCCGGCTCGAGCGACTCGGCGGCGTCGACGGGGAGCATCCCCCACTGGGCGAGCCGAGCGGCGATGACCTTCATCGCCGCGGTGTGGACGTCGCGGAACTTCACCCGCGCACCGTCTTCGCCCACGCGCGCGGCCACGGCGAACGCGGCGTCGGCGGCGTCGAGCACGGCCTGGTAGACGCGCCGCTGCGGCTCGGTGAACGTGCCGTCGACGGGCAGCGTGCGGGTGATGTCGGCGGTGTAGAGGGAGTCCACCTCCACCCCGGCGTCGAGCAGGACGAGGTCGCCCGCCCGCACCTCGCCGTCGTTGTGGATCCAGTGCAGCGTGTTCGCGTGGTTGCCGGCGGCCGCGATGGTCTCGTAGCCCACGCCGTTGCCGTCGAGGCGGGCGCGCGCCGCGAAGGCGCCCTCGACGATCCGCTCGCCGCGCGCGTGTCCCGAGGCGTCCGGGAAGGAGCGCACGACGTCCTCGAAGCCCCGGGCGGTGGCGGCGACGGCGGCGCGCATCTCGCCCACCTCCCAGTCGTCCTTGACGAGCCGGATCTCCGAGAGCCGCTCGGTCAGCCCGGCGTCGACCGACGCCGTCGAGGTGAGCCCCGCCTCCGAGCGCACCTGCTCGACCAGCTCGGTCACCGACTGGTCGGCGCCCCGCACGAGCCGGACCTGGACCTGGCGGGCGCCGGCGTCCTTCGCGAGGTCGTCGCGCAGCGTGTCGATGTGCGCCGTGCGCAGGCCCGTGGCCGCGGCGACCTCCTCCAGCGAGGGGCGCACCCCGACCCAGAGCTCGCCGTACCGGGCGTCCGCGTAGAACTCCTCGGTGTCCTTGCCGGCGCGGGGCCGGAGGTAGAGGACGGCCTCGTGACCGGGCGCGTCGATGTCCCCGCCGGCGCTGTCGCCGCCGTCGGCACCCCCGTCGTCGGCAGCCCCGTCGGTCGGGTGCAGCACGAGCACCGAGTCCGGCTCGGTCGCCGAGCCCCAGCCCGTGAGGTGGGCGAACGCGGAGTGCGCACGGAAGATGTGGTCGGTGTCGTTGCTGCGCACGCGCAGCTCCCCGCCGGGCAGCACGAGCCGCTCGCCCGGGAAGTCGGCGGAGAGCGCGGACCGGGCGGCGGCGGCCGTGTCCGCCGACGCGAGCCGCTGCGGCAGGGGCGCCTCCCGCTCCTCCCAGCCGTCCGCGATGAAGGCACGGAAGGCCGCGGAGCTCGGCCGCTGGGAGCGGTTCGACCCGCGGTCCTCGACCGGCTGGTCGTCGGCGGGGGTGGGCGTGGTCTCGTCGGAAGCGCTCGTCATGCCCTCATCGTCCCACCGTCGCCGCGGGGCCAGGTCGCGCGCCGCGAGGGGGCGCCCGCCGGGGGGCGGGCTCGTACACTCCGTCCGTGACGACGCGCATCGACCCCCATACCCACTCGTCGGTGTCGGACGGGACCGAGTCGCCGGCCGAGCTGGTGGCCGCCGCGTCGCGCGCCGGGATCGATGTCCTCGGCCTCACCGACCACGACACGACGGCGGGCTGGTCGGAGGCCGTCGCGGCCGCGCAGGTCCACGGCGTCGCGCTGCTGCGCGGCATGGAGATCTCCACGCAGTTCGAGGGCCGCTCGATCCACCTGCTCTCCTACCTCCACGACCCGGCGGACCCGCACCTGCTCGACCGCACCGAGCGCGCGCGCTGGTCACGGATCGAGCGCGCGCAGCAGATGGTCGAGCGCATCGCCGTCGACTACCCGATCACCTGGGAGGACGTCCTCGCCCACGTCTCCGACGGCGCCACCGTCGGCCGCCCGCACATCGCCGACGCGCTGGTGGCCGCCGGTCACGTGCCCGACCGCAACGCCGCGTTCGCGCCCGGCGGCCCGTGCGCGAACCGGACCCGGTACTACGTGCCGCACTACGCCCCTGACGTCCGGGAGTCGATCGAGCTGGTCCGCGGCGCCGGGGGAGTGCCGGTGATGGCGCACCCGTGGGCGGCCCGGGGTCGGGCGCTCCCGGAGGCCGGGATGCGCGGCGCCATCGAGGCCGGCCTGCTCGGGCTCGAGGTGGACCACCTCGACCACGACGACGAGGACCGTGCCGGCCTGCGCGCCCTCGCCCAGCGGCACGACCTCATCGTCACCGGCTCGTCCGACTACCACGGCACGGGCAAGACGAACCGGCTCGGCGACCACCTCACGGCCCCCGACGAGCTCGCGCGGATCGTCGCCGCCGGCGCGCTTCCGCTGGTCGTCCCCGGAGCCATCGGATGAGCGGCGTCATCGACCTGACGATCCTGCTGTCCACGTTCGTCACGCTCTTCGTCATCATGGACCCGGTGGGCAACCTGCCCATCTTCCTCTCGCTGACCTCGACGATGACGGTGAAGGAGCGCCAGCGCGCGGCCCTGCAGGCCACCACCGTCTCCTTCGGCGTGATCTCCGCGTTCGCCGTCGGCGGGCCCTACATCCTCGACTTCCTCGGGATCACGGTGCCCGCCCTGCAGCTCGCCGGCGGGCTGCTCCTGCTCCTCGTGGCGATGCAGCTGCTCACCGGCGCCGCGGAGGAGCCCGGGCCGTCGGGGTCCGGGGCCGCCGTCGCGCTCGTGCCCATGGGGACACCGCTCATGGCCGGTCCCGGGTCGATCGTCGCGGCGATGCTCGCGGTGCAGCAGGCGGGCACGACGCCGTCGCTCGTGGGCGTGGCGGTCGGCGTCGTCGCCGTGCACCTCGTCATCTGGCTCTCGCTGCGGTTCTCGAGCATCGTCCACCGCGCGCTCGGGGCCTCGGGCACCACGCTCGTCACGCGCCTGTCCGGCATGCTGCTCGCGGCGATCGCCGTCCAGCTCATGGCGACGGCGACGTTCGCCTTCGTCGACATGTACCTGGCGCGGGGCTGACGCCGAGAGCCGGCCCGGGCTGACGCCGCGGCGCGGCGCGGCACGGGGCCGATGCCGCGGCAGGTCCCGCAGCTATCCCGCCGGCCGGCACGCACGACGACGCCCGCCCGGCTCGGCCGGGCGGGCGTCGTGCGTCGGGGGAGGTTCGTGCCCCCCTCGCGGTCAGTCGGAGGTCGGTGCGGCGGCGCCGGTCGAGCCGGCGGCGCTGCCCGAGCCGCCGTTGCCGCTCGAGCCACCGGTGCGACGACGACGGCGCCGGCGGGGACGGCCCGCCCCGCCCTCGGAGCCGGACGCGTTCTCGGAGCGGCGCGCGCCCTCGGGGCGACCGGAACGGGAGCGGCCGCCACGGTCACCGCCCTCGCGACGCTCACGACCGCCGTCGGACCGGCGGGACGCCTGGCGCGAGCCCGCGGACTTGCCGGTCTCGCCCAGGTCCTCGACCTCCTCGGCGCCGAGGCCCGCGCGCGTGCGGGCCGAGCGCGGCAGCGTGCCGCCGGTGCCCTCGGGGATGTCGAGGTCCGCGAACAGGTGCTCGGAGGTGTGGTAAGTCTCCGGCGGCTCGGCGAGGCCCAGGCCGAGGGCGTTGTTGACGACCGACCAGCGGGGGATGTCGTCCCAGTCGACGAAGGTCACGGCCGTGCCGGAGTTGCCCGCGCGGCCCGTGCGGCCGATGCGGTGGAGGTAGATCTTCTCGTCCTCGGGGCACTGGTAGTTGATGACGTGCGTGACGTCGTCGACGTCGATGCCGCGGGCGGCGACGTCGGTGGCGACGAGGACGTCGACCTTGCCGGTGCGGAACGCGCGCAGCGCCTGCTCACGGGCGCCCTGGCCGAGGTCGCCGTGGATGGCGGCGGAGGCGAAGCCGCGGTCGGCGAGGTCGTCCGCCACCTTCGCGGCCGTGCGCTTGGTACGCGTGAAGACGATCGTCAGGCCGCGGTCCCGGGCCTGGAGGATGCGCGCGAGCATCTCCACCTTGTTCATCGCGTGCGCCCGGTAGACGACCTGGCGGGTCGACTTCACGGTCGCCCCCGTGTCGTCCGGGTCCTGCGCGCGGATGTGCGTCGGCCGCGTCATGTAGCGGCGGGCGAGCGAGACGACGGCGCCGGGCATCGTGGCCGAGAACAGCATCGTGTGGCGGTTCGCGGGCGTGCGGGACAGGAGGGTCTCGACGTCGGGGAGGAACCCGAGGTCGAGCATCTCGTCGGCCTCGTCGAGGACCACGGTGCTCACCGCGTTGAGGCGGAGCACCTTCTGCTTGAGCAGGTCGATGAGGCGCCCGGGCGTGCCCACGACGACCTCGACGCCGGACTCGAGCGCGGCGATCTGCGGCTCGTAGGCGCGGCCGCCGTAGACCTGGACGATGCGCACCGAGCGCCTCCGCGACGCGGCCACGAGGTCCTCGGCGACCTGCTTGGCGAGCTCGCGGGTCGGGACGACCACGAGGCCCTGCGGGGCGCCCGGGTCGAGGAGCTCGTCGAAGCCCTCCTCGCCGGGGGCGATCGTGTGCTGGAGCAGCGGGAGGCCGAAGCCGAGGGTCTTGCCGGTGCCCGTCTTGGCCTGGCCGATGATGTCGGCGCGCTTGAGGGCGACGGGCAGCGTGAGGGCCTGGATGGGGAAGGGGTGCGTGATGCCGACGTCGCGCAGGGCGCCGGCGATCGGCTCGGCCACCCCGATGTCGGAGAACGTCTGCTCGACGGCGGCCGCGGTGGCGGCGTCGTCGGTGATGTCGGGGGTGGCCTGGTCGGTCTCGACGGGCGCGTGGGCGCCCGAGACGTCGACGACGCCGGAGGGTGCAGCGGTGTTCATGTGCCTTCTTCTGTCGATCGGTGGGCGCCGGTTGGCGCAGGCAGCCGATCGCACACGAGGCAGGGCGCTCGGGGGCGCCCGAAGATTCACAAGGACAGCGACCGGTCATGCCGGGACGCCACCGACGATACTCCGTCGGTGGTCCGGGCGCTGCGGCCGTCCCGGTGGGACTCGACTCAGTGCGTCGGTGCGTCGGTCCGGCAGTGCGTCGGCCCGCGGGCGGTGCGGCCGTGCGTCGATGAGCCGGCGCACGGGCGGGGCGGGGACCGTGCGGTGCCGCCGGCCCCGCGCCGGGAGCGTGGGAAGAAGCGTTGCGGGGGTCAGCCGACGCCGAAGCCGACGCGGCGGTCCTCCGGCGACCCGAGCTCGACGTGCCCGATCGCGGCGGCGGGCACGAGGAACCGCTTGCCCTTGCCGTCGGAGACGTCGAGGGGCGTGTCGGAGGAGAGCGCCTCGCGCACCGAGTCGACGAACGCGTCCTCCGTCATGTCGACGTCGACGACGACGTCCCGCATGCTCTGCCGCATACCGATGGTGACCTGCATGGATGTCCTCCGTCCGGCCCCGGTCGAGCGGGCCATGCGCTGATGTGGCGTTCGGTCCATCGTAAGCACGCTCACTGACAGGTCGGCGATCGGCTGAGAGGATGACGCACGATGTCCCGTCGTCGTCTCCCCGCCGTCCTCGGCGCCGTGGCCTGTGCAGGCCTCCTCGCGGCGCCCGTCGTCTCCTACCCGAGCGCCGGCTCCGCGGCGTGGTCGACCGCGCACGCCGACGAGTCGCCGACCCCCGACGTGGACGGCCTGCCCGAGTCCTGGCTGCCGGCCACCGGTCCGCTGGCCGTGACGCCGGTCGCACCCGAGGACGACGACGACACCCCCAGCCTGCTCGACCTCGTCCGGGTGCTGCCGCCCGCCGACGAGCTGCCGGACGGCGTCGACGCCGACGCGTACGGCGCGGGCATCCGCGGGGACCTCGAGCAGGCAACCGGTAGCGGCGACCTGCGCGTCGTCGAGGGCTCCGAGCCGGCCCCCCGCGAGGCGGAGCGGACCTACCGCGTGCGCGTCGAGGTGGAGCGCGGGCTCCCCATGGACCGCGCCGCCTTCGCCGACTACGTGGTGGACACCCTCAACGACCCGCGCGGCTGGGGATACGACGGCTCGGTCGCGTTCGAGCGGGTGGACACCGAGGACGCCGACTTCGCCGTCACGCTCGCCGACGGCCCGCTGAGCATCGACCTGTGCGCCCCGCTCGACGTCGGCGGCGTCTACTCGTGCGGCCGCAACGGGCGGGCCGTCCTCAACGCGGACCGGTTCGGCGGCGCGATCGACGCCTTCTTCCACGCCGGCGGGACCCTGCCGCAGTACCGGCAGTACCTCGTCAACCACGAGGTCGGCCACCTGCTCGGCCACCAGCACGATGACTGCCCGGCGCCCGGCGAGACCGCGCCCGTCATGGTCCAGCAGTCGATCAGCCTCCAGGGCTGCGTGCCGAACGCCTGGGCCTCCCGGGAGTAGCCGCCCGGGCCGGGAGTAGCCGCCCTCGGGTGTCGGCGGTGCGTGGTTGCATGGCCGCATGCCCCCCTCGGTCCGACCACGGCTGCGCCTCGAGCAGCGCCCCGACCCGGCCGGCACGCCGCTCTCGCCGGCCGCCCGCGGCATCGCCGACGAGGTCGCGGACGGCGAGCGCGACCTCCTCGTGCTCGGCGCGCCGGGCTCCGGGCGCACGACGCTCGCCGTCGAGACGGTGGTGGAGGCCGCCCGCGCCGGCCGCAGGGTCGCGCTGCTCACCCCCGCGCGTCGCGTCGCCTCCCGCCTGCGTGACGAGGTGGCGCGCCGCACGGGCGCCCACGACGACGCGGTGCGGGTCGTCACCCCCACCTCCTTCGCGTTCGGTCTGCTCGGGCAGCACGCCGCGTACTGGGGCGGGCCCGAGCCCGCGCTGCTCTCGGGGCCGGACGAGGACGGGGCGATCGCCGAGCTCCTCGCCAACCACGCCGACGGGAGCGTGCCCGGGCCCGACTGGCCCGCCTCGGTGCCCGAGGAGGCGCTCGGCCTGGACGCCTTCCGGCACGAGCTGCGCGACATCCTCGCCCGCGCCGGCGAGCTCGATCTCGAGCCGGAGGACCTGAGGCGCCTCGCGGCGTCGCACGGACGAGGGGAGTGGGCCGCCGTCGCGACCATCCTCGAGCAGTACCGCGACAGCCTCGGCGCCCAGGACACGGCCGACGAGCAGGGTCCGTCCGGGGCATCGCCCGGGCGGCGCTACCGGCGCTACGACGCCGCGCGACTCGTCGACGAGGCCGCGCTCGTCCTGGGCTCCTGGCACCTCCCGCCCGCCGGCGTGGCCGCGGGTCAGGCCGACGTCCCGGACCTGCCGCGCTGGGACCTCGTCGTCGTCGACGACTACCAGGACGTCACCCGTTCCACCGCGCGGCTGCTGCGCGTCCTCGTGCGCGACGGCGCCCGCCTCCTGCTCCTCGGCGACCCGGACGTCGCCGTCCAGACCTTCCGGGGCGGGAGCCCCACCCTCGTCGCGGAGGCGACGTCCGACTTCGCCGACGGCGGCTTCGGCGCCCAGGTACGTCTGCTGCCCGAGGTCCACCGCGGCACGCCCGAGCTGCGCCACGCCGTCGCGGCGCTCGCCGGACGTCTCCCGGCCGGTGGGCCGGGGCTCGCCCGGCGGCGCGCGCCGGTCACCGGCGCCCAGGCGGGGCCGCGGGTCGAGACGCGCACCCTGGCGAGCGCGGCGCTCGAGGCGGAGGCCGTCGCCGACGCCGTCCGGCACGCCCACCTCGTCGACGGCGTGGCCTACCGGCAGTGCGCCGTCGTCGTCCGCACGAGCGGGCAGGCTTCGGCCCTGCGTTCCCTGCTCGGCGCCCGGCGGATCCCGGTCTCGCCGGGCCGTCTCGGCGCCCTGCGCGACGAGCCCGCGGTCCGTCCCCTCCTGCTCGCCGTCCGGGCCGCCGCCGAGCGGCCCGACGGCACCCGGCTGCGGGACCTGCTCCTCTCGCCGGTCGGCGGGGCCGACCCGGTCCGGCTGCGACGCCTCATGCGCACCCTGCGCGCCGCGAGCGAGGCCCGGGGCGGCGGCGCCGACTCCGACTCGGTGCTGGTCGACGCCGTGGCCGCCGTCGCGGCGCACGGGCCCGGCGCGCTGCCGGAGGGTGTGCCGGCCGCCCTCGCCGACCCGCTCGTGCGGGTGGCCGAGGTGGTGGCGGCCACGCGCGCGGCACTCGACGCGGGTCAGGGGCCGACGCCGGTGCTGTGGGCCGCGTGGGACGCGTCCGGGCTGGCACGGCCCTGGCAGGAGCGGGCGATCGAGGGCGGCCCGGGGGCGGCGCAGGCCCACGCGGACCTCGACGCCGTGCTCGCGTTGTTCTACGCCGCCGAGCGGTTCGAGACGCGCGGGACCGGCGGCGGCGCCGTGGCCTTCGTCGACCGCATCGAGTCCCAGCGGGTCGCCGAGGACACCCTCGCCGCCCAGTCCGGGCGGCGCGACCTCGTCGAGGTCCTCACGCCCGCGCAGGCGGCCGGCCAGGAGTGGGAGCTCGTGGTGGTCGCGGGGCTCCAGGAGGACGTGTGGCCGGACCTGCGCCGCCGGGACACGATCCTCGGCAGCCAGGCGCTCGTCGACGTGGTCACCGGCCGGGGCGAGGGGAGCGACCGGTGGGTCGAGGCGCGCCGTGAGGTCCGCGACGACGAGCTGCGCCAGCTCGTGCTCGCCGCCTCCCGGGCCACCTCGCGCCTGCTCGTCACCGCGGTCGAGAGCGTCGACACCAGGCCGTCCCTCTTCCACGAGCTGATGACGGCCGACGCCGCGGCGGGCCGCGAGCGGGCCGAGGAGGAGCCGGCGTCGGTTGGGTCGGCGTCGCACGGGTCGGTGCCGGGCGGTTCGGTACCTGGCGGGTCGGCGTCGGGCAAGGGTGCCGCGGGACGCGAGGCGGTGGGGCAGGTGGGAACCGACGGCGGGTCGGCGGACCCGCGTCCGGTCGACCGTGAGCAGCTCGTCGCCCGGGACCTGCGCGAGCTCGTCGCGCGGCTGCGCCGGCGACTGGCCCTCGCCCCCGAGGATGCGGGCGCCGCGCGGGTGCTCGCCCGCCTCGCCAAGGAGGGCGTGCCCGGGGCCGACCACCAGCACTGGGGGCTCGTCCACGCGCCCACCACGCTTCAGGCACTGCGCGACGGGGCCGAACCGGTGCCCGTCAGCCCGTCCGCCGTCGAGTCCGCCACCACCTGCGGGCTGCGCTGGGCCCTCACGAGGTTCGGTGGACGCGGCGCCGACTCGGGCTCCCAGGCGCTCGGCACCCTCGTCCACGCGATCGCCGAGGAGCACCCCGCGGGCACGGCCGAGGAGCTGCAGGCCGCGCTCGCCGAGCGCATCGGCGAGCTCGACCTCGGCGAGGGCCTTGCCGCCGACCAGCAGCGGGCCAGGGCGGAGGACCTCGTCGACACCCTCGCCCGGTACGTCGCCACACCGGCCGACGTGACGGTCGAGGAGGAGATCGACGTCGTCGTGGGCGACGCGCGCATCCGCGGGAAGATCGACCGGCTCGAGGCGCAGGAGGACGGCACGGTCCTCGTCGTCGACCTCAAGACCGGCAAGGCGCCCCGGAAGGCGGACTCGGCCGAGAACCCCCAGATGGGCGTCTACCAGGTGGCGGTGCTCGAGCGGCACCGGCGCGGCGAGGGGCCGGCGCCCGCGGGTGCCCGGCTCGTCTACCTCGGCGCGGGGACGGCGCGGGTCACCACGCACGACCAGGCGCCGATCGGGACCGACGGCCCGAGCTGGGCCCACGAGAGGCTCGGGGAGGCCGTGGCCGAGATGTCCGGAGCGCGGGTCACCGCCCGCACGAACCCCATGTGCCAGTTCTGCGAGGTCCGCACCTCCTGCCCGATCCAGCCGGAGGGCCGCCGCATCGGCCACGCCGGGACCACCGAGGAGCCGGCATGACGACCGCACCGCACACGCCCGCCGACGCCGCGGAGCACACGCCCGCGGACACCGCCGCGCTCATCGGGAGCCACGCCCCGACCCCCGAGCAGGCCGAGGTGATGTCGCACCCGACGGCGCCCCAGCTCGTCGTCGCGGGTGCCGGGTCCGGCAAGACCGAGACGATGTCCCTGCGCGTCGTCCACCTCGTGCACAACGGGCTCGTCCGCCCCGACGAGGTCCTCGGCCTCACCTTCACCCGCAAGGCGGCCGGAGAGCTCGGCGAACGGCTGCGGACACGGCTGCGGACCCTGACCCGCGCCCTCGGCGGGCGGCGCCCGGACCCGCGCGGCGAGCTCGAGACCGCCTGGCCGGAGGTGAGCACGTACGACTCCTTCGCCGCGGCCATCTACAAGGACCACGCGCTGCGGCTCGGGCTCGACCCGGCCGCCCGCCTCGTCACCGCGGCCGAGAGCTACGAGCTCGCCCATGCGCTGGTCTCCGGGTGGGCCGGTCCGCTCGACGCGGCCGACGGACCCGCGCTCTCGACGCTCGTCGACGCCGTCGTGGACCTCGACGCGGCCACCATGTCCCTGCTCGCCTCCACGGTCACCCCCGACCTGCTGCGCGCCGAGCTCGAGGAGACGTCCCTCAACCTCCTCGACGCCCCCGTCTCGGGGAAGAAGCGGGGGCCGAGCGCGGACGTGCGGAAGATTGCGACCAGCCACCGCGCACGGGTCGAGCTGCTCGCCATGGTCGAGGCCCTGCGCGCCGAGCGGCGCGCGAAGGGCGTCGCCACCTTCGCGGACATCGCCGACGCCGCCCGTCGGATCGTCACCGGGTTCCCGGACGTGCGCGACGAGCTCCGGGCGCGCTACCGGCTCGTGCTCCTCGACGAGTACCAGGACACCTCCGTCGCCCAGACCGATCTCCTCGCCGCCGCGTTCGGCGACGGCTGGCCGGTCACCGCCGTCGGTGACCCGCACCAGTCGATCTACGGCTGGCGGGGGGCCTCGGCCGCCGCGCTCGAGGAGTTTCCCGAGCGGTTCGGCGGACCGGAGCCCGCACCGGTGCGGAGGCTGTCGACGTCGTGGCGCAACGACCACGCGATCCTCGACGTCGCCAACGCCGTCTCCCGACCGCTCCAGGCCGGCTCGACGCTCCCGCTGCACACCCTCGGCGCGCGGCCGGGGGCGGCACCCGGGACGGTGGTGGGCGCGTGGTTCGCCACCGACCGCGAGGAGGCCGACGCGATCGCCCTGGAGCTCGAGCACCGCTGGCACGCCCCGTTCCTCGCCGCCGAGGCGGCCGAGCCCGGTTCCGGCCGCACCGCCGCCGTCCTCACCCGGACCAACGCCCAGCTCGAGGTCCTCCAGGACGCGCTGCGCAGGCGCGGGGTCCCGAGCCAGATCGTCGGGGTGGGCGGGCTCATCGTCCGCCCCGAGATCCTCGACGTCCGCGCCGCCCTCGCCGTGGCCGTCGACCCGTCCCGCGGCGACCGGCTCGTCCGCCTGGTCACCGGCCTCGGCCTCGGGCTCGCCGACCTGCGGACCCTGTGGTCCTGGGCCGGGGACCTCGCCCGGCTGGGCATCGGCGCCGGCACGGCGGCGGGCCGGGCGGCGGCGTCGGACCTCGACCTCGCGATCGACGCCGAGGAGTCGGCGATCGACCCGCGCCAGGAGCAGGCGCTCGCGGAGGCCGTCGACCACCTCCCCGGCAAGGACTGGACCGCCCACGGCCACGCGCTCACCGGCGCCGCCCGGGACCGGCTCACGCACCTGTCCCGGGCGCTGCGCCGCATCCAGTCCGCCGTGCACCTGCCGGTCCACGACGCGGTGGGCGTCGCCATCGAGGCGCTGGGGCTCGACCTCGAGGTCGTCGCGGCCGCCACGGACAGCCCCGCGGCCGCCCGCGCCGGGCTCGACGAGCTCGTGCGGCTGGCCGGCGGGTACGCCACCGGCGTCGACGGCGCCACCCTGTCCGGGTTCCTCTCCTACCTCGACCGGGCCGAGGAGAAGGAGCGCGGTCTCGCCGACGCCGAGGCCTCGCCCGAGCAGGGCGAGGAGGCCGCCGACCCTCTGCGCGGGGTCGTCCAGCTGATGACCATGCACCGCGCCAAGGGGCTCGAGTGGGACGTCGTGGCCATCCCCGGGCTCTCGCTCGGCACGCTGCCCAAGATCTACGTGTCGCCGAAGCTGGAGCACCCCGCGGACTTCGTGCCCAAGGACTCCGCCTGGCTGACGGACCTCGGCACGGTCCCGGCCGCGGTGCGCGGGGACGCGGCCCGGCTCCCGCAGCTCGAGCTCGCCGAGGTGGCCGACCAGCACGGCGTGGACGACGCGATCGAGGCGTTCAAGCAGGCCGCAGGCCGGCACGCCGTCGTCGAGGAGCGGCGGCTCGCCTACGTGGCCGTCACCCGGGCCCGCAGCGAGCTGATCCTCACCTGGTCGAGCTTCACCAAGGAGACGAGCACCGCGCGCTTCCGGTCACCGTTCCTCGACGAGGCGATCGCCACCGGGGTCCTCGAGCCGCTGCCCGAGCGGGTCCTCGACCGGCCGGCCGACGCGCCGGAGGAGAACCCGCAGGTTGGACTGGTCACCGAGGGGCAGTGGCCGCCGCTGCCCGCGGACGAGGGGCCCGCCGTGCGCGCGGCACGGGCCGCCGCCGACGCGGTCCGCGCGGCCGCCGAGGGGCCGCTGGACCTCGACACCTCCGCGGAGGCCTCACCCTGGGACCGGGCGGCCGCGATGCTGCTCGCCGAGCGCGACGAGCTGCTCGCGCGGCGCGGCGAGGTGCCGCTCGGGGACCACCTCGCGGCGACCGGCCTGGTGGCGCTCGCCGACGACCCTGAATGGTTCGCCCGCCAGCTCATCCGGCCGGTGCCGCGTGCGCCGCGCCGCGAGGCCGACCTCGGCACGCGGTTCCACGAGTGGGTCGAGCAGCGCTTCGAGGCGGAGACGCTCCCCGGCTTCCTGCACATGACCGAGGACGAGGAGCGCGGCGCACCCGGGAGCGACCCGGGCCCGGGCGAGACCGAGGGCAGGGAAGCCGCGGGAGGCCCCGCCCCGGGCGACGAGGCGCGACTGCGCGAGCTGCAGGAGGCCTTCGAGGCCTCCGAGTGGGGGAGCAGGCGGCCGAGCGCCGTCGAGGAGGCGGCCGAGGTGCGCGTCGGCCCGCTCGTCCTGCGGTGCCGCATCGACGCCGTCTACGACAACCCCGACGGCTCGGTCGAGATCGTCGACTGGAAGACCGGCCGGCTGCCGCGCCCCGAGGAGCGCGAGGCCCGGCTGCTCCAGCTCGACGTCAACCGGCTCGCCTGGTCCCGCGCGAAGGGGATCCCCATCGAGCAGGTGCGCGCGCACCTCTACTACGTCATGCACGCCGAGTCGGTCCCGGCCCGGACCGATGGCGAGGCCGCCGTCGAGGCCCGCGTCCTGGCCGCGCTCGAGCGCGGCACCGCCGTCGGCGGCTGAGCGCCGCGGCATCGACGTCGGTCGCTGAGTGACGCGCGCCGCCCGTGGCGGCGCGGGAGGGGTCAGAACTCGCGACCCTCGCGGCGCCACCGCTCGTACTCGTCCGTGAGGTCCGCCGTCGCCGCGGTGGGCTCCGGCACGCCCGCGGACTCGCCCGGGTGGACGTCGAACGTCGGCCAGGCCTCGGGGTCGAGCTCGGGCTCGGGGTCGCCGGCTGCCGCGGACGGTGCGCCCTGCTCGATGGTGGGGTCGTCCGCCCGCTGCTCGGCGTCGTCGGCGCTCCCAGCGTCATCGGCACTTCCGGCGTCGCCGGGACCAGCTGGGGCGCTGGGCCCCGGGTCGGACCAGGCCTCGTCGGTGGCCGGGCCGTCCGCGACACCCGGCGGCTCGTCGTCCCGGTCCTTCAGGTACTCCCTGTCGTCCAGGTACTCCCTGTCGTCCAGGGACCCCCGGTCGTGCTCGGCGGGAGCCCGGCCACCGGCGTCGGGCGTGCCGACCACGGTCGGCGCCGGCTCGGTGAGCATCGCGCGGGTCTCGGCGCCGATGGGAGGGGCGTCCGCGAGGTCACGGGAGAGCTCGACGAGCATGTGCCGCGCGTCGGTGATCACCGCGGCGTCCTCCGTGCGGCGACCGAACATCAGCCAGCGGACGAGGAGCAGCTCGGAGGCGAGCTGCGCGCGGTCGAGCAGGAAGGGGTCGGCGCCGGTACCTGTGCTCGCCTCGTAGGAGGCGTGCACCTGGTCGAACGTCTCGGGCTCGACGGCGGAGACCAGCCAGGCGAAGTCCTCCGCGGGGTCGCCCACGTGCGCGTCGCCGAAGAGGGTGAGGGCGACGACCCGGTCGCCCGCCACGCGGACGAGCTCGGCGTCGAGGTCGCCGTGGACGACGGTCGTGGCGACGCGCCACAGGTCGTCGGACTCGAGGGCCGCCTCCCACCGGTGGATGAGCTCGGGCGGGACGTCGCCGGTCCGCGCCGCCTCGTCGACCTCGTGGAGCCGGCGGCTGCGGTAGGTGGCCATGTCGTACACCGGCAGGCCGGTGTCGCCCACGAGGTCGGTCGGCAGCCCGTGCAGCGCGGCGAGGGCGACGCCCAGGTGGTCCGCGAGCCCGGGCCGGTCGTCGATGTCGACTGGGTCCACGGTGCGACCGGGCAGGTCACGGGTGACCATCGCGCGCCCGCCCTCGGAGAGCGTGGTGAAGCCGGCAGGGCGCTCGACGTCGAAGGGGAGCCGACCGGCGTCGGCCTCCACCGCGAGCCGCTCGAGCAGCGCGACCTCGCCCTCGAGAGACGCGCCCGCCGCCGCGGTGCGCGGCATCCGCACGATCCAGTGCCGCCCCCGCGAGTCCAGGACCCCGACGGTCTGGTAGTCGGTGGTGGTGCGGACCGGGGGTCGGGTGGCCACGACGTCGAGCCCCGGCACGGCGAGGGTCGCGAGCGCAGCCAGCGCGATGGGCGAGCGAGTCACGCGCCCACGGTAGGCGGTGGACCGCGCGGGGTGCGGGCGGGCACGCCGCCCGGAGGCCCCGGCATCCGCCGCCGGGTGTGGGGCCGGCCATGGACCTTATACCCTAGGGGGGTATAGGATGGCGGTATGAACGAGAAGGACGTACAGGCCCGTCACGCCCCGCACGACCACCACGAGCACGGTGGTCACGGGGCGGATGCGGACCAAGACTCGCACGTGGGTGATGGCGGTGGCGAGGCGCACGGCGGCCACGCGAGCCACAGCGCGCACGGCGGCCATGGAGGTCACGCCGGTCACGACGACCACGTCGCGCAGTTCCGCCGACTGTTCTGGATCATGCTGGTGCTCGCGGTCCCGACGATCGCGCTCGACCCGATGTTCGCCGACCTGCTCGGCTACGACCTCCCGGGTGCCGCGTGGCTGACCTGGGTCGCGCCCGCCGTCGGCACCGTCATGTACGTATGGGGCGGCCGCCCGTTCCTCACCGGCGCCCGCGACGAGCTGCGGGGTCGCAGCCCGGGGATGATGACGCTCATCTCGCTCGGGATCACGGTCGCGTTCGTCGCGTCGTGGGGCGCGCGTCTCGGCCTCCTCCCGGCCGAGCTGACGTTCTGGTGGGAGCTCGCCCTCCTCGTGGTCATCATGCTGCTCGGCCACTGGGTCGAGATGTCCGCCCTCGCGAGCACGTCCTCCGCGCTGGAGTCCCTCGCCGCGCTCCTCCCGGACGAGGCGGAGAAGGTAGTGGGCGACGACGTCGTCACGGTGGCGCCGGACGACCTGAGCGTGGGCGACGTCGTCGTCGTCCGGCCCGGGGCGACCGTCCCCGCCGACGGCCGCATCGTCGACGGCTCCGCGAGCATGGACGAGTCGCTCGTCACCGGCGAGTCGCAGCCGGTGCTGCGCGGGACCGGGGACCAGGTCGTCGCCGGGACCGTCGCCACCGACTCCGGGCTGCGCGCCGAGATCACCGCGATCGGCGAGGAGACGGCGCTCGCGGGCATCCGGCTCCTCGTCGAGCAGGCCCGGTCCTCCTCGTCGCGGGCGCAGCGCCTCGCCGACCGCGCCGCTGGCTGGCTGTTCTGGTTCGCGCTCGGCGCCGCGGTGCTCACCGCGATCGCGTGGGCGCTGGCCGGGTCGCCGTCGAGCGCCGTGGTCCGGGTGGTCACGGTCCTCGTCATCGCCTGCCCGCACGCCCTGGGGCTCGCGGTCCCGCTCGTCGTCTCGATCGCCACCGAGCGTGCCGCCCGCGGCGGCGTGCTCGTCAAGGACCGTCTCGCCCTCGAGCGGATGCGCGACGTCGACGTCGTCCTCTTCGACAAGACCGGCACACTCACCCGTGGCGAGCCCACCGTCACCGGCATCGTCACGTCCGGCGGCCTGGCCGAGGACGACGTGCTCGCGCTCGCCGCGGCTGCGGAGTCCGACAGCGAGCACCCGCTCGCCCGGGCGATCGTCGGTGCGGCGGGGGACCGGGCGCTCGACGTCCCGCGCGCGACCGGCTTCGCGGCCTCCCCTGCGGTCGGCGTGAGTGCAGACGTCGACGGGGCGCGGGTCTCCGTCGGCGGCCCGTACCTGCTCGAGGAGCACGGCCTCGACCCGCTGCCCGCCGTCGAGGCGTGGCGCGAGGACGGGGCGACCGTCCTCCACGTGCTCAACGACGAGGTGGCCGTCGGTGCGCTGCGCCTGGCCGACGACGTGCGCCCCGAGTCGCGCGAGGCGGTCGACGCCCTGCACGCCTCGGGCGTCACGGTCGCCATGATCACCGGCGACGCGCCGCCGGTCGCGCACGCCGTGGCGCGTGAGCTCGGGATCGACCGCGTCCTTGCCGGTGTCCGGCCGCAGGACAAGTCCGCCGAGGTCGCCTCGCTCCAGGGGCAGGGGTGGACGGTCGCGATGGTCGGCGACGGCGTCAACGACGCCCCGGCGCTCGCGCAGGCGGACGTCGGCATCGCCATCGGTGCGGGGACCGACGTGGCCATCGCCTCGGCCGGCGTGGTGCTCGCGAGCTCCGACCCGCGGTCGGTGCTGTCCGTCGTCGAGCTGTCGCGCGCGACCTACCGCAAGATGCGGCAGAACCTGTGGTGGGCGGCCGGCTACAACCTGCTGTCCGTGCCGCTGGCCGCCGGCGTGCTCGCGCCGATCGGGTTCGTGCTGCCGATGTCGGTGGGCGCGATCCTCATGTCGCTCTCGACGGTCGTCGTCGCGCTCAACGCCCAGACCCTCCGGCGGCTCGACCTCTCACCGGGGCGCAGCGCACAGGACGCGCTCGCCCGGGGCTGACAGCCCGGCCCTACCCGTCGACGACGGTGACGAGCCCGTCGAGGCCGCGGTCGGGGTGGTAGGACCACTGGATCTCGAAGTCCTCCCAGTGCGCGGTCTGGCGGCCGTCGAGCGAGGTCGTCTGCCCGATGTGGGTGTCGATGGTGGCGGGCAGGGCGAGCGCGTCGAACACGCACGCGATGTCCGAGTAGGCCGCGCCCGCGAAGTCCTCGCCGCCGCGGTTGTCGAACGTGATGGTGCGGCCCTCGTCGACGAGCTCGAGGCCGTCCGTCGCGCTCACCGCGCACTCGGTCGCGGCCGTGCTCAGGCTCTGCTCCGCGGGGGAGGGCACGATCGTGTCCACGACGGAGGACGGGGGGTCCGCGGCCTCGGCAGACCCGGATCCGGCGAGCGCGACGACGGCGAGCGTCCCCCCGGCGCCGAGCACGAGGCCGCTGATCCCGGTGAGGACCGCCGTGCTGCGCGGCACGCCGGATCCCCGGCCCGCGCGCGGGTCGGGGTGCGGCTCGGGCGTCGTCGACGCCGAGGACACGGTGGGCGCCGAGGGCACGGTGGGCGCCGAGCCGGTGGTCGGCGCCTCGGACGAGGGGGCGGACGGCGACCCGCCGGACGCCGATGACGTCCCGGTGGGCACGGGGATGTCGGAGGTGGTGACGACCGGGGCGTCGTCGGGACGGGGGAGGGACATGCAGCGCTCCGGGGCGGGGGCCGGCGCCACGAGGGCGCCGGGAGTGGGCGGGGGAGTCGGCGACCCGGGAGGTGGGGGGGCACCCCCGTCGCCAGGCACCACACAGCCCCGGCCCACCCACAAAGACGCCCCCCGGCGCCCCC
>JBQDDG010000024.1:49697-57160 GCA_052093225.1 Actinomycetaceae bacterium
GCCGGGGGCCGCCCCCCCCCCCCCCCGGGGCGGGGGCCCGCCCCCCCCCGGCCCCCGCGGGCGGGGGGGGCCGCCGGCCCCGCGGGAGGTGGGGGGCGACCCGCGTCGCCTGGCACCACACTGCCCGGGACCACCGACATCGACGCCCCCGGGCGCCGCCGCTCACCGGAACGGGGGCCGGGGGGCGCGGTCCGCCGTCGGCGGGAGGTCAGAGCTCGCCGTCGAACAGTCCGCCGTCGAGGAGCCAGTGGTAGCGCAGCCGGAGCGCGCGTTCGGTGCTGGCGAGCAACGTGGCCACCAGGAGCCCGATGTTGAACCACGCCGGCAGCCGGATCGGCGAGGTGAAGGTGCCGATGTTCTCGGCCACGGGCGGGATCTGCGAGATCTCCTGCACGAGCTGGGGCACGCCGAGGACGAGCGCGACGGCGAGGACCAGCCACGAGAGCGCCCCGAGCGCGCGGCTGAGGCCCGGGTGGTGCCGGTCCATGCGGGCGCGGCGCCCTTCTGCGGACCGCGGGTCGGGCACGAGCACGTGCTCGGCGCCTCGGTGGGTCACGTAGTGGCAGCGTCGCAGGCCGAAGCCGCTCGTCACCACCTCGATCGTGCCGCCCGGCACGGGGAACAGCGCGGGCGGCTTCGAGCGGGCCTGCTGCCGTCCGTCCAGGTAGAGCTGTGCCCACACCTCCCCGTTCGAGTCGCCGCCGTGGCGGAGGTCGACGGACCATGTGTGCCGCGTCCCGGCGTCGCCGGGCAGGTAGAGGTGGAACAGGGAGCGCGTGAACAGCTGCCACCATTGGAAGCGCTTCAGCTCGTGGCCGTCCCCGGCCTTGATCCTCCGGGCAGCACGACGTCGCTTGCGCTCCGAGACCACGCGGTCACGTTACGGCAGCGTGGTCCTCAGCGGGTGAGCGCCTCGGCCGACCGGCCGTGCGGGTCGGTCAGGGCGCGCGGTTCCCCGTCGACGGCGAGCACGAACCTCGCGTCGGCGTCGGCGTCGGCGTCGGCGGTGCCGGCCGCGCGGGCCGTGTGCACGACCCCCTGGCCCTCGTTGCTCAGCCAGTGCCCCGGCAGGCTGCCCACGAGGTCGACGAACGAGGCGCGGTCGTCGGCGCCGAGGTAGGCGAGGACCGCGGTGTGGACGACGACGAGGGTGGCGTCGCTGGGCGCCTCGCCGGCCAGTGCGGGCAGCTCGTCGAGCAGGTCGCCCTCGACGATGCGTGGCGGATACGCCCGGGCGACGTCCAGCGCCGCCCGGAGCCGCCGGCGGCGCTCGTCCTGCCCCGGCCAGATCAGCGTCTCCAGCCAGAGCCGGGCGTCGTCGTCGGCCACGTCGACCGGTGCCAGGTCGATGCCGGCGCGCCAGACCACGTCGGGCATCGCCGTCGGCGGCTCGATCCCGGTGAGCGCGCTCGGCAGGACGACGGGCGACGGGCCGCCGGCCGGGTCGAGCGCGGCCGGGCCGTCAGGCGTCGAGTACCGGTAGGAGTAGCGGTCCGGCAGGAGGCACAGCCCCGCGGACGTCCCCACCTCGAGGAGCGCGAGCGGGCCGGGGATCTGCGCGAGGAACGGCAGCAGGACGGCGCAGCGCCCGGCCTCGTTGGTCTGGGTCGCCCGGGCGAGGATCGTGTCCCGGACGTCGGCCCACCGGCGGGTGATCGTCGAGCGGAACGACTCCACCGGGTCGCCGGCGCCGTGCAGGCGCGCCGCCGCGAACACGAGGTTGGGCTGGCGCTTGCCGCGCGGCAGCGTCGAGAGCAGCTCGAGCAGCAGCTCGTCGTCGGCGACCGCCTCCGCCCACGCCTCGTAGACGGGCGAGACGCCGCGCGCCTCCCGGCGGGCGAACAGGCGGTAACCGTCGGCGATCGCGAGCTCGCCGCGGTGGATGGCGGGGTCCATGCGCCACATCGTGCCCGACGGCGTCCCTGGCGCTCGTCGCCGTCCTGGCCCCCGACGACGACGGCCCCTTACGACGACGGCCCGCGACGACGACGGCCCCGGACGAGCGGGGGCTCGTCCGGGGCCGTACGGGGTGCGGATCCGTCAGGCGGCGCGCGCGGTGCTGTCCGAGACGGCGTCGAGGCGCGCGACCTCGTCCTCGGTCAGCGTGAGCGAGGGCGCCGCCATGAGGGCGGGCAGCTGCTCGACCCGGCTGGCCGACGCGATCGGGGCGGTCACGCCCTTCGTGAGCAGCCAGGCCAGCGCCACGGTGGCGGGCTCGGCGCCGTGCGCCTCGGCGATCTCCACTAGCGCGTCGACGACGCCGAAGGTGTGGTCGCCGAGGTAGCCGCCGAGCATGTCCTTCCGCGCTGCACCCTGGATCTCGTCGGCCGAGCGGTACTTGCCCGTGAGCAGGCCCGAGGCGAGGGAGAAGTAGGGGAGCAGGGCGGCGTCGAACTCCTTCGCGATCTGCCCGTAGCCGTTCTCGACGTCGCCGCGGTGCAGGAGGCTGTACTGCGGCTGGATGGCGACGGGGACCGTGAGCCCCTCGCGGGCAGCGGTCTCGAAGAACTCGCGCATGCGCTCGGGGGAGTGGTTCGACAGGGCGATGTGACGGACCTTGCCGGAGGTGACGAGGCCGTGAGCGGTGCGGACCTGGTCGGCGATCGAGACGTTCTCGTCGTCGTAGTGGAAGTAGTAGATGTCGACGTACTCGGTCTGCAGGCGGCGCAGCGAGTCGTCCAGGGCAGCGGTGACGTTCTCCTGCGAGAGCCCGGGCCGGGTGGGCAGGCCCCCGACCTTGGTGGCGACGACGACGTCGGCGCGGTTGCCGCGCTCGGCCATCCACTCGCCGATGATCTGCTCGGACACGCCGCCCTCGTTGCCGTCGACCCAGACCGAGTACAGGTCCGCGGTGTCGATGAAGTTGCCGCCGGCCGCGACGAACGCGTCGAGGGCGGCGAACGAGGTCTCGCGGTCCGAGGTCCACCCGAACGTGTTGGTCCCGAGGTTGAGCGGGAAGACGTCGAGGTTCGTGCGGGGCAGGACGGTCATGGGCCACCTTTCATCATGATCGAGGTGGTGCATCGCGCACCACTTCGGCCAACCGGATGACCGCAGCCCTCATTCCCCGAGCGGTCAACCCGCGAGGCGCGCTGCAGCGCTGGAGAGATCAGTCCGCGACGAGGCCGCGCAGGACCATCGCGGTGATCTCCGGCAGCAGCGGGCCGAGGTCGGCGTCGAGGTCGCGCTGCAGGGTGGTGGTGGGGACGTCGACGACGTGCTCGACGAGCGTGGCGGCGACGTCGAGCGGCATCCTCCGCAGTGAGCCGGCCGCCATGCCGTCGCGAAGGATGCCCCTGAGCAGTGCGGCGTCGTCCTCTCCGCCGGTGAGGTAGAACGGCGTGCCCGACGGGTCGCGGTGGTTGACGGCGATCTCCACGCCGGCCGTGATCTCGGCGCGGTGCGTGTCGAGATGGGCGAGGTAGGCCTCGACGTACGCCCGCAGTCGTGCCACGGGCTCGTCGTGCGCGGCGACGGCCTGTTCTAGCGAGGCGTCAAGGGCGCCGAACACCTCTCCGAGCACGTGGAGGAGCAGGGCGTCCCGGGACCCGAAGTAATAGACGATCGCGCTCTTCGCGACCCCGGCGCGGCGGGCGACCTCGGCCAGCGAGGTGCGCGGGTAGCCGACCTCGTTGACGGTGGTGATTGCCGCGGCGAGGATCTGCCGGCGTCGGGCGGCGCCGGTGAACGTCGAAGGGGAGGTCACGGGCTCATCGTGCCCGCTCGTCGGCGAGGAGCTCGTCGACCAGTCCGGGGGCGAACTCGGCGGCGAGGCGGGAAGAGTCGTCCGCGGCGACGTCGAAGGCCTCGTACGCGCCCCAGCCCCCGGCGGTCATGGCCGAGACGGTGGCGAGCCCGAGCCTGCGCTGCAGCAGGGAGCGGCGCACGGCGATCGTGCTCACCGCGTCCCGGCGCAGGGCGGTCGTGGTGCGGGTCGTCAGGCCGGAGCGGACCACGAGGTGGTCCCCCGAGATCGCGTGCCCGAGGGCCCGGTAGGCGATGACCGCCCCGAGCAGCCCCAGCACCCACACCCCGAGCGGCACCCAGCCGACCCACGCGGGGACAGCCCCGGTGAGGACGGGAGCTGCCACCACGGCTGCGGCCACGGCGCCGATACCCGTCGCCCGTAGGAGGCGCTGGACCAGTGCGGCACGCGGGTGACGGCGCAGCGGGGCGTCGAGCGGCGACGGTGCGCCGAGCACCTGGCCCGCGACGCGCCGGGCGACGCCGATCGGCCCGCGGGGGAGGATCGCGGTCGGCTCGGACGGGTCCCACACGCTCAGCCCGGTCGTGACGACGTTGGTGTCCGCCATGCCGATGAGCCGGCCGAGCAGCGGCTCGCCGATCGACAGTCCGCGCATCCGCGCCTCGTCCCGGTTGACCTCGCGGGTGTTGAGCAGGCCGCGGCGCGTGCGCAGGAACGTGGTCCCCTCGGTGCGCACGCGCGCGAGCTCGAACCGCCAGAACGAGACGAGGTAGTAGATGCCCATGGCGACGGCGCCCACGACCCCGCCGATGACGAGGACGGCCACAGCCGTCCCGACCGGGTCGAGGGCGTCCCGGTCGATGACGCGGCCCGAGAGCTGCAGGAGGTCCACCCCGAAGGTCATCGCGAACCAGTACCCGCCCCAGAGCAGGCCGGCGGCCATGACGTAGGCCCAGATGCTGAACAGGTGGTAGACGACCCACCAGGCGCGGAAGGTCGCGAGCACCGTGGTGTGCTGTTCCTCGTCCGCCCGGGGTGCGGCGCTCTCCGGCACAGCGGCGTCCGGCACTGCGTCGTCCGCCGCGGCATCCTCCGGCTCGAGGGGAGCCTCCGGCGCCGGCCGGCCATGGATGTGGAGAAGCTCCTCACGGAGCCGGACGGCGTCGGAGGTCGCGAGGGCGTCGAGGTGGAGCGCCGACTCCGCCGCCGCGGTCTGCTGACCGGCACCGATGGTGACCACCCGCAGCCCGCCGATGCGGTGGTGGAGCTTTGCCTCGGTGTCCACGCTGCGGATGCGTTCGCGACGGATCGTGCGGTGCGCGCGCACGAGGACGCCCGTGCGGCGCTCGACGTGGGTCGGCGTGACTCGGTAGCGCGTAAACGCCCACCGGACCAGGTCGACGACGGCGCCGAGGACCCCGACCGCCGCGAGGATGAGGAAGGGCAGCATGGTGCCCAGCTCCGGCGGGACCCCGAGGGCGAGGGCGATCGGCAGGGGGATCGTGGCGACGAGGCTGCGGGCCAGGTCGACCCAGATGACCCGGTAGCTCAGGCGGCGCCACGGCTCGTTCGCGGTCGAGGCATCGAGCCCGGTCTCGCCGGCGTCGATGACGACGTCGTCGCTCACGTGGCGTCCCCCTCGGTGATCTCGGCCGCCCGGGCCAGCCGGGTGGCGGCCTCCTCGGCGACGGCGCGGTCGAGCCCCTGGACCCGCACCGCCCCGTAGGAGGAGGCCGTGGTCACGCGCAGGGTCGAGAGCCCGAGGAGCTGCTCGAGGGGTCCGCGCACGGCGTCGACGGTCTGGATGCGGGAGATCGGGGAGACGCGCCACTCCTGCACGAGCCAGCCGGTGGTGGCATAGGTGGCGTGGTCGGTGACCTCCCAGCGGTGCACGCGGTAGCGCCACCACGGTTCGACGGCGAGCCCGACCACGAGGACGACGCCGACGGCGACCATCGGCGCGACGAGCCAGGGCCTCGCGGACTCCCAGATGACGGCCGGGACGACGAGGGCGGCGAGCAGGACGCCCCGGACGAGCAGGGCCCGGAGCGCCCACAGCGCCACCGCCCGGCGTTCGACGGGGAGCGCCGGGCGGCGCACCTGCGGGGCGTCGGTGGGTGCGGTGGTGGTGTCCATGGCTCCTCCAGACGGGTGTTGACCGATCGGACCAGATGTGGACCGGTCGGTCAAGATCATTGCGGAGGTCGTGGCCGGAGGCGGGTGCGAGGAGGATGATGGCGGGAACGCGAGGGGGGACATGAGTAAGTACCCGCGACTGCGGCTCACCGCCATCGACACGACCGACGTGCGCGGACTCGCGGACTTCTACCGCGAGCTCCTCGGCTATCGGTTCCGGCCGGGCGACGAGGCTCCGGCGGACGGGGCGGGCGACGCCGACTGGCTCGTTCTTCAGGATGCCGGCGGCGCTGACCGGCTCGCGTTCCAGGAGGTCGACCGCCTCGAGCCGACCACATGGCCGACGCACGACGTGCCCATGCAGAGGCACCTCGATACGACGGTGCCCGATCGCGCCGAGCTCGAACGGCAGCGCGGGCGCGCGGAGGCGCTGGGAGCCACGCTGGTCATGGACCGGACCGACGATCCCGACGAGCCCCTGTACGTGTTCGCCGACCCGTCGGGGCACCCCTTCTGCATCCTCGTGTGGTGAGAGCACCGGCAGACACTGCCGACGGCGACGCCGCCCGCCCCTCGCTGCGCCCCGGGAGTGGGCGTGTGCTCAGATGCCCATGACGAGACGGATGCCGTCGGCGATCTTGGAGAGCACGTAGCTGGGCACGTGCCCGACCGGGTGCGGGTCGAGGAACTCGCGGCTGACCGGGCCGACCTGCGACACCACGGCGACGGAGTCCTTGTCGAGCCCGGAGGCCTCGACCGGTACGAGCACGTTGCCCGGGAATGCTTCCAGCGCGACGTTCGACGTCAGTGGCGCGACGAGGACCGTCGCGATCCGGGAGGCGAGCAGCCAGTCCTCCTGTATGACGACGGCGGGTCGCCGCTTCGCCGGCTCCGATCCGCGGGGCGAGCCGAAGTCCACCCAGACGACGTCACCGTGGGAGATCACCAGTCGGTGCTCTCGAGCATTGCGCGCTCCGACTCGTGCAGGAACGGGCTGTCCGCAAAGGGCTGTCCGACCCTGTCGATCACCGAGTCCGCCAGCGCCGTCAGCTCGGCCTCGCCCTCGAGCTCCTCGACAAGACGGCGACCCGCGCGTCGGAAGAACTGGGAGCGGTTCATGCCGTGTCGAGCGGCCACGCGTTCGAAGCGCTCGAAGTCGCGGTCGGGGATCGAGATCGCAGTCTTCATGGCACCTAGTATAACTTATTATACTCTTGCCCATCGCGGCTGTGGACGAACGGTGCGAGCAGGCAGATGCCAGGGTGAAACTGACACGGCGGTCGCCGATCCGTCCTATGTTCGTGAGCGGGGGCCGCGCGGCCCGTGACCGCACATTCCTGGGGGGCAGGATGATCGACCCGCTGACGCTGCTCGAGTCCGAGGTGCGCGAGCTGGTGAGGCGCCGGGACATCGACCCCGCGCGCGAGCCGGACACCACGCGCTCGCTCACGCTCGCCGCTGCCTCGGAGTTCGAGGAGCGCTCCACCCGCGGTCTCGTGCCGCCGCTGGTCGACGTGGACGCCGCCGTCAAGCACGTGATGGACGCCGTCGTCGGGTTCGGGCCCCTGCAGGACCTGCTCGACGACCCGGAGGTCGAGGAGCTGTGGATCAACGAGCCGGG
>JBQDDG010000025.1:0-27722 GCA_052093225.1 Actinomycetaceae bacterium
GTGCCCGCGTTGATGAGGTCCGGGTCCACCTGGTGCTCGTAGGGGAACGGACCCACGCCGAGGATCCCGTTCTCGGACTGGAAGCTCAGCTCCACGCCCTCGGGCAGGTAGTTCGGCACCAGGGTCGGCAGGCCGATGCCCAGGTTGACGTAGTCGCCGTCGGACAGCTCGCTCGCCGCACGCGCGGCCATCTGGTCCTTGGTCCAGGCCATCTCTCAGCCCTCCTCGTTCTCGGTACGGACGGTGCGCTTCTCGATGGGCTTGGACCCCTCGGTCGCCGGCGCGTGCACGACCCGGTGGACGAAGACGCCCGGCAGGTGGACCTCGTCGGGATCGATCTCGCCCGGCTCGACCAGCTCCTCGACCTCCACGACCGCCACCTTCGCCGACATCGCGGCCAGCGGGTTGAAGTTCCGCGAGGACTTGTTGAACACGAGGTTCCCGTGCCGGTCGCCCGCGATCGCGTGCACCAGCGCGAAGTCCGGCCGGATCGCCTCCTCCAGCACGTACGAGCGCGGCTCGCCGTCCACGACGAACGTCCGCGTCTCCTTCGGCGCCGACTCCTTCGCGACCGTCCCGTCCGCGTGGTAGACCTGCGGCAGACCGCCCAGCGCGAACTGCGTCCCCACACCCGTGGGCGTGTAGAACGCCGCGATCCCCGACCCGCCCGCGCGCAGCCGCTCCGCCAGCGTGCCCTGCGGGTTGAGCTCGACCTCCAGCTCCCCGGACAGGTACTGCCGCTCGAAGCTCTTGTTCTCACCCACGTAGGACGCGATCATCTTCCGCAGGCGCCCCGCCCCCAGCAGGACCCCCAGACCGAAGTCGTCGACCCCGCAGTTGTTCGACGCCACCGTGAGGTCGTCCGCGCCCTGCGCGAGCAACGCGTCGATCAACGACACCGGGTTGCCCGACAGCCCGAAACCCCCCACCGCGAGCAGCGCGCCGGAGGGGATGTCCGCCACCGCTTCCGCGGCAGAGGCCACCACCTTGTCAAGACCCCGGCCGGAACCGGGCTGTGGCGTCGTGGTCATCGAGCGACTCCTTCGTCGTGGCGGGTGCGTCGGTCGGCCCCGCATGGCCGGGGACGGCGGGCCGTTGCCCGGCCGACGTCCCGAACCTGAACCGACCGTCAGGTTACCTCCGATCATGGTAGGTCCACCAGGTCGTCCGCCACGGTTCCGTCGTGCCGCCCCGTGGCGCGGCGCCCCGCACCGGCCGCCCCCCGGCGCGGGACGGGCCTCGGCGAAGCAGCGGGAGCGGTGGGCGGAGGTGGCACGATCCGGGGGAACCTCCGTCCGCCGACCGTCCTGGAGCGACCCCATGAAGCTCGTCTCGTTCACGACCGCCGATCTCGCCCCCACGTGGGGACGCGTGGACGGCGACGACGTCACCGTCCTCGGCCCCGGCGGCGCCGACCTCGCCCCGACGCTCGCCGCCGCGCTTCGGGACCAGGTCCTCGACCGCGTCGGTGGGCCGCGTGAGCCCGGGGCGGCGGCGTCGCCGGACCCGGCCGGGGCGCCCCGGGTCCCGCTCGCGGACATCACCCACCTCCCGGTGGTTCCCCGCCCGGGCAAGATCATCTGCGTCGGCGTCAACTACGCCGACCACCTCGCCGAGACGGGGCGCGATCGGCCCCCGGCACCCACGCTGTTCATCCGCCTCCCGGAGTCCCAGATCGGCGAGGGCGCCGACGCGATCCACCCGGTCGAGTCCGAGAAGTTCGACTACGAGGGCGAGCTCGCGATCGTCATCGGTACCCGCGGCTACCGGGTCGCCGCCGAGGACGCGACGGGCCTCGTCGCCGGCTACGCCCCGTACAACGACTTCACCGCCCGCGACTGGCAGCGCGCCACCCCGCAGTGGACGGCGGGCAAGAACTTCGTGGGCACCGGCGGCTTCGGCCCCGCGATGGTCACGCCCGACGAGGTCCCGGACCTGCTCGACTCGACCCTCACCACGCGCGTGAACGGCGAGGTCCGGCAGCAGGCGCAGATCTCCCAGCTCACCTTCACGATCCCCGAGCTCATCGCCCACATCACGACGATCACGCCGCTGAACCCCGGTGACGTCATCGTCTCCGGCACACCCGGCGGCGTCGGTTTCTTCATGGAGCCGCAGGGGCTCCTCTCCGACGGCGACGTCGTCGAGGTGGACATCGAGGGCGTCGGCACCCTGACGAACACCGTCCGCCGGCGCGTCGCGGAGCCGCCCACCTGGCTCTGAATCCTCGACCGGTCGCGGTCGCCCCTAGGCTGGAGGTGACCGCGACCATGGTCCTCCCGCCGACGGCGAGGGCGGCCACGCGAGGAGGTACGACTTGGCGACATCACGTTCCACCAGGAAGACCGACGCTGCGGCGGAGCCGAAGCCACCGGCGCCGCTGCGCAGGTACCAGCAGGGGCAGCCCGCCTGGATCGAGCTCGGCGTGGAGGACACGGACAGGGCGGCGACCTTCTACAAGCGCCTCTTCGGCTGGGAGCACAACCGGCCGGCCGGGGAGAAGCTGACCTTCGGCGTGCTCGAGGGCGAGCGCGTGGCCGGCTTCCGGCCGATCGACGAGGGGTCCGCCCGGTGGGCGGTCTACCTGTGCGCCCCGGACCTCGACGCCTCCGTGTCCGCGGCCGAGGACGCGGGTGCCACTGTCGTCGTCCCGCCCCGTGCCTCGGCCTCGTGGGGCCGGTACGCCGTCGTCACGGACCCCACCGACGGTGAGGTCGGGCTGTGGGAGGCCGAGACCCTGAGGGGCATCCAGGCCCAGCCGGGCCACGGCACGCCCACGTGGTTCGAGCTCGCCACCGTCGACCACGACAGGGCCGTCACGTTCTACACCGACGCGCTCGGCTGGGACGCCCGCGAGCTGGCCCGCACCGACGACCTCACCTACTCGGTCCTCGGCGACGCCCCCGAGGGCGGCGGCGGGATCATGTCGCTGCCCGCGGGGGAGGAGGCCGGCTCCCGCTGGTCGATCTACTTCGGCACCCCGGACACGGACGCCTCGGTGCGCCGCGTGGTGGAGATCGGTGGTTCCGTGGTGACCGCGCCGGAGGACACGCCCTACGGCCGCCTGGCGGCGGTCGCCGACGACCAGGGCGCCGTCTTCCACCTCATGGGCCCCACCACCGAGAGCTGATCCCGGCGCCGACGCCGCGGGGGAGACCTCGGTCTCCCCCGCGGCGGGCGTGCCTGCCGTGCCGTAGAGTGCGGAGCGCAGTCCGTCACCTCCTCGTCCCGGGCTGCCGGTGCGCGGACATCCCGCCACCAGCGCCCCCGCCGCGACCCGCGCGGGCCGAGCGCCGAGACGAGGACGTGAACGAACGGACCACCTCCCTCAATGACTTCTGCCTTCGCACGCCTCGGCGTGCCCACGAACCTGCTCGCCGTGCTCGAGCGGGCCGGCATCGCCACCCCCACCCCGATCCAGGCCGCCACGCTCGAGGACTCCCACGCGGGCCGTGACGTGCTCGGCCGCGGCCGCACGGGCTCCGGCAAGACCTACGCGTTCTGCCTGCCGCTCGTCGCCCGGCTCTCGGCCCAGGACCGACCCCGGCGCACGTCCGGCGGTCGGCCGCGCGCGCTGATCCTCGCGCCGACCCGCGAGCTCGTCCTGCAGATCACCGAGACCCTCGACCCGCTGGCGAAGACCGCCGGGCTCACCACGCGCACCGTGTTCGGCGGCGTGGGCCAGAACCCCCAGGTCACCGCCCTGCGCTCCGGCGTCGACATCCTCGTCGCCTGCCCCGGCCGCCTGCTCGACCTCATGGGTCAGCGCGAGGCGGACCTCGGCGGCGTGGAGGTCGTCGTCCTCGACGAGGCCGACCACATGGCCGACATGGGCTTCCTGCCGATGGTGCGCCGCATCCTCGACACGGTCCCGCGCTCCGCCCAGCACCTCCTCTTCTCCGCGACCCTCGACTCCGGCGTCGACGTCGTGGTGAAGAAGTACCTCACCGACCCCGTCGTGCACGAGGCGGACTCCGCGACCGCCCCGCCGCCCTCCTCGGCCCACCACGTGCTGCAGGTGCGAGAGGACGAGCGGATCGACGTCGTGGCGCAGCTCGCGGGCCGCGCCGGCCGGGCGATCGTCTTCACCCGCACGAAGCACGGCGCGAAGCGCCTGACGAAGCAGCTCGGCTCGCGCGGGCAGACCGCCGTCGAGCTCCACGGGAACCTCGGCCAGGGCGCGCGCCAGCGCAACCTCGAGGCGTTCCACTCCGGCGCGGCCCCCACGCTGGTGGCGACGGACATCGCCGCGCGCGGCATCCACGTCGACGACGTCGCCCTCGTCGTGCACGCGGACCCGCCGACCGAGCACAAGGCCTACCTCCACCGCTCCGGACGCACGGCGCGCGCAGGCGCGGCGGGCACGGTCGTCACCCTCTCCACGGACGCCCAGACGTCCGACGTCCGGTCCCTCATGCGGGCCGCGGGCATCCGCCCGACCCTGCACCGCGTCCGTCCCGGTGACGACGTCCTCACGGACATCGCCGACGGCTCGGCCGAGGAGAACCCGGTCGCGGAGGTCCCCGCCGGCAACCGTGGTGGCGGGCCCGCCCGTGGCGCCGGCGGCGGCCGTTCCGGCGGCCGGCCGAGCGGCGGGGGCTCCACCTCGACGTCGGAGGGCGGCTCGAGGCGCCGACGCGGCGGTCGCGGACGGGGCCGCTCCGGTGGTCCCGGGGCCGGTGGCGGTGCAGCCGGCGCTCGTCAGGGCGGCCACCAGGGCGGCAGGCAGTCGGGCGGCGGCCAGGGAGCGGGCGCCCAGGGCGGCGGCCCGCGCGGCACCGACCGCGCCGGTTCGACCGGCGCCCGCCACGGATCGGGCCGCCCGTCGGGTGCGCCTTCCGAGGGCCGCAGGGGCAACCGCCGCGCGACGCGCCCCGCGACGGACCACGGCTGAGCCGGCCGAGCGCCGGGCGCGCCCCTGACTTACGGGAGCGTGCCTGGTTCACCGGCTGGTCCCTCACTCACGGGCTGGTCCCTGAGCCGCGGGCACGCCCCTGACACACGGGAGCGTGCCTGGTTCACGGGCTCGTCCCTGTGCCACGGAAGCGCGCGCGGCAGCGACGCGCCCACCTCGCCGGGGCGCGCGAGCACGCCGTGACGGACACAATGGCGTCATGGCACGTACCGATGGTCCGTCCGACGGCGTGGGCAAGGCCCTCGTCGCCCTCGCCGCCGCTGGCGCGGGCGTCGTCACCGCGGTGACCGCCCGACGTCTGCGACCGTTGACCGCGCTCCGCGCCAGGCGACCGCGCCGGGGGAGCGCCCTCGAGCAGGGGCCCGAGCGCCTCCAGATCGAGGCCGGCCCGGTCTCGACCGGGGGCGGCCCGGACAGGCCTGCCTCGGACGCAGCGGCCTCGGACACACCTGCCTCGGACGCACCCGGCGCGAGCACCCTCGCCCGGACGACACCTGCCACGCCCGCCGCCAGCCCGCAGGAGGCCGCAGTGACCGGAACGCAGAGAGACACCCCGCCCACGGACGCCGGCCCCCGCGCCGTCGACGAGGACACGTGGGCGAGCGCGAGCCATCCCCTCGGTGCCCAGGCCGAGGGCGACGAGACGACCTTCGCCGTCCACGCCCCCGCCGCGAGCCGGGTCCTCCTCGAGCTCTACCCCGAGGCCACCGGGGCGGACGCGAGCCACTGGTTCGACGCCCGGCGGGGCGACGACGGCATCTGGCGGGCCCGCGTCGCGGGCGCCGGCCACGGCACGCTGTACGGCTACCGCGTCTGGGGCCCCGGCTTCGAGCCGGACGACGCCTGGGACCGCGGCGGGTCCTCCGCCGGCTTCACCGCGGACCTGGACGACGTCGGCAACCGCTTCAACCCCAACAAGGTCCTCCTCGACCCGTACGCCCGCGAGATCACGCACAACCTCGGCTCCCGGCTCATCACCGAGGCCGGCGGCAGCGCGGAGGACTTCGCCGGCGGGCCGGACCGCAACGCCGCCCACGACCGCCCACGCCGGGAGGTCGACACGGGACGGACCGCACCGAAGGCGATCGTCGTCGTCGACGAGACCTCGTACGGCACGCGCCCCCACCTCCCGCCGGAGGGCACGACGATCTACGAGGCGCACACCCACTCGCTCACGGCGCACCCCTCCGCCGCCACCCTCGGGGACGACCTCGCGGGCCACCGCGGGTTCTCGGGAGTGCGCAACATCGACGACGACGCGCGCGGCACGTACAAGGGCGTCGGCCAGCTGGCGCCGTACCTCAAGGGCCTCGGGCTCTCGACCCTCGAGCTGCTCCCGGTCCAGGCCACCGACACGACGGCGCGACCCGGCGACGACGGGACGTCGAACTACTGGGGCTACATGACGCTCGCGTTCTTCGCGCCCAACCGCGAGCTCGCGAGCGACACGAGCCCCGGCGGCCCCACGCGGGAGTTCAAGGAGATGGCCCGCGCCCTGCACGAGCACGGGCTCGAGCTCTACATCGACGTCGTCAACAACCACACCGGGGAGGGCGGCAGCTGGGGTGGGGACCCCGCCACCTCGGCGTTCGTGTCCATGGGTGGGTTCGCCACCGCCGACTACTACGTGCAGACCGACGAGCACGTGCTGGTCGACGGGGCCACGGGCACCGGCAACCAGATGAACTTCTCGTCGGAGGCCTCCCAGCGGCTCGTCCTCGACAGCCTCGAGTACTGGACCGACGTCATGGGGGTCGACGGCTTTCGGTTCGACCTCGCCCCCGTGCTAGGCCGGAGCCCGGAGGACTCGGCGCGCGAGGACTGGGAGGCCCAGAAGGAGTTCCACCCCGTGCACCCGCTGCTGCTCGCCATCCGCGACCTCGCGGCGGACCGGAAGGTCGAGGTCGTCGCGGAGGCGTGGGACCTGTGGGGTTACGAGGTGGGCAACTTCCCCGCCGGCTGGGGCGAGTGGAACGGCCGGTACCGCGACGCCGTGCGCGACTTCATGCGCGGCGAGGGCTCGACGCAGGCGTTCGTCGACCAGGTCAACGGCGACTGGGCGCACTTCAACGACCAGGGCGGTCCCGCGCGGTCGATCAACTTCGTCACCGCGCACGACGGCTTCACGCTCCTCGACCTCGTCTCCTACAACGACAAGGTGGCCGACAACCCGCCGCCCTTCGGCCCCTCCGAGGGCGGCACGGACGACGACCGGTCGTGGGACTCCGGCGGGGACCATGCGCTGCGCCGCGCCCGGCTGCGCTCCTTCCTCACGGTCCTGTTCCTCTCGCGCGGCGTGCCGATGATCGTGGCCGGCGACGAGCTCGGCCGCACCCAGAACGGCAACAACAACCCGTGGAACCTCAACTCGGTCGGGATGTGGACGAACTACGCCTTCGCGACGTCGAACCGGCCCACGCAGCTCCCCGTCGACCCCACGGGCGAGGCCGTGGTCGAGGCGGGCTACCACGACAACGTGGGCGAGGCTCAGACCCCCGACGGCACCAACCCGTTCCTCCCGCTCACCCAGGCACTCGCCCACCTCAGGCGGGTCGAGCCCGCGCTGCGGCAGCGGGAGTGGGGCGGCGTCCACCTCGACGACGGCGACGTCACCTACCTCTTCACCGCCCCCGACGCCGACCGGGGCACCGAGGAGGGGGACCGCGCGGTCCGTATCCACATCGACGGGTCACCGGTGGGCGGCCACGACTACCTCCTGTGCGTGAACATGTCGGTCGAGCCGGTCGACTTCGTGCTCGGCGGCGAGCACGACGGTCTCGCCTGGCGGCGGGTCGTCGACACCGCGCCGTGGGCGGAGGAGCACGGCAACGTCTGGCCGACGCCGGTCGCCGACGTGCTCGAGGGGCGCTACACGGTGCAGCCGTGGACCGTCGCGGTGCTCCAGCTGGCCTAGGGGCTCTCGCCCTCGGCTGGCCCGTGGCGGACACTGGGGCCATGACCACCCCCACGAGCGACGACGAGCTCCCCATCCTCACCCGCAGGCGGATCGAGGCTGCGATCCTGGCCCCCGTCCACCGCATCCTCGTCCGCGACCTCGGCGAGGAGCGCGCGAGGGAGATCCTCTCCGAGGCGATCCGGGAGGACGCCCGCGCCCAGGGGGCGCGGCTCGCGCGGCGCGAGCCCGGCGGCTCGAACCTGCGCACCTTCATCGATCTCCAGGACCTGTGGACGGCCGACGACGCGCTCGAGACCGAGACGCTCGAGGCCACCGAGGAGGTCTACTCCTACGACGTCCACCGGTGCCGGTACGCGGAGACCTACCGGGAGATGGGGCTCGGCGACATCGGCGAGCTGCTCTCCTGCACGCGCGACTTCGAGTTCCCCCACGGCTACGACCCGAGCATCACGCTCACGCGCACGCAGACCATCATGGGCGGTGCCTCGCACTGCGACTTCCGCTACCGCCGGCCCGCGGGCGCCCCGAACGCGCACACCGACGACGCCGCTGACGACTCCGGCGAGGTCGCCCAGGTCACCGCGGAGGAGCGGGACCGGTGAGCGACGGACCGGCCGTCGGCACGTCCGCCGGCACGTCCAGGACCCCGCGGATCGACGGCGACCGGCTCTGGGCCGACCTCGAGGCCGTGAGCACCTTCGGGGCGACCGCGGCGGGCGGCCTCCACCGGCTCGCCGCCGGCCCGGACGACGCCCGGGCACGCACCTGGCTGCGCGAGAGCGCGGAGGAGCTCGGCGCCACCGCGCGCGTGGACGCGGTCGGCAACCTGTTCCTGCGGCGCGCCGGCTCCGCCGCCCTCCCGGCGGTCCTGGTCGGCTCGCACCTGGACTCCCAACCGTTCGCCGGGCGCTACGACGGCGTCTACGGCGTGGTGGCCGGCCTCGCCGTGCTGCGTGCGCTCCGCGAGGCGGGCCACGTCACGCACCGTCCGGTCGAGCTCGTCGACTGGACCAACGAGGAGGGCGCCCGCTTCGCACCGATGATGGGCGGCAGCTCCGTGTACGCGGGCCGCCTCGGCGCCGACGAGGCGCTCGCCGCCGTCTCGCGCGCCGGCCTCGACGTGCCGGGCGCCGAGGACGGACTCACGCTCGGGGAGGCGCTGCGGTCGACCGGGTGGGCGGGCAGCGACGTCGTCACGCCGGACGAGCACGCCGCCTACGTCGAGGCGCACATCGAGCAGGGGCCGCTGCTCGAGCAGGAGGGGCTCGACGTGGCCCTGGTGACGGGCGTGCAGGCGATGGCGTGGCTCGAGGTCGAGCTCGTCGGCAGCCCCGCGCACGCCGGCACGTTCCCGATGGAGTCGAGGCGGGACGCGCTCGTGGCCGCGGCCGAGGTCGTCACCGCCGTCCACAAGGTCGGTCTCGACCGTCCCGGCGTGGGGCGGGCGACCGTCGGCCGGCTCGTCGCCGAGCCGGGCTCACCGAACGTGGTGCCGGGCCGGGCGGAGCTCACCGTCGAGCTGCGGCACCCGGGCGCCGACGAGCTCGACGTGATGATCGCTCAGGTGCGCGACGCCGTCGGACGGGCCGCGGCGTCGGCCGGCGTGACGGCGACGGTGCGCGAGACCTCGCGCGCCGCCCCGGTGACGTTCGCGCCCGAGGTGCGCTCCGCCGTCGGACGGGCGATGGCCGGGCTCGGCCACCCGGCGAGGGAGATGGTCTCTGGCGCGGGGCACGACGCCGTCCAGGTCGCCTCGCGCGTGCCGACGGGGATGCTGTTCGTCCCGTGCGTCGGCGGGGTCTCGCACGCCGAGTCCGAGGCGATGACGCCGCGGTGGGCGCTCGCCGGCGTCGAGGTCCTGCTCGCCACCGTCCTCGAGCTCGACACCCTCCCCGCCTGAACGACGAGTGAGGGGTATTTTTCCCCGCCGGCGAGCCGGTCGCGGAGAAAAATACCCCTCACTCGTGGTGGGTCAGTCCGCGGTCGGGCCGTAGGAGGAGAAGCCGCCCTCGACGAGCTCGTGCGCCTCGTCGCCGTTGATCGGCGGGTTGAAGATCGACACGAGGATCAGGTCCTCGTCCTCCCCGCCCTGGAGGAAGTGGGGGTCGTGCTCGTCGAGCACGTAGATGACGCCGGGCGTGATCTCGAACCGCGTCTGGCGGTCGGCGCTGACGACGTAGCCCTTGCCGCCGATGCAGTAGCAGGCCTCGAGGTGGTTGCGGTACTGGAGCGCCGCCTCGGTGCCCTTGCGCACCACGGTGTGGGCGACGGCGAACCCCATGCCGTCCTTCTTCGTCAGGACCCGCTGGCTCGTGCCCTGGCCCCACTCGACCTTGGGAACCTCGTCGATCGACCGGATGAACATGTGCCTCCTCGGATTCGTGGGTGCCCGCCTGGGCCGCGCGTCCCGCGGTCCGCCCGGACTCCGTATCGATACTAGGACCGTCCGACTCGGGCGGGCACTCCGGGGCGCCGTTGCCCGGGTTCCCCGCGGGTCCGATGTGACACGGGCCATCGGTGGGCATAGTGTCCGGCGCAACCGGTCCTGGCCGACGCCGGCCGTGGACTGCCGACCGACACGCGAGGAGTCCCCCCATGTCGCATCCTGCAGACGGCGCGCACCCGGACGAGACGGGCGGGGGCGCGCACGCCGCCCGTCCGGGCCACGAGAGCTCCGAACCGCTGACCGCGGGCGAGGCCGCGACCCAGGCCCCCGGCGCCGAGGTCTCCGGGCGGCGCACCGGGTCCCGGTTCGGCCCCGGCCTCATCATCGCCGCGTCCTTCATCGGCCCCGGCACCATCACCACCTCGATCGTCACGGGCGCCGACTTCGGGTACGTGCTGGCCTGGACGATCGTCTTCTCGATCCTCGCGACGATCATCCTCCAGGAGGCGACGGCCCGTCTCGGGCTCGGCACCCGCAAGGGCCTGGGCGAGGCGATGCGCGAGGTCTTCCACTCGCCGGCGACCCGCCTGCTCATGGTGGTCCTCGTCGTCGCGGCGATCGGTATCGGCGGCGCGTCCTACGCGGGCGGTGACACCTCGGGCACGGCGCTCGCCGTGACGAACGTGGTCGACGTCGACCACCGCGTGATCGTCGTCCTGCTCATCGCCGCGATCTTCGCGCTGCTGTGGACGGGCAGCTACAAGGTCATCGAGAAGGTTCTCATGGCCATGGTGGGGATCCTCGTCGTCATCTTCGTGGCCACGGCGATCATCGTGAAGCCGGACGTCGGCGCGCTGCTGAGCGGCATGTTCGTCCCGTCGATCCCCGACGGCTCGATCCTCACGGCCATCGCCCTCATCGGCACCACCGTCGTCCCCTACAACCTCTTCCTGCAGGCCCAGCTGGTCAAGGAGAACTGGGGCGACGTCCCGGTCGACCGCGCGATGCGCGAGGCCCGCACCGACACCGCCGTGTCCATCAGCATCGGCGGCCTCGTCACGCTCGCGGTGATGGTCACCGCGGCCGCCTCGATGTTCGGGGTGATGTCCGCGGAGACCGGCACCGACCTCGCGGAGGCGCTGCGCCCGCTCCTCGGCGACGCCGCGCCGTGGGTGTTCGCCCTCGGCCTCTTCGCGGCCGGGTTCACCTCGGCCATCGCCGGCCCGCTCGGTGCCGCCTACGCGATCACCGGAGTGCTCGGGCTGAGCAGCAACCTGCGCGCGTTGCCCGCACGCATCACGTGGGTCTCGATCCTCGTCGTCGGCGCGATCATCGCGCTCACGGGCTTCAACCCGATCCAGATCATCGTCGTCGCGCAGGCGGCGAACGGCCTGCTGCTGCCCGTCGTGGCGATCATCCTCATGCTCGTCATGAACAACAGGCGGCTCATGGGCAAGTACCGCAACGGCCCGGTGGCCAACGTCCTCGGCTGGCTCGTCGTCGCCGTCGTCATTTTCCTCGCCGGCTACCAGTTCGCCGACATCTTCGGCCTGCTCGAGTGAGGGCGGACCACGTGAACACTGCCGTTCCGGGCGTCGAAGGTGTTGACTGAGCCCATGAGGGAACAGGTCGACCCGGTCCGCAAGATCTTCCGCCGGTCCTGGCTCACCACGGCCGGGCGGGGGATCCTCGCGGTCGCTCTCGGCGTCGGCATCATCTTCTGGCCCGGCACGATGATCACGTCCGTCGTCCAGCTGTTCTCGATCTTCCTGCTGCTCGACGGGGCGGTGAACATCGTCGGCGGACTGGGGTTCGGCGTCGACACCAGGAACGAGGAGCCCGACCGGCCCACCCAGAAGATCCTCACGATCGTCCTCGGGGTCGTCGAGATCGCCGCGGGAATCTACGGTCTCGCCCGGCCCGAGGGGGCGGCGACGGCGATGATCACCATCGTCGGTGCCTGGGCCGTCGTCATGGGCCTGTGGGAGCTCTTCACCGCGCTGCGCGCCCGCAAGTACGTGCGCGGCGTGCAGCCGCTGGTCGTCGCGGGCGCGTTCTTCGTGGTCGTCGGCGCCTTCGTCATCTGGCGGCCCTGGGTCTCGCTCGAGGTCATCGCCTGGGTGATCGCGATCTCCGCGATCCTGTGGGGCGTGCTCCAGATCGTCATCGCCTTCTTCGTTCGGCGCTGGGTGGCCGACGTGGACGACCGTCTCGAGGTCGACCGCGAGCCTCCGCGGATGATGGGCGCCTGACGCGCCTGACGCGCCTGACGCGCCTGACGCGCCTGACGCGCCTGACGCGCCTGGGGGCTCCTGGGGGCGCCTGACGGCGCGGTCCCCGGTCAGGGCTCGAGGAGCTCGCGCACCTCGTCGGCGGTGAGCGGTGCGGCCAGCGCGCCGCCGTCGCCGATCACCCGGGAGACGAGGTCCCGCTTGCGGTCCTGCAGCGCGAGCACCTTCTCCTCGATGGTCCCCGCGGACACGAGCCGGTAGACGTTGACGCGGCGGTCCTGACCGATGCGGTGGGTCCGGTCGACGGCCTGGCTCTCCGCCGCCGGGTTCCACCACGGGTCGAGCAGGTAGACGTAGTCCGCCTCGGTGAGGGTGAGCCCGAAGCCGCCCGCCTTGAGCGATATGAGGAAGACCGGGGCCTTCCCCTCGCGGAACGCGCGGACCACGGAGTCGCGGTCCCGCGTGGACCCGTCGAGGTAGAGGTGGTCGATGCCGGCGTCCGTCAGCCGGTCCCGGACCGCGCCGAGGAACGACGTGAACTGGCTGAACACGAGCACCCGGTGCCCCTCGGGCAGCACGGCCTCGAGGTGCTCGAGCAGCGTGGTGATCTTCGTCGAGCCCGCGCCCGGCGTGCCCTCCCGGTCGGCGAGCGCGGGGTCGAGGGCGGCGAGCCGGAGCGTGGTGAGCGAGGACAGGACGCTGACCCGGTTGCGCCCGAGATCGTCGAGGAGCCCGAGGATCCGCTGCCGCTCGCGCTGCAGGTGGCGGTCGTAGCTGCGCTGGTGCTCGGCCGACAGCTCGACGTAGACGACCTGCTCCTGCTTCTCCGGCAGGTCGCGCTCGACGAGCTCCTTCGTGCGGCGCAGGAGGAAGGGCCGCACCCGGCGCCGCAGCTCCTCGAGCGGCTGCGGGTCCGTGCCCGTCTCGATGGGCTTGCGGTAGGTGGTGTTGAAGACCTCCGCCCTCGGCAGCAGCCCCGGCGTGACCAGCGCGAGGATCGCCCACAGGTCGGCCACCGAGTTCTCCACGGGCGTGCCCGTCATCGCGAGCCGGCGCGGCGCCCGCAGCCGGGCCACCGCGCGGTGCGTGGCCGTGCGCGGGTTCTTGACGAACTGCGCCTCGTCGAGGACGAGGGCGGACCAGTCGATCCCGGTGAGCTCCTCGACGTCGAGCCGGACGATCGCGTAGGAGGTGACGACGACGTCGGCGTCGGCCACGAGGGTGCGCAGGTCGGCGCCGCGGCGGGCGCCCGTCGCCCGCAGGGGGACCACGTTGAGGCCGGGGGCGAAGCGCTCGGCCTCGTGCACCCACGTCCCGATGACCGACGTCGGGCACACGACGAGGACGGGTGCGCCGTCGCCCGTCGCCCCGACGCCGGAGACGTCCCCGCGCTCCTTGCCCCGCTGGATCGCGGCCAGCGTCTGGAGGGTCTTGCCGAGGCCCATGTCGTCGGCGAGGATCCCGCCGGCGTGCGCGTCCCACAGCAGTGACAGCCAGGAGAATCCCTCGGCCTGGTAGGGGCGGAGCACGGCGTCGATACCCTCGGGCAGCGGTGGGGTCGGGCGGCCCGCGATGTTCGCGAGCGCGGTCAGCGAGCTCGACCAGGCGGCCACGTCCTCGTCGAGGACGTCGAGCCCGGCGAGCTCCTCGAGCTGCTCGGAGCGGTACCGGGAGACCTGGACGGTGCCGCTCGGGGCGTCGCGCAGCTCGCGGGACTCGGAGACCAGGCGGCGCAGCGCATCCAGCTCCGGGGTGTCGAGTGGCAGGTAGGTCCCCGACGGCAGGACGACGAGCTCGGCGCCGGTGGCGAGGGCCTGGAGGAGGTCGTCGACCGGGACCTCCTCGTCGCCCACGTGGACGCTCACGCGCAGGTCGAGCCAGTCGGTGGGGGCGCCCGGCTCGCCCGCCGAGGACACGCTGACGGTCGCGGCCGAGCTCGCCCGCCGGTAGTCCGCCGCGTCGCCGACCACCTCCACCTCGACGCCGGCCTCCCGCAGCGCCGGCAGCACGCGGTCCACGACGAGGGCGGTCTCCGAGGGGGCCAGGTCCACCACGGGGCTCTCCGCGGGGCGCAGCCCCGGCACCTGCGCGAGCTCGCGCGTGACGGACGTGAGCAGGACCGTCTCGCGCGCGAGGTCGCGCGGCAGGTCGAGGTCGCCGCCGCGCAGCGGGAGGTCGACGGACTGGTCGCCGCCGACGTAGCGGAAGCCGAGCTCGACACGGCTGCGGTGCGCGGGGCCCATCGTCACGGTGAGCAGGACGTGCGGCTCGAGGGCGTCGGGCACCTCGACCGACCCGTCGGAGGACCGGACCTCGATGCGCTGCCGGAGCCGCGGCAGGTAGCCGTGGGTGAAGCGGACGCGGTCGTCCTCGGGGATGACCACGGGCTCGAGGGTGAGGTCCCGGAGAGGCTGGTCGATGCTGTGGTCCAGCGGCGCAAGGACGAAGGTGCCGTCGGCCTGCCGCACGGAGACGCCGTGCGCCGGGTCGCCCTCGAGGGTCACGCGGCTGCCGGGCTGCTCGGCCGGCGCGAACGGGCCCACGAGCGAGGAGCGCCCGGAGCTGAGGTCGAGCTCGACGAACGGGGTGACGCGGATGCCGTCGCCGGCGCCGGTGAGGTCGATGCCGAGCGAGGCCCCCGGGGCGAGCTGGACGTGGTCGACGCCGGAGCCGCCGACGAGGTCCACGCCGACGACGTAGGCCTGGACGAGCGACGCCCACCCGTTCGCGTCGAGCTCGTCGAGGTAGACCTCCTCTGCGCGCTGCCACTCCGGGCGGGTGCCGTGGGCGCCCGCCTTGAGGTGGGCGAGGGCGCGGACGTGCGCCGGGACGTAGTCCTGCGCGGTGAATCCGGTCGTCACCGACGCCCACGAGCGCCCGCCGGTGAGCCAGCGGCCGGTGCGGCCGCGGACCACGGGGCGCAGCCTGAGCCGGGGGACGAGCCCGCGCGGGGACCCGATGGCGAGGCGTTCGCCCCGCAGCCCGGAGGAGCGCTGGACCTCGCTGACCTGGAGGCCGAGCGGGGTGAGGTCACCGCCCTGGGCCCCGCCCTCGTCGTGGACGATCGGTGAGAGGAGGTCCTCCCAGCCGCGGCCACCGCGGGTGCGCCGCGCGCGCTCGCGCAGGTCGAGCAGCACCGCACCGACGTGCTTGCAGGTGGTGGCGACGGGGCACGTGCAGGAGCCGTGCCAGACGGGGCCGGGTCCGGTGAGGTCCGCCCGGACGACGACGGTGTAGGTGCTGCCCGTGGAGCCGCGGACGCTCGCGATGACAACGGTGCCCTCGGCGTTGGTGGTGGCGCCGCCGACGTGGCCGCCCGCGGCCAGGCCGCGGGCGCGCTCGAGGGTCCGGGGACCGAGGGCCGCCTCGAGCTGGTCGTCGGTCAGCCCGGAGACCCACTCGAGCACGACGTCCTGAGGCACCAGGACACTCTAGGTCGCCGGACCGACGTCCTGGGCGCGGGGGAGGGCGGTGGTCCTGCGCGCGCGCTCCGAGCCGGTGGTCGGGGGGGCGCGGGGCCGGGAGGGGAGAACTCCCCATCGCGGTGGGGTGACAGACCTGGGAAGGTCATCGAGTGTCCCGCGTCACACCATGAACGGGTCGCGCGACCGCCACCCGCACCCCCCGACACAGGAGCCACGCCATGACCACCGAACCGCGCAGCACGGCCGCGAGCGGCCCCCGGGCCAACACACGACTCCTCGGCACGATCGCCGTGATCCTCACGATGGCCTGGGGCATCGGATGGATCTGGGTCGGCGGCACGGGTGCCGAGCAGTACTACCTCTGGATCGGCGCGCCGGTCATCGCCCTCATGTGGGTCGTCATCGGGTGGTACAGCCAGCGTAAGCAATGACCCTCGGGCGCCTGCGCGCGCCCTGCCGTCAGCGCGTGTAGGCGCCCTGCCAGACGGTGTCGAACGGGGTGGCCGCGGTGACGCGGGCCTCGATGCCGGTGGTGACCATGTCCTTGGCGACCTGGACCGCCTGGTGGATCTCGGTGCCCTTGGCCAGCTCGGCGGTGATCGCGGCGGCCACGGTGCAGCCGGCGCCGGACACACGGTGCTCGCCGATCTTCGGCGCGCTGAAGACGTGGACGTCCGTGCCGTCCCACAGGACGTCGACGGCTTCGTCGCCGGGCAGCTCGACCCCGCCCTTGGCGTAGACGTACTGCGGGCCGTGGGCGCCGATGACCTTCGCGGCCTCGATGAGCTCGTCCAGGGTGCCGATCGAGTCGGCGCCGGACAGGATCGTCGACTCGAAGACGTTGGGCGTGACCACGTTCGCGAACGGCAGGATGCGCTCCCGCAGTGCGTTGTCCGTGTCGAGCGCCGCGCCAGGCTCCTGGCCCTTGCAGATGAGGACCGGGTCGACGACGACGTTGTCCCACTCCTGCGCCGCGAGGCCGTCCGCGACCGTGTCGATCGTGGCCGGGGTGCCGAGCATGCCGATCTTCACCGTGCGCAGCTCGTGGGCCGACGTGGCAGCCTCCATCTGGTCGGCGATGACCTGGGGGTCGACCGGGACGAACCGGTGGCCCCAGCCGTTCTTCGGGTCGAAGCTGACGATGCACGTGAGCGTGCCGATTCCGTAGGCGCCGAGCTGCTGGAAGGTCTTGAGGTCGGCCTGGATGCCGGCGCCGCCGGTCGCCTCGGAACCGGCGATGACATAGGCGAGGGGGACAGACACGTTGATGGTCCTCCGAACGGGGGGAAGTGGGCGGGCCCCGGACGGGCCCGCGCGTCTGGGTGGCGAGGATACGCCCCGTCCACCCACCCGTCACCGGTGTGCCTGCGTGCGTCCGTCAGCCGGGACGCACGAGTACCGCGCCCGTGCGGCGGGCGGGGCCGCGAGGAGGCCCCGGCGGGCGGGGCCTGTGAGCACCACGCCCGTGCGCGTCCGGCGCCGCAGCCTGCGGGTTCGCGCAGCAGTCGGCGGGCTCGGGACGCGGCCGGCGGGTTCGCGACACGGCCGGCGCCGGGGCGGCCCCCCGGCGCCGCGGCCGGGTCAGGGGCGGATCTGCGAGCGGTCGAACTCGGCGGGGTCCCAGCCGACGCGGTCGGTGGAGTCCATGGCATCGAGCACGGCCATCTCGTCGGCGGACAGCTCGAAGCGGAACAGGTCGAGGTTCGCCTGGATGCGGGCCGGGTTGACGGACTTCGGGATGACGATGTGGCCGTGCTGGACGTGCCAGCGCAGCACGATCTGGCCGGGCGTGACGGCGTGCGCGTCGGCGAGCTCGGCCACCGCCTCGGACTGCAGGTCCGCGCCCTGGCCGAGCGGCGAGTAGGCCTCGACGGCGATGCCCGCCGAGCGGGTGGCCGCGAGGGTCGCGTGCTGCTGGAAGGTCGGGTGGATCTCGATCTGGTTGACGTCGGGGAGGACGCCCGTCTCGTCCGCGAGGCGCGCGAGGTGCTCGGGCAGGAAGTTCGAGACGCCGATCGAGCGGACCGCGCCGGAGGCCTTGATCTCGGCGAGCGCCTGCCAGGTCTCGACGTACAGGTCCTTGCTCGGCACCGGCCAGTGGATGAGGTAGAGGTCGATGACGTCGAGGCCGAGCCGCTCCTGGGTCTCGGCGAACGCCTTGAGCGCCGAGTCGTGCCCCTGCTCGCCGTTGCGGAGCTTCGTGGTGACGAAGACGTCTTCGCGGTCGAGCCCGGAGGCGCGCAGGGCTGCGCCGACGCCGGCCTCGTTGTTGTAGGCGGCGGCGGTGTCGATGTGCCGGTAGCCGGCCTCGAGGGCGTGCTCGACGGCGGCCTGGGTCTCCTCCGGCGGGATCTGGAACGTGCCGAACCCGACCTGGGGGATCGTCACGCCGGAGGCAAGGGTGACGTGGTGGTCGTGAGCAGGTGTCATGCCACCGTTCTATCGGTCCTGGCCGCCGACGGCGAGCGGGGACCACCTCTCGGACTGTCCCGGCTACCGGTCGTCGGCCGGGGGCTCGTCGGCGCCGTCCCCGGCGGTCCCGTCCTCGGGCGTCCGCCCGTCGTCCCGGACCTGGTGCGTGCCCGTGACGGGGCCGCGCGGGTCGAACGACGGCGGCGCGGCGTCGCGCTCGCGCTGCCCCTCGGTTCCGCGCTGGCTCTCGGTTCCGCGCTGCCTCTCGGGCGCGCGCTGTGCGTCGGGCCCGGCCGGCGCGGGGGAGGAGCCGGTCCCGGGTGCCGGACGGCGTGCCTCCCGGCCCTGGACGGCCTGGTCCTGCGGGCCCCGGTCCTGCCCGTCGCGGTGCTCGCTGCCCGGCCGTCGCGGCGACTGCCCCGGCGCCCGCCCGTACCGCGGGTCCGCAGCAGTGTCGTGAACCTGCGCCCCACGGGTGGCGACGCGGTCGACGGATCGGTGCTCCGCCGTCGGGGTGAGGGGGTGGTTACCTGCCGCTGCGCGGGCGCGGCGCAGCTCACCCACCGTGATCTCGCCCGACGTGTGCCGGGTGTCGGCGCCGTCCGGGTCGCCGCTCGCGCCCTCCGCCGCCGCGGCGCCGTTGCGGGAGCGGCGTTCGGCGCGCAGCCGCGCGGAGGTGTCGAGCTCGGCCTGCGTGCCGGTGACCCGCTTGTCCCCCGACTGGAGGAAGACGTTGAGGAACCGCGTGCGGGGGTCGGAGTCGACGATGACGGCCTTGGCGAACAGGGTGAGCGGGACGGCGAGGATCGCCCCGAGCGGGCCCACGATCGTCGTCCAGAAGACCAGCGAGACGAACGTGACGGACGAGTTGAGCCCCACGGCGTCGCCGGTGACCTTGGGCTGGATGAAGGTCTGGAAGCCGTTGTTGATGACGGTGTAGAGGACGATCACCCAGATCATCGTGGTGAGGCCGCCGTCGAGGAGCCCGAGGAGGGCGGGCGGGAGGAGGCCGATGAAGAAGCCGATGTTGGGGATGTAGTTCGTGACGAACGCGAACAGGGCGAACGTCCACGCCAGCGGGACGTCGAGCAGCATGAGGGCGATGCCGTCGAGGACCGCGACGATCGCGCCGAACACCGTGGAGACGATCCAGTACTTGCGTACCTGGTCCGAGAACCCGGTGAGCGACTCCGCCAGGTAGGGGGCGGCCTCGCGCAGCGACTCGAGACGACCGGACACCCGGATCGTGTCGAAGCCGATGAACGCGGTGATGACGACGAACAGGACGGCCTGCGACGTGCCGGACGTCAGCGCGTTGGCGAGGCCCGAGACCACCCCGAGGATCTGGTTGAAGTCGAAGTCCGCGAGGTAGGTCTCGATGTTGGCGACCTCGAACCCGAGGCCGGCGAGCCAGGCGAGGACGTCGGTGTACATCTGCTGGAACGTGCCGCTGTAGCGCGGCAACTCGCGCCCCGTCTCGGCGACGCCGTAGGCGATCCCGCCGAGGATCGAGAGCAGGACGACGTAGATCGCGAGGAGCGTGAGGGTCGTCGCGAGCCATCCGGGCAGGTGGAGGTACTTGCGCAGCCACGTGACGAGCGGCCGCGCGGTGACCACCATGGTGATGCCGAAGAACGCGGGTGCGACGATCGACGCGATCGACTGGATGCCGGCCATCGCGATGACGGTCGCACCGGCGACGAGCAGGGCGAGGAGACCGATCGGGACGGTCGGGCGGGTCTCCTCCGTCGGGCTGGCGGTCATCGGTCCTCCACGGGTTCGGTGGCACGCCACGGCGGTCGGCGGGCCACGGTCATCCTGCCAGCACCCGCTGCGGGCGGCGCCGTGCCGCGGCCCGTCCGCGCCGGTAGCGTGACGGGATGAACTCCACCGGGCTCGAGGCCGCGCGCCGGAAGATGACCGACGCCGGCACCTCCGACACCGCGCAGCGCGTCTTCGCCTCCTACTACGACGACCTCGCCTCGGGTGCCGTCGGCACCGTGGCCGAGTCGGAGCTCGCTCCGCTCGAGGACGTGCCGCGCCTCGCGGACGCCGAGGTCGACGAGTCGCGGGCCGACGCCGCACTGCGCGCCACCGCGCTCGTCCGGCTCAACGGCGGGCTCGGCACCTCGATGGGCATGACGGGCCCGAAGTCGCTCCTCCCGGTGCGCGACGGGCGGTCGTTCCTCGACATCGTCGTCGAGCAGGTCCGCGCAGCCCGCGCGTCCTCGGGCGCGACCCTCCCACTCGTCCTCATGCAGTCCTTCCGCACGCAGGAGCCCACCCGGGAGGCGCTCGCGAGGTACCCGGACCTCCCCGTCGAGGGCCTGCCGCAGGACTTCGTGCAGAACCGCGTGCCGCGGTTGCGCGCGGACGACCTCACGCCCGTCAGCTGGCCCGACGACCCCGAGCTCGAGTGGGCCCCGCCGGGGCACGGCGACCTCTACACGGTGCTCTACGACCTCGGACTGCCACGCATGCTGCTCGACGCCGGGTACCGCCACCTCATGGTCTCCAACATCGACAACCTCGGTGCGACGCCGGACGGCCGGCTAGCGGGGTGGTTCGCCGGGAGCGGGGCCCCGTTCGCGATGGAGGTGTGCCGCCGCACCCGCGCCGACCGCAAGGGCGGCCACCTGGCGGTGCGTACCGCCGACGAGCGGCTCGTGCTGCGCGAGGTGGCCCAGACGGCGGAGGAGGACCTGGCCTCGTTCCAGGACACCGCCCGGCACCGGTACTTCAACACCAACTCCCTGTGGTTCGACCTCGAGGCGCTCGACGCCGCGCTCACCGAGCGCTCCGGGGCGCTGGAGCTCCCGCTCATCCGCAACCTCAAGCCGGTCGATCCGACCGACCGGTCGACGACGCAGGTGGTCCAGGTGGAGTCGGCGATGGGGGCGGCGATCGAGCTGTTCGACGGCGCCGTCGCCGTCGAGGTCGGCCGTGACCGGTTCCTGCCGGTCAAGACGACCGACGACCTCCTGCTCGTGCGCTCGGACGCCTACGAGCTCGACGACGACTTCAGCCTCGTGGCGACCGTCGACGACGCGCCGGACGTGGACCTCGACCGCGACGTCTACGCGATGGTCGGCGAGCTGGAGAAGCGGTTCCCCGCGGGACCGCCCTCGCTGCGCGGCGCTCGGTCGCTGCGGGTCGAGGGCGACGTGACCTTCGGCGAGCAGGTCACGGTGGTGGGCGACGCCGTCGTGCACGCCGAGGAGGTCGGCGGCTCGGTGCCGGACGGCGCCCGGCTCGGCGACGGCTGACCGCTCACGGCCGCCCGGCCGGCGGGTCGGTGCCGACCGGTCGTTGCGCCACGGTCGTACCGTCAGGTCCAGACGTGAGGACTCCGGCCCTGCGACCGGGCCCCGGACGCACGAACGGCCGGTGGCGGTCTGTCGACCACCACCGGCCGTCCTGCGGCGACATCACTCCCCCCGGGGTGAACCGTCGCCATGTGGAGAACCGTGGGTGCGGGTACCGGTCGCACCCACGGTCTCATCCCCCGTCCGCTGCGTGGCGGCCCACCCGCTGATCACGCAGCGACGACACGACGCTCCTTGCGGATCGCCCGACGCTCCGACGGCGTGGTGCCGCCGAAGATGCCGAAGGGCTGATTCGTCCGGAGCGAGAACTCGAGGCAGGCCCGGGCGACGGGGCAGTCGGCGCACACGGCCTTCGCGCGGGCGACCTGTGCGTCCACCGCCTTGCCCTGGCCCTCGGGAAAGAAGTCGTCCGTCGGCAGGTCGATGCAGGCGCCGTCGACGCGCCAGTTCGGGTCGTTGTCCTCCGGAAAGCTGTTCATGAAGGTGACTCAACGGGGCGAACCTGGACGGACCCTGGGAATGGCCGCACAATCGTCTGCGAATTCCGCGCACGCGCTAAGTTCTCCCAGGGCGTCGGCAGGGAACGGCGCCGTCGTCGACCGAGGAGGACCCATGGCCAACCCGAAGTTCGTCGCGAAGGTCGGGGAGGTGCTCGGTCACGCGCCCGAGGACGCCGTCGTCCTCCTGCCGCGCGACGGCAAGAACTGGCTCGCGCAGAGCATGGACAAGGGGCCGAAGAAGTTCTCCATCGGCGGCCTGGTGGCCGACTCGGTGATGTCGATGGAGGTCCGTCCCGGCGGCCACGTCCTCGGGATGCCGTTCCCGCCCGACGGGCCCGTCGCCTGGGCGCTGACCCCCGCGGCGGCCGTGTGCCTGACCGTGCGGTCCGGGTTCGGCAGCTTCAAGCCGGAGAGCGTGTTCGCCTCGTTCGAGTACGGGGCGCTCGAGCGCGTGTGGCACGAGCCGATCGACAAGCAGTTCGGGGCCGTCCACGTGACGATGCGCGACGGCAACCACTGGGAGTTCACGGTGACGAAGAAGGAGCTCGCGACCTACCAGTCGATCGAGCAGGAGATCAACGCGCGGATCCAGCGCGCCGGCGGTCAGGGGGCCGGCGCGGCCCCGACGGCGGGGCAGGCGCCGGCCGGGCACGGGCCGGCCGGGCAGCCGCTGGCGGGCGCCCCGGACCAGGGCCTGTGGCAGCCCCGGCCCGCCGGTGGCGCGCCGCAGGGCGGCCAGGGCTGGGGCGACCAGCCGGGCCAGGACCCGTGGGGCCGCCGCAGCTGAGAGGCGTCGGTCAGCGCGGCGTGAGCGCCGCGTAGGTGTCCTCGAGCTGCGCGAGGCGGCGGGCGTAGTGGGCGGTGCGGGCCGGGACCGGCTCGCACCGCTCGCCCGGGTCCCCGGTCGCCCGCTCCGTGTCCGGCGCCAGCACCGCGAGCGCCACGGCGGCCGTCCCACGCAGCGTCGAGCGCTTCGCCGTCACCGGCGTCACCGGTGCGCCGAGGACGTCGGCGAGCAGCTGGGCGAACGAGGGCAGGCTCGAGCTGACGCCGCCGCTCAGGCGGATCTCCGAGGGCATGCCCGCGACCTCGCGCAGCTGCTTGGCGATGCGCGCGTAGCTCAGGGCGATGCCCTCGAGGGCGCCGCGGGCGATGTCGGCACCCGTGTGCGCGGCCGAGAGACCGACGACGGAGGCGAGGGCGTCCGCCGCCCACCCCGTCGAGCGCTCACCGGACAGGAACGGCAGGACCAGCGGCGTCGTGGGGTCCGGCTCGCCAATGAGCACCGGGTCGAGGTCGTCGGGGACCTGGACGACCCGGCGGAGCCAGTCCACCGCGCTGCCCACGTCGCTGAGCGCGCCGCCCAGCAGCGAGCGGCCGCCGTCGACCCGGTAGCCCCACAGGCCGGGCGGGAGGGTCTGCGGGATCGTGTCGACGAGGATGCGCATGGCCCCGGTCGTCGCGGCGGCGACGACCGCCGTCGAGCTGTCCCGGGCCCCCGCGCCGAGGCTCGAGCCGAGCCCGTCCGGGATGCCGGGGAACCAGGTGGCGTCCGCGAGGGAAGGCCAGGTCCGTGCGATCGAGGCGGCGGCCTCGTCGGTGGGCAGGACCGGCACGCCCGGGTCCTGGATCGGGGAGAGCTGCGTGCGGCGCACGCCCGAGAGCCGGAGGAGCTGGGTGTCCCACTCGCCGGTGCGTCGGTTGAGCAGCCCGGTCCAGGCGGCGGTCGGCGTGCTCGCGACGGCGACTCCGAGCAGGCGCAGGTGGACGTACTCCGTGAGCGACATCCAGCGGTCGACGGACGCGAAAAGCGCCGGCTCGCTGTTCCTCAGCCAGCGCAGCCGGGGCGCGAGGTAGCTCGTGTGCAGTCGCGTGCCCGTGCGCTGCTGGAGCTCGGACTCGCGCACCTTGCCGCGCAGCTCGGTGACCTCGGCGGCGCAGCGCGAGTCGGCATAGGTGTAGCAGGGGGTCGCCGCGCCACCCGCGGGGCCGACCCCGACGAGGGTGGAGGCGAACGAGTCGAGAGCGACCCCGGCGACGCCCGCGTCGCCGACCTCCGCGGTCACGGTGGTGAGGATCTCGGAGACCTCGGCGACGACCTGGTCCGGGTCGATCGTCGACGTCCCGTGGGCGTCGGTGGTGAAGGCGTGGGCGACCTTGTGGCGCGCGTCGCGCACCTCGCGGCCGGCGGCGTCGAACAGTCCGCCACGGGTGGCGGAGGACCCGATGTCGATGGCGAGGACGAGGGGTCCCTCGGCCGAGGACAGCGTGGTGCGCAAGGAGTTGGGCATGTCTCTCCCTCGGAGGCGGCGTCGTGTCACGGTAGCCGCCGGACGGGGGCGGCGCGCCGATCTCCGGGCGCGGTGGACGTCACGTCCCCGAACTAGCCTGTCCGGCATGGACACCCTTCCCGGCGACGCGCGGCCCAGCGACCACTACGAACGCCTCTGGCCGGTCCCGGAGGTGGTTCCCGCGGCGCAGCTGGCCGCGGAGTACGCGGAGCCGGGCGTCCGCTCGAACATGGTGACGTCGGTCGACGGGTCGCTGACGATGGACGGCCGCGCCGGCGGCCTGTCCGACCCGGTGGACCAGGCGCACCTCCTCCTCGCGCGCGGCGCGGCCGACGTCCTGCTCGTGGGTGCGGGGACCGTGCGGGCCGAGGGCTACGGGCCGGTGCGGGTCCCGCCCGAGGTCGTCGAGCGCCGCCGCGCCGCCGGCATGAGCGACCACCCGCGGCTCGCCGTCGTGTCCTCGAGCCTCGACCTCGACGAGGACGGGCCGATGCTGCGCGACGCCCCCGAGCGGCCGCTCGTGCTCACCGTGACCGGGGCACCGGCGGACCGGGCGGACGCGCTCTCGCGCGTGGCCGACGTCGTCCATCTCCCGCCGGGGGAGAGCGGCGGCGTGCACGGCGGCGCGGTCGTCGAGGCGCTGCGGGAGCGCGGACTCTCCCGGATCCTCACCGAGGGCGGCCCGACGCTCCTCGGGTCGCTGGTCACCGAGGCCGCGTTGGACGAGATGCTCGTCAGCTACTCGCCGCTCGTCGCCGGCGGCACGGGCCGGCGGATGGTGCTGGGGGCGCCGGAGGGGGCGCGCGGGCTCGAGCTGGTCTCGCTCATCCGCTCCGGCGACCTGCTCATCGCGCGCTACCGGGTGCGGTAGGGCCCGGCGACCCGCTGCCGAGCGACCAGTCGACGCCGAGCGCGGCGGCGCTGAGCTCCCAGTGCCGCTCGACGACGGCCGAGTCCGTGGCCGCCCGGTTGACCCTCCCCGGTCGTCGGCGGTCGTCGTAGTACCCGCCGGGCGCCCATGCGACGCCGGGTTCGCCGGCGACGAAGTGCGCGAGCGTCGCCCCGCCGGTCCCCGGTGAGGTGAGCAGCGGCTTGAGCGCCCCCTGGTACAGGCGGCCGAGGTACCCGTGGGTCCCTGCGGCGAAGCTCGTGCCCACGATGCCCGGGTGGAAGGCCACGGCGCTCAGCCCGTGGTCGTGGAAGTGCTGGTGGAGGCCACGGGTGAACAGCATGTTGGCGAGCTTCGCGGTCCCGTAGGCGCGGTTCGGTCGAAAGTCGCGCCTGCTCTCGAGGTCGTCGAGGTCGAGCCGGCCGTAGATCAGGTTCGCCACGCTGGCGGTCGCGACGACGCTCGCCCGGCTCGCGAGCAGCTTCGCCCGCAGCAGGTTGGTCAGCAGGTAGGGCGCGAGATGGTTGACCTGGAACGTGCGCTCGAAGCCGTCGGCGGTCTCGACCGGTCCGGTGAACAGCCCGCCCGCATTGTTGGCGAGGACGTCGATCCGGTCGAGCGTGCGGTCGAGCTCGGCGGCGAGGTCCCGCACCTCGTCCAGGCGCGCGTAGTCGACGACGTGGTGCTCGGCCCCCGTCTGCCGGGCGACCGCCGCGGTCTTGGCGGGGGAACGGCCGACGAGGACCAGTCGCGTGCCGTCGTTCGCGAGCTGACGGGCGGCGGCGGCGCCGATGCCGTCGCTCCCACCGGTGAGGACGATCGTGCGCACGGCAGACCTCCGTCGCTGTGGTGGGCGGTCCCGGGAGCGGGCCGCGGAAGAAGGCTAGACCCGCCCGAGATGCCGGGCGCACGCGCCGCGTCCTCCCGGGCGGGACGGGCCTCGCGCTCGGGCAACGGCCCGGCGGGCGGGGGCTGCCCCCGCGCCTGCGGCCCGGCGGTCGGGACCTCCGACCCGCGCATCCTCCCCTCCCGCTCCGTAGCGTCGGTGGTGACACCCACCGCAGCGCCTCGTGAAGGAGACCGTCATGGCCGACCAGCCGCTCATGTCCCTCATCGCCCCCTCCCGCTACAGCCAGGGACGCGGCGCGATGGCCCGCATCGGCGCGGAGCTCGCGCGGCTCGGCTCGGTGCCGATGATCGTGGCCGACGACGTGGTGTGGGGGATCGTCGGCGAGACGGTCACCGCGTCGCTGGAGGCCGAGGGCCTGCCCGTGCACCGCGTGGGCTTCACGGGGTACGCGACCGCCGCGGCGATCGACTCGCTCGCCGCGCGGGCGGGCGAGCTCGGGGCGGACGTCGTCGCCGGGGTCGGGGGCGGTTCCGTCATCGACGCGGTCAAGGCCGCCGGCCACCTCGCCGGCACCCGGTGGGCCTCGGTGCCGACGATCGCGTCGACGGACGCACCGTGCTCCGCGCTGTCCGTCGTCTACACCGAGGACGGCGCCATGGAGGAGTACCGCTTCTTCCCGCGCAACCCCGACCTGGTCCTCGTCGACACCCAGCTCGTCGCGAACGCCCCCGTCCGGCTTCTCGTGGCCGGCATCGGCGATGCCCTGGCCACGTGGCCGGAGGCCCGCGCGGTCGCCCGCGCGCAGGCCGGCACGATGGCCGGCGGTGCGGCGACGATGTCCGCCAAGGCGCTCGCCCGCCTCAGCTGGGAGATCCTCCACGAGGATGCGCTTCCCGCGATCGCCGCGGTGGGCCGGAACGTCGTCACCCCCGCGGTCGACCGCGTGGTGGAGGCGAACACGCTGCTGTCCGGGCTCGGCTTCGAGTCCAGCGGCCTGGCCGGCGCCCACGCCATCCACGACGGCCTCACCGCGGTCCCGCAGACGCACCACCTCACGCACGGCGAGAAGGTCAACGTCGGCACCACCACGCAGCTCGTGCTCGAGTCCGCCCCCACTGCGGAGCTCGACGACTTCATCCGCTTCACCACCGCGGTCGGACTCCCGAACACGCTGCTCGAGGCAGGTCTCGACGTCGACGACCTCGACTCCCTGACGGCGGTCGCCGAGGCGGCCACCGCCGAGGGCGAGACGATCCACAACATGGACGTCGAGATCACGGTGACGACGCTCGTCGACGCACTGCGCTTCCTCGACGACTACGCCGCCCGGGTGCGCAAGGACGCGGGGCTCCCTGCGCCCGCACCGATGCACCAGGGCTGAGCGGGAGGAGGGCCGGACGGTGCCACGGGCCGGGCGGGTTGCGGTGACCGGGCAGCGGTCCGGTCGTCGCGCCTGGCCCCGCGGCGCGGGGCCCCCCCCCCCGCCCGGGGGGAGGGGGGGACCGGCGCCCCGGGCCCGGCCCCGGGGGGCCCCCCCCGCGGGGGGGCCCCGCGCGGGGGGGTTGCCCCCCCGGGACCCG